>JAIPCX010000032.1 GCA_021737945.1 Polynucleobacter sp.
GAACCCGGTACGCTCGCCATACCCGGGCCTTGTCTCACCATAAAACCTAAGCCAAAGGTATAACCTTGCACGCCCATCAGCAGTTCACCCGGCTGCACAGGTGTAGCAACCTTAGGGCCTAAATGATCAGAGGTCATTAACGCAATCGTCGTGCGCGACAGATATCGTTTGCCATCAAAGCTGCCGCCGTTGAGCATCATCTGGCAAAAACGTAAGTAATCATCCGCAGTGGTTGAAATACCTGCGCCACCTGAATCATTCCCCATAGGCTTGGTCACATCGAGCACCAGGTAGTAAGGCTGCCCGGTCAAAGGATCAATACGAAATGGTTCGGCCAGCCGTGACGCTTTTGCAGCAGGCACCAGGAAACTTGTATCTTTCATTCCCAGTGGTTTGAACAATCGTTCTTCGAGTAATGCGCCCAATGTTTGATTGGTGATCGATTCAAGTACACGGCCCAGCAAGTCAGTCGATAAACTGTATTCCCACGTTGACCCCGGTTGCCACAGCAACGGCGCTTTGGATAAAGCATCAATCTGCTGCTGCGGAGTCAGTGTGATCCACTTACCTTGTACTTCGGAAGAAAACAATCCAGCTTCCTGATACGGCCCTTTGATCGCTGTGAAGCGAGTAAATTCAGCGTAGGTAATTCCCGACGTGTGTCGTAGCAGATCATGAATAGTGATGGGTCGTGCAGCGGATACACGTTCGCTATTACCATCCGCCGGATTCGACAGCACAGACATTTTCGCCATCGAAGGAAAAAACTTAGATACCGGATCATTCAACTGCAGACGACCTTCTTCAACCAACATCATTGTCAGTACCGACACCATAGGCTTAGTCATCGAGTACGCACGGAAAATGGCATCGCGCGTCATCGGCTTAGCACTTGGCTTATCTTGAAAACCTACTGCATCCGCATAAACAATCTTGCCTTTGCGCGCGACTAAAACTACTGCGCCGGGAACGCGATTTTCAGTGACTTCGGTTTGCATCAAATCGTGAATTCGCGATAGCCGTATTGGTGACATACCTTGCGATTGCGGCGCCCCAGCGGCAAGCTCAGCCGCCGAAACACTAACGCTCAGCACCAACAGACCGACGGATATCAACACACGACGAATCAGTGGCGACGAAAAATAGCGCATGGATATCTCCTTATTAGTAAATCAAACGTGGCGACGTTGATTAGTCACGCCGCCACTCTGTGCAGATTAAGCGATGGGTTATGAACGTGACTTCAGCCAAGCCTTGCGAATTCGCAGCGCCGTCAGCGGTTTATCGCGCATGGTCAACGCAAACTGAGGTGCTGTGTCCGATTCAAGCGTCACGTCGAAGGTCATCAATTCATCACGGCGGAAGGCGTGAACTTCCACGACATCGCCGGCACGATAGCGCTGCAACAAGCCATCCAGATTGCTACCCGACACACGTAAACCATCGACAGCAACGAGCGTGTCACCTGCCGACAAACCTGCTTGATGCGCAGCGCCCGTCTCGTGAACACTGGCTAATTTGCACATGCCACCTTCTTGTTGAACACGAACATTCAGAGAGAGTTTGTTTACTTTGATCTGATTGGTGAGCGTCATTCCCATGCTTGCAAATGCATCAACGAGCGGTAGATCACGCGTACCTCGTACAGCCAAATCAAAAACAGATTTCAATGCTAATCCGGTGACTTCGTCGAACAAGGCTTCAAGTTCATGATCTTCCACACCGACGCCACCGTTGGCTGAGTAAAAATGTCGACCGTAACGACGCCATAGCGCGCGCATCACATCATCCAGCGAGCGTCGCCCGCGTGTATCGCGGCGTATAACTAAATCTAATAACAAAGCTACCAATGAACCTTTAGCGTAGTAACTAACGATGGCATTCGGCGCGTTTTCATCTTGCCTATAGTATTTAGTCCACGCATCAAAACTTGATTCCGCAACCGTTTGCTTGAGCCGACCACGACTGCGATGCACACCATTGATAGTTTTTTCTAGTAGCTTCAAATACGCAGGCGTATCAATCACGCCAGAGCGCAATAAAATCAAGTCATCGTAATAACTGGTAAAGCCTTCAAACAACCACAGCAGCGTGGTGTAATTTTCTTGATCTAATGTATACGGCGCAAAGGCAGCTGGCTTGATGCGTTTGACATTCCAAGTATGAAAATATTCATGGCTGCATAGACCAAGAAAACCGCGATACCCATCCGTTAACTCAGTTTGACCCAGGACAGGCAAATCATTACGCGCGCAGATCAGTGCTGTTGAAGCTCTGTGCTCTAAGCCGCCATAGCCATCACCAACGGCCAGTGTAAGAAATACATAGCGCGACATAGGTGCAGATTTGCTGTTCGGCTCAAAAAAAGCGATTTGTTCTTCGCAGATTTTTTTCAAATCAGAAGTCAAACGTTTGCTATCTAAACCAGGCACTTTTCCGGTTATAGCCATCTCATGCGGAACGCCATGCGCCTGGAATGAAATTAATTCAAACTCACCCATCTCCACCGGATGATCAATTAATTCATCGTAATCATCAGCGATGTAGGTGCCAAAGCGATGTCTACGCGCCTTTAGTTCACGCAATGAAGTCGCAACTCGCCAATCTACAAATGCCTCACCCTCAGGCGCTTGGATATCGACAATGTGGGGTAACTCTTCTTTACCATGCGCTTTCAGAAAAACGCTGGTGCCATTAAAAAATCCATGCGTCTGATCCAGATGCGCCGCACGCACTGATAAATCCCATGCATAGACTTGATACGTCATCTCAAGCGCGCCCTTGCATGGCGCTGCTTGCCAAGTATGTTTATCTATTTTTTTTAACCGAAGCTTGCGGCCCTCGGAACTCGCGCTAATGCTTATGATATTGCGAGCAAACTCGCGAATCATGTAACTGCCCGGTATCCACGCCGGAAGAGAAAACAACTGACCTTCGCTGGCGGGTTTAGTCAGAGTGAGCGTTACTTCAAACAGATGCATTACCGGATCGATAGGAACGATGCGGTAATGCACAGATTCGCGACGTGTTGCCATCAAGCCCTCACATTCACGACGAGTCGGCCTTTGACTGCACCTGCGAGAATTTTTGGCGCCCACTCCAATGCCTGAGCCAAGGTAATTTCGTGCGTGATTTTATCTAAAGTTTCGGGCTTGATCTCAAGCGCTAAATTAGACCAGGCAGCAATACGACGTTCAATTGGCACCATCACACTATCAACACCAATTAATTTCACGCCGCGCAAAATGAAAGGCGCGACCGTTGCAGGGAAATCCATACCCTGTGCCAAACCACAGGCCGCTACCGTTGCACCGTAACGGCACTGCGCCACTGCATTAACTAAAGTGTGTGAGCCGACTGAATCAACCACACCCGCCCAACGCTCTTTTTGCATCGCTTTGCCGGGTGCAGAAAGTTCAGCACGGTCCATCACATCGACAGCACCTAATGACTTCAGATAATCTGCTTCAGCTAATTTTCCAGTCGAGGCAATCACTTTGTAGCCTCGTGCTGCGAGTATGGCGATTGCCACGCTACCCACACCGCCGGATGCACCAGTGACTAATATTTCACCATCCGTTGGTTTCACACCTTGTTCAGCTAAAGCCATAGAGCACAACATCGCGGTATAGCCTGCCGTACCAATCGACATCGCTGTGCGCGTGGACATACCTTTCGGTAGCGGTATCAACCAGTCGCCCTTGAGCTTGGCGCGCTCCGCCAAACAACCCATGTGCGCTTCACCCACACCCCAGCCGTTCAGCACCACCTGATCGCCCACCTTCCATGATGCATGCGTCGATGCAATCACTTCGCCAGCACCATCAATCCCCGGCACCATAGGCCACTTACGCACGACCGGTGATTTACCAGTGATAGCTAAACCATCTTTGTAATTAATTGTGGAGTATTCAACTGCGATGGTGACATCACCATCTGCAGGCAAATTGGCCTCATCAATTTGCGTTAACTCAGCGCGGGTTGTGCCGTCGTCATTTTTATTCAGTAGAATGCCTTTGAACATGTCTATCCTTAGTAGTTATAGGTGAGATCGTATGGAGTGTTTTTACTTGATAGCCGCAAGGCGCGATTCCAAAGTCTTGGAATCAATTGCACCCGGCACACGCGTGCCATCAGTAAAAAATATGGTGGGAGTACCGGTCACTTTGAGTTTGCGGCCTAGCTCTACTACTTTGTCCGTTGATGCCGTTGCATTACACGATTCCGCTGCAGCTGCTGGCGTTTTACCGTTAAGCATCCAGTCATCCCAGGTTTTTGATTTGTCTGCTGAACACCAGACGTTTTTTACTTTGGTACGTGAATCATCGCTAAGAATGGGATACATGTAGGTATACACCGTAATGTCTTTTGTATCCGCCAAGGTCTTGCGGAAGCGTTTGCAGTAACCGCAATTAGGATCTTCAAATACGGCAATCACGCGCTTACCAGTACCTTTGACACTTTTGATGGCAGCATCCAGCGGAAGATCAGTAAATTTAATTTTATTGATTTCATCCAAGCGAGCTTGGGTAATGTCTTTCGATGTTTCTGTGTCGAGAATGCGTCCAATGAATACAAATTTACCTTCGGCGTCCGAGTAAATAATCTCGTTACCCACCTTAACTTCATAAAGGCCGTTGTACGGCGTCTTAATGATCGTCTCGATTTGCGTGCCATCACCTAAGCGTTGGGTGAGTGTTTTTTTGAGTTTTTCTTCAATCGATTGAGCTAATGCGGGCAGCGTCAGCGCGAAAAAAAAACCGAATATGAAACGTTGAACTAACTTCATTTGAAACTTTCAGTAGTGTTTGAAGAATTGGAATGGCCTAAGGCCTGCCTTGCAAGATGATTTTTCAGAAACGGGAGTTTATCAATCAACCGCATTCCTACATTTCTTAGTAATTTGACGGGAGGCAGATCGGAAGAAAAAAGTCTGTGTAGACCGTCTGTGGTGACCTGCATCAGTAAAACATCTTCCGCCCGCAAACGAGCATAACGATTCAGCAAACGAGCATCACCGCAATCAGTTTGTTTTGACTGACTTAGCACTGACATCAGCGCATCCACATCCGCAAAACCTAAATTCATTCCTTGGCCCGCCAAGGGATGCACAACATGAGCAGCATCACCTACGAGCGCAATTCGGCTGGCAATCAACGAATGCGAACGTATCAAACGCAAAGGAAAGGCTTTCGGAATAGATGGCGGCAACATCTCAAATTGCCCCAGTGTTTGACCGGGTAATGCTGAGAGACGCTCACACAATTTTTCTGGAGACTCTGAAAGCAATCGATTTGCTAGCAACTCAGGGGCCGACCACACCAGCGATACGCGTTGGCCGGGTAAAGGCAGTAATGCCACAATGCCATCACTTCCTAAAAACCATTGGCTAGCAACACCGTGATGAGCATTTGTGCAAGAAAAATTTGCCACCACTGCGCTCTGATCATACGAGCGGTAATCGATGCTCGTGTCGGCCTGCGCCCGCACCCACGAATTCGCGCCATCCGCACCAATAATCAATGAGGTAGTCAGAACAGCGCCGTCATCAAGCGTCACTTGCACATGCTGTTCTGTATGCGAAAGCTGATTCGCACGTCCTTTAATGAAATTCACACCCGATGCAAAACTCAATGCCGAGTCCAATGCGCGATTCAGATTGCTGTCTTCGACTATCCACGCTAATGCACCAACTCGCGCGCCGTAAGCATTAAAAGCCAAGGAACCGGGGTGAGCTTGATCGTCACCCTGTACAGCCATCGCATCGACAGGTGCAATACGAGTTACATCCATCGCATCCCAGACTTTAAGCGAAGAAAGGAGGCTCTTAGCGACATGATTGAGGGCGTAAACGCGCTGATCCCATAATGGCTGACTAGCCGCAGACGCTGATTTCTCTGGTATCTCAGGTGCCAAAAGCGCCACTTTGTAGCCAGCACGTGCTAACGCGAGTGCACTCGCTTTGCCAATCACGCCATTGCCGATAATGCAGATATCCAATTGAATTTTCATTGAGTGAGACGTGACCAGATCGCTTTGATAACCGAATCCAGATTATAGCCTCGCTGGCTCTTAGCTTTTCATAAGGGGAATGTTTTGCTATACTCCCGCCTCTTGGCCTGGTAGCTCAGTCGGTAGAGCAGAGGATTGAAAATCCTTGTGTCGGTGGTTCGATTCCGCCCCGGGCCACCAAGAATCACAATAGCCCATTTATTGGGCTATTTTTTTTACCGCGATGAAAAGTTGCCAAAAGAGCTCCGGTGAGCGGCGAAGTCGTTTTTTATGCCCCCATGCTCTCGCGCCAATGAATATGATTACAGTCATCATCGCCTCTTATAGATACGGACACCTTGCTGCTCATTGCATCGAGTCATTGCTATCTCAAACTACTCTCCCCTCAAGAATTTTATTGGTAGATGACGGTGGCTTAGATTGCAGCCATCTACCCAGCCTATATCCAGATATTGAATACATTTTCAGGCAAAAAAATTTGGGCGTTGTCGATAACTTTCACGACATGCTCTCTAAGGTAAACACAGAGTATGTGCTGTTCATAGGTGCTGATAATTGGTTGCGTTCCGATGCAATTGAGTTGCTATCTGATGCCAGCACCGATATCGTCACCTACGACATTGTTGTAACTGGCGAGTTAAAGGAAGAGATCTTAACGCGAGTGCCTGGTGAGACGCTACCTTACAAGGGTGACTTGTATTGGGATCGTCAAGGTCAGCATCATGGATCAATGATGTACCGTACAGCCTTTGGACAAAGAATTGGCTACAAAAAAAGATATGAAGATGGCGCCCATCCCCAAGAGGATTGGAACCTGTGGGACAAGATGCTAGAACAAGGCGCAACAGTAGCAAGCATCAAAGAAGGGCTTTTGTTTTACAGAAGGCACAGAGAAAATTTCTTGAAATACTCGCATGAATCGTTGCGCTTACAAGACTTAGATTTAAGTTGCGCTTTAGAAGAATGAGTCTGCAAATTGAGATCGACAAGTGCTCATACTTAGTTGATTTCAATCTGGGCCACCAAGATGTATAAAAATCCACCTTCGGGTGGTTTTTGCTTTTGGGGCGCAAATTGCATCAAGTCAGGGATTCCTCTAGGCCTAGCCACCTAACTCGCTTAAACCTATAATCAAATTTCCCGCTATCTGCTCACAGTTACGTCATGAAAATAATCGTTTCGACTATCGTTCAAGCTCCCATCTCAGAGGTATGGCGCTCGTATACAACGTCAGATGACATAAAAGCTTGGAATGCCGCCTCCCCTGATTGGCACACTACAAATGCAGAAGTTGATCTTCGAGTTGGTGGTAAATTCTGTTCAAGGATGGAAGCCAAAGATGGATCGTTTGGTTTTGATTTTGCTGGTGAATACACGAAGTTAATACCGCATCAGCTTATTGAATATGTATTTGATGAACGTAGAGTAAGTGTGAATTTCACCGAAAGCTCGGATGGTGTTTTAGTGAAAGTATCCTTCGATCCAGAATCGATACATCCAGAAGAACAGCAGCGGGAGGGCTGGCAAGCCATTTTGAATAACTTCGCAAAGCATGTACATACGCGATATACCTAACAATTAAATCTGCTGATACTCATAGCCAACATCCTCAGACCGGTTCGATTCCGCCCCGGGCCGCCAAGTAAGCAAAGCCCTCGTTATCGATAACGGGGGCTTTTTGCGTTTGGGGCTTGTTAGGCTCCAAGTTTTTAAGCCGTAATCTTGGATTTAGATGAAACGAGGCTTCCATTAATGAGCCTTTTTTCAACCGCCTTGATGGACTTTGATTCTTTTTTGATTTCACCAAGTAGCAGGTTAATAAATGTCTGCCATCCATCGCCCTTGGACTTATAAAAAGCCAAGGTGTCACTATCAATTCTCAATGTGACTTGTTCCTTAGTTCCGCTGCCTAAAGGTCTTCCGCGACCACGACTTAAGGACGGTTTAACTTTAGCCCATTGCTTGTCTGTGAGTGGGCGGGAATCAGGATCAGACTTTGCGGCTTTTGTGAGTGCCGCATCTTCTTTGGCGCTCAATCTAATCAGTTTCTTTTTCATATCTACCGATCTCACGATTGTTGGCTTTTCTCAAGCTAATGATTCTTCTATTAACTTTTGAGTCCACATAAACAACCAAATAAAGCCTTTGCTTCATTGGCACTAACGAAATGCACCGCACCTCGCCGTAATCTTTTCTGTCATCGACCCAGCTTAATGCATGATCCCAATCTAATGATTTGGCCGCAGATAGGGACAGACCGTGTTTCTCAAAGTTTGCCCGGTCTTTCGTGGGATCAAAGATAAATTTCGTTGCGATTATTGTAGCCACAAAAAATTAGGAATTCAATAAATAAATGTAACTACGAAAATTAAGGGCATTGAACCCGTAGGATCTGACATCCTAGACTTGTTAAATTCTGCCCAGAGCCGCCATGATGTGTAAAAACCACTTCAGATGTTTTTTTATAAGCTGCTTATGGGTTTACTTAGCGAAGTCGTATAGTTGATCGGCCAATTTAACTAGTCATGCTTGGGAGGGAGCTCTATGCGAGTAATCAACTTTTCTGATGCAAAAAGTCAACTCAACCAAGTAGTCGATCAAGTGGTGGATGACGCTGACTTTACTGTTATCGTAAGACGTTATGCGCCGTCTGCCGTTGTAATGTCTCTGGATACGTTTAACAGTTTGATGGAAACGTTACACTTGATGAAAAGCTCTGCAAACATCAAGCATTTAGAAAAATCTATCGCGCAGTACCGAAACCACACATCAAATCCAAGGGGGAAGTGTGTGCGAATAAAAAAAGCCAAATTATCGAAGTAGCTTGTTGATATCTCTACTGATGAAACGAAATAAGAGCTTTATCCAGATAACAAAATCTATGCGCGACGAGTATGATTTCTCAAGGGCTCGTAAGAACCCGTACCCATTACGGCAAAAAGAATGCGCCCTCGTATTTGAAGCATGGCAAATCAAGGAAATTAGAGAGGCTCTGAAAGAAGCCGATGCTGGAGATTTCGCACCTGCTGAGGATCTAGCAAAAGCCGCAAAGAGGTATGCAAGCTGATTAACTGACAAAAGCAACGCCCAATTTTTAGGTAACCATCGCTAGGGATTGTTATATCAAGCAAAGCCAACCGCGGTCCGATTGGCTTCCGCCCCGAGCCGCCAAGTTAGCAAAGCCCTCGTTAGCGATAACGGGGGCTTTTTGCTTTTGGGTGCACGATCGTTAAAGTCCAACGCAAGGACTGGTAAGTGGTTACAACTGGGTCAAAAGCACTCAACTTCGATTCGTTGATCTAAGATTGGACAAACCGTATGCTTTTACGTACTCTCAGAAAAAGGAGTCCAATCATGTCAACAATCACTGCAAGCGAAGCCCGAGCCAGTCTGTACCGTTTGATTGATCAAGTTGCTGAGTCACATAAGCCAATAATGATCTCAGGCAAACGAACTAATGCTGTTTTGATTTCCGAAGAAGATTGGAGTGCCATTCAAGAAACGCTTCATCTACTTACAATCCCTAGCATGCGAGAATCGATTATGGATTCCATGGCCGAACCTCTTGCTAAAAACAAAAAGGCACTGAAGTGGTAAGTTGGAATTTAGTTTATTCCAATTACACTATCAAAGATGCAAAAACTCTCGGCGGCAGGATTAAAGGATAAAGCCCAGGCATTACTTAATATTTTGGAGATAGATCCACTTCAAAATCCTCCGCCTTATGAAAAGCTGGTTGGCGATTTAAAAGGGACTTATTCACGCAGAATTAACATCCAACATCGTCTTGTCTATGAAATTTTTCGTAAAGAAAAGACCGTTCGTATTTTGAGAATGTGGACTCATTACAAATAAAAAAAATTTATACGATGCTTAGAATCAGCATCAAACACATCAAATTACTTCCTTCTCTAACTGCCTCTAAGAGACACTGCCGTTTCAGCCATCACCATCTCAGCGCTACGATATTTTTCTGCCATGGCCCGTTCATGCGGCGTGCTGATTTGTGCCTGCATATAAGCACCTAATCCTCTGGCCCGTGCGACGATATACTTCCCGCTAGTAAGCCGAGCTGTCTGATACTGATCGAGCGCGGTGCTTAGGTCATCATGAGCTGCCAGCTCCCGCACCAAAGACCTCGCATCTTCCGCCGCTTTAGTGACACCCATGCCCACGTGGGGTCGCGCAACAAAAGCGGCATCGCCCAATAGTGCGATTCGACCAAAGGCAAGCTGATTGGATTCGAGATCAAACACCGGCTGAAAAAATAAATGCTCAGTTTTTTCAATCATTTCAGCAAATTGCGGCGCTAGTACCTGTCGCGCTGCAGCGCGGGCGTGAGCCAAATGGTGCGCTTGTATTAGCGGCGGCGGTATGCCATCAGGCCAGATTTTTCCAGTGGCATCCGTCACCATGTCGCGCAAAGTAGTCGCTTCATCAGCGGGGCGATACCAAACAAAGTTGTAGCGACGCTTACCTGGCTCAACCGTATTATTTTTACCGGCAACAGGGTAAGCAATCATTTGCTCATGCTCGGGCAAACCAAACGCAAAATACGGAAACATTTCTTTCAAGGCGCGTTCGGATAGAACTGATTCTTCTACCATGCCGCGCCAAGCAATATAGCCTGCGTAGTGTGGGCTGACGTTTGCTACTAATGTCTGGCGCACAATTGAACGCAGGCCGTCGGCGGCAATGAGTAAATCAGCACTAACGCTTTCACCATCGGCAAACTGGGCAGTTACGCTATTCGAGTCTTGATGAAACGCGCTTAGGACTTTGCCGGCGTGATAGCGTTCTGCAGGAAAGGCGGCACTCAACAATGCAAAGAGCCGACCCCATGCGGTCAAAATTTGCGGGTAATGCAAAGTGCCGATTCGGCTGCCATCGGTATTCAGGGTAATGCGTTCTTGGACTTGAATGCCCAAAGAAGCATCGACAATCACACCCGCTTCACGAAGGGCATCTAATAATTCAGGATGCGTGACAATACCAGCGCCACGGCTTTCGAGTTCGGCTGCGACTTGCTCATAGATGTGTACATCCCATCCAGTACGAAGCAATAGATTTGCTGCAAACAGTCCACCTATGGAGCCACCAATAACGATCGCTTTTTTAGACGGATTCATTGGTCTGATCGTTTGATACTGGCGGCTTAACTTCGTCTGCCGGGTAGTTCAATTCAATGGTGATGCCCGAGGGATCTTCAATAAAAAGTTGGTGCAACCCAAGACCCGGCACCGTGCGCTCTCGATAAGGCACGTTACTATCTTTCAGGCGGCGATGCATGTCAGATAAATCACTGGCGATGAAGGCAATGTGATCGACCGCGGCGCTACCATGAAGCGAGCTTTCATCTTTGTCACCTAAATAGGCTTTCAGACCATCGGGGTCATTTTTATCGATGCCGATTAAATGCACCACACCAAACTCTGCTTCGTCGCCGCCCTGATAAAGCCAGATGCCGGGAAAAGGAAACGCAGGGCGAAAGCCCACTTGAAATCCCAGTATCTCGGTATAAAACTTTTTAGATAATTCCAGTTCCGTGGTCCGCACCGAAAAATGCGCCAGTTTTTTCAGAGCCATATACGATCCTAGTTATTAATTTAGAAGGTCTCTGGAATCGATGCCGATAATCGACTCTTCGATTTAATTACTGATAAACTCTACTCATTATATGAATAAGATAGTACCTGTTTTTTAGATTGCACTTGTTATAAGTCTGTTTTATTCCCTCGCTTGACGCCCTCAAAGGATTATTTATGTCGACATTATTTTCGCCTATGGATTTAAAAGGTCATGCGCTGCCTAACCGGATTGCGATGGCGCCATTAACCCGTTGCCGCGCTGGTGATGGCGATGTACCTCAGCCTATCTCCGCTGTGTATTACGCCCAGCGTGCTTCAGCTGGCATATTAATCAGTGAAGCGACCAATGTGACACCAAAATCGTGTGCGTTTGAAAAGGCACCGGGTATTTACAGCGAGGCACAGGTAGCTGGTTGGAAAGTGGTAACTGACGCAGTGCATAAAGCCGGTGGACGAATTTTTATGCAACTTTGGCATTGCGGTCGTGTCGGCTCGGAAGCCATCTTGAATGGCGAAGCACCTTTGTCACCGTCGGGTATTAACGATGACCTAGGCTCCTTGCAAGTGTATGGCCTGATGGCTAACGGTCGCTATGCACAAATCGCTGCAACGCCGTCACGCGCAATGACTCTCGCAGAAATTGAAGAGACCATCGCAGACTATGCAAAAGGGGCTGTCAATGCAATTAAAGCAGGTTGTGACGGTGTAGAGATCCATGCGGCAAACGGTTATTTGCCGCACCAATTTTTATCCGCTACATTAAATCAGCGTACTGACAAATACGGCGGCAGCTTGCAAGGACGTCTGCAGTTTTTGAAAGAAGTGATCGAAGCGATTTTGGCCAAAGTGGATGCATCGAAAGTCGGCATTCGCATCTCGCCTTTTGCCGGCTACAACAATACACGCGACCCGAATGCCAAAGAGACTTACACCGCCGTTGCGAAAATGGTCGAATCGTATGGCTTAGTTTATCTGCATGTGGCAGACACTAATGCGTGGGGTGGTACACCGGATATGCCCGAGATATTGAAAACGGTGCGCCCACATTACACAGGCTGTTTGATGGGTAATGGTGGCATTGATCCGGTCGATGCACAAAAAATGGTGGAAGAAGGCGCATTAGATATGGTGGCGTTCGGTCGACCATTTCTCTCCAATCCAGATCTGCCGGCACGTATTAAAAATGGCGGTCCCTACAACGAAGCTAGATACGTAGGATGGTACGGCGGCAGCGAAGAAGGCTACACTGATTATCCAACCCTATAGTCCGTACCACTCCAAATTGTTGTAGCGTAGGGTTACGTGGACTGGGGAATGCTAGTCCGCGTCTAGGCCTCGATGAGTTTCATCGGGGCTTTTCGCTTTCTAGAGACTGATAGAATTTCAAGCCCCCAATTCTTATCGCCATTACCCACAACTTCTATGGAAAAATAAATCGGGTGGTGTCTTTCCAGCTGGAGATTTCGTACCTGTTGAGGATCTAGCAAAAGCCGTTAAGGGTTATGCGCGCTGATTAACTGACAAACTCAACGTACAATTTTTAGGACACCAACGCTAGAGAATGTTTTTTCAAGAAAAGCCATCAAAAATAGCTTTTTTCATTAGAGGAAGATCCTCCGATGTATAAGTAGCGCGTATCTGTTCATCATTTTTCTCGCCACGCAGATTCGTTTTAAATAAAGCTGTACGGCGCGATAAAGGTATCTCACTAAAATGGATTGCTTGTGCTTTTATCTGACGCACAGGAAAACCAGCACGAAGCGCATTAACGTTTAGCCAAATATCATCAGCTTTAGGGCAGCATTGCAGGAAGGAGTCGCCTGCAACTTTAAGCGCAAACAAAAACCGTGGTGGATAAATAACACCACTTACTCCAGTCGCAAAATTCTCAAATGACGGTTCTGTGCTGCGACACATTGCCCAAGATTTATATGGCGCAAGCTGCGAATCCAAAAAATTAATTCTTCGGGCTCGATGACAATGAATAAAATTGGACATTGAGTGCCATGCGTCGACCAATTTTTCTAACATATACGGCTCATAAATTATATCGTCATCCACAGTAACTAATGGATGCTCAAACTTATCAACCAGTTCAAGGTAAGGAAAATATTTAGTATGTGGACCAACGTCCCGACAATAGATTATTTCAGCACCACGCTTAACTGTACGTTGCAAGCTGGCAGGAAGTGATTGACCACGCAAATGATCACTCAAAAATAGTATTAGCCGCCGTGGTCGCAAACTACCAGACCCAATACTTTCTAAAGTTGCGAATACACGAAATATGCGATCTGAATGCGAAGTCAGCGTTACTATGACGGGGGACAATGGATCAACCAAGGGCTGACGAGAATACCTATTCTTAAAATATTTTGATATAAATTCCCACAAATCTCTCATCTATAAATTCCTTAATATTGGAAATTTATTTAATGAAACAATATTATCACGCCAAAAAATTAAAAATCGTTTAGTTCCGCTAAATAGAAAGCCATAAACTAAGATTTTTTCTATTTAGGTGCTGATTCTATTTGCTTGCTATGCTTTGGGGTATTAGTGAATACACAAAATGCAAAAAATGAATATCAACTCTGATTACACAAAGAGAGTCGTCATTAATCACCATGATTTACCTTGGGTTCCCAGTCCTGAATCAGGTATTGAAAGGCGAATGCTTGATCGTATTGGCGACGAAATTGCAAAGGCAACGTCTATCGTTCGTTATCAACCCGGATCAGCATTTCAAACGCATACCCATGAGTTTGGTGAAGAGATATTCGTTTTAGATGGCGTTTTTAGCGATGAGGCTGGCGACTACCCGGCTGGCACATACATCATGAATCCTCCCGGTTCTTCTCATGCGCCTCATAGCAAAACAGGTTGCACTCTTTTTGTGAAACTGCGGCATCTAGGCTCGGATCACGTAGAGCGCGAAGTGTTAAATACTGCGACCGCTATGTGGTACCAAGGTATGGTGCCCGGCCTGAAAGTTATGCCTCTCATGCAACAGGGCAGTGGGTCGACGTTAGTTCGATGGGCGCCACAAACTTATTTCAACCCACACAGACACTATGGCGGCGAAGAAATTTTTGTGGTCGATGGGGTGTTTGAAGATGAGCATGGTCGCTATCCGACGGGATCATGGATACGCAGTCCGCACATGAGCATGCACCAACCGTTCAGCAAAGAAGGTTGCACCATCTTTGTTAAGACGGGACATCTACTTGATTAATGAAGATAGCCACCCCCTCACACAGAAGACTGTGCTTTTCATTTTTTTGTTGGCAAAATACGCAGCAAGCCTATTCCTTGCCGATCTCGCATTAATGCCAATTTTTCAGATGCCTCCTGAATGACCCTGAACAAAATCACCGAAGCGCTGACCGTACTTAGCTATCGGCTAGCGACTTACACCGTGAATAACTTCATTGATGATCCTGCGCTGTTGGCATTGATTTTCTGTTGATTAGTTGTGTAGACTCAAAATCGCGCCATTGCAATTTAAACGAGAGCTTGAAATGAGCCGCTGGATCAATACCTACCCTTTCTCTATCAAAAAAACTACGTCCTTTACGTCACCCACAACACGGAGTGGCAATCGATTGCATTTACTCAAAATCATACCGCTATACATGCTTAAGCTAAGACCGCCTGAAGCTTACTAATGATTCTTGGTAATCAAAGCTAAATTTTTCTACTATTTACTCGTTAAGGCACTCACATGGCTAACAAAAAAAGCACTCATTAAGTATCGACATAGGGATATCCGATTCAAATCGAAAAAAAATTGCTGACGGTCTGTCTAATTTACTTGCCGATAGCTATACGCTGTACTTGATGACGCACAACTTCCATTGGAATGTCACAGGCCCGCAATTTAATACCTTGCACAATATGTTCATGACCCAGTACACCGAACAATGGGCTGCATTGGATATCATTGCAGAACGCATACGCGCATTGGGCTACCCATCGCCAGGAACATATAGCGAATTTATTAAACGTGCTTCTATCAAGGAAGTCGATGGCGTACCCAAAGCTACCGATATGGTTCGTCATTTAGTAAAAGCACAAGAAGCCACTGCGCGAACTGCCAGAAAATTATTTCCTTTAGTCGATGGCGCTAATGATCAGCCTACAGCCGATGTGCTGACTCAGCGTATCGATGTGCATGAAAAAACAGCATGGATGTTACGAAGTCTGTTGGAAGAATAAGTTGGAATACAATCTATAACGCTTTAACCACACTTTTCCATTCACCTATTGTAAAAATACTCATGAATAAAATCACTTACCTTTTTGCTCTGATGTCTTTGTGCTTAGCATGCGGCTCTAGTTTTGCGGCTGACCCTAAACCAGCCGATGCTAAAGCTGCTGCGCCTGCTGCGGCCGCTCCCGCACCTGCGACAACCACTGCTCCAGCGGCTGCGCCTACAAAAGCTGCCACTCCAGCAGCTGCTGAAGAGCCCGCAGTTAAAAAATCAAATACATCGATTTGCCACGATAAATCTAGCCCCTCTTACAAGCAGACTAAAAACTTTACTGAGTTTAAAACGATGGAAGAATGTATTAAGAGTGGTGGGCGCGCACCCAAGGGTGGCAAATAAGTCCTGCTGATTAAAATTCATTGCCCACAGCATCATGTCTTTGTGATGCTGCGATTAAGGGAAGTTTGCCCATCAAAGGCATGCTTCCCTTTTTCTATATATTTTTATTAAAGGCGAGCTAAGGATCCCTGACGCGTTTACTAAACAGCCGTGCAGTTTCCAAGTCGCCATCAGCATCAATAAAATACAGCGTAGCATTAGCGGCCACGGCCCTTCGAATCCATGCGTATTTTTCCATGCGAATCAATGTCAATCTATCGCACCGGAAAGTCTCTTTATAATAGGTATCACTTTCTTTGATTGCGACATCCACATGATTGATCATCTAGACCATCTTGTACTGACCACAGCCAATGAACAAGACTGCATCAATTTCTACACGCGCGTATTGGGCATGCAACTTGAGTCGTTTTTTGCAGGTGAGCCTGCTGAAGAACGCAAATCATTTAAATTTGGAAATCAAAAAATCAATCTGCACATCAAAGGCAAAGAATTTGAACCCAAGGCCGATTTACCTACGCCTGGTTCTTTAGATCTTTGCTTCATCGCTGATCGCCCATTGAAAGACGTGATCGCAAATTTACAAAAAGAACGGTGGCCTATTATTGAGGGGCCCGTAATTCGCACCGGCGCCACGTCGAAAATTAATTCTGTTTACCTACGGGATCCAGATAACAATTTAATTGAGATTAGCGAAGTTTTATAAGTAATTAACTTCATACTTTATTCAGACTTTCACAGCCCTCTTTAGCAGCCAAATCATTAGCTATCAACTTGATTACGATCTTATGTCCAGCACACAGCACTTACTGCCCCGTCAACGCGACGTTTTAGATATTCCACTGAATCGCCATTTAGGGATTGTTTTTGACGGCAGCGTCGACGGCATTGCTAAATCGCATTTTCAGAGCACTCCTGAACTTGCGACATTTGATGGACAACTACACGGAGGTGCGCTATCCGTTCTGTTTGAAGTGGCCGCCTTTCTTGCCTTAGCACCTTTGCTGCAAGAGACTCAGCATGCCGTTACTCATGACTTGCATGTTTCTCTGATGCGGCCGGTTCCAACCGGGGCCCGCTGTGATCTCGAAGCACACGTAGTGCGCTCCGGAAGGACGCTGGCTTTTATTGAAGTTAGCGCTTATGTTGAAGGCAAGCAGGTGGCGTCAGCCCGCATTACCAAGTCCATTATTGCTGCCCTCAAATCATAAGAAGGTGAATGTCTTTGATGCTCCTATTAACTGAGCCGGAATTGACTTTGTGGCCTGAGGACTGAGGTCAGCCAGCTAATTAAGGGTTTATTTCGGTCCAAATAGGGCCATAATGGAACCTTTCAATGGAGGTTAACTATGGCAGTCAACGTTAAACTTTCTGAGTATTTGGTAGATAGCGCCAAGCTCTACGCCAGCATCGAACATCGCTCTGTTCCAAAGCAAATTGAGTATTGGTCTCGTATTGGTAAAATCGCTGCAGACAACCCAGACCTCTCGTTTAGTCTGATACGCGACATCCTAATCGCAGACCAAGAAGAACCCGTGGGTGAGTACCAGTTCGACTGATGCGCATACTCGTCACCCCCACCATTGAACGCACTGTCAAAAAACTTCATCCTTAGCAAAAAGCCGCACATGACGAAGCCGTACGAGCTATTTTGAGTGATCCACAGATTGGTGAAATTAAAGTCGGTGATTTGGCCGGAATCCAAGTGTACAAATTTCGAATGGGCGGGCTGCTTTGTTTAGTAGCCTATCGAATACTTGACGAAAGCAATCTCAAGCTTCTTATGGTTGGGCCGCATGAAAATTTCTACCGTGATCTTAAGCGAGCACAGTGATTTTTACTCTCCAAAATGTGGAGATGAGAAAGTTCGTGCTCGAAACGAACTAGCCATGACCCACTTAAAAACTGGAGATGTCGACATTTTTTGCCACATGCGCACTAATGCAAATAGCGCCGGCTTTACTTAAAATGGACGTAGTACCCAGGCTCAAACAAGTAAGTTATTTAATTAGCAAATTATCTAACCCTCTTTTCACTGTTTAAGCCCGCTGGGCTTTACCCACGCCGCTGTAATGAGCTAGTCTCTTGTTGTGAACACAAACCAACTACATAGCAAGTTGATAAAGGCAGGAGGTGCATTATGCGTGTGCTATCCGTAGAAGACATCGATTTAATGATCACGCTAGTCAGCAGCCAAAAGGTGCTGAACGACGTCGGTCGTCACCGTCCGCAACTCGACAAACTCATCACCATGGGCATCATTCGCCCGGGTGGCGGTGTGCTCGCACTAACAGAGCTAGGCCAGAAAACAGCGCACGCCTTATTAGGTCGCAGCTTGGGTTCATTGCAAGACGCGACATTGGCAGAAGTGCCCGTCGATGAAGCCACGCCTGCAGACGCAAGTTCTCATGAGGCCGCCGCGGAAGCTGAAACCTCAGAAGCAGCTACCGGAAACGATACGCCCGCGTTGGAAGCTACCTGAACTCCATCGGGGTGCTTACGAAATCACTGTTGTGAATCTTCCCTGAGCATTGCCACGACCTTATCTACAAAATTCTTTATGAAACAGACCATCATTGAGCGTCTGATCGGTCTGCTGATCATTACCTTATCCAGCGCAGTACTGGCCAATGCGGGTACGCGCAATCAAGAAATCGCTCAATGCACTGAAGCTGAATTAGTTACGTGGGGCGATGGACAAGATCGCCCTACCTCTGCGTCCTCACTTATTTTTTTTTACAAGCACAGCGGTGCACCGCCCTGGTTTCAAGAACATCAGGTAATGAATCTTCTGGCACGCGCATCGGCCGAATGGTCTAAGTGCGGCATTCCAGCGCAAGTCACGCTATGGCAAGGAAAAGTTGAAAACACCAAAGGCATCATCGTTGTCCAATGGGATGCGAGCGGCAGCGGTGGACATTTTGGGCTGGCTAATCTCTCGCAAAATCAATTGTCATTGGGAGTGCAGGCTTTTAACTTACTGAATCAACGAAATCCTGCTCACAACGCACTCGAAACATTGCAAATGGTTTTAGCACATGAAATGGGGCATTTTTACGGGATGCTGGCGCACTCGCGGCGCTGCGTGGATGTTTTGTCTTACTACAATGATGGCAAGGGTGGTCAATGCTATGCGCGCGATCCTAGTCAGCTAAAGCTATATCCTGAATATCGTTCAACACTACCAACGGCTTGTGATATTCAACGCTGCCGTATACTCAACCGCATGCCGTAACAAATTACGTGCAATCATTCTCGTGAGTCGGCGCGCTCGATTGCTTGCTGTGCGTACCAGCCGATGCGACCCTCTGGATCCATGCGTGCAATATCATCCAAGGCCACACGCAACAGCTCATTTTGCTGCTCGAGCGCATAGACACGATTTCGTAAATTGCTGGCATCAAGCCAGGAGCCCACAGCGCTAATCAAGCGGGCTATCAGATAACTCCAGTTAGGCATGGTGTGAGTTCGTGGGTTCGTGGGTTCTCGCAGGATGAGTGTAACTCGACTTGCTGCGCCACCACTGTCACCTATCGCTATGCAATCAAGCGCTAGACTTCATTTTGTTTTCTGGCTCGCGCTGTAACCATCCGTCAGTGTATGAAGGAATGCCACGACATCATCAATTTCTTGATCCGATAAAGCCGGCTTTTGCCCGAGCTTACGGTCATACGGTGACTCTTGCACATTCACATTTTTGTGATATGGCTTAGGTAGATCGTTGAATTTTTGTACTTTGCCCTGCACGACTGGGTACCACGACTGAGGATGGGTGTCGCGTGTGACATAAAAAGCCACCGCCTCACGCAGAGTCTTAATTTGGCCATTGTGGAAAAAAACCTGACGCGTACCGACATTACGCAGCGTAGGAACTTTGAATTTTCCGCACGAGGCAGTATCGGCAGCCTTGCCCTGACGACCCGATTGGCACAAACCAAGATCGAACCGCGAACTATCTGCATTCGCTGCAATGGTCTGGTTCCGTGCAACCCCCAACGCGTCGTACGTAAAGTCGGTAAACAACGGCGAACTACCATCGTCCCCTTTTTCACTGGGGTGACAAGCCGCACAGTTGGCACGCTTTTCTTCATTAAACAGCCGCAAGCCACGCATCTCAGCAGGCGAAAGTTCGGCCTTACCTGCCAAATAAAAATCGTACTTAGAATTAAACGGATGAAATTCATCAGCCTGCAATTGATATTCCTGCAGAGCGTTACTCAGATGCATAAACGCGGTGTCAACGTGATCAAGGCTGTGCTCGCCATATAATTTTCTAAATGCTGGCGCGTACTGAGACAGCCGAATTTTTTCAATCACATTAGCGCGTGTACCGTTTGCCATTTCATTTGCGGCCAACAATGGACGCTCAACTTGGATCGCAAGCGTTTCGGCACTGCCGTCATGGTTAAAGCCACCTGACGGCGTTCCTTCGCTATCAAAACTAAACGGCGGAGTTTTTTGCATATAACGCAGTGATGGGACAGCTCGCGTACCTGGCTGATCCATCGCGACACCCCCAAATTGCACAGACAATGCATTCGGTTGTGCATGCGCATGGTCGGGCGAGTGACAACTAGCGCACGACATTACGCCTGAAGCAGACAATGACGCATCATGAAAAATTACTTTACCCAATGCGGCAGCTGTAGCAGGTGCATTAACTGACACTGTTGTCTGTTTTTTTTCACAAGCAGCCAGTGGCACAAGCAAACACACGGCCATCACTGATTGGAAAATTGTCGAATGGATTGCCTGCATACGTAGCAAAATTATATTGGTGGATTAAAACTTAGGATCATTCTAACAATTTGGCCTAAAGTCTGTTAAAACCACGATGAGATCACCATTACTAGCAACCCATCCGCCGTGCGCTATACTACGTTTCGAATTTTCCCGCCTTCTCGGCGCTTCTTATCCAACGGTGAATCATGGACTCCGTGCCCTTCTGGGTGCAACTGTCAGCCCTACTTGCACTGACGTTTATTTCTGCTTTTTTTGCGATTTCTGAAACAGCACTGCTGTCGCTGAATCGACATCGAATCAAGCATCTTGCACGCCGCGGATCGCGGCTAGCAATAACGACACTCTGGTTGCTCGATCATACCGATCGCATGTTGTCGCTCATACTCATCGCCAATACGCTGCTGAATGCATTGATCACCGCGTTAGTGACATCGATTGCTATTTCTGCTTTTGGTAACAATCAAGAAGTGCTTACTGTAGCCACAGCCGTAGTGGCATTTTTTCTGATTGTCTTTGCAGAGATCACACCTAAAGTGATTGGCGCTACGTATCCCGAACGAATCGCGCTACCGGCGTCTCTGATCATTAAGCCACTCATACTATTAGCGCGCCCCGTCATCTGGTTTGTGAATTTATTTGTACGTGGCCTTTTGTATTTAATGCGCCTGCGCACCGGTGTCGATGTGCGTGATCAGCGTCTATCGCCTGAAGAACTACGTTCCATGGTTTTAGAAGGTGGTAACTTCATCCCCGTTAAGCACAAAAGTATTTTATTGAATTTATTTGGCTTGGAATCGGTCACTGTTGAAGATGTCATGACACCGCGTGCGCAAATTGAAGCATTAAATTTGGCTGTACCCGTCGCAGAGATCAAGCATCAGCTCACCACCTGTTATCACAACAAGCTTCTGGTGTTTGAGGGTGAAATTAATCATGTCGTTGGCATACTGCATGTACGCAAAGCGATGGCTTTGCTCAATCAAGAAGATGAACTCACGGTTGAACATTTTCGTGAATTACTAACGCCGCCGTATTTCATACCCGCTGAGACGAATCTGTTTACTCAACTTCAGTATTTTCAAGAAAATTACGAACGCCTAGGCATCATTGTGGATGAATACGGCGAAGTACAAGGTCTGGTCACTCTCGATGACATCATCGAAGAAATGGTGGGTGAATTCACCACCTCTACCCCTGGCGCCACTCGCGGCGATCAGTTCGGTTGGGACAAACAAGGCGAATGCCTGCTCGAAGGCAGTACATCACTGCGTGAGGTCAACAAACGTCTCCACCTAGATCTGCCCATCGACGGGCCAAAAACGCTGAACGGTCTGCTGCTGGAAATACTGCAAGACATACCCGAAGCCAGCGTCAGCCTAAAAATCACCGGTATTGTTATTGAAATTGTGCAAGTACAAGAGCACACCATACGCATGGTCAAGCTGTATCGACCGTAGATTTTTGTGAATTCGTCTCACGCTACAAATCACTAGCCTGTTGTAGCCTCGCATCAGCTAAGTCGCTCATCTGCGACTCTCGACCCTAGTCGTCTTCTGACATCACCGACCTCAACCATCTGCGCCTGCACTCGCGCATGATGCGGGCGTTACTCAGATAGTTTGTCGATAGGGTTTTTATGTCAACCATTATCCCTCCCGGATTTCCCAATGTTGGAAGCTCATCAGGTCTCGCGCGAGTGCTGTTGCATGCCAACGTAGTTAATGATGATCAGCTAGACGCGATACAACGAACCAGCACTACAGAAAAAATTCCTTTTGTTGATGCCTTAATTAAAAGTGGCGCACTCAGCCCAGAAGGCTTAGGCGAATTTTGTTCCAAAACATTTGGCTATCCACTATTAGATGTTTCTGCGGTCGATATCGCCGCTCTGCCACAAAAATTGATTGATCAAAAACTGATAGCCAGTCAACGCGTGATTGTTCTATCGCGTCGTGGCGATAAAATTTCCTTGGGTATGGCTGACCCAACGCAACAACAAGTTATTGACCAAATTAAATTTCAAACCGGATTACCTGTGGAACCCGTGGTTGTACTCCATCCACAGTTAATGGAGTTGATACGGCAGCTTTCGCAAAGTGCTGAACAAAATCTGTCTGACTTAATTGGCGATGATTTTGAAAATGTCTCACTCATTAATGAAGATGATGGCATCGGAGAATCAGACTCTGGTGCAAGTGAAATCGATGACGCACCCGTAGTGCGATTTCTACAAAAGATTTTGACTGACGCTATCAATGTGCGCGCATCTGATCTGCACTTCGAACCATTTGAAAAATTTTATCGAATCCGCTTTCGCGTCGATGGTGTATTGCGCGATATCGCGCAGCCTCCCCTCGCCATCAAAGAAAAATTAGCCTCTCGCATTAAAGTCATTTCGCGACTCGATATATCGGAAAAACGCGTCCCTCAAGATGGACGCATGAAGCTACAAGTATCGGGAACACGCAGCATTGATTTTCGTGTATCGACGCTCCCTACGCTGTTTGGCGAAAAAATTGTCATGCGTATACTTGATGGCAGCCAGGCTCAATTAGGCATCGATGCTCTTGGCTACGAACCGGATCAAAAAAATCTGCTGCTAGAAGCTATACAACGCCCCTACGGCATGGTGTTAGTTACGGGCCCAACTGGCTCGGGTAAAACTGTCTCGCTGTATACCTGCCTGAATATTTTAAATAAGCCGGGCATCAACATTGCAACGGCTGAAGACCCTGCCGAAATTAATCTACCCGGTGTTAATCAAGTCAACATTAACGATCGTGCAGGTTTGACTTTCCCAGTCGCGCTGCGGGCTTTTTTGCGACAAGACCCGGACGTCATCATGGTGGGGGAAATTCGCGATTTAGAAACCGCTGATATCGCTATCAAAGCAGCGCAGACGGGCCACATGGTGCTTTCGACTCTGCACACGAACGACGCACCCTCAACACTTACGCGATTACTCAATATGGGTGTAGCTGCTTTCAACATAGCGGCAGCGGTCAATCTCATCACAGCACAACGGCTGGCACGTCGCTTATGTAGCTGCAAACAACCGATCGATGTTCCGCTCGACATGCTGCTGAATGCGGGCTTTCATGAATCTCAACTCGATGGCTCGCCTTTATATCGTGCGGTCGGTTGTGAGCTTTGTGGCGGCAGTGGTTACAAAGGTCGAGTCGGTGTGTATCAAGTGATGCCGATTACTGAGGCGATAGAAAGCATCATTCTGGCGCATGGCACGGCACTGGAAATCGAAGCGCAGGCGCGGCGTGAAGGCGTACGCACCCTGAGAGAAGCGGGACTTTTAAAAGTGAAGCAAGGCTACACCACCCTCGAAGAAATTATCAGCTGTACCAATCATTGATCGCCTTGCTCATCACAAGGGGCATCGCCAACTCGGGAGATTCTGATGACGCCATCCAGTTCTGCTCAGACTAGCAATACGAGTGAATTAGTTTTTATATGGGAAGGTAAAGATAAAGCGGGTCGATTGGTGCAAGGTGAAATGCGCGCGACTGGCGCTGAGCGTGTCAATGTAACGCTGCGTCGCCAAGGCTTAACGGATATCACTGTCAAGAAAAAAGCCTCGTTAAGACAACGTAAAATCACTGAAAAAGATATCGCTATATTTGCGCGTCAACTCGCAACGATGCTCAGAGCTGGCGTGCCGCTACTACAAGCATTTGATATCGTGGCACGCGGTCATGGCAACCCTGCTGTATCGCGCTTACTTTGGGATGTGCGTACACAAGTTGAAACCGGCTCGAGTTTGTCACAGTCACTGCGCCGCTATCCCGCGTACTTTGATGCGCTATTTTGTAATCTAGTGAGTGCAGGAGAACAGGCGGGCATCTTGGAAGAAGTGTTATCGCGACTCGCTACGTACAAAGAAAAAACGGTAGCGATAAAAGGGAAAATCCGCGCAGCGATGTTTTATCCGGCAGCGATTTTAGTGGTGGCATTTCTCGTAACTGCCGCGATCATGATTTGGGTAGTGCCAGCATTTAAAAATGTATTCGAAAGTTTTGGTGCTGAGCTGCCCTTGCCTACACAAATGGTTATTTGGCTCTCTGATCGTTTTGTTCAGTACTGGTATCTCATTATTGGTAGCTTATCGCTAGGCTCGATGTTATTAGTACGTACCTGGAAACGCTCTGCATCGTTGCGCGCCAGCACCGATAAACTCATGCTGCGCTTACCTCTGTTTGGAGAAATCGTGCGCAAGGCGGTGATTGCACGCTGGACGCGAACACTCTCAACGATGTTTTCTGCCGGAGTGCCCTTGGTAGAATCACTCGAATCGGTAGGTGGAGCTTCAGGTAATGTGGTGTATATCGATGCAACGCGACGCATCAGCGCCTCAGTTAAAAGCGGCACCAGTCTGACTATGGCTATGCAAACTACTCAGATTTTTCCAGCTATGGTCACTCAAATGGTGTCTATTGGCGAAGAGTCTGGCGCACTCGACCAAATGTTGAGTAAGGTAGCTGAGTTTTATGAAGACGAAGTCGATGCGGCGGTAGCGTCACTTTCTTCCTTGATGGAGCCTATCATCATGGTCATACTGGGTGGATTGATAGGTGGACTAGTGATCGCTATGTATCTTCCTATCTTTAAACTAGGCTCTGTGGTGTAACGAGGGGTATAAAAAAATGATCGATTCCTTTTCAGTCTTTTGGGCGACACCACCTGCCGATATCACCGCCACACTGTGCTGGTCTGTTATTGGTTTGATGATGGGCAGCTTTCTGAATGTAGCGATCTATCGCATTCCCATCATGATGCAGCGCGAGTCAGAAAATTATCTTGCGTTGGAAAACGATCAACCACCAACGCACACCGAGCGCTATAACTTAATCACCCCGAGGTCAGCCTGTACCAGCTGCGCTCATAAGTTATCGCTAGCTGACAACATCCCTCTTTTGAGCTTTGCCTTGCTCAAAGCACGCTGCCGCTATTGCAAGGCCAGTGTGTCATGGCGTTACCCTACAGTTGAGCTGATAACGGCAGCTCTGTCTGCACTCGTTATTTGGTACTTGGGTAGCGCAATAGCGGGACTCAGTGCGCTGATTTTTCTTTGGCTGCTCATTGTCATGAGCTTCATTGATTTAGATACGCAATTACTGCCCGATGAATTAACGCTACCCCTGATGTGGCTGGGTTTATTGATCAACCTCGACGGAACCTTCGTGCCCTTGCGCGACGCGGTGATAGGCGCGGCAGCGGGTTATGTTTTTCTGTGGTCGGTATATTGGATGTTTTTTGCAGTGACCGGCAAAGAAGGCATCGGTTATGGCGACTTCAAGCTGCTAGCTGCGCTGGGTGCTTGGATGGGTTGGATGATGCTACCCTTGATTGTGCTGTTTTCCTCGGTGGTTGGGGGGACAGTGGGATTATTAATGATTGCACTCAAGCGCCATCACCGAGATAGCCCTATCCCCTTTGGGCCTTTTTTGGCCACCGCCGGCTTGCTCGCTCTCTTAATCGGCCAACCCATTATCAATACCTGGCTTGCGCCGTTCTGAAAGTTCACCCCACTATAGCGTCACGATGACCGAAAAATTTACACAATTTTCTGTGGGACTGACCGGCGGTATTGGTAGCGGCAAATCCGCCGTCGCGACTTTGCTAGGTGAGCTAGGGGCCAGCATCATTGATACGGATGCTATTTCCCACTCACTCACTGCTGCGGGCGGCGCGGCAATACCAGAGATAGCGACGCTTTTTGGTAGTAAATATTTAACGCCCGATGGTGCTTTAGATCGTACTGCGATGCGCGAACTGGTGTTTTCAGATCAAGCAGCACGAAGACAACTGGAATCGGTGCTGCATCCTTTGATTGCCCAAAAAACTCTGGCCGAAGCCAAGCAGGCGAATGGCCTGTATGTGATTTTCGTCGTGCCTTTGCTGGTTGAGTCCACCCGTTGGAAAGACCGCGTCGACCGCATTTTGGTAGTCGATTGCAGCGAAACTCTGCAGATTGAGCGAGTAACTCGCCGCAACAACCTCACTGCCGCACAAGTGCAGGCCATTATGGCCACTCAGGTCAGCCGCACTCAACGACTGGCGGCGGCAAACGATGTCGTAGTCAACGAAACGTCACTGGAAGCGCTGCGTACTGAGGTTGAGCGGCTTCATCAGAGCTATCTCAAGCTGGCTCGTGAAAAACAATCGCAGCCTCAATCACAAAAATCGTAACAATTAGCGGCAGGATGTTTGTCTTTTCGGAGCGCTTCGGTCAGAATTACGTTATTCACTTATGAACTGCTCGCGAGGAACGCTGCCTTGATCGTCTACGAATACCCATTCAATGAGCGTATTCGCACGCTGTTGCGTCTTGAGGACT
>JAIPCX010000013.1 GCA_021737945.1 Polynucleobacter sp.
GGTATTAATTTGGTTCGCCATGTTGACCGAAGCGAAGAGCAGCGTGCGTGGGTTAAAGAGTATTTTGAGCGAGAAGTCAGACCTATTCTCACGCCTATTGTGCTGGATCCATCGCATCCGTTTCCGCAAATCGTCAACAAAAGTCTTAATTTTATTGTTGAACTGAATGGCAAAGACGCTTACGGACGAGGCACATCGATTGCCGTGATTAAGGCTCCGCGTGTACTTCCGCGAATTATTCAATTACCTGAAAAAATTTCTGGTGACGGTAACGCATTTTGTCTTTTGTCGTCCGTTATTCATGCCCACATAGAAGATCTTTTTCCAGGCCGAGAAGTTAAAAGTTACTCACAATTTCGTGTCACGCGTGACAGTGATTTGTGGGTCGACGAAGAAGAAGTAAAAAACTTACGGCAGGCCCTGAAAGGCGAGCTCCAGACTCGGCATTTTGGTTTTGCTGTCCGTCTTGAGGTCGCAGAAAATTGCCCAGCTAACCTTGCTGATTTTTTATTAAATCAGTTTAATATCGCGCCCGAGTTTCTGTATCGTGTCAATGGCCCGGTGAATATGGTTCGACTTAATGAGCTAGTCGACTATGCCTCACGACCAGAATGGCGTTTTGCTCCATTTACTCCCAAGCTTTCTGTGACGTTGGCTGATGGCGATCTATTTGGTGCTATCGCTCAAAAAGATATTCTTCTTCATCATCCCTTTCAATCATTTCAACCCGTTATTGATTTCATTCGTACAGCGGCACAAGACCCACAGGTTGTCGCGGTAAAGCAAACGATTTATCGCACGGGTATGAATTCGGAGTTGATGGAAGCGCTAATCATGGCGGCTCACAACGGTAAAGAAGTAACGGTCGTTGTGGAATTGATGGCACGCTTCGACGAAGAAGCGAATATCAATTGGGCCGATCGTTTGGAGAGGGCTGGTGCACAAGTCGTGTATGGCGTGGTGGGCCTGAAGACGCACGCCAAGATGGCCTTAGTGATACGCCGCGAATCCGGTAAGTTACGTTTTTATGCCCATATGGGAACAGGCAATTACCATCCCACCACCACCAAGTTTTATACAGACTTTGGTTTATTAACTGCCAACGCGGCGCTTGCCAAAGATGTAAATGAAGTATTTATTAGCCTGACCAGTTTGGCGAAACCACGAAAACTGCAGCACTTGTGGATAGCACCGTTTGAATTGCAGCGTGAGTTAGTTAAGGCAATACGCAACGAGACTCGAATTGCGAAAGAGGGGGGTGTGGGTCAGATTACTGCAAAGATGAATTCGCTAGTGGACGAATCGATTATTGAGGCGCTATACGAAGCTTCGCAAGCGGGCGTAAATATCGAACTCATCGTTAGGGGAGCATGTTCGCTTCGCCCGGGAGTTCCCGGGATGTCTGAGAACATTCATGTTCGCTCCATTGTTGGAAGATTTTTGGAACACAGCCGCATTTTCAACTTCCATAATGAAGGCGCTAATGACGTCTATCTTTCCAGTGCAGATTGGATGAACCGTAATCTTTTCAGGCGCATAGAGATTGCTTTTCCTGTGCTGGATCCACAACTGAAAAAACGTGTACTGCAAGAGGGTCTGCTACCTTATCTTAAAGACAATAAAAATTCGTGGGAGCTCGACTCGGATGGGGTTTATCATAGGCGCAAGTCGCGAACAGTTCAGGCAGAATTCAGCGTACAACAACATTTGATGAACACCTTGGGTGGATAAATGGATTTGATTCTCTGGCGTCATGCGCAAGCCGAAGCGGGTGAACCCGATGAGGGGCGCGAGCTGACGCAACAGGGACGCAAGCAGGCTCAACGGATGGGGGCCTGGTTAGATCGAACATTACCTAGCGGCTGCAAAATTTTATCTAGCCCCACTTCCCGAACAATTCAGACCGTAGACGCTTTAGGTCGCAAATATAAAATCGTTCCAGAGATTGGCCCCATGGCCAGTGCGGCGGACGTGATTAATGCGGTGGGTTGGCCTGAGTCAAAAATTCCAGTGATGGTAGTAGGACATCAGCCTTGGCTCGGTGAGGTAGCTTCGCTGTTACTGACCGGTGAGGAACAGTACTGGACAATAAAAAAATCAAACGCTTGGTGGATATCCCATCGTCAGCGCGACGATGGGAACGAGATATTTCTAAAAGCAGTAATGAGTCCGGAATTTTTCTTTGATTGATAGCGCTTTGATTGAGTGACTATTGATTTTAGTGGCTTGCTGCATAAGATAGATACATCAGCCCAAAACCCAGCGGTGTAAAAATCCAATATTCAATCGGTGCACCGGCTACCCAATTCTTATGCCAATTGGCATGCGTTTTCTCGAAGCGCTTAAATCCAAACGCGGGATTAAGCACAAACCACAAAAAATCTTCGCTTACCCAAAACAGCATGATGCTGGCTAATGCGCGGATCTCGGCTTGCCAAGAATAATCGCCACTAAACACCAATGGAAAATGAAAAAATAAAGCGATGATGGAAAAAGCCCAGGCGTGGTAGCCCGTCATTTCACGGCCACCCCAAAAAATATCCAGTAACCAATGCCCTTCGATACGCCAGGTAGGAAGGTTTGCAGCCCAGCCAGCATCACCTTCAATCGCAATTTCTAGTTTTGCAAAGAAAAATCCAAGTAAAAACACACTCAATATAGTGTGTGTCATCGATAGCAACTGAGCATTCGTCATACGGTTTGACTCACTAGATTTTTTTCTATGTGATTGAGTAAAGTGCTAGCAGCGCCTGATCGGCCAAGTGCGGAAGCGTGTTTCTTCATAGTCTCGAGTTTTTCGGGTTTAGCCAATAACTGTGTTAAGCGATACAACAGGGTCGCTACATCATCAGCACGTTGAGCGACACCCTCTTGCAAAAGGTAGCTAGCATTGCGCTCTTCTTGGCCAGGAATAGGGTTAATCAACACCATCGGCAGACCCATGACCAAGCACTCTGAAGTACTCAAACCGCCGGGCTTGGTGATCACCAAATCTGCACAGGCCATCAGCTCAGGTACTTTGTCGGTATAGCCCATGGCTACGAGTCGGCCTGGCCACTGTGCGGACAACGTCAGCAATTCATCCAGCAGTAATTTATTTTTTCCCGCCATGACGATAATTTGTACATCTGCTTGCAAACTCAATAAAGAATTAACCAAATGGCAGTTGATGCCTAACCCAGCGCCGCCGCCCATGATGAGCAGTGTTTTATGTGCAGAATGTAAACCAAGCTTTGCTGCACACACATCACGTTCGGGTCGGTTAACAAATTCAGGCATCACAGGAATCCCTGTCACGACAATGTGTGATTTGGGAACGCCGCTACTTTCTAAGCGAAAGGAGATTTCTTCGTTAGCGACGAAATAGCCAGCAATACCATCATGCACCCACATCTGATGCAGATCGAAGTCCGTCACCATCACCCATACGGGACACGCTAGACGTTTTTGTAAAACAGCATCTGCTAGTAGTTCAGCAGGCAGAAAGTGAGTGCAAACGATGGCATCTGGTTTGTAATCAGCGATCTCTGTAAATAGCTTTTGTGCTGACAGGCGTTGTAAGCTGCGACGACAACGCTCCGTCAAGCTGCCTGTGGGTTCATGATCAGTTTTTCGATATAACCAGCCCCAGGCCTCAGGTAATCCGCCCGCAATTTTGATGTACAGATCGGTATAGATTTTTCTAAAGTAGGCAGGAACGAGCTGCATCAAATCTCGGTGGAGCACAGCCCATTCAGGAAAATCAATGTGGGCATGGGCTTCGATTCCCTGAGCGGCACGTATGTGGCCGCTGCCAGCCGAAACGGAAATGACGAGTAAGCGCTTTTTAGTGGGGAGCGTAATGTCTTTAGAGGATGGTGATGGTAACTTCATACCCTCTACGTCTATTGAAATCGCTGGTTCTACGGCAGTCGACACTATCAGGCAGGGACGGGATTGATAACAGGCTCTTTTTTGGCAAATTGACGCTGCTCCCAGCGCAACATGATTTCATGCCAATCAACCAAATGAAGTTCACCGACTTCATCTTCGACCAAAGCTGTGAGGCTCTCTACCCAATCGCCATCATTACAATACAGAATGCCGTCGATATCACGTATCTCTGCTTTGTGTATGTGACCGCAGATAACGCCATCTAAATTTTGTTTACGCGCCTCCGCTGCCAGCGCATCTTCAAATGAGGTGATGTAGCTGACTGCATTTTTAACTTTTAATTTCAGATATTGAGACAGCGACCAATAAGGAAGGCCAACGCGTGCGCGCCACACATTAAAGATTTGATTAAATTTCAAAATCATCGTGTATAGCGAATCACCCACATAGGCTAACCATTTAGCGCAAGCAATCACACCATCAAAGCGATCGCCGTGCAGTACCAGCATACGTTTACCATTTGCAGTGACGTGCACATGTTCATCACGAATTTTAATACCGCCGAAATTCAAACCAATGAACTGTTTGACGACTTCGTCATGATTACCGGGTACAAAAATAACTTTCGTACCTTTCTTGGCTTTTTTCATCACCAACTGAACCACGTCATTGTGAGTTTGATGCCAGTACCAACGACGCTTGAGTTGCCAGCCGTCGACGATGTCGCCAACTAAGTACAGCTTGTCAGATTCGGTGGCTTTAAGGAATTCCAGCAGACGCTTTGCTTGGCAGCCACTGGTTCCGAGGTGGACATCAGAAATCCAGATGGTTCGAAAGCGCAGTGGTTTAGGTTTTTTGAGGAGGGATTTAGAGATATTGTCGAAGTGTCTGTTATCGGGGGCATTCATGCCGGCTCCGCTTCTTTTAAGTAGTGTCTTGCGTAGCGGCTATCGAGACGCGAAAGTGGCAACATCATGAATAAATCCGCGCTATGAAAATCGGGATCCCATGCAGGCTCACCACAAATCCACGCACCACTGCGCAGATAGCCTTTAATTAATGCGGGCACCTGCAGCCCTTCAGGTAAAGGATCATCATGCAAAGGGAAGGGCAGACGTGGGCTAACGCGATACTCAGGCGGCGACAAATGCTCTGCTGCGAGTTTGCGGTACAGCGCATTGATAGTGTGTCCACCGTCAGCCAGGCTGACACTAGCGCAACCAATTAAGTATTCGGCTTGTTCGCGCTGCATGCATGCAGCAAGACCTGCCCACAACATCATGATGACGCCACCACTGCGGTAGTCTGGATGAATGCAAGCGCGTCCAGCTTCCATGATGCGCGGACGCAGATTGGCTAACCGTACCAGATCAAATTCTTGTTCGGAGTAGAAACCACCGGTCTGAGAAAGTACGCGGGGTGATAGTACGCGGTAGGTACCAACAACTTCTAGAGTGCGGGTGTCACGGACGATGAGATGGTCACAGACGTCATCAAATTCATCGCGTTCTATGCCTTCGTGGTTCTTGAGAGATTCAAGACCCATTGCCTCAACAAATACTTTGTAGCGAAGGCGTTGAACTTCTCTTACGTCTTCATGAGTGCTAGCTAGACTGAGGCTGAGTTTGGGGAAGCTCGTACTGGAGTCAGCCCCGACGTTCATCATGCGCATCGTCGCTCCTTCTTGTTTTCATGTCGCAAGAGTAACGATGCAATACTGCAGGCAAATGACAATTAGGTTTCGTTTCTGTTACAAAGAACGAATTTTTCTGCGCCCTCTTTGCTATGTGACCGAACGATGTCAGACCAGATCAGCACCGATGGGGCCACCATCATCGCGCGTAATCACAATGGTACTTGAGCGTGGTCTAGCGGTTCCGCCTTGTGGCCAGTGGCTTAGATAAGTGGTCGGATCAGCGATATTAAAATTCTTCCCTGTGGTGGTTTCACCCGGATGCTGAATGTTTACAAACAGCGCGCGGCCGTCGGGGGTTTCTGTAATACCGGTGATTTCACAATCTACCGGACCGACTAAAAAACGTCGTAGACGGTCGTCGCCGGGAGTAGCCCCCACGTGAGTGGTGGCAGTGCTTTGTTGACCATTATCCGAATTAACGATGGTCTTAGTCGAACCGTCACCTACTTTTCCAGGGATCGCAGCGAGTAGCATGCAATTACTCGCATCGGTGAAGGCGTGATCATCGGTTTCTACCCATAGCAAACCGCTGCGTGCAAACCATAGCCCATCGGGACTAGAGAAATCATTATCGGCGGTCAGTCCGGAAATATTTACATTGATGGGATCGGCGCTAGAGCGCGCTGCGAATAAAAATACATCCCATTGAAACTTGGTGGCAGAACCTTTGGCATCGTGCTCTGCCCAGCGAATGATGTGTCCGTTGGCATTGCCCTTTTGTGCCACACCTTTTTTAGGATCGTTATAAAAACGAGGGTTGGCTGCATCAACTTTGTCTAAAGCACGAGATGGATTGTAGGTGAGTGTCATATACACTTCGCCATTTTTTGGATTAACGGCACCCCATTCAGGTCTATCCATTTTGGTTGCGCCGCGTGCATCAGCGGCGAGTCGCGCATTGATTAGCACATCGGCTTGATCACTAAAACTGTAAAAGCTATTTTCTCTGTCGAGGCCATTGCGGCCATGGGTTAATTCAAGCCAGTCACCGCTGCCATCGGCATTAAAGCGTGCGACATACAGCGTGCCGTCATTTAAATATTTATCGCCTGCCGCCGCGCCACGTTTTGCATCAGCCGGATCCCAAACGGCATTCGATACATATTTATAAATGTACTCATGACGCGAGTCGCAGCCCATGTACCAAACCAGCGGTTGCCCTGCAATTACCAAGCCAGGCCAAGCACCTTCGTGGGCAAAGCGGCCGAGTGCAGTACGTTTTTTGGGTGTTGAATCAGGATTGAAAGGATCAATTTCGACCACCCAGCCAAAGGTGTTCGGGGCGTTGCGGTAGTCGTCGCTACCATCACTTGATGGTCCGTTAATACTGGCATCCCAACGACCAAAGCGATTGTCAGCCGTATCAGGTTGTACGGTTGCCCACAGTGACAAACTGTTTCCCTTCACGCCATAGCGTTTTAACGATGCCATCTCGCGCGCGCTGCGCTTGCTGTCATCGGTTGCTGGACGGCGGAAAAAATAAGCCCAATTTTCTTCACAAGTGAGATAGGTTCCCCAAGGCGTATGACCATTCGCACAATTACCGATAGTGCCTCGGGTACGCGTACCCGTAACCGAATACTTAGTAATCATCAAAGAACTACGGGCTGCAGGGCCGGTGATTTCTATGTCGGTCATCGACGTGACGCGGCGATTGAAACGCGAATTTTGTACCAGCTTGTAGCTTTGCCCCACTTTTTTTACTTCAGCGATCGATAAACCGATGGCAAGCATTTCTTTCAAAACTTCATTGTCATTGGTACGTTTTTCATCAACGATTGTCGCACCCGTTGGATGAAGAAATCCGACAGTGACACTTTCATGGTTTACGCAAAGCAGACCACGATCTGAAGCCAAAGGACTCCAAAGTCCATTTTTACCTAAGCCAAAAAAATGCATGCCATCGTGATGATCACCGACACGTTTATTAAAACTTTCAGCGCGCTCGCTGCCATTGTTTGAATAAGCAGGTATACCCTCCGCGAGAGGATCACCAGTGCTTGAAATGATTCGGTAGGAATAACCCTGAGCCAGCGTTACTTTGTCTGAGAGTGTTTTATTTACGGCAGCAAAATTGAATTTCAATGCACCAGTGGCTGCCCGTGTTTCGCCTGTCGCCGATAACAACAGGCTACTACCGCCAAAATATAGCGCTGCAGCCGCTCCGAATGAGCCTTTAAGCATACTGCGCCGTGAAAGGCGTTCCGAAAGAATGTGATTGAACTCAGGATTAGTTGAATCGTTTTCTGTATCGGTCAGCATGATTGGGCAGTCAGTAGAGGTTTGGGTTATGAAAAGCTTCTGAGCATAGTATTGACTAACATTGCACATCAAAGCACGTGAATGTTAAACGATGATGAATTTTTAGGGCAGAAACCACGGTACGTTTACGGGGGATTTTTGCCAAGCGCCGAGGCGGGATGTTCAGTATTGCCGAACTGCCATGGACCAGTCGACCTCTGACCACGCGACTTGTTCTTTTTGTAGCCAGTGCGCGAGCGTCGGATGCTTGCGCAGCATAGTGGCATGAATATCAATTTCAATTTTGTGACGAATTTTGACGCCGACTAATTCTTCGCTCAAATCAATACGCGAATGGCTAAACAAAATACCCAGTCTTAATGAAAGTATGGCCTTAGCCAGATCGGGTAGTGATAAGGCTTCAGTAACTTTTTTTAAGTTACCTTTTTGTGACAGCACCAGGATGCTGAGAATGTGTTGTTCCTGCTTTGTGAAGCCAGGTAGATCAGCATTCAGAGTCAGGTAGGCACCATGTTTGTGAAAGCCGCTATGAGATACCGCCATTCCCACTTCATGTAAGCGAGCTGCCCATGCAAGCAATCTATCGTAATGATCTGTTTCGGGTTCAAGTTGAACATGCAGTAGTTGTGTATTGGCTTTTACTCTTGCGCCACGCGCTTCATTAACACCAAAGCGGCGGCCGAATTCACGCACTGAATCACGACGACGATCTTTGCTGCTGCGACGTAAATGCAGATCCCACAGCACGCCCATGCGCAAACCCGCTTCAACCGGTTGCATGTCGCGCATGCCGAGTTCTTGACACAGACCTAGCAAAATCGGCAGCCCGCCCAGCACCACTGCGCTGCGTTCGGGTTTAATGCCTATGAGTTCTGTTTTGCTGACGCGACCACATTCGATCAAAAGATCACGCAAAGCACGTAAACTTTTGAGTGACAAACCACCATCGCCAAGCGAGTGCATTTGTATTAGCTCTGCCAAGGTTCGCATCGTGCCGGAGGAACCATATGACACAGTCCACAGCCTAGGGTGAAAAGGCTCCATGCCATCTTCGAAATAACTGCGCGCATTCAGGATGGCATCTGCAAAGGTAGATTCTGTAATGCGATCATTACCAAAAAATTCTAACGCCGTATTGACTGTACCAACGCTGAAGGATTCAACGCTTTCGATGTGACTGCCTTGACCTAACACCAGTTCGGTAGAGCCGCCGCCGATATCAACGACTAATCGTCGTTCGTCTGGTAAATCGAGTGTGGTCGAGACTCCAAGGTAAATCAGCCGTCCTTCTTCTTCACCTGAGATAATTTCAATGGGATAGCCGATTGCTTTTTCAGCAAGTTCAAGGAATGCATCTTTGTTTTTAGCTATGCGCAGCGTGTTAGTGCCCACCACCCGAACGGCGGATAGGGGAACAGAGCGGAGTATTTCAGAGAAGCGCCCAAGACATGCAAGCGCCGTCTGCATTGCTTGAACGGTGAGATTGCCTCGTTTATCGAGCCCTGCACCAAGTCGCACGGGTTCGCGGGCGGTGTTCAGGATGCGAATCTGTTCGCCATCAAAATGGCCGATGTGCATGCGAAAACTATTAGAGCCTAGATCAATGGCGGCCAGCATGTTCAGGAAATTCCAATGAAATTCAAAAACAACATTCAATTATATTTCCCGATTGTGACTTCCTAATTACAAGAAATGCTGATCACAGACCAGTGTTGCTGAGCGGCACTATATTTCACTTAAGGCAAGCATTATGAGTCTGTCTAGACGGCATGTCATCAAGTTGAAAAATTTCCTCCTAATAATCCGTCACCAAGTTGAATCAAAAGCAAGGCACTAGGCCGTCTTCCTTTGGATTTTCTTGTATTTTTAACTGGAGAATTTTTTATGATCAAATCTGATAACAAAATCTTTACTGCAAAATCGGTCGCTTTGGCCGCAGCAGCTTTGTGCGCTTCACTGTCAGCACCGGTATTTGCTAGCACCGACGACGTAAAAGCAATGATGGACCTGTTGCTCAAGAAAGGCGTTATTTCGCAGGCTGACTATGATCAGCAAATGAAAGCAACGCAAGAAGCCGCTGAAAACCGCGAATTCAAAGAAAAGCGTATCGACAAAGACGTAGCAAAAGCGAATGAGTTCCTGCTCAAGAACAAAGATGCTGGTCAGGTTATGAAAAACGGCATAGGCCTTCAATCCGCTGATGGAGCAAATTCTATCCAACTGATGGGTCGTTTGCACATGGACTACCGCGGATACGACGCAGGTTTTGCATCGGGTACGACTAAGACTGACCCGTTGACAGATGTGCTAGACGTCCGTCGTGCTCGTTTGGGTGTAAGAGGACAACTCGATAAAGATTTCAAATATGAAATCCAAGGTACTTACGGTATGGCTGACAATGGCATGTCCGACTCTGTGACCGCGATTGATATTGCTTTTGCTGACTACGCGGCTAATCCAGCAGCAATTCTGCGTGTTGGTAAATTCAAGATGCCTTTCAGTCTTGAGCAGTTGACAAGTTCAAACAACATCGACTTCATGGAGCGTAGCTTCGCTAGCCAAAACGAAGGCGAATACATTCCTGCTAAAGAAACAGGTGTTATGGTATTCGGTAGCCCAATGCCTGGTACTTACTACGGCTTGGCCTATTCACGTGGCCGTGCTAACAAGAGTGCGATATATGATAGTCCTGACTTAGTCGGCCGTGTTTCGGCTAACTTGGCTAAAGCAGCGATGGGCCGTGATGACATCGTTACTCACTTAGGTTTGGGTTACAGCGTCGGTCGTGTCAAGTCTGCAACGTCATACGCCAGTGCCCGTGATGAAAGCCGTGCTTATTCAGGTTTCTTCAATGGTACAGAAGCAACGTCAGCCGGTTCTACACGTACACGTCAAGCTATTGAATACGCGATTGCTTATGGTCCATACAAGGCTCAGGGTGAATTCTTCGAGATTAGCTACACGGACATGACTGGCACTAATGCTGGTACGAATGCTGTGAAAATGAATTACAACGAACTACTGTGGAACATCACAGGCGAATCACACAACTACAGCAACAGCGGCGGTACGTTTGGTTGGATCAAGCCAAATACTAAGTTCTCGTCGAACGGTGGTTTGGGTGCGTGGCAGGTGGGTGTACGTCTGAGCGATTTCGATGGTTCTGACTTCACAGCAGCCAGTGGCAAGACAACTAAAGCGACCTCGATGACCTACGGTCTGAACTGGTTCGTTAACGACAATGTTCGCGTTATGTTGAACTTTGTTGAGACTAAGTACGACTCGTCAGTGTTAGTCGCCACCGGTACTTCGCTCGACAAGATCAGAGCGATCATGTTGCGTAGTCAAATCTGGTTCTAATTTATACGTAATCTCCAATCCGTTAAGGATGCTTTATACGCCCCCTCGGGGGCGTTTTTTTTTAAGTCCGAATTCATACCTATGTCGACTGAACAGCCATCAGAATTTCAAACAACGCAAAGTGGATTTGTTTGGGGCTATTTACTCGATGGTGCAGGTAATACTCAGGTGGTCAACGCTAGCAATCTAAAAGCGGCGTTGCAAACCATTCCTGAAAACTCCAATCGGAATTTTCTTTGGTTGCATTTCAATCTGAGTCAAGCGTCAACGGAGCGCTGGTTGAGTGAGAACACTGCTTTACCTCCAGAATTTTTTGAGGCATTACATATTGGATCGCGTTCGACCCGAGTCGAAGTCATCGATGACAGTTTGATTGCTGTGGTCAACGATGTGTTGCATGGTTTTTCGTTTGACCCTTCAGAGATTTCTACACTGTGGTTGTCTGTCACGCCTCGAATCGTTATTAGCGCGCGTCGTAAGCCGCTCAAATCGGTGGATAGATTACGTCATGCTGTAAGTAACGGCGCGAAGATTACAAGCACCGTTGAGTTGTTAACTCACTTGTTGCGTGATCAAGCGGATGTCTTGATGGGTATAGTGCGTGATGCAGTAGCTAAGGTCGATAAAATTGAAGATGATTTACTCGCCGGACGTTTAAATCACAAACGCGAAAATCTCGGTGCCTTACGTCGGGTCTTGGTGCGATTGCAGCGTTTAATGGCGCCCGAGCCGGCTGCACTATTTCGTTTGCTTCAGCGACCGCCTGTATGGATTCCTGAGGATGATTTGCAGGACATTCGTCAATCGAGTGAAGAGTTCTCGGCGGTGTTGATTGACATGGCATCGCTGCAGGAACGAATCAAACTGTTGCAAGAAGAGATTGCAGCGATGATTAGCGAAAAAAGTAGCGGTAGTCTTTTCACACTGACTATCGTAACCGTACTTGCGCTACCGATTAATTTAGTGGCGGGTTTGTTTGGTATGAATGTGGGCGGTATTCCTTTAGCCGCTGACGAATCCGGATTTTGGGTGATTGTGTGCGTGCTAGCAGCGATTACTACAACGGCGATCTGGCTAATTTTGAGACGTGGTAGCGATAGCTGATATTGACTAGAGTTCTCAAGCGTTAGAACGTATGGCGGAGTTTTTAGATTTATTAGGAGCTTGCTGGATCGAGATTCAGGCCGGTTTCTCTTTGGTGTCTGATAGCCAAAACTAGTATTGTGTTTTTGTACTGCTCATAGCTATACAGTGCCACGTAGCCAGAGTTGCCTCTTGAAATGACTAGTTCACGCAAAAAATCGTCTACCGCACGACCAATCAGAGGATGTCGTTCCAAGAGCATGACAGCCTCTTCAATTAATCCGATGGTGTCGAGCGCTGCTGTTGGATTTGATTCAAGCAAAAAGTCCGTCAATCTCAATAAATCATTGACAGCTTGCTGTGCGTAGATAATTTTTACCAAGATTTAAGCTTGAGCGCAGATCTTTTTTTGCCAGCAATGCGATCGCGTAGATGCTTGTGAACGTCTTTTGCCTCATAACCTGTGCCAGATTTAATGGCCTGTTTTCTGGCGGCAGTAGCTTCCGCAATGAAGGCACGACGGAGCTCAGAATTATGAGCTGCCTGTCTTATTGCTTCGACCATAAAAGCATGAGGACTTAATCCTAAGACTGCAGCAGCTTTAGTCGCTTGTTCCTTGAGGTCATCAGGTAATTTAAGTGAAGTGGTTGCCATCCGACCCTTTCGTTCAATCAGTAGTGGTGTTACCTAAGTAGTACCCAATTTAACCTATTGAAAAATTGGTGTCAATTAAGATTGTGTAGTTAAGCTCAGCCAAACTGCAGGAACGAAATAACTCAAGGGCGATTGCTTTTGGTTAGTTGGCTACAATCAATCTTTTATTATTAAATTTCAAAACTTCATGCGCTTACTATCCGCTGGGCTATTCGCTCTTTTCATTCTGTCAGGTTGTAGCACACTGCCGCCTGCAACCCCGACTACGTCGACGCCTAAGAGCGACACCAGCGCGCCCACCGATTCCAGCTCACAGAGCGCATCTGAGGCCGCCTCTAAGCCAGAGCCACCCGCTGCAAGCACTCCGCCTGAGGCATCAGTGACGCCACCGCCACAGCCTCCCCAAAGCCCTGTAGCGGTACCTAAAGCGCTGAAGATAGGCTTGGCGTTAGGCGGTGGTGCTGCGCGTGGTTTTGCGCATATTGGTGTGATTAAAGTATTAGAGGCGAATGGCATCGTGCCCGATATTGTGGTTGGGACGAGTGCGGGTAGTTTGGTGGGTGCGCTTTATGCGGCGGGTAACAATGGCATGGCTTTGCAAAAGTTAGCGATGGAGATGGATGAGGCAGCTATCTCAGATTGGTCGGTGCCATTTTTCTCCACTTCCACCGGTGTGTTGAAAGGTGAGGGCGTGCAACAGTATGTGAACCGCGCTGTTCACAATCAACCGATTGAAAAGCTACGTATCCCATTTGGTGCTGTTGCTACAGATTTAAAAACAGGTCAGCCGATTCTTTTCAGGCGAGGTAATACCGGTGCTGCCGTTCGTGCATCGTCGGCCGTGCCGGGTGTTTTTCAGCCGGTGCGAGTGGGCAATGTTGATTATGTCGATGGTGGATTGGTCTCGCCAGTACCGGTGAGTTTTGCTCGCAAGATGGGTGCGGATTTTGTGATTGCTGTGAATATTTCAGCGCAACCGGATACGCAGCCTGCTTCATCAACATTCGATGTGTTGTTACAGACGTTTGCGATCATGGGGCAAAGTTTGAATCAGTACGAGCTCAAGCAAGCAGACATCGTGATTCGCCCTGAGTTAGCGAACATGAAAGGGAGTGACTTCACTAGTCGAGGGCCTGCCATCATTGCGGGAGAAAAAGCGGCGTTGGCTTTGATTGCTGAAATACGGCAGCGGATTAAAGCGAAACGAGAAAAATTCTAGGTGAGCGAACAGGTAGGACGGATTGCCTAGCGATTAGCGGCGGGGTTTTCGCTGGTTTCGATGCGGCGCGCACCATTAAAACGAGCCTTCCAGTACGAAAGGTCCATGCTTTCTATACGTACGGCACCACCGGTTGAGGGTGAATGAATGAATTTATTGTCGCCCAGATAAATGCCCACATGTGAGAAGGCGCGACGCAAGGTGTTGAAGAATACAAGATCACCTGGTTGCAAATCTTGTTTATCAACGGATTCGCCCAGTTTGCTAATTTCAGCGGAGGTGCGCGGAAGTTCTTTTCCCTGAACTTCTTTAAACACGTGGCGCACAAAGCCGCTGCAGTCCAAACCATTTTCTGGGGAGTTGCCGCCGCGCCGATAGTTGATGCCCACTAGTGACATGGCTTCTATCGCTAGTTGGGTTGCGCGGTCGGTGAAGCTGGAAAGCTTGCTGACCAAAAAATTTGTCTCGCCCTCTATTTCGACTGCCGTCGCAGGCAGGCAGCATAAAAAAGCCATCAGAGTGATGATTAGCGATGCTTTGCGTACCGATGAAGGACGATAAATGTTTTGCAAATTAGGCAATTGTATATTTTTGGTAAAAAAACCAAGGGCGAATGTAAGCGATGCTGCGCTCAATGTCAAAGCATGGCCAATTAAATTATTCGGAATAAGAACTGACATTCTTAGGTAAAAAACTTGTCGTACAATCCAGCCTTTTTCAATTCAGGGGAGTCGAATTATGCGGTCCAAACAAGCACTGACGCTGTCGGATGTTAAGAAAATTGCAACGGCGGCTGAGGCTGAGGCTGTTGCCAACAAATGGGCTGTCACCATAGCGATTGTTGATGATGGTGGCAACTTGCTTTGGTTGCAGCGTCTGGATGGCGCTGCTCCGGTTTCGGCTTCGATCGCTCCATCCAAAGCGCGTACCTCGGCGCTCGGCCAACGTGAGACTAAGGTTTATGAGGATGTCATCAACAACGGCAGATATTCCTTCTTATCGGCGCCAAACATTGATGGATTGCTCGAAGGCGGCGTTCCCATCATGGTGGGCAGTGATTGTGTGGGTGCGGTGGGCGTTTCGGGAGTGAAATCCAACGAAGATGCGCAGATCGCTAAAGCCGGCATTGCGGCATTGGGTTTGTAAGTCACTACTTAGTCTAAATACGGCGTTGGGCCTTGGCTTGCTCGGGTATGATGCTTCGCGGTACAATTGTCAGGTTTAACTAATTGAACCCGCCGCCCGCACAAGCCTCCTTCCACACATCCCGGTCCACCCGTATTCCGCGCGTCCCACATTAAGAGGGAGGCGGCTAGCGAGTATCAGGGATAGCTGCGGCGGTAACTATCTTGGAGTTACTTTTGCCGCCTTTTCTTTCGGCCAACGAGCAACCGGCCATCCTAGCCCTAGCGGATGGCACAGTATTTAAGGGAATTTCAATCGGTGCCGCAGGCTATACCAGCGGTGAAGTCGTTTTCAATACAGCAATGACGGGTTATCAGGAAATTCTGACCGACCCTAGCTATAGCCGCCAGATTGTCACACTCACTTATCCTCATATTGGTAATACCGGTGTTAATCCTGAAGATGTGGAATCTAGTCGTGTTCATGCCGCTGGACTAATCATTCGCGATTTACCGCTGCAGGCCTCTAATTTCCGTTCGACGCAAAGTCTGTCGGATTACCTCAAAGCAGAAAATATCGTCGCTATCGCGGGTATTGATACTCGCAAGCTGACACGCATTTTGCGAGAAAAAGGTGCGCAAAGCGGATCGATTGTCGCTGGCACTGATGTAAAACAAGCCACTGCGCTGGAGCATGCGAAGGCCTTTACTGGTTTGGCTGGCGTGGATCTGGCAAAAGTGGTGTCAACCAAAGCGTCGTATGAATGGACCGAGACTGAATGGGTACTCGGTCAGGGTTACGGCAAACTCAGTTCACCCCAATTTCATGTGGTCGCGTTTGATTACGGCGTGAAGTACAACATCCTTCGTATGTTGGCATCACGCGGATGTCGCGTCACCGTCTTACCTGCGCAGGCTACGGCATCCGATGCATTGGTATTAAAACCCGATGGCATTTTTCTCTCGAATGGTCCAGGGGATCCTCAGCCCTGCGACTACGCCATTCAAGCAGCACGCGAATTAATTGATCAAGGTTTGCCGACCTTTGGTATTTGCCTTGGACACCAAATCATGGCGCTCGCTTCGGGTGCCAAAACTATCAAAATGAAATTCGGTCACCACGGTGCGAATCACCCGGTGCAGGATTTAAGTACCAAGAAAGTCATGATCACTTCGCAGAACCATGGTTTTGCAGTCGATCCCAACACGCTGCCCTCAAACTGCCGCGTTACACATATTTCACTGTTCGATAATTCGTTACAAGGTTTTGAGCGAACTGATCGTCCCGCATTTTGTTTTCAAGGCCATCCCGAGGCCTCGCCCGGACCACACGACATTGCCCCGTTGTTCGATCGTTTCGTGGCAATGATGGAGAAGCACAAACATGGCTAAGCGTACCGATATAAAAAGTATTCTCATCATCGGTGCGGGTCCGATCATTATTGGTCAGGCCTGCGAGTTTGATTACTCCGGTGCGCAAGCGTGTAAGGCGCTGCGTGAAGAGGGATACAAAGTTATTCTGGTCAATAGCAATCCGGCCACCATCATGACCGACCCAGAAATGGCGGACGTGACCTATATCGAACCGATTAACTGGCAGGTTGTCGAGCGCATCATCGATAAAGAAAGACCCGATGCTATTTTGCCGACCATGGGTGGTCAGACAGCGTTGAACTGCGCGCTTGATTTGCATCGTCATGGCGTACTCACAAAATATGGTTGCGAATTAATCGGCGCCACACCGGAAGCGATTGATAAAGCCGAAGATCGTTCTAAGTTTAAAGATGCGATGACCAAAATTGGTTTGGGCTCGGCAAGCTCTGGCATTGCACATGATATGACTGAAGCTTGGTCGGTTCAGAGAAAAGTAGGCTTCCCAACGATTATTCGTCCCTCGTTTACGATGGGTGGTTCAGGTGGTGGTATTGCGTATAACTCAGAAGAATTTGAAGCCATTTGTAAACGTGGCCTAGAAGCTTCGCCCACCAATGAATTGTTGATTGAAGAATCACTGTTGGGTTGGAAAGAATTTGAGATGGAAGTCGTGCGAGACCGCAATGATAATTGCATCATTGTGTGCTCCATCGAAAATCTGGATCCTATGGGCGTGCATACCGGTGATTCGATCACCGTCGCTCCAGCGCAAACGCTGACGGACAAGGAATACCAGATCATGCGGAATGCCTCGTTGGCGGTGCTGCGTGAAATTGGTGTGGATACGGGCGGCTCTAATGTTCAGTTTGCGGTTAATCCTAAAGATGGCCGCATGATTGTGATTGAGATGAATCCGCGGGTGTCGCGTTCGTCCGCTTTAGCTTCAAAAGCAACCGGTTTTCCGATTGCAAAAGTCGCCGCCAAACTGGCGGTGGGTTACACGCTGGATGAATTGCGTAACGAGATTACCGGTGGTGCTACACCTGCATCATTCGAGCCTTCGATCGATTACGTAGTTACTAAGATTCCACGGTTTGCGTTTGAAAAATTCCCTGCTGCAGATAGTCACCTGACCACGCAAATGAAATCGGTGGGTGAGGTGATGGCGATTGGTCGTACCTTCCAAGAGTCGTTTCAAAAAGCGTTACGTGGTTTGGAAGTCGGTGTCGATGGCATGAATGAGAAAACCACCGACCGTGAAGTCATTGAAGAAGAATTAGGTGAGCCAGGACCAGAACGTATCTGGTATGTGGGTGATGCGTTTGCTCAAGGTTTTACGACAGAAGAAGTGCATCAACTGACTAAGATTGATCCGTGGTTCTTGGTGCAGATTAAAGAAATTATTGATATAGAACTTTGGTTAGAAACACAGAAAATTTCTGATATCACCAAAGAGACTTTGTTAGCTTTAAAGCGCAAAGGATTTTCTGATCGGCGCTTGGCAAAATTATTAAAAGTTGAAGATCGTGAAGTGCGTAAATTGCGTCGCATGATGAATGTGCGGCCGGTGTACAAGCGCGTTGATACCTGCGCCGGCGAGTTCGCCACTGGTACGGCGTATATGTACTCTACGTACGAAGAAGAATGCGAGTCTCATCCCACATCACGCAAGAAAATTATGGTGTTGGGCGGTGGCCCGAATCGTATTGGTCAAGGTATTGAATTTGATTATTGCTGCGTGCACGCCGCTTTTGCGATGCGCGAAGATGGCTATGAAACCATCATGGTCAACTGCAACCCTGAAACCGTATCCACCGATTACGATACGTCGGATCGTTTGTATTTCGAGCCGCTCACCTTAGAAGATGTGCTTGAAATCGTTGACAAAGAAAAGCCGGTAGGTGTCATCGTTCAATACGGTGGCCAGACGCCATTGAAGTTGGCCCTCGATCTAGAAGCGAATGGTGTTCCTATCATTGGTACCAGCCCTGACATGATTGATGCCGCAGAAGACCGCGAGCGGTTTCAAAAACTTTTGCAAGATCTCAAGCTGCGTCAACCGCCAAACCGTACAGCACGTACCGAAGAACAGGCCTTGGCTTTGGCACAAGAGATTGGCTATCCCTTGGTTGTACGACCTTCGTATGTATTGGGTGGTCGTGCCATGGAGATCGTGCATGAGCAGCGTGATCTTGAGCGTTACATGCGTGAGGCGGTGAAAGTATCGAACGATTCACCCGTGTTACTTGATCGCTTTCTAAACGATGCGATTGAAGTGGATGTCGATTGCCTTTCTGATGGTAAGCGCACATTCATCGGTGGTGTGATGGAGCATATCGAGCAGGCGGGTGTTCACTCGGGTGACTCTGCATGTTCACTGCCGCCGTATTCGCTCTCTAAAGAAACGATAGACATACTCAAGCAGCAAACCGCCATGATGGCGAAAGGTTTGAACGTTGTTGGTTTGATGAATGTGCAATTTGCGATTCAGCAGCAAGAAATTGACGGCAAGATGCAAGATGTGGTCTTTGTACTAGAAGTTAATCCACGCGCATCACGCACCGTGCCTTATGTATCTAAAGCTACCGGATTGCAATTGGCCAAAATCGCTGCGCGTTGCATGGTTGGGCAATCGCTGGACAGTCAAGGTATTGGTAATGAAGTCGAGCCGCCTTATTTCAGTGTCAAAGAAGCGGTCTTCCCGTTTAATAAATTCCCGGGTGTAGATACGATTCTTGGTCCAGAGATGAAGTCGACCGGTGAAGTGATGGGCGTTGGCAAAACTTTTGGAGAAGCTTTCGTAAAATCGCAACTCGGCGCCAGCATTCGCATGCCAACCTCAGGTAAAGTTTTTCTGTCTGTAAAAAACAGTGACAAGCCGCGTGCTGTCGAAGTAGCCCAGGCCTTAGTGACCATAGGATTTACTGTGGTGGCTACGAAAGGTACAGCTGCCGCTATTGCCGCTGCGGGCATACCTGTCGAGACAGTCAATAAAGTCGCCGAAGGCAGGCCGCATGTGGTCGATATGATTAAGAATAATGAAATCGCGCTGGTGATTAACACCGTCGAAGAAAAACGCACCGCTATTCATGATTCACGCACCATACGAACGTCTGCATTGGCTGCGCGAGTGACTACCTACACGACGATTGCTGGAGCAGAGGCCGCCGTTGAAGGCATGGCGCACTTAGACCAGCTGCATGTGTACGATTTACAAAGCATGCATGCGTCGCTGCATTAAATTGTATTAAACTTGAACGCTTAAAGTTCAAGCTTGAGGGGCTGCGAATTTCCGCAGCCTCTGTGCTTTTAGTCTTGCTAATGGAATCGTTATGAGCTCAGTCCCTATTACTGTCGTTGGTGCACAATTATTGAAAGATGAATTGCAGCGTTTAAAACACGTTGAGCGCCCTGCTGTTATCAATGCCATTTCTGAGGCGCGTGCACAGGGCGATCTTTCAGAAAATGCTGAATACGATGCGGCTAAAGAACGTCAGAGTTTTATCGAAGGCCGTATTGCTGAACTCGAAGGTAAACTCTCTGCAGCTCAAATTATTGACCCTACCTTACTTGATGCAGAAGGACGCGTTGTTTTTGCATCCACGGTCACTTTACAAGATCTTGAGAGCGACGAGAACGTTACCTACCAAATTGTTGGCGACGATGAGGCTGATCTCAAAGTTTCGAAAATTTCTATCAGTTCGCCGATTGCGCGTGCTCTGATCGGTAAATACGCCGGCGACGAAGTTGAGGTGCAGGCGCCCGCTGGCGTACGCTCATACGAAATCATCGAGGTTAAGTACATCTAAGCGCTATGTTGCCGGCACTGATTCCACGGTTGCGCGTTTTACTGGTTACCTTTTGGGTCGGCAGCATGTGGACCGTTGGCTACGTCGTCGCGCCTTTGCTGTTTGCTACGCTAGCGGATAGATCACAGGCGGGAACGCTTGCCGGACTATTTTTTAAAGCCGAGGCGTGGATATCGCTGATTTGTGGCGCATTACTGTTAGCGATCATCTGGACTGAAAGAGAACATCCAACACGCATTCTGCAAATCAAACTAGTGATCTGCATGTTGTTATGCACGGTGATTGGTTATTTTGGTTTGCAGCCTTACATGGCTGAGCTGCGTGCTATTGCTGCGCAGTCAGATGGCATCATGGATGATGCCATGCGTTCGCGATTTGGCATGCTACACGGCGTAGCGAGCGTCATTTATTTAATTCAAAGCGTATTGGCCGTTGGCCTTGTTCTGAAATCTAAGTAACACGGCGGCTTGCCGTTATCTTCCCAGCGAATTTTTCTTCTGACTTGTCTGACGCACCTTAGCGCGTTTGACATTGCCTCCGGCCGTGATGCGTTCATTGCCTTTGACCATAAGTTTTTTGATCGTTGGCTTTTTTGTCGGATTGGTTTTGACGATAACCACTTCACGCATGCCTTTGCCGCGAGTCGCTTTAGCTTCTTTTACGACTTCTTTTTTAGGCCGATACAACACTAATAATTTGCCGATGTGTTGAACGGGCGCGGCCCCAAGTTCTGCGCAGATGCTTTCATAGAATCCCAGACGAGCCTCGCGGTCGTCACCCAAAACTCGGACTTTAATCAGGCCGTGTGAGTTCAGGCTAGCGCTGATTTCTTTCATGACGGCAGGCGTTAGGCCGCCGTCGCCGATCATGACGACGGGGTCCAGACCATGGGCTTGGGAGCGTAGTTCGCTACGTTGGGCAGAAGTGAGTTTTAGCATGAGTCTCTTTCAAAACCACCATTGTAAGTCAGCGATACCACTCTTTCGTACTTAGAATCTGATTGGATTTAATTTGTCTATGGGGTGTGATGAAACCCTGAGGCATGTATCCTCTCGAGTATGGCAAAAAACAAAGCAAACAAGAATTGGCTGCACGGCCATATCAACGACCCTTACGTAAAACTGGCGCAAAAAGATGGCTATCGAGCACGGGCGGCCTACAAGCTCAAAGAAATCGATGAGGATGAAAAGCTGATTAAGCCGGGGCAGATCATTGTGGATTTGGGTTGTGCGCCGGGCAGCTGGAGTCAATACGCGCGGCGCAAATTAGCCGGCAAGGAAGGTGGCGGCATCCACGGCATGATTGTTGGATTGGATATGCTCGAGATGGAGCCGATCGCCGATGTAAATTTTATTTTGGGCGATTTCCGTGAAGAGACGGTTCTGACCCAGCTGGAGTCGCTACTTCAGGGGCAAAGGGTTGATCTGGTGATTTCTGACATGGCACCCAACTTGTCAGGGATTGCGGATACGGATGCGGCGCGGGTCGAAGATTTGGTCGATTTGGCAATAGATTTTGCGCGTCAGCACATGAAACCCTCTGGGTCGCTGCTCGTTAAATGCTTTAATGCCAGTGGTTACACGCAAATTGTTGAAAAATTCCGGGATCAATTTAAGGTAGTCAGCTCTAAAAAACCCAAGGCCAGCCGGGATAAATCATCCGAAATCTTCCTGTTGGGTAAGGGCTTACGCCACCCCGCCTGATCCTTTTATGCCAGCTAAATCAGGCATTCGATGGGCTTTCTGCGCCGGCGAGCTTTTGCTCTGGAGCCGAGCGTTTCCCCAACCCTTGAAAAATCAGGGATTTAGCACCATATCCTTACTGGCAAGGGTTGGGTATTGCGAGTAGAATTTATTTACTACGCGCTAGACCGCAACTGCCGGTCCGCAATAAGGAGTCTTCGTGAATAATATGTTTTCAAAAGCCGCCATCTGGGTTGTCATTGCCTTGGTGCTATTTACCGTCTTCAAACAGTTCGATGAACGTGGTTTGGCGGGTGGCGCAACGCCCATTCCTTACTCCGATTTCCTTGATGAAGTGAAATCGCAGCGCATTCGTGAAGCAACGATTGAGGATCGCACGATCATCGCCATCACCAATGATGGTAAAAAAATCAAAGCGACGACGACAAATCTGGATCGCGGCTTGATTGGTGATTTGGTGAATAACGGCGTGAAATTCGACGTGAAGCAACCTGAGCCGCCATCATTCCTTTCGCAGATTTTTATTTCGTGGTTCCCGATGCTGCTTTTAATTGGCGTATGGGTTTTCTTCATGCGTCAAATGCAGGGCGGCGGTAAAGGTGGCGCGTTCTCGTTTGGTAAATCCAAAGCGCGCATGCTCGATGAACATCAAAACGCTGTCACCTTCGCTGATGTAGCGGGTTGCGATGAAGCGAAAGAAGAAGTTTCTGAGTTGGTCGACTTTTTGCGCGACCCAACCAAATTTCAAAAATTAGGTGGTCGTATCCCGCGCGGTGTGCTGATGGTTGGCCCTCCGGGAACCGGTAAAACGTTGTTGGCGCGAGCGATTGCTGGCGAAGCCAAAGTGCCTTTCTTTACTATTTCTGGTTCTGATTTTGTCGAGATGTTTGTGGGTGTAGGCGCATCGCGTGTGCGCGATATGTTTGAGAATGCAAAAAAACATTCACCCTGCATCATCTTTATTGATGAGATCGATGCAGTGGGTCGTCACCGTGGTGCAGGTATGGGCGGTGGTAACGATGAGCGTGAACAAACACTTAATCAGCTGTTGGTTGAGATGGATGGATTTGAAGCGAATGCGGGTGTGATCGTGATTGCAGCGACCAACCGTTCAGACGTGCTTGATAAAGCCTTGCTGCGTCCAGGTCGTTTCGACAGACAAGTGGTTGTGGGTCTTCCCGATATTCGCGGTCGTGAACAGATCTTGATGGTTCACATGCGCAAGGTACCTATTGCTCCTGATGTGAGAGCCGATGTTCTGGCGCGTGGTACGCCTGGTTTTTCTGGTGCCGATCTCGCAAATCTGGTGAATGAATCAGCATTGTTTGCTGCGCGTCGTAACAAACGTTTAGTTGAGATGCAGGATTTTGAAGACGCAAAAGACAAGATCGTCATGGGGCCTGAGCGTAAGTCGGCTGTCATGCGCGAAGAAGAACGCCGCAATACCGCCTTTCATGAATCAGGTCATGCTGTCGTAGCTAAGCTCTTGCCTAAGGCTGACCCCGTTCATAAAGTAACCATTATGCCGCGTGGTATGGCATTAGGGTTGACTTGGCAGCTGCCAGAGCACGATCGTGTGAATATGTACAAAGACAAAATGCTAGAGGACATAGCGATTTTGTTTGGCGGTCGAATTGCTGAAGAAATTTTTATGAATCAAATGTCGACCGGCGCATCAAACGACTTTGAGCGTGCCACCAAACTGGCTCGTGCGATGGTTACTCGCTTTGGTATGTCGGAGTCCTTGGGTACGATGGTTTACGAAGATTCTGATCAAGATTCTTACTTTGGACGTATGTCATCCAAAACCGTATCCGAAGCGACGCAGCAAAAAGTGGACATGGAGATTCGTAACATCTTGGATCAGCAATATGCCATGTCGCGCAGTTTGTTGGAGAGAAATCGCGACAAAGTTGAGGCGATGGCGAAAGCCTTGCTCGAATGGGAAACCATCGATGCTGATCAAATTAACGACATCATGGCTGGTAGTGAGCCACGTCCCCCGAAAGTGGCGCCCACACCGCGCCCGAGTGATCCACCCGGCGGTGGTGTTGCGCCAGCCACTGCTCCGGCCTGATGGTCGTCAGTCAACCATAAGCAAACTAGCGGGGTGAGGAGAAATCTTCACCCCGTTTGCTTGTCAATTTTCTGATTTCTCTGTGACTGATTTCCCTGATACTTATTTGCAGTGTGGTCGTTATCGACTGAAAATTAGTGGACCGTCATTTCGTCCGTTGGTTATGGGTGTCTTGAACGTCACACCCGATTCTTTTTCAGATGGCGGACGCTTTAGCTCACTCGATGCAGCCATCACTCAAGCGGAACTCATGATCGAATCAGGAGTAGACATTATTGATATTGGTGGCGAGTCGACTCGACCGGGTTCGCCCCCATTATCTATCGAAGAAGAATTACGTCGAGTGATGCCGGTACTGTATGCACTGCGTGATTGCGGAAAACCGATCTCGGTAGATACGCGTCGACCCGAAGTGATGTATGAAGCGATGATCGCTGGTGTCGATATGATTAATGACATCACCGGCTTTCGTGATGAAGACAGCTTAAGCTTGCTCAGGGATAGCGACTGCGCATTATGTATTATGCACATGCAGGGCACCCCGCAAACCATGCAGCACGAGCCTAGTTACGACGATGTCGTGCGTGAGGTGAGTGAGTTTCTCTTACAGAGGGCGGATGCTGCTGCTAGCGAAGGTATAGACCGCCGTCGCTTATGTATCGATCCTGGATTTGGTTTTGGTAAAACACTGCAGCACAATTTAGAGTTACTAGCGAATATAGGACGTATACAACATCAGTTAAGCTTGCCACTTCTAGCCGGTCTTTCACGCAAGAGCATGATAGGTAAGTTGACTGATAAACCAGTAGAGCAACGCATGGCTGGCAGTATTGCCGCCGCTTTGTATGCGATAGCACAGGACGCTCGTATCGTGCGTGTGCATGATGTCGCTGAAACGGTTGACGCGATCAGTGTTTGGCAAACAGCAAAAAATGCGGAAGTTAAAATAAACCCAATCGATTAGTGATAAAAATCGGCAAGACATAACAAGACACGATAAGACACAACTAAAAAATACAGGACACCATGGCAAGAAAATATTTTGGTACAGACGGCATCCGCGGCAGCGTGGGCACTGCACCGATTACGCCTGATTTTGTGATGCACTTAGGCCATGCCGCAGGCAAAGTATTAGCGCGATCAGAGAATGCATTGACTGGACGCCCCACCGTTTTGATTGGCAAAGACACGCGTATTTCAGGCTATATGCTCGAGGCCGCGTTAGAAGCGGGTTTTACCGCTGCAGGCGTTGACGTCTTACTCGCCGGTCCGATACCGACACCGGCTGTTGCTTACTTAACGCGTGCATTGCGTTTATCTGCTGGCGTGGTGTTATCGGCTTCACACAATCCCTATCAAGATAACGGCATCAAGTTTTTTTCTGCGCAAGGTAACAAGCTGCCGGATGCGGTTGAAGAAGCGATTGAGACGGCGCTTGAAACGCCTATGGTCTGCGTTACTTCCGACAAGCTGGGTCGTGCCAAGCGACTGGATGACGCACGCGGTCGTTATATTGAATTTTGTAAAAGTACCTTTCCAAATGAGCTTGATCTGCGCGGTATCAAGCTAGTGGTGGATTGTGCTCATGGCGCGGCCTATCACATTGCGCCCGATGTATTTCATGAACTGGGCGCTGAAGTCATCGCGATTGGTAATCAGCCTAACGGTTTTAATATTAATGAGCGTTGTGGTGCTACGGCACCGCAGGCGCTGTCTGAAGCAGTACGTACCCATAATGCAGATTTAGGTATTGCTCTTGATGGTGATGCCGATCGGCTGATTATGGTCGATGCTAGTGGCCGAGTATTCAATGGCGATGAGCTTCTGTATGTGATGGTGAAAGATCGGTTGGCTAACGGCGGTGTCCAAGGTGCCGTGGGAACCTTGATGACCAACATGGCCGTTGAATCAGCCTTTAAATCCATGGGTGTGGGTTTTGCTCGCGCTAAAGTGGGAGACCGCTACGTGCTTGAGCTATTGCAGGAACGTGGGTGGCAAATCGGTGGCGAAGGTTCGGGACATCTACTTTTTCTCGATAAGCACACCACAGGTGACGGCATCATCTCAGCCTTGCAGGTGTTAGCTGCGCTAAGGCACAGCGGCCAAACTCTCTCCGGTATCATCAGCGATATGCAGCTTTGGCCGCAGACCTTGCTTAATGTGAGGATTGATCCTGGCTTTGACTGGAAAGCCAGCAAAAATCTGATGGCAGAAAAGGAGCGTGCCGAGGCAGAATTAGGCGAGGCAGGGCGCGTACTAATCCGGCCCTCAGGCACTGAGCCTCTGCTACGAGTCATGGTGGAAGCGCGCGAGGCATCCCTCGCGAAAGCACTTGCTGAAAGGTTGGCGGCCTGCATTAATACCTGACTATTGCTGGCTCAATTTTGCATATGCGACATGCAACTCGGCACTGTCATCCGTATCTCGCAGCACCACGATGTCTTAATTTAGAAACGTGGGGGCGGTGATGTAAGTTGTTGATTTTAATGGCCTGCCCAGCACGATTCGAACGTGCGACCTACGCCTTAGAAGGGCGTTGCTCTATCCAGCTGAGCTATGGGCAGTGCACGCGGAAACAGAAGCGTTTCCACAAATGAAAAAACGGGCTGTCAATGACAACCCGTTTTTTTAGACTGGTCGGAGTACAAGGATTCGAACCTTGGACCCCCTGCTCCCAAAGCAGGTGCGCTACCGGGCTGCGCCACACTCCGAGAACATAATTATACCTTAGCCTGCGGCTACCTTGCCACTTTGTTGTCAATAACGCCAAGCATGTAGGTAATCCCCCCCGTAAGATAGGATTCGCATTAAGTAGAATTTTCTCGTTGTGAGGTGATCTAATTCAAAGGAAAAAAAGCCGATATCCACGTGTTTTGGAGTATCCCCCTAATCAACATTCAAAAGTATGCAGCAACGCCGCTTCTGAGTTATCCGGCGTGAACATGCAAAAAGGGTCAGAGACCTTTACGATTTTTTCTTCAACACTGACTCTTTATCAAAACTATAAACGTCAGCAAGGTCCATACTAAAACGATGCAAGTAACGGATAAATAGACGCATAGGAACGCCATTGTCAAAGGGTAGTGTGTGACTTGCATAAAAATGCTGTGGACCTGAATCGCGCACAAGCTTCAGATTAACAATACTTTCTTTCTCAGCCTGCTTTTGTATGATTTCTTCTAATTGATCATCAAAGGCCTGATCTTTGATAAATATTTTTCCGTACAAAAGAATTGTTTTTTCTTCGTCATCCAATCGAATCCAAGCCTCATGCGCCAATCCTTTTTCGGTTTTAATAGCTCTGGACGGCATGACTTCAGAAACGATTTTATTTCGTTTTAAAAATAGGCTAATTTTTTCAGAATCGACTTCTTTGGCATCTAATACTGAGGGTGATGTATCAGCCGTCTGACTTCTCGTTTCCTCAATAATTTCCAAAATTTCATGAGTTAACTGTGGTGCATGCTCAGCGTTAAATTTTAGTTCTCTAAACAGCTTCGTCATGATGACGATAATTTCAGAGAACTGTCGCTCAGGTAGTTGTATATCGTATGAGGAAGTTGGGGTTGCCGGCTTTCTGTATTCAAAGGTAGTCTTTGGAATTAAATACGGCCAATAGCGATTCAAATCTTGAATGATTGTTGGTTTTTTCGCGAGCAGAAAGAAATGTTTGACCAAGTCATTTTGGCTAACATTCTCATAGAACTGATCAAGGAATTGGTCAAATTCTTTGGTACCTAAGTAGGACTGTAACAAGATCGAAATCATGCTGGTTTAATACCCTAGAACTAAGTGAATTTGCGCTTTCATGCGGACTTGGCTGACTGACTTATCAAACCACTTAAGTTTGAAGAGCAGAGGCTATTCGCAGTCTGAAACTAACTTGATATACATTCCATGAACTAGATCAAGAACCAATCGGGAATGTAAGTATGAAAGTTATCTTTAAGGCAAATTTTATTGAAAACCATATCATTATATAAAAAAATAAAAACTGAGTAGCTGGACCGCGTCGTGTGAGGTGGTTAAATAGATTCAACGCTAGCTGGATTGCGTTACATAGACTGGGGATGCTGGCCAGGGATAGCACCCATAGAATGACTTCAATTGGATAAACATGTTTTTACATAACGAGTTAATTTTGAAGTTTATCTTTTGATCAGTAAGGCAAAAATATCGAGGCTCATGTGCTGCATATGAACTATTTATTTGTAATTTTTTTTATTGCCGGGTGTGGATTGGTTACTGAGCGTTCTATCTACGAAGGCGTGCGGTCTGTTAACAAGGCCAAGTCGACTGAGATTGAACCCAATTCCAAACAGCTCCCTCCGTATGATCAATACGAAAAAGAGAGAAAAGAAATGCATCGGTAAAGCCAATTTTTTCGGAGTTGTAGATGACGTGCAGTTGGTTAATCATAAATATCTGATTGTCGATTTTCCTAAGAAAAAGCTATTTCAATTTCGTCATGCTGATTTAAATAGTCAACCCAAAATTTGAGGTATAAAAATGAACAGAGCAATCAATGTGGGTGTTGCGGAGAAATTAGGAAAGTATAGTGATGCTATTCAAACCAATTCGGGCGCGCGTTGGTTATACACATCAGGCACGCCAGGCTTGAATGAGGACGGTAGCTTGCCTGAAGATTTTGAGTCGCAGGCCCAACTGGCCTGGAAAAGTATTATCGCTATGCTGCATGCAGCGGATATGGATGTTGAAAACATCGTCAAGATTAATCAGTCCATGCTGAGAAGAGAAGATCTACCGGCTTATCGAAAAATCCGAGATGAACATTTGGGGCTTGCTCGTCCCGCTTGCATGCTTAGTTTTATTAGTGAACTGGTGATGCCAGGCATGCTGATTGAATTGGAAATCGTGGCGGCGAAGTAAGTTGTGCTACCCGTTTTTTGGGCGGGCTGACCATAGTTAAATTAACTAGCCCATCGTGTGCTAAGGCTAGCTAAGTGTAGGTTTTTGAATTCCAAACCTAAACGGTTGCCAAGCTTTGGGACGCGATATACAGTCCGGCATTATAGAAATAATGCCTTCTTAAATAATGTCTACGATACCCGCGTGTCCCAGCTGCACAAAAGAAAATACCTATCAGGATGGCGACCTCTATATCTGCGCTGACTGTTTCCACGAATGGTCAGTTAACGGTAGCGCAATCGGTGAACTAGGGGAGATGGGTGTTGGGATTGTTCGCGATGTGAATGGCAATCCGTTGGCGGATGGTGATTCCGTGATTCTGATTAAAGACCTAAAGGTAAAAGGTTCCTCGACGGTACTTAAAAAAGGAACCAAGGTTAAAAGTATACGGTTAGGTAATGCGTCAGATGGCCATGAGGTTGATTGCCGAATGGAGGTGGGTAATTTCATGCTCAAGGCAGAATTTTTGAAAAAAGCATAACGACTCCAATAGCCGTGTTTTCTGGAAGAGAATTTTTTTGTATTTTGATGCCAAGTTAGGTTATAAATAGCGTTTGTGTAATGGGTAGATAAAACTACCAATTTGATCATTATAATATTAGCAATAATGAATCAAGCTACCGTCCTCCACATTGAGCATCTGGTCAATCACTACCTTACCCACCACTTGGGCGAGGAAAGAGTCTTTTTTCATTGCAAGGTCAACATTGAACGCATTCGCGATGATCATGTCCTCGGTGACATTGTTTATCACGACAAGTCTATTGAGGGTGCTGATTACTATCCGCATACCAACATAAACAAAGTTATCTATGAAAATAATGCGGACCTAAAATATCTACCGCTGCGCTCTGATGAAGAAAAATCATCAGACATAGATGCCCTAAATATTTCTAAGCGTTCGTCTCGCGAGCTTTCTATTGAAAGTGATGAGCTTGGCGAATGGGAATTCGAGTGTTTTCTGACTCAAATAAACAAAGAGGAGTGCGGGCAATTTTTGGTTGAGGCTTACGGAAAAAAAGAGAGTATTGCTTTTATAACGTACCCTAAAAAATTGCATTACTTTTTAGAAGATGCGTTCGATAAGTATGTTTTGTTTGAAAGGTTGCTCGACAAGACTATGCAGAAGTATGGTTTTTTATAGTCCTGTCTAAGCTTATTTACTAATGATCGTCACTTCCTATCGGCGATGCGTTTTTTTAAAATCAGATTAAGCAAGCCAGCCTAAGGTTACAGCGCAACTTTCAGTAATATTTCTTCTGCATCGTAAGTAAAGGTATCAGAAAAAGTCTTTGAAAATTGTTGTGCAATCTTAATAAGTAAACGATTAGGAACGCCGAATTCAAAGGGTAGGCTGTAACTGGCGACATACAGTGGCGCGTCATCCATATCCGAGTAAAAATTCAAAATCGGGGCGTACTGCTTTGCCTCGTTCAATAAATATCCCATTTCTTCTGGCGTGACACTTTCTTTTACCGCGGCCTTTGCGATCAGGGTCAATGTTTGGTTTTCTGAATCAATCTGGGTAAAAAATGGAAAGGGATAGGGGCCGCCTTTAAATGGTGAGGATACATAGATCAGATCGGGACTCTTAATGATCGTATCTAATTTCCCTTTTTGATAGACCTTGGATAAAGCTTCTACGGATACATCAACTGATTTTAAAACGCCAATCTTGTTGTCATTGCATTGAGTACGAGTCTCTTCAATGATTTCCATGATGTGCGTAATTAGGCGAGGCGTATCATGCTCAGGTAGTCCGGCATTAAGTAATATCTTGCGCAAGATATCAATCACCTCGTTGAAGACTACGGCGCCCACTTGAATACTCAAATCTGAGCTTTGGAAAAATCCACCTAAATAAGAATGATCTGCTTTTCTCAGGACATAGCTAGCGAAATGCTCTTGGTCAGCAATTATTTTTTCAGGCGTGACATTTAAAAAGTAATGCCTGAGTTCGGGTTCTTCATTTACTTGGCTATAGAGATCGCGCACGATCATTTTAATTCGTGGAAGACCGCCGAAAATTGGTTTAAAAGTTGCTTTTTGTTGTTGCTTGAAATCAGTCGATGTCGAGTTAGTTTGAGCCTGCACAGGCGTTGACGCCGCTGGTTCAGCCGTCGGAATGCTGTTTGCTTTTTCGGTAGAATTTTCTGTGTGAGTACTTGGGGATGGTTTAGCTAACGCCCCAATTGTGGGGATCTGCTTGGCAACAGCTGGTGATGGCGATTTGTTCGCCACAGGTGCGGGTTGAGTTTGTACTTGCGGTAGTGATTGTTTAGTACGGTCGACAATCTCATCTCGTATTTCCAGTACAACGCCCATAATCAATTTAATGTCATCAATCGTCACGCCACCAGTTTTAAGCGTGTTAACCAATAACCGACCAATCTCATCGAATTCGGCGTCGCTGATATTTAAAGGATGATGAGCATCTGCAAGTTCCCTACCTGTATATGTTTTTGCTGGTTTGCCTAGGACGACAGATAAAAATTGTACTTGATGGTCAATCAATTTTTCCATGTCCAATTTATTGAAATAATGACCCACTTTGGGGTTTACTCGTGCCTGCTTATAAAATTCGCGGACGAGAATTTTCATTGTTGGCGTTCCGCCATATTTGTCGTACAGGGTGGGCATAATTTTCTAATCGCAAAAAAATAATGTGACGGGCTTTGGCAAATTATGAATGTGAGCCAACCCTCAGTCAGAGGTTGATCACTCTACAGAGGAAATGTGACATGTTAATTTTTCGTTTTGCTTGAACAGTGACTTTTACATTTTTATAATGTGTCGCAAATCAGGTTTTTTTCTTTAATATCGATTCTTTGTCAAAACTGTAGACGGCTGCTAAGTCCAGACAGAAGCGCTGTAAACAACGTGTAAAAAGTCGCATCGGGATGCCGTTGTTAAACGGCAGAGTATGACTTGCATACAAATGTTGCGGCCCAGAGTCACGTACAAGTCGCAGTTTGACGATGCTTTCTTTATCGGCCTGTTTTTCTATGATTTCAGTTAATTGATCATCGAAGGCTTGGTCTTTAATGAATATTTTTCCGTAGATCAGTATTTCCTTTTCTTCGTGATCAAGTCGTATCCACGATTCATGCTCTAGCCCTTTGCTGGTTTTTAATGCTTTGGATGGCATGACTTCAGACTGAATCTTGTTTCGCCTCAGATAAAGGTGAAGAATATCCGAATCGATATCTTTTCCCTCAAGCGTCGATGATGCTGTATCAGCTGTCTGGCTTCGTGTTTCTTCAATGAGTTCTAGGATTTCATGAATCAACTGAGGAGCATGTTCTGAGCTGAATTTCATTTCGCGAAACAACTTTGTCATCAAAATGACTATTTCGGAGAATTGACTTTCAGGCAGCTGGATTTCGTACGATGAAGTTGGCGTCGCAGGTTTTCTATATTCGAGAGTTGATTTGGGTAGCAAGTACGGCCAATATCTTTTCAAGTCTTGGACCACTGCGGGTTTTTTAGCCACGATAAAAAAATGTTTAATTAGATCGTGCTGAGTGACTGAGTCATAGAATTGATCTAGGAAGTCATCAAACTGTGGGGTGCCAAGGTATTTTTCTAACAAGATTTGCGCCATTTTTGTGTCTCTTCCTGTGCCAGATACGGTGTTTGGCAAATGATGTTTAGCGTCAGAAAAATGGCGTATACCGCCAGTCTTCTGCTATAGCTCACCGCTTTAGTTTTATTGTTTTGGTTCGGTGGAATGTGGATTGAGAAACCGAATACCTTTGGAATTATCGTATACCAGTTTGCAATTTATATTCAAGGATGAAATGAGTTAACTGAATAAGCACTTTAGTGGGGTTGCCTATTAGTTAATTTAATTTCGTGTCGTCAGCTAATTGATGGTTATCTCACGTTTTTGTTAAGCATTGTTAGCTAATGCATACCCTTGAACGTGCTTTTTTCCTACGCCGCGCAAATAATTTTCGTGAGTAGACTTTGTGGAGGATTGAAGCGTAGGCGGCGGGAGATTTGTCTTACTAAGCTTGAGCGTTATAGAGCACACCTTTTAGATTTTCAATCGAGTGCGCAACGCGTAAAACCGCTTCAGCTGGAATTTGGCGGACTAGCTCACCGGTATTTTTATCAGTAACGGCAACTACGGGAGTGTTAATCGTTCTATCCATTTCAAACCAAAGATCACGATTGGTTGATTTCATTTGTTGGTTTAACTCATCCACCACAGCTTGAAATGCCTGAGTCATTTTTTCTGCCGAGTTTGGCGGAATGGGTCCAACAGGTATGGGCTCCGGTGTGCGGTTAGGCGATGGAGTAATTACCTTAGCTGCAGGGAGCTGCACTCCCATGGCGGGGGCAAGGGTTGCGCTGGCATTAGTAGCAGTGTGAATAATCATTATGGCAAGTGCTGACACATGAATTCAGATAGGCATATCATAGGCCAACTTTACCGTTAGCGCTAAGATGCGTCCATAGTGTGCGCCATGGACTTGCTTATCGGTGCGGGTACAAATAAAACTGTGTTGAGATCGATATGGAAAAGCGAGATTTTAAAATTTTAATAAGAAAAAAGTTATTCAGTACTCGATGGCGATTGCTTGCAGTAACGTTGTTTCTTTTGCCAGCCAGTCAAGTTTATGCCGCCTGGGAGTTGGTGACTAAAAGTGCGCGCGGTGACACGTATTATCTTGACTCAACCGTTCAAACTAAAGGGATCATTTCTCAGGTCTGGGGCTTAGTCGATTTATCGGAGCCCGTTGAGGGCAGTAACTCGGTTAAGCGTCTGTATCAAATCGACTGCGTCAAGGGCAAGCTTAGAGTTAATCAGCGTTTGGCTTTTGCCGACAAGGGAGGGCAGGGTGCATTGACCTCGTCTGAAAAAACTCCAGGGCAGTGGGTATACCCTGATCCCGAATCAATCAATGAACAATTAGTTTTGAAAATTTGTTTCGATAAAAAACCTGCTAATCCAAAACAGTAAGCTTCGCGATAGCAGCGCAGAGCGGTATCAACCTCTGTCTAATTCAGACACAGTAGAATCAATGAGGGAATGAATTTTGTCATTTCCCATGCCTAATTTTTTAGCGTAAATCCGCATTTTTATTTTTAGCATTTCAACTTCATTTCCGAATCCACTGTAGTCAGCGGTCTCAATCGAGTTGATATGTCTTTCGCTCACTCCAATACGGAGGGCAGCATCACTGAGTGTCCAGCCTTTGATCTGCCTAGCATTTTCCAGCAGCATTCCTAATTCAAAGCCTGAGAAAAATCCTGAGTCCGAGAGTTTCATTACGCGGCGTGTACTTAGCTATTTAGTATCGTTGACCAGTCATGGTCGATCGGGGTTTTAAACAGATGATTTTGGTATTGTAATTTTTAGGCTAATGCGCGCTTTGAGAATATCGTGTAATTACTAAAATGGCACGATACTTTCTTAGGAATTTGCGCTATTGCCCCTTAGGTCATATGGACAATGCCCTAAAATTATGCAACAGTTTGCTCAGGAGTAGACAATCACAAGAACACATCATGCTTGGGGAAATTCTTAAACAACGGCGGGAAGAGCTTGGACTGGGAGTTCAGGATATTGCTCGCATGACGGGAATGCCGCCTAAGCAGGTTGTTGCTCTTGAGGCGGGTCACGCGGCCTACTTTGCTGGCGGTAAGCTGGAAGTTGATCGTTTGATCAAGCTCTACGCCAAAAAAATAAATATGAATGTAGATCCATCATTTTCAGCCCATTCAGCCGCGGATCAAAAACCGGGTGATAAGCGTTCTGCAGAGGCAATGATTCCAGCCTTCTTAATGGTCGCCTCGCCAAAGTAACCAATGCAATCGAAGAAATGAGCATCCGCCTAGGATGTTTTTGAAGAAGAGTAAACTTTTCTCTGCTTGGTGTTTTCACATCCCCTTGTTTTTAATTTGCTAATGCTGTTTTCTCAACGCAGTTAATTGACCTTGAGTCGCAGGTCGTTTGTTTTCGTTTATTTCAATTCTTTTGAAGTTCGAATTCATCAAATGCTCGAAACTTAGGTATTCTTATAAATTATGTAGAACAATAGTCTTTTGCTAATCACGTTATTGGTAATTTATGGATACTAGGGAAATTGCACGGCGTCTGGGTTCACTTTCGATCGAAGAGCGGGTTCAGATAATCAACTGTTTGCTCGATTTCAGCCCGCAGAGCTTAAAAGTAGTGGAAATTGCCAGTGCCACTCAATTAGGTGCACCTGCAGTACACAAGCAAGTTGAGGCCTTGGTGGGGGCGGAATTAGTGTCCTCTCAAACTGTCGATGGCGAAAAAGCGTATGCCGTGAACGCGAAAATGGTTCGCGACTTATTTGATTACATGTATCACCAATTCGGCCCTGGATTTCAGCCTAAGACAAGTCACGCTGACACTGAAGCAGCACACTAAGACCTCAAGTTGGCTGAAGCGCGCCAAGCGCTGACTTACTTACAGCTCCCTGATTCACCTGGCCTCGCGTTGCAAAGCAGCGCTGTCGCGCCATAAAATCGCAGTAAATCAGCCTCTGCCCGATTTAATCAGCCATTTATTTAAAGGTCTGCCAATAAAGTACGAATCTTTCATTGGAGCTGAGGCGGAATTAATTTTTGTTAGTGCAGCGTGGTCTGTAATCAGCTAAACATTGAGAGTGGTTCAAGGAGTCAGCGGTGGAAGCCTTGCTTAATATTTTCAAAAAGTTATCAATAGCCTCCGCGCTCATCGTGGGCTGGCTTATCGTTTTGCTATTGTTCGTTGGCTGGTTAATTTTTGCTTACGATCAGGCTGCAGCGTTTGGTTTCATTTCGTACGTCAAGAGCAGCATGAGCATCATTAACAAGCCGCTGGATGCGCTAGATGTAGCGGCAGGACTACGATTAGTTTTCGCTGTCCTGTCTGCCATTTTCGCGGTGATCGTCTGCGTAATCACCTTGCCCATGTTTGCCTTTGTTTATTTGGGCGCGGCCTATGGCAAGGTCGTCGAGAAACTTTCTAAACGCAAGGAAGGCGCTGAACCTGAGCCGGGAGCAGTAGCTCAGTAACAGTAGCTCAGTAACGGGCCGGGGTGTCTGCACGTTATTCAAGTTTTTACACGGTTCGTCGATATCTCTAAGGAGCAGTCAGCCAATGTGTGGCCGACTTGCCACCTTAAATCGGAACCCAAGAATCATGCTACCCGTTGATATCGAAATCCGCCTGACAGTTTTTTCATTCTTCGTAGTCGCCCTCGTGGTGAGCTTCATATTGAAGTGATTTTTTGGATGATTACCCACACGGGATGATCTCTATCACTGGCATTCCATTGCGTATTTTTCAGACGCTCGCCTAACGCGAGTTCGCTCTTTGTCCTGCTTATGAAGTGGTGCCTGCCTAAAATCTTCCTCTCGCCAGCGTAACTGTAGCGCAAGGGATTTACATTTACGTTCTCTTGCGGCAGCGCCGCGAGCAGATAAATCCCGAATCTGTTGATCTTGCCGTTCGCGTTGTTCGCGAAATTTTTGGAGCCGTAATATTTCAGCTCGGTCTTTTGCTAAGGATTCATTCTGGTTGCTACGTTGAGACTCTGAGGCGGGTAACTCAGCCAGAGAGAGTTGCCCACCATCGCACGCTTTATCGGTATAAATAATTTCTCCATTGCGCATGCATTTATAAACAGCGTGCGCACTGAATGAAGTCAAACATAAACAGCCTAGAAGAATCAATGAAATCCAGCAGGCTAAACGTTGAGTAGAAGTTCTCATGGTCATCTCCGAATCAAAAATCAATCCGGCGAAGACCATTAACACCTTGTGTTAAATCACTTTGCCCGGATTCATCAGGTTAAGCGGGTCTAATGCCTGCTTAATGGCGGCCATCATGGCCAGCTCTGTCTCGGATTTGTAGCGCTTGATTTCATCTCGCTTGAGTGAGCCTAAACCGTGCTCAGCGGAGATGGATCCTGCGTACTTGTGCACATTGTCATGCACGCAGCGGTTGATGGCATCTTGCTGTTGCAAAAAGGTTTCGACATTGATGCCTACAGGTGCTGATACGTTGTAATGCAAATTACCATCACCAAGATGGCCGAAGGTAACCATCCTGCAGCCTGGAAAATCGCGCTGAAGTAAAGCGTCTGTCTCAATCAAAAAATCGACCATACACGATACAGGCAATGAAATATCGTGCTTGATATTTAGGCCTTCAGCCGCTTGCGCCATCGAGATATGTTCGCGCATGGCCCACAGCTTGTGCGATTGTGAAAGCGAGCTTGCAATCACAGCATCAGCAGCCCAAGCTTTTTCAATAGCAGTGGCTGCAACGGCTTCTAGCTGAGCCATCGCATGCGATTCAGATTCACTATCTGAGATTTCCATCAGCACATATTGCGGATGACGCTCTGAAAACGGCAATGACAAATCAGGAAAATGTTGTTCAACTAGCTTCAAACAAAATTCAGACATAAGCTCAAAGCCAGTCAAACTGGCATCGCAACGCTGGCGAGCTAATTCGAGCAAATTCAGCGCATCATTCACGCTATTCAAAGCAAATAAGGCGGTGAGTTTTGCGGCAGGTTGCGCGTAGAGTTTAAGTACTGCTGCCGTGATGATGCCCAAGGTACCTTCGGCGCCGATCAACAAATGTCGTAAGTCATAACCGGTATTGTCTTTGCGCAGACTGCGCAAGCCATTCCAAATGTCTCCTGATGGCGTGACGACTTCCAGGCCAAGTGTCAGATCGCGCATGCTGCCATAGCGCAGAACGGCGGTACCACCAGCGTTGGTAGAAAGATTTCCTCCGATAGTGCAACTGCCCTCTGAAGCGAGTGATAGCGGAAATAACCGTCCCTGTTCGTGAGCCACTGCCTGAATTTGTTGTAGCAAGCAACCCGCTTCAACGGTGATTGTGTCGTTGAGTAAATCAATCGATCGCACGCGATTCATGCGTGTGAGTGAGAGCACGATAGCTTTGCCACTTTGGTCTGGTACGCTACCTAAAACTAATCCAGTATTACCGCCTTGGGGAACGATGGGCACCTTATGTGCTGCGCAAATTTTTACTATGTTTGCGACTTCTTCTGTTTTCCCAGGTTTGATTACGGCTAATGCGCGACCCGTAGCGCGCTTGCGCCAGTCAGTCAGAAATCCATCCATATCCGAGCCCGTCAAAACATGTTGCGGGCCAACGATATCGTTACACAGTTTGAGAAAATCAGAGGGCATCAGGATTGGCTGCTTTGCGAATCGCTTCACTGGCTAAATTTTTTGCTGCCTGTTTGTAGGGGCGTAAAAAGAAAATCGCACAAACAAAAAAAGTCGTTGAAAAAATAACCTCAAGACCCGCTAGTATTTGTGAGAGGCCATGATCGCTCCACGCGCGAACGACGCCTTCAGTGAAGTACAACAAAATAAACATCGATGCCCATTGTAGGGTGTAGACATTTTTTTTCAGAGTGCCGGATAGTGGTGCAAATAAAGGCAGCACTTTAATCACCATCCACGAACCGCCCGGGCGCAATGGGGCGAGCACTAGCTCCCACAAAATACACAACACAATCAGTAGCACCAAACTGATGGATGAAATTAGATGCAGCCGTTGCTGCGTGGTCGTGAGCTCTATCATGCGGAGTGCAGCTTACGCGCAGTGGTGGCTAGTCGTTTGCCTAAGGCGATAGCGAGTGTACGAGTGTCTTCTGTCATATCTTGTTTACCGTTAGCGCCAGACCAATGGGTCGCACCGTAAGGCGCACCGCCGCTAGCAGTGTTCATCAGCGATGGCTCGGAATAAGGTAGGCCCACCATTAGCATGCCGTGGTGTAGTAGCGGAATCATCATCGTGAGTAAGGTCGACTCTTGGCCACCATGCAAACTTCCGGTGGAAGTAAACACACTCGCAGGTTTGCCGGCGAGTGCGCCGGATAACCATTGTGCGCTGCTACTGTCTAGGAAATGTTTCATGGGAGCGGCCATATTGCCAAAGCGTGTTGGAGATCCAATCGCAAGACCCACACATTCTTCTAAGTCGCTGAGTTCTACATAAGGTGAACCAGAAGGTGGTACTGCAGGTTCAATCTCTTGGGTCACGGCGGACACCGACGGCACGGTACGAAGTCGGGCTTCGCAGCCGGGCACGCTCTCAATGCCTTGCGCGATGAGTTCAGCTAGTTTTCGGGTCGAGCCATGGCGCGAGTAGTACAAAACCAGCACAGGTAGCAGTGAAGTCGTCATGGTTGTTATTATAGGACGCTTTATCATTGTGGTTCTGGCATGAGTCCTTATCCTACGCATCCCTCTGGCGACTGGTCACGCGTGCAATTGCGCGATTTAATGCGCTTTGCATTGCGCCGCCTGAAAGAAGAGCGCCTTCCTGAGGTGGCCGCGAGCTTGACCTTCACCACAGCTTTAGCGCTGGTTCCGGTGCTAACGATTGCGTTCGCTATTTTTACGACCTTCCCACTGTTTACGACGTTTCGCGATTCACTCGACGCTTACTTCGTACAAATTCTGATGCCCAAAGGCATATCCAATACCATTTTGGATTATCTGAGCCAGTTTGCCGCTAAGGCGAGTCGTTTGTCGGTTTTCGGTGCCGTGTTTTTGATTGTGACCGCGATTATGATGTTCGGTACCGTCGATCGCACATTGAATCAGATCTGGCGTGTCAAAACATCTCGGCCTTTTTTACAGCGCATGATTATTTACTGGGCCATCATGACCTTGGGGCCCTTGTTGTTGGGCGCGTCATTATCCTTCGCCAGTGAGCTCTCTCCGATAACAGGTTTGTTGGGAAGAGAAATTCCGTTTTTACGAACACTGTTACTGGTGCTGGTATCGCTGAGCTTATCTACCTTAGCGTTTTCACTGCTGTATTTGACTGTCCCTAATCGCGTGGTCGATTGGCGTGATGCAGCAATAGGCGGCTTAGTGGCTGCGACGGCGTTTGAAATTACGCGTCGGCTGTTTACTTTCTTTATCGTGCAGGGACCCAGCTCAAGTTACAAAGTGGTGTATGGCGCATTGGCTGCGGTACCAATTTTTCTGATTTGGGTTTATCTTTTTTGGCTCATTACCTTGGCCGGTGCCGTCATTGCGGCAGCGCTGCCGGTAGTGAAGTACGAGCGCTGGTGGCATAAGCCTGCACCCGGTAGTGAATTTCTGGATGCGATGAACGTATTAAAAGTGATGGTCGACGCGCGCAGTGGTACAGCGGCCGTCGATGCTTTACGTTTACGAGAATTGACGCGTTTAGGTTTTGAAGAATCAGAGAGTTTGTTACAACGGATGCTCGTTGTCGGTTGGGTAGGTCGCGTAAAATCGGAAGTCGCGACCAGTTGGCGACTCAGCCGCAAACACCGCAAACAAGATCGCTGGGTATTACTCGCCAATCCAGAGGCATTGACGGTGTCTGACGTGTATCAGTTATTCGCGTTTGCGCCGTCCGCGCATTCGCCGCTTTCATCCAAAGTTGAACAAGCCGTCGAACGCGAGTTAGCCACACCGCTGAAAAATTATTTCAACGATACCTTGGCGAATTCAAACAACGCATCGAGTACCTGATCAGGCTGTTCAGCCATCAATGCGTGACCACTACTTTCGATCATAACTATTTTTGATTCGGGCAAAGCAGACATTAAGGTCGATGCCGCTTTTGGCGGCGTCATCATATCTTTGCGCCCTAATAAAAATAGAGCAGGGCAATGCAGTGATTTAGCAGCAGCTTCGCCATTGGCATAGACATTGCATGCGGAAAAATCAGTGAAGAAAACTTTAGCCGTATTGTTTTTCGCGACATGCTGCATTAAGCGGCGACTACCACTCGGTACATAAAAGCCCGGACCGGGCGCCGAGGGTTTTTGTGCGATGCTGGAATGCGACCAAATATTCACCATATCAATGGCCGCTTGTTCGCGATGCTCGGATGCTTCTAGTAGCAAAGGCGAAACCTTCATAGGATAAGCCGTACCCACCAGCGCGACTCCAGCTACACATTCTTTCGCTCGCTTAGCCGTCTCCAGCGCGATCAACGAGCCCATGCTGTGCCCGATTAATACAGCGCGCTGAACACCGACGCTTTGCAGCAAAGTAGTTAGCCAATCAGCCATCGCTTCTACCGTAGTTATCGGTTGACCTTTGCTGCGTCCATGACCGGGTAAATCAACCGCCAGTACAGAAAAACCATGATGCGCAAAGTAGCGTGTTTGCAGCGCCCAGACTGAATGATCATTTTGTGCGCCATGAATGAACACAGCAGTAGGTAGTTGCGCATTGAATACCTTACCACCGGTATAAGCATAGGCTGGTTGTGAGTTGATAGTGATGATCATGGTTATGCCCCTTTCTGCGCAGCTTTCAAGCCGCGTTTCAGGTCGTCGATCAAATCATCGACATCTTCTAAACCTATCGATAAACGCATCGTGCCTTCAGTGATACCAGAAGCCGCCAGCTGATCATCCGGTACGCGGAAGTGAGTAGTTGATGCAGGATGAATCACCAGCGATTTAGCATCGCCGACATTGGCGAGATGTGAGAACACAGACAGCGCTTCAACAAAGCGTCGACCTGCAGCTCGATCACCTTTCAGAGCAAAAGAAAATACCGCACCACAGCCTTTGGGTAGCAAACGTTTTGCTAAGTCGTAATCAGGATGCTCAGGTAGTTCGGGATAAGAAACAGAGGCAATCGTTGGTTGCGAAACTAAAAATTCCACGATCTTGCGAGCATTAGCGACATGGCGATCCATGCGTAAGCTGAGCGTTTCTATGCCTTGCAAAATGGCGAATGCATTGTGAGGGCTCATTACAGCACCAAAATCACGCAGGCCTTCGCGTCGTGCGCGAAGAGAAAACGCGCCGACCGTAGATTCTTCCGTAAAGACCATGCCATGAAAGCCGTCATACGGTTCGCATAACTCAGCAAAGCGCCCCGTTTTTTCATACGCCGCTTGCCAATCGAAGGTACCGCCATCAACCAGCAAACCGCCTATTGCTGTGCCGTGCCCACATAAAAATTTAGTCGCAGAGTGATAGATTAAATCAGCACCATGATCCAAAGGTTTCAGTAAATAAGGCGTCGTAAAGGTGGAGTCCACCATTAATGGCAAATGATTCTCGTGCGCTATCTGTGACACAGCTTCGATATCTAATACATCCAGTCCAGGGTTACCCAAAGTTTCAGCGAATAAGACTTTGGTGTTTGGACGAATATTGCTTCGCCATGCGTTCATGTCGCGTGGATCAATGAAGGTCGTCTCAATGCCGAAGCGTTTCATGGTGTAGCCGAGCAAATTTTGCGAGCCGCCATACAGCGCACGTGAAGCGAGTACGTGCGAGCCAGCACCTGCGATAGTCGCTAAACCAAGATGCAAGGCCGCTTGTCCACTAGCGACGGCGATGCCAGCGACGCCACCTTCAAGTGCCGCAATACGTTCTTCCAGAACAGCATTGGTTGGATTCGATATGCGTGAATACACATGACCCGAGCGCTCCATATTAAATAGCGAGGCGGCATGATCTGAATCACGAAACACAAACGATGTCGATAAGTAGATCGGGGTTGCCCGCGCGCCGGTAGTCGGGTCGGGGGTGCTACCTGCGTGCAATGACAAGGTATCAAAGCCGGGATATCGTGGTTCGCTCATGGCTACATTCTCAGGGAGTCGCTAGGAAAGATCTGCAAAATTGCGCAGGTTATGGTGTGCCAGCACGGTAACTAAACACGCTGCGGGCTCATTAGAAAAAGAATTATAGGCTGACTGACCGCAGCTACGGCGTCACTTGCGGCTGGGCTCTGGCTTTTTTGCTAAGCCTGGGCTACAGTCCTTCTATAAAAAATAATCTTGGGGGCGGCCATGAAAGTTTCCGAAATTCTGAAGCTGAAGGGCAATATCTTGTTTACGGTCACGCCGGAAACGCTATTGCTAGACGCCATTGATACACTGGCCGAAAAAGATATTGGATCGCTCGTGGTGATGAAGAGCGGCGCCTTGGTCGGTATGCTGAGCTTTCGAGAAGTCATGAAAGCCGTGCATGCAAGTCGCGGAAATATTACGGGCACCGTCGGTGATTACATGGATCGCGATATGCTCACGATAGCGCCAGATACCGACGTCAATGACATACGTCGTATGATGCTCGAGCATCACGCACGTTATGTGCCCGTGTTAGATGGGATGATGCTAATGGGTGTGATGTCGTTTTATGATGTCGCCAAAGCCGTTTTTGAAGAGCAAAATTTTGAAAACAAAATGCTCAAAGCGTACATTCGTGACTGGCCATCTGAGTCAGAAAAAGAAGGATAGTTTAGCGTGAAATCAGGCCAGTTTTCTTTGTTGGGCCAAGCGCGGTTCGGCCCTTTTTTTGGCGCTCAATTTTTGGGTGCTTTCAACGATAACTTGTTCAAGACGGCGTTAGTGACCGTCATCACCTTTGATGCCGCGTCGTGGACATCCATGAATGTCGGACTACTGAATAATTTAATCGCCGGTTTGTTCATTTTGCCTTTTGTACTAGCATCGGCTACGGCTGGTCAGCTAGCTGACAAAATCGATAAGGCGCGCTTAATGCGCATCATCAAACTGATTGAAATTACCGTCATGTTGGTGGCAGCAGTAGGCTGGTATACGCATTCACTTTGGATATTAATTCTGGCCGTTGTTGGCATGGGGTTGCATTCCGCATTATTCGGTCCGGTTAAGCATTCCTATCTTCCGCAGCACCTTGAGGTGAGTGAATTAGTTGGTGGCAACGGCATGGTTCAAATGGGTACCTTTGTCGGTATTCTAACTGGGCAGCTGATAGGGGCGTCGTTGGTGAGTTGGGGCCCGATTGGTGTCCACATCATTATTTGGTCAACTGTGGTGGTGGCGGTGGTAGGTTTGTTGTTCACACTCTTTGTACCGCATACACCCGCCCCCGAACCTGAGCTCATTATTAATCGCAATCCTTTTCCTGAGATGGCGAGTAATCTTAAATTCGCAGCGAGTCGCAGCGATGTGTTCGTTGCTATGTTAGCTAATTCATGGTTTTGGTTTTTTGGTGCGATGTTGCTCGCACAATTTCCTGTTTTTGCGCGTGATGTATTGCATGGAGAGCCAGAGATCTTTGCCTTATTGCTCACCGCGTTTTCATTAGGAATAGGCGCGGGTTCACTCATGTGCGAACGCTTGTCGGCACGCACTGTACAGTTAGGACTAGTTCCACTAGGGGCCATCGGGCTAACTGTGTTCGGTATCGATTTATATTTTGCCGGTAGCCAGACGATGCCAGCATCGCTCAGTGCAGCCGAGCTGATGTTTGGCGAGCATTTCCGAATTTTTATGGATTGCTTATTGTTAGGACTATTTGGTGGGCTCTACGTGGTGCCGCTTTTTGCACTCATCCAGACGCGTGCCGATCGTTCTCATTTGTCACGCATTATCGGTGGGATGAATATTCTAAACGCCATTTTTATGGTGTCAGCAGCCCTCATCGCTATGCTACTGCTGAGCGCGGGACTATCGGTGGTTGATATTTTCGGGTTCACAGCAGTTCTCAATTTCGTGCTGTTAGTTGCTCTATGTCTTAAGCAGCCAGAATATGCTCGCGCCTTCGTCTCCTGGCTGCTAGGTCTGGTAAAGAAGCGCCCGCTGGTAGAATGACGCTTTTGGCGAGTTTAGATATCTTTCTTACTTGCCTACTTCACTCTCATTGATTTCATCATGTCCGGTAATACAATAGGCCAGCTTTTTTGCGTGACCACTTTTGGCGAATCTCATGGCCCGGCGATAGGCTGCGTGGTCGATGGATGTCCTCCGGGCATGCCGCTATCTGAAGCCGATATTCAGCCCGAACTTGACCGTCGCAAACCAGGTACCTCACGCCACGTTACGCAGCGTAAGGAATCCGATACGGTGGAAATCCTGTCGGGCGTGTATGAAGGTAAAACCACCGGCACGCCTATCGCATTATTGATTCGCAATGAAGATCAGCGCAGCCAAGATTACGGCAATATTGTTGATCGCTTCCGCCCTGGTCATGCCGACTACACCTACTGGCACAAGTACGGAATTCGCGATCCGCGCGGGGGTGGACGTTCCTCTGCTCGTTTAACTGCGCCAGTGGTGGGCGCAGCGGCGATCGCCAAAAAATGGCTGCATACGCATTACGGCACCACTTTTCATGGTCATATGAGCCAATTGGGCGAGATTGCTATCCCGTTTCAATCGTGGGATCACGTACACACCAATCCTTTTTTTGCAGCTAACGCGGACATTATTCCCCAGCTTGAAAGCTACATGGATGACTTGCGCAAAGCGGGTGATTCCTGCGGTGCTCGGATTGATGTAGAAGCGCACCACGTTCCTGCTGGTTGGGGCCAACCCTTGTTTGACAAACTCGATGCTGACATTGCCTACGCCATGATGGGTATTAACGCGGTGAAGGGTGTCGAGATCGGTGCTGGGTTTCGTTCGGTCACGCACAAAGGCAGCGAACACGGTGATGAAATCACACCAACTGGTTTTGTGGGTAACAATGCTGGCGGTGTTTTAGGAGGCATTTCATCGGGTCAGGACGTCACTGTTTCTATCGCTATCAAACCGACGTCGAGTATTCGTACCCCACGTAAATCGATTGATCGTGATGGCAACCCTGTGATGGTTGAAACCTTTGGGCGACATGATCCTTGCGTAGGTATTCGCGCTACGCCTATCGCTGAGGCTATGCTCGCGCTGGTGCTGATGGATCACGCACTGCTGCATCGTGCACAGTGCGGTGATGTGAAGCCGGAGTAGTGTCAGCCGCTTCACGACCAGCGCAGTCCCTCAACTTTGCGCTGTTTTTCTTCGCTTACTACGGCTACGTCGGTGTTTTTTCACCCTACGCTAGCTTGTACTTCGCCGACCGAGGATTATCCGCCACGCAAATCGGCATCTTGATGTCGTTGATGCAGGTGATGCGAATTTTTGGTCCCAACCTGTGGGGCTGGGTAGCGGATCAATCGCGGCGTCGTGTACTGGTTCTGCGTTTAACATCCGTCGTTGCTGCACTCAGTTTTTGCGGCATGTTTGTTGGTCAGTCCTTTATGTTCTTTTTTGCTCTGATGGTCACGGTAAATTTATTTACCAGTGCTCAGGGCCCCATCTCCGAAGCCTTAATGTTGTCGTCCATGCGTGGTGATTTGACTCACTACGGTCGCGTGCGTTTGTGGGGGTCGGTGGGCTTCATCGTACTGGTGACCTTATCAGGGTATGCGTTGGATTGGCAGGGCATTGAATTAATGCCATGGATAGCACTGCTGATGCTGGTAATGGTGACCAGCGTTACCTTTAGTCTTCACGAAGAGCCAGCAACGCAGCATGCTCAGCCATCGCATTCTGTTCGTGAATTGTTATCCCGTAAATCGGTGCTGTCTTTTTTCGCGTCGACATTTTTGATGATCGCTGCCCATTCATCGCTCTATGTGTATTACTCGCTGTATCTGTCTGATATGGGTTACAGCAAGACCGTGATTGGCCTGATGTGGTCGCTAGGTGTTATTGCCGAAATTCTGTTTTTCTTTTACCAGGCACCGTTGTTTCGACGCTTTGGTGTGCGCAAACTCATGCTGTTTAGTTTAGCGATCGCGGTGATTCGTTTTCTGATGATAGGGTGGGGTGCGCAATCACTGTCGGTGCTGTTAATAGCGCAGGTGCTGCATGCGGCAACTTTTGGCGTGCATCATTCAGCATCAGTGGCGACCTTGCAGCGTTGGTTTGCTGGGCCATTGCAAGCGCGCGGTCAGGCGCTCTATATTAGTATTTCATACGGTCTCGGCGGAACGGTGGGCGGTTTGCTACTCTCAGCCTGTTGGGATACATTTGGCGCGCGTTGGGTCTATGTATTAGCGGCTATCATGTCTTTGTTAGGCCTGTTCGCTGCCCAATTAAGCTATCGATGGCAAGACGAAGAAGTGCGGACGTGAGCAGTCAGATTGTTTTATCGGAGCTTTTTATGCGAAACAAAAACACATTTCACATTCTGCGCACTACGTTAATTGCGGGCGCTATTTTATTTCCGCTGAGTGCCTGTCAGACAGTCAAAACAACGCAAGCAGGTGCGGTCGGTGTCGATCGCCAGCAGCGCATGTCTGTGTCGGCTCAGTCCATAGAGCAAAACGCCAATAAGCAGTATGGGCAGCTGATGGCGGACGCGAATAAAAAAGACAAGCTTAATGCGGACACCGCGCAGTACGAGCGAGTAAAAAAAATCGCAGACAAGCTCATTAAACAAACGCCTTCATTTCGGCCTGATGCGCTGAATTGGAAGTGGGAAGTCAACGTGCTGACTTCAGGTGAAGTGAATGCTTGGTGTATGCCGGGCGGGAAAATCGCGGTTTACAGCGGCTTGATTGAAAAACTCAAAATCACCGATGACGAACTAGCAGCCGTGATGGGCCATGAAATTGCTCACGCACTGCGCGAACATTCGCGTGAGCGTGCTTCGGAGCAGACCGTAGCTAATGTAGGAATTACGATTCTAGCTACGGTAGCGGGTTTGGGACAGTTGGGTCAAAAAGGCATGGAATACGCCTATCAAGGTTTGCTAGGCTTACCGAATTCACGTGAACATGAAACCGAGGCTGATCGTATTGGCGTTGAACTCGCCGCCCGTGCTGGCTATGACCCAAGGGCTGCGATCACCCTCTGGGAAAAAATGGGACAAGTCGGTGGTAACGAGCCGCCAAAATTCATGTCGACTCACCCACCGCGTGCAGATCGCGTCAAAGACTTAACCCGCTACTCACAAAAAGTTTTACCGCTGTTCGAGCAAGCCAAAGCGCGCGGCTAATCACTAATGCGGGATTTCAGCCCTCAGTAGCTGGTAAGCAGGGCTAAAACGCCAGTAAGCGCGGGCCGGTATGGCATAATTTAGGGCTATTTACCCTCTACCGGCGCGCTTACAGCGCAATATCGCCATGGCACAAACTCTTTACGACAAACTCTGGCAATCCCATGTGGTGCATACCGCTGAGGATGGCACGTCCATCCTTTACATTGACCGACATCTAATTCACGAAGTCACCAGCCCGCAGGCCTTTGAAGGTTTGAAGCTGGCGCATCGCAAGCCTTGGCGTAATGCCGCCAATTTGGTGGTGGCTGATCACAATGTCCCGACCACGCATCGTTCCGAAGGTATTGCTGATCCGATTTCGCGCTTGCAAGTTGAGACGTTGGATCACAACGCAAAAGAATACGGGCTTACTTATTTCAATATGAACGATCGCCGTCAGGGCATCGTGCATGTGATCGGACCTGAGCAAGGCGCGACCTTGCCCGGCATGACTGTCGTGTGCGGCGATTCGCATACCTCCACCCATGGTGCTTTTGCCTGTCTGGCGCACGGTATTGGTACTTCTGAAGTCGAGCACGTCTTAGCAACGCAGACACTGCTGGCAAAAAAATCCAAAGCTATGTTGGTGCAAGTTGATGGCAAGCTCGGCGCCGGTGTAACGGCTAAAGATATTGTGCTGGCCATCATTGGCAAGATTGGTACGGCAGGGGGTACCGGATACGCTATTGAATTTGCGGGTTCAGCGATTCGTAGCTTGTCGATGGAAGGTCGCATGACCGTTTGTAATATGGCGATTGAAGCCGGTGCACGCGCTGGCATGATTGCCGTCGACGATACGACGATTGACTATGTAAAAGGGCGGCCGTTTTCACCGGTGGGCCCGCACTGGGATCAGGCACTAGCGTACTGGCGCACGCTGCATTCCGACCCGGAAGCAAAATTTGACGCGGTGGTAACGATTGATGCTGCCAGCATACTGCCGCAAGTGACGTGGGGCACATCGCCTGAAATGGTGTTACCTATCGATGCACGTGTTCCTGATCCTGATAAAGAAAAAGATCCAGCACGTCGCGATGCGATTGAAAAAGCCTTGGTCTACATGGGCCTGAAACCCAACACACCGATAACTGATATTCGTATCGACAAAGTGTTTATTGGTTCATGTACTAATTCACGCATTGAAGATTTGCGCGCTGCCGCTGCTGTTGTGCGCGGTAAGCATCGCGCATCGAATGTCAGCTTAGCGATGGTGGTGCCAGGATCGGGTTTGGTGAAAGAACAGGCTGAGCGCGAAGGGCTAGACAAAATTTTCCGCGATGCGGGTTTTGAATGGCGTGAGCCAGGTTGCTCAATGTGTTTGGCGATGAATGCAGATCGCCTTGAGCCGGGTGAACGTTGCGCATCAACTTCTAATCGTAATTTCGAAGGACGTCAGGGTGCGGGTGGGCGTACGCATCTGGTGAGCCCAGCGATGGCTGCAGCAGCAGGTGTTGCCGGACACTTTGTTGATGTTCGTGGTCTGTAAAGGAGTAGGCGCTATGAAAAAAACGACGCTTCTGTTGGGCCTGATTTTTTTCGTACTAGCAGGTTGCAACACCATTCATGGCATCGGCAAAGATTTTGAAAAGCTGGGCGATAAAATTCAAGACGCGAGCAAAAAATAACATCATGAATAAATTTACTGTACTGGATGGATTGGTGGCGCCATTAGATCGCGCCAATGTAGATACCGATGCCATCATTCCTAAGCAATTTCTTAAATCTATCCATCGGACGGGTTTTGGTCCGAATCTGTTTGATGCGTGGCGCTATCTCGATCATGGCGAGCCCGGCATGGATAACAGCAAGCGTCCATTGAATCCTGATTTTGTGCTGAACCAAGCGCGCTATCAAGGCGCATCGATTCTTTTGGCGCGCAAAAATTTTGGCTGTGGTTCGTCGCGTGAGCACGCGCCGTGGGCCTTAGATCAATACGGTTTTAGGGCAGTGATTGCGCCGAGCTTTGCCGATATTTTTTTCAATAACTGCTTCAAGAATGGTTTGCTGCCGATTCGACTGACAGAAACTGAAGTCGATCAGTTATTCAATGAAGTCAAAGCGTTTCCAAGTTTTAAACTCGTGGTGGATCTGGAAAAGCAAACTGTATCGACATCGAATAGCAGTTCGGTATTTCATTTTGAAGTCGATGCATTCCGCAAACATTGCTTAATCAATGGCTTGGATGATATTGGTCTGACATTGCAGCATGCGGATGCCATCCATACGTTTGAAGAGCGTCACATTAGCCGCTTCCCTTGGTTGGCGAATACGATTTAATTATTTAAGTAGACATCTCATGAAAATCGCAATCTTGCCGGGTGACGGCATTGGTACCGAAATTGTTGCTCAGGCAGTTCGTGTTCTGGAAGCCTTAGGTCAAAAATTTGAAATGGAAACTGCGCCGGTCGGTGGTGCAGGCTACGAAGCTCACGGTCATCCTCTGCCCGATGGCACATTGAAGCTTGCTAAAGAAGCCGACGCCATTTTATTTGGTGCCGTGGGTGATTGGAAATACGACACGCTAGAGCGTTCACTGCGTCCTGAGCAGGCTATTCTAGGTTTACGCAAACACTTGACGCTGTTTGCAAACTTTCGCCCAGCGATTCTTTATCCTGAGCTAGTGGGCGCATCCACTTTGAAACCTGAAGTGGTATCTGGTCTCGATATCCTTATCGTGCGTGAATTGAATGGCGATATTTATTTTGGTCAGCCGCGTGGAATGCGTGAAGCACCCGACGGTCCGTTCAAAGGTTCGCGTGAAGGTTTTGACACCATGCGTTACGCCGAGCCAGAAATTCGTCGTATTGCCCATGTGGCGTTTAAAGCAGCGCAAAAACGTGGCAAGCGTTTGACCAGTGTTGATAAAGCCAATGTGTTGGAGACTTTCCAGTTTTGGAAAGACATCGTCACCGACGTCCATAAAGAATATCCCGATGTCGAGCTCGATCACATGTACGTCGATAACGCGGCCATGCAGTTGGTACGTGCGCCGAAAAAATTCGATGTGATTGTGACGGGTAATATGTTTGGCGATATTCTCTCGGATGCGGCTGCCATGCTGACCGGCTCGATTGGTATGCTGCCTTCCGCATCGCTGGATGCCAACAGCAAAGGTTTGTATGAGCCTTCTCATGGATCAGCGCCTGATATCGCTGGTAAGGGTGTTGCAAATCCGCTGGCCACGATTTTGTCAGCTGCGATGATGTTGCGCTTCTCATTGAATTTGCCTGCAGAGGCAGATCGTATAGAAACAGCAGTCAAGCGGGTACTCGCACAAGGCTTACGTACGCCCGATATTTACGAGGCAGGTACGACGAAGGTGGGAACAGTTGATATGGGTAGTGCGGTTGTTAAGGCGTTGTCCTGATAATTTAGGAAGAGATATGAAACTCGTAGGATTAGTTGGCTGGCGTGGCATGGTGGGTTCAGTGCTCATGCAGCGCATGCAAGAAGAAAAAGATTTTGATCACATTGAGCCAGTATTTTTTTCAACCTCGAATGCAGGTGGTAAAGCGCCTGCTTTGGCTAAAAATGAAACGGCATTAAAAGACGCTAATGATATTGATGCGCTGAAAAAATGCGACATCATTTTGACCTGCCAGGGCGGTGATTACACCAGTGACGTTTTCCCTAAGCTGCGCGCTGCAGGATGGAATGGCTACTGGATTGATGCAGCCTCTTCGCTGCGTATGAAAGACGATGCCATCATCGTGCTCGATCCAGTGAACATGGATGTGATTAAGCACGCATTGAAATCAGGCACCAAAAACTACATCGGTGGTAACTGCACGGTGTCGTGCATGTTAATGGGCTTGGGTGGTTTGTTCGCGCATGACTTAGTCGATTGGATGACCTCCATGACCTACCAAGCTGCTTCCGGCGGTGGTGCGCAACATATGCGCGAATTGCTAACTCAGTTTGGCAGCATCAACGCCGAGGTGAAATCCTTGTTAGACGATCCAGCCTCGGCGATTTTAGAAATCGACCGTAAAGTCCTGGCAAAACAGCATGCGATGAGCGACGACGAAATCAAACAATTTGGCGTTCCCTTGGGTGGCAATCTCATCCCTTGGATCGATAAAGATTTGGGTAACGGTCAGTCGCGCGAAGAATGGAAGGGCGGCGCTGAGACGAATAAAATTCTCGGTCGTGGTGCGGCGTTTGGTAAGGATGCAAAATCCGCGATTGCGGTTGATGGTTTGTGCGTGCGTATTGGCGCCATGCGCTGCCATTCGCAAGCATTGACGATCAAGCTTAAAAAAGATGTGCCACTGGATGAAATTACCGACATTATTGCCAGCAACAATCCGTGGGCAAAAGTTGTTCCTAATACACGTGAAGCGTCCATGCACGATCTAACACCTGCTGCTACCACGGGTAGCTTGCGGATTCCGGTCGGTCGTTTGCGTAAGATGGAGATGGGCGGCGAATACTTATCGGCATTTACCGTGGGCGATCAGTTGTTGTGGGGAGCCGCCGAACCCTTGCGTCGTATGTTGAGAATACTTTTAGAAGCATAAAAAAATCCCAGGTTGAGTTGTCAAAGCACAACCTAACCCGCTTGTTTGTCCCTAGTTGGACGACAAGCGGGTTTTTTTATGGCGCCACAGATTCAGTTAACTTGCGATGTCGTATCGTGAATGATACTGTCCGCTCCGGTCTTTTGGTTGAAGACTCTCTGCATTTTTCTTATCTTTTTATTTCTCTTCACGCTATTTTTCATCGATGCTTTATAGATTGTTTCTTCTCGCAGTATTGTTGTCGCTACCCGTGCAATCGATCGCACTGGCTTTGGGCGATGTCATCGTTCGTTCTGCCTTGGGTCAAGTGTTGGATGCAGATATTGATATGGTGGTGTTGTCTGCGCAAGAAGCTGAGTCTTTGTCTGTAAGGCTAGCGCCGGCAGAAATGTTTGCTGAAGCGGGGCTGGATTACGGTGTAATTGCTCGGTCAGTTCGCCTGAGCGTAGAAAAAAAAGCAGGTCGTACACAAGTCCACTTAAGCTCTGACAAAGTCATCACCGAGCCCTTCTTGATGTTGTTAATCGAAGTAAGTGCTGGTGGCAACCGTAGCGTACGACAGTATGCGTTATTGTTGGATCCGCCTTCAACGCGAGATGATGTGCCCGTAGTTACTGCGCCTCCTGTCGTACCCAAATTAGCTGCAGAGCCAATAGCATCAACCACCCCAACCACCTCATCTGCTGTAGATGCGGCCGTTGTTACCAAACCATCAAAGTTGCCTAAGCAAGGTGCGAAGCTTTCTCACGTTAGGGAAGCTACCAAAGTTTCTAAAGAAGATGCCACGGAGACCAAGGCCAGTTCATCAGACATTCAACCCACGACGCGACTCGTAAAATCTGGCGACACCTTGCTTCAGATAGCTGCCAGCATTCAACCGAGTGGCGCTACGCCAGCTCAGGTCATGATGGCGATTCTGCAAGAAAATTCTCAGGCGTTTGAGCAAAAGAATATTCATCGAATGAAGGCGGGTGTGATTTTAACGATACCTGAGGCCTCGGCCATGCTCAGCATCGATACCCAACAAGCGATGAAGCAAGTACAGTTACAGACGCGCGAATTCAATCATGCTTCGCTAGCCAGAAAAAAAGATAGTGCAGTAAGCCCTCAGAACAAAACGGCGACTGAAAGCACGCCAGCGAATAAAAGTCATAGCGGTAGCCTAAGTAAGCCAGCGACGGAGCCGCCATCAGCAGCACCCAAAGATCAGCTAAAGCTAAGCGCACCAGATTTGTCAGAAAAATCCTCACTCGATCTCAAAGAGCTTGAGAAGCTAGCCAATGAAAAATCGCTGGCTGAATCAAATCTGCGGATCGCTCAGCTAGAGAAAAATATTCACGATTTACAGAGCCAGCTGGTGACTCGTGATCAGTCGGCATCACCGCAGCCTGCGCCTGCGCCGCTCGAAGCGGCCGATAAAGCCAAGGACGCCGCAACTGCTGCTGCGGCAACAGCGACTGTGACTCCCCAATCTACTAAAGTCAGCGTTAAGCCAACGGCCGTGGCAGATCGTGATAATGATTATTTAGCTGAAGTTATAAAGTTTTTTGAGATTGAATCGTTTTTTGATGTTGAGAAAATTTCAAAAGAATGGGATGACGAATCATTCATATGGGTAGGTGTGGCTGGAGTGGTTCCTTTGGTTGGACTGCTGTTTTTATTGCGCCGGCAACGCCGACACCAACACCGCAACGCTACGCAATCTCAGCGTATTGAACCTGAGGCTGATGCCGGTTCTGTTTTTGGGCATGCTGGCGGTGGGCATGTAGACACCAATCACAGTGTGTTCCATTCCAATTTTGTACCCTCGGTGAGTAAATTGGATGCGAATGAAGTGGATGCGATTGCTGAAGCTGATGTCTATATCGCTTATGGACGCGATGAGCAAGCCGAAGAAATACTTCTTGATGCTTTGAAGGCTCACCCAGCGCGGCATGTATTACGCGTCAAGCTTCTTGAAATTTATGCAGCACGTAAAGATCAGAAAAAATTTAGTGTTCTAGCTTCTGAGCTACGTGTATTAACGCATGCTCAGGGTGCGGAATGGATGCAGGCTGCGCAATTAGCTCAGAAGATGGAAGTCGGTAATCCACTAACAACCAGCGGTTCATCCATGAAGTCATTCAAAGAACCTTCAGGAGGAATGAACATCGCCACCGCTAGCGTGCATCTGCCATCTAAATTCACCTCGAGTTTGAATGATCAACCCGCGACCACAGTCGCTGATTTTTCGATTAGTCTCGATGGCATGCTGCAGGAAGGACGTGAAGGGTCAAGTATCACCAGGCCACCTTCATCCACCGCTACGGCGGAAGTGATCGATTTCACTCAAACAGGTGTCACGTCGAAAACCTCGTTTACGCAGGCACATACACAGGCACATACACAGGCTGAGACATTAGCGCTTAAAACAAAACTTGACCTTGCCGTAGCGTGTAATGAAATCGGTGATAACGATGGTGCTCGCGATTTATTACGCGAGGTTGCGTCGTCGCAGCATGCTGAACTGGCTCCACGGGCAAAATCCTTATTGCAGCAACTCGCGTAAAATCGCGTCTTCTTTATCTCTCTGAAGCTGCATCACGTTGCCGTATCAATTCGTGCGTGATCAGTTCACTCCGTGAAACGCATAGCCCTAGGCCTTCAATACGACGGCAGTTCATGGCAGGGTTGGCAAACTCAGCTGCACGGTAAAACGGTGCAGGATGTGCTGGAAAAAGCACTCGCTGAATTTTGCCAACATCCTGTTGAAACAGTGTGCGCCGGCCGCACCGACGCCGGCGTGCATGCCTTTGGTCAGGTCGTGCATTTCGATACGACGGCTGAGCGCGAACTTTTTTCGTGGGTACGTGGTGTGAATGCCCATTTGCCTTCATCGATCGCGGTGCGATGGGCCACCGATGTTGAGGGTGGCGAGAAAGGTTTTCATGCGCGCTTTTCAGCGGTTGCACGTACTTATCATTACCTGATCTACAACCATATGATCCGCTCTCCTTTATGGGAAAAAAGAGCGGGCTGGGCATTTCGCGCGTTGGACGTTGATGCTATGAATCGTGCTGCACAGTCGCTCCTGGGTATGCATGATTTTTCTGCATTTCGTGCCGCACAATGTCAGGCTAATTCGCCGATTCGTACAATGCATCGCATTCACGTACAAAGGCAAAAGGATTTGATTGTTGTTTCGCTAACAGCCAACGCATTTTTGCACCATATGGTGCGCAATATCGTGGGCTCACTGATTCAGGTGGGTAACGGTAATCAGCCTGTGACTTGGGTGGCTGAGGTGTTGGAAAGTCGCGAGCGCGACGTAGCGGCTCCGACTTTCAGCCCTGATGGCTTGTATTTGGCCAAAGTCGACTACGATGAGCGCTGGGGTTTGCCTCAGCTTGAGTCTGACTTGCCATTTATTTAAAAAATTTCACTGATGACGCATAGAACCCGTATAAAACTCTGTGGTTTGTCGCGGCCAGAAGATATTCAGGCTGCAGCTATAGCCGGTGCCGATGCGATCGGTTTGGTCTTTTATCCACCGTCGCCGCGAAACGTGAGTGCCCAGCAGGCGGCTACATTGTTAGCAGATTTGCCACCTTTTATCTCCAGTGTTGGCTTGTTTGTGAACGCCAGCTTGGCTGAAGTACAGCAGGTTTTGCGGATTGCGCCGTTATCGATGTTGCAATTCCACGGCGATGAGACGCCAGAACAGTGCGCACAGATTGCCGAAGCAGTAGCGCGCCCGTTCTTACGCGCCATTCGGGTACGGCCCGATACGACTAGTCAGGATTTGTTAGAATCGGGGCAGTTATACCGTGGTTGTAGTTCTTTGTTCGCCGGACTGTTGCTAGATACATGGAGCGACGCTTACGGCGGTACCGGAAAGGTTTTCGATTGGTCTCTCATTCCCGAAGAAATCGTGCATCAGGCCGTTTTGAGTGGTGGCTTGAACGTACAAAATGTGACTAATGCTGTGCGCTCGTTGCGTCCGCATGCTGTCGATGTCAGTTCGGGCATCGAATCCAGCAAAGGCATTAAAGACGCGGCGTTGATGCAAGCATTTGTTAATGCTGTGCGCGCCGGCGATACACACTAAGCAAGCATTTCTAAGGAAAGACCATGGATCACAATCCCGCTCATCTCGGTAACTACAATTTGCCGGACGCCTCTGGCCATTTTGGCCCCTACGGTGGCAGTTTTGTTTCTGAGACGCTGACGCATGCGTTGGAAGAATTAAAAGCAACCTACGCTCATTATCAAAACGATCCAGAATTTTTACGTGAGTTTCATCACGAGTTGAAATATTTTGTCGGTCGTCCTAGTCCCATTTATCACGCACGCCGTTGGTCAACTGAAACGGGCGGAGCACAAATTTATTTCAAGCGCGAAGATTTAAATCACACCGGTGCGCACAAGATCAACAATGTCATTGGTCAGGCATTACTGGCTAAACGCATGGGCAAGCCCCGAGTCATCGCCGAAACCGGTGCGGGTCAGCATGGCGTTGCGACAGCAACGATTTGTGCGCGCTTTGGTTTGGAGTGTGTGGTTTACATGGGTAGCGAAGACGTTAAACGTCAAGTGCAAAATGTCTATCGTATGCAATTGCTGGGTGCGACAGTAGTGCCGGTTGAATCAGGTTCAAAAACCCTCAAAGATGCACTCAACGAAGCCATGCGTGACTGGGTCACCAATGTAGAAAATACTTTCTACATTATCGGTACCGTTGCAGGCCCTCATCCTTATCCGATGATGGTTAGGGATTTTCAATCAGTGATCGGTAATGAATGTATTGAACAAATGCCTGAGCTGATAGGTCATCAACCAGATTATGTAATGGCATGTATCGGTGGTGGTTCGAATGCGATGGGAATTTTTTATCCCTACATTAACTACAAAGATGTGAAACTGATCGGCGTTGAAGCCGCAGGTGAGGGCATTGCAACCGGTAAGCACTCTGCATCATTGGGTGGTGGCATTCCCGGTGTTTTGCATGGTAATCGTACCTACCTGCTGCAAGATGAAAATGGTCAGATTACGGAAACTCATTCTGTATCGGCGGGTCTTGATTATCCGGGCGTCGGTCCTGAACACGCTTGGCTGAAAGATTCTGATCGTGCTGAGTATGTAAGCGTGACTGATGAAGAAGCCGTGAAGGCCTTTCATGATTGCTGTCAAATTGAAGGCATCATTCCAGCGCTCGAATCAGCTCATGCGATTGCCTATGCTGTGAAGTTTGCTAAGACACTGCCCAAAGATAAATCTATTTTGATTAATCTATCGGGACGCGGTGACAAGGATATGCATACCGTTCAAGAATACGACAGAGAGCATGGTCGTGATAGCGGCGCGAAGCACTAAATTACTGCGCTCGCTTTTCTCTACAACTCTCTATTGCACGGGTATTTTTCATGTCACGCATAAAACAAACCTTCGATAAGCTTGCTTCACAAAAGAAGAAAGCGCTGATTCCTTTCATCACCGCGGGCGATCCAGCGCCTGATATGACGGTCCCTTTAATGCACGCCTTAGTTAGAGGTGGAGCCGATATTTTGGAACTGGGTGTTCCTTTCTCGGATCCTATGGCAGAAGGGCCAGTCATTCAGCGCGCCTGTGAGCGAGCATTGAAATTCGGTGTGGGCTTACGTGATGTGCTCGGCTACGTTCGGGAATTTCGTAAAGAAAATAAAGATACGCCTGTCGTGTTGATGGGTTATGCCAATCCGATTGAGCGTATGGGTGTTCCAACCTTCATCGCTGAATCTAAAGCAGCCGGTGTTGACGGTGCGATTGTGGTGGATTACCCGCCGGAAGAATGCGAAGAGTTTGCACGTGCATTGCGTGCAGCAGACATGGACCCAATTTTTCTGTTGGCGCCAACGTCCTCTGAACAACGCATACGTCAAGTGGCAGAAATTAGTAGCGGCTTTTCGTATTACGTCTCTTTGCGTGGCGTAACCGGAGCAGCGCACATCGACACCACCGAAGTGGCTAACCGAATTGCTGAAATTCGTAAGCACGTCAAACTGCCGATTGGTGTGGGTTTTGGTATTCGTGATGCCCAAACAGCCAAAGCAGTGGCTTCGGTGTCCGATGCGGTGGTGATTGGAAGTCGCATCATCCAAGAATTGGAAAACACACCCAAAGACAAGGCCGTCGCAGCGGTTCAGGAATTTTTGTCGGGAATCCGCACTGCTATCGACGAATTATCGGCCTGATGTTTGGTTTAAATTAGCTATCAAATACCAAGCTGACAGCTGCCATGGGCGCCGGTTACAATACGACACAACGCGGCACAACGCGGCACAACGCGGCACAACGCGGCACAACGCGGCACAACGCGGCACAACGCGGCACAACGCGGCCACCAGTCGCTTAATGAAAGAGAGCCCCCATGAGCTGGCTAGAGAAATTGCTCCCCCCTCGTATTCAACGCTCCGATGCGTCGACTCGCCGTTCCGTTCCGGAAGGCTTGTGGGTCAAATGTCCTTCCTGTGAAGCGGTGCTGTATCGGACTGATTTGGAATCAAATCAGCAGGTCTGCCCCAAGTGTGATCATCACATGCGCATACGCGCACGTGAGCGACTTGATGCTTTGCTCGATCAAGAAGGTCGCTATGAAATCGGTCAGGAAATTTTGCCGGTTGATACACTCAAATTCAAAGATTCAAAAAAATATCCAGAACGTCTGAAATCTGCCTTAGATGCCACTGGTGAAACCGACGCATTGATCGTCTTGGGCGGCGCCATCATGACATTACCTGTTGTGGTTGCCTGTTTCGAATTCGAATTTATGGGTGGGTCGATGGGTGCCGTGGTGGGTGAGCGTTTTGTTCGTGGCGCGCAGACAGCGCTGGAGCAAAAAGTACCTTTCATCTGCATTACTGCAACCGGCGGTGCGCGCATGCAAGAAGGTTTGCTGTCGCTGATGCAAATGGCTAAAACTACGTCGATGCTGACTAAGCTGGCCGAAAAAAAATTGCCGTTTATTTCGGTGTTAACTGATCCTACGATGGGCGGTGTATCAGCATCGTTTGCCTTTATGGGTGATGTGGTGATTGCTGAACCTAAAGCCTTGATTGGTTTTGCGGGCCCGCGCGTGATTGAAAATACCGTTCGCGAAAAACTTCCCGAAGGTTTTCAGCGCTCCGAATTTATCATTCAAAAAGGCGCTATCGATATGATTGTTGATAGACGCAAGATGCGTGAAGAAATTGCTCGACTATTGGCGCTGCTGCAAAACCAGCCGCCTGAAGTTCTTGCCTGAATTTCATCTCATGCCGATCAATCCGGGCAGGCTGTCCGGGTTTTTCATTTTTATCTCAGCTAATTCGATCTGATTTCCATGCACGCCACTAATATGTCACTCAACGATTGGCTGCTGCGCTTAGAAAGCATGCATCCAAAAGCCATCGATATGGGGCTCGATCGTGTTGCTGCAGTTGCGCAAATACTCGGCTTAACATTTAGCTGTCCTGTGATTACCGTGGGCGGTACCAATGGCAAGGGTTCCACGTGTGCCATGCTCGAATCTATCCTGATGCAGGGTGGTTACCGGGTTGGTTTGTATACCTCGCCCCACATACTGCATTTCAATGAGCGCGCACGTATCAATGGTGAATTAGTCAGTGATGACTCTTTATGTGCTGCGTTTGAAAAAGTCGACGCAGCACGCCGTGACATATCGCTGACCTATTTTGAATTTTCAACACTAGCTATTTTGTTGCTGTTTGTCGAAGCCGGTCTCGATGCGGTGATTCTTGAGGTGGGTCTGGGAGGTCGACTAGACGCTGTCAATATTATTGATGCCGATGTCGCGATTGTGACTAGCGTGGATCTCGACCATCAATATTACCTAGGTGACACGCGTGAAGCGATCGGTTTTGAGAAAGCCGGTATTTATCGCGCTGGCCGCGCCGCCATTTGCAGCGATCCTGCGCCACCTGCATCGCTCATAGACCACGCCACAAAAATCGGTGCCGATCTCTGGCTGTTTGGGCGTGACTTTAATTATTCTGGTGATCGACAGCAATGGAACTATGGCGGACGCAGTCTGCGCCGTAATTCACTAGCCTATCCCAGTCTGCGTGGTGCCAACCAATTGCTCAACGCTAGCGCGGCCTTAGCGGCGTTGGAAGCCTTGCGGGATCGCTTGCCCTTAGGTGCGCAAGAGGTGCGCAATGGTTTGGTGATGGTCGAGTTGCCCGGTCGTTTTCAGGTGTTGCCGGGGCGACCGCAAGTCATACTGGACGTGGCACATAATCCGCATGCCGCTGCCACATTGGCCCAAAATTTAGACAGCATGGGTTTTTTTCCCTTTACTTATGCCATCTTTGGGGCGATGTCGGACAAGGATGTGCTTGGGGTGATTTCTCACTTAAAAGACAAGATCGATCATTGGTATCTCACCGGACTACCGCTGGATCGTGCCGCCGATACTCAGTATTTAGCGGACTGTCTGCGGCAAGCAGGAGTGCAAGAGAGTACCGAGAAGGGCGCTGAATGCACCATTCGGCACTTTTCCAACCCACAAGAGGCGATTATCGAAGCTAAGAGACTAGCCACTGAGAATGATAGAATTGCGGTCTTCGGATCATTCCTCACAGTCGCCGGTGTCATGGCTCTTAAAACGACTGATTGAGCCTCGCTTGTTGCAAATATTTTCAGGTAATTAGACGATTCATTTTATGGGTTTGTTTTCGTTCTCAGGCAAGGGCAAGCAGGACGCCGACGATGATCTTGACGTCCCGGTAAGGCCCGGGCGTCGTGGTAGCAAGGCGCAGGAAGAGGAACCTATCGATCCCATGCTGCCGGAAAAAAAGCGTGCGCGCCGTCGTTTGATCGGTGCTAGCGCTTTGGTGCTTGCGGCTATCATCGGATTGCCGATGATTTTTGATTCCGAACCCAAGCCACTCGCCGACGATATCGCCATACAAATTCCATCCCGCGACAAACCGGGTGCAGCGCCTAATTCACCGAGCGCGATGGCGCCGCTTCCAGTACCGTTGGTTGAACCGAAAAAAGCGTTAATCGCGCCCCCGACAAGTAGCTGGACTGAACCAAAAGTTGAGTCCAAGGCTGAAGCAAAGACTGAGTCTGCCCCCACGGCTGTAGCAAACGACAAAACGTCGGCGGCAGAGAATGTGAAGCCATCCGGTGAGAAAGCCGCTCAAAAATCAACTGAGCGGGCAAGCGCAGAAAAAGTACCAAGTTCGCGCTTTATTTTGCAGGTGGCGGCGGTAGCCACTAAGACCAAAGCAGACGAATTGCAGACGAAATTAAAACAGGCAGGAATTAAGTCGTATTCGCAAAAAATCAGCACCAAGGATGGCGAGCGTTATCGAATACGCGTAGGTCCTTACGGTAGTCGTGATGAAGCAGACAAAATGCGAACGCGCCTGATTAAAATGGGTCTTTCGGTAGCGGTTCAGTCGGTATAAGTTTTTCTTCTCTGGGTAGTTTTTGAGGGAGTCAGCGATGTGTGGCATTGTCGGTGTCGTTTCGCATGGTCCGGTTAACCAGATCATTTATGATGCATTGCTGCTTTTGCAGCATCGCGGTCAAGATGCTGCGGGAATTGCAACCAGCCATGGTAGTGCGTTCAGCATGCACAAGGCCAACGGTTTAGTTCGTGATGTATTCCGCACTCGTAATATGCGTTCACTTCCTGGTAACTCAGGTATCGGTCAGTGCCGTTATCCAACCGCCGGGTCGTTCAGTGAGGAAGAAGCTCAGCCGTTTTACGTGAATGCACCTTTCGGTATTACCTTGGCTCACAACGGTAATCTGACCAATGCGGACCAATTAAAAATTGAAATGTTCCGCAATGACCGACGACATATCAATACCGATTCCGATTCCGAAGTTTTGCTGAATGTGTTGGCGCATGAGATTCAGCAAGCCACCACTGGTTTACTGCTAGATCCAGCCGTTATTTTTAAGGCAGTATCCGCGCTCCATCTTCGTGTACGTGGTTCGTATGCGGTGGTATCACAGATTGCGGGTTATGGATTACTTGCATTTCGTGATCCGTACGGTATTCGTCCTCTATGCATAGGTTTCAACGACACCGATCGCGGACCCGAGTACGTGGTGGCAAGCGAGTCAGTTGCGCTGGAAGGTTTGGGTTTTCATTTCTTACGCGATGTGATGCCTGGTGAAGCGATTTTCATCGACAACGATGGCAAGCTCTACAACCAGCAATGCGCCAAGAATCCGACACTTAATCCCTGTGCTTTCGAGTTTGTTTATCTAGCTCGCCCCGATTCAGTGATTGATGGTGCATCGGTGTACGCGACGCGTTTACGTATGGGCGAGCATCTCGCTGAAAAAATTCGTAAACAATTTCGTGACGGTGAAATTGATGTGGTCATGCCGATTCCTGATTCATCTCGGCCTGCCGCGATGGAGCTAGCGCTAAAACTTAATTTGCATTATCGCGAAGGCTTCATTAAAAATCGTTACATCGGTCGCACCTTCATCATGCCAGGTCAGGGCGTGCGCAGCAAATCAGTACGACAGAAATTGAATGCCATTAGTTCGGAATTCAAAGGTAAGAGTGTTTTATTGGTTGACGATTCCATCGTGCGCGGCACTACTAGTCGCGAGATCGTGCAAATGGCGCGTGATTCAGGTGCTAAGCGCGTGATTTTTGCTTCGGCTGCCCCACCAGTAAAATATCCGAATGTGTATGGCATTGATATGCCAACCCGCAATGAGTTGATTGCTTACGGACGTACCGAAGAAGAAGTGTGTCGCGAAATTACGGCTGATGCATTGGTCTATCAAGATATTGAAGCGATGAAGCGTTCCATTACCGATGTGAACCCGCTGCTGAAAAAATTTGAGGCTTCATGCTTTGATGGCGAATACATCACCGGCGATATTTCGCGTGATTACCTTGATAAGGTTGAGTACGCCCGTCAACATCCCAAAGTCATTATGGAAGATATCGTTAGAACGCAGCTCAACCTGAACCTGGCACAAATCGAATAAAAATTTTAGATACCCGGGCAGTACAAGGGATTCCATGAACGACGGAAAAAAATTCGGCTTCACCACCACCATACTTCACAGCGACCGCCAAAAGCCCATCGAGCACGGCTCGCTGCACAAACCTATTCATACAGCCGTTGCCTACGGCTACCGCGATGCGCGTGAATTAGCGGATGTTTTTCAGGGTAAGAAACCCGGCTATCGTTATGGCCGTCAAGGTAATCCTACCGTTACCGCTTTAGAAGAAAAAATCACGCGCATGGAAGAGGGTGTTTCAACCCTGTGCTTTGCAACCGGTATGGCAGCGGTTGGCGCATTGATGCAAGGCTTGTTGCGCGCGGGAGATCATGTTGTTTCGTCTGCTTTTTTGTTTGGTAATACGAATAGCCTGTGGCAAACCGTTGATCTACAGGGCATGCCCGTTAGCTTTGTGGATGCAACCGATGTCGGCAACGTAGAGCGTGCACTCAAGCCAACGACGCGTATGGTGTTCGTTGAAACTATCGCAAATCCACGCACACAAGTTGCCGATCTGGCGCGACTAGGTGCCTTGTGTCGTGAGCGTGGCATTCTCTACGTGGTTGATAACACGATCACGTCGCCCTATTTATTCTGCCCTAAGAAAGTCGGTGCAAGCTTAGTAGTTAACGCGTTGACTAAGGCGATCGGTGGTCATGGCAATGCCTTAGGCGGCAGTTTGACGGACACGGGATTGTTCGATTGGAGTCACTATCCGAACATCGCCGAAAGCTATAAGCGCTTTGCACCGGCACAGTGGGGTATGGCGCAACTACGCGCTAAAGCATTGCGAGATTTTGGTGGAGCACTGGGTCCTGAAGCTGCGCATCATTTGGCCGTAGGATCGGAGACCATGGCTTTACGCATAGAGCGTGAATCGTCAACCGCGCTTGCTCTAGCGAGTATGTTGTCGGCCGATGCTCGAGTCGCTGCGGTGTATTACCCCGGTTTGCCAACTCATCCGCAGCATGCGATTGCTAAGCAGTTATTTCGCGCCTACGGAGGTTTACTCAGCTTTGAATTAAAAGAAGGGTTCGATTGTTTCGACTACTTAAATCGCTTAAAGATCGCTATACCTGCAAGTAATCTGGGGGACACTCGTACGCTGGTGATTCCAGTCGCGCATACGATTTACCATGAGATGGGGCAGGCGCGTCGTGCCAGCATGGGCATAGCCGAATCATTGATTCGAGTATCGGTAGGTATTGAAGATACCGCCGATCTGCTCGACGATTTTAAGCAAGCGCTTAACGATTAACGTTTAAAAGCTAACTTTTAAACGCTAACGTTCTTGCTACAACGTAGCCTTAGTTAGTTGCCTGCGTCGAGATCATGGCCCCAATGTTTGGGCGCGTTGGCGGCTTAACCAACTCACTCCTTCCGGCATAGTAAAATTTTTTAACTCCGCAATGAGTGGGTCTGGCTCTGTCTCCACCAGTAATAAATCTTTATGCTCAGCGCGCAAAAATCCTTGCGATGTTTGATGACGAAGAAATTCAATCAGTGGGTCGTAAAAACCTGCAACGTTGAGTAGTCCGATAGGTTTTTCATGAAAACCTAGTTGAGCCCAAGTCAGCGTTTCGAATAATTCTTCTAGTGTGCCTATGCCGCCCGGCATAGCGATGAAACCGTCGGCATGCTCAGCCATTAGCGCTTTACGTTCATGCATATCCTTGACGACTAGCAGCCGTGTTAGACGTTCATGGCCTACCTCAGTATCCATCAATGCTTTAGGAATCACCCCCGTGACTTCACCGCCGGCATCAAGAACAGCGTCGGCCACGATACCCATCAGCCCGACATGACCGCCGCCATATACGAGCGATAAATTGTGTTTAACGAGCGCGCGGCCTAGTGCTTTAGCCGCATCGGCATAAACCGGATTGTTGCCTTTAGCGGAGCCGCAATAGACGCAAACAGAGCGGAATTTTTTCGTCATATTTTTTATTAAATAAAAATTATAAGTTTCACACTATTCGCTATAAGGTAACTTTAGTGTTATCAAAGAAGTAAATTCGCTCAATTCAGTTCGCGTGCCGTATAATCTGCCCACTTTAATACTGCGCGGCCTTCATCGCAACCGATGAGTACAGAACCCAAACTATCCTTTAAGCAGCAACAATTGATCGTTCGTGAGAACGCTATCGTTGACGCTACCAACAATTTGTTGGCGAAAAAAGGTTTCGAAATGATGACGATGGACGAGGTCGCTGCCGAAGTGGGCATCGCCAAAGCCAGTCTATACAAACACTTTCCTTCGAAAGAAGCGTTAGCTGCCGCAGCTATGATTCGGCTGCTTGAAAACACACTCGCTTTTGTTCGCGGCCTGTCATCTGAACAAGCTGCCTTAGATCAGTTAAAGAGTGTATTGCAGTGGGCGCTAGAAATTCGCATGAAAGGTGGCTTGCCTACGCTACCTACTGAAAATACCAGTCTGCGTGAAACATTGTTGAATAACACGCGCTACATCAGCCGTTTGATGGACTTGAATGAATTGATGGGTCAGACGATTGAGCGTGCCAAATCCGATGGCGCTATACGCAAAGATTTACCGACTGAAGTCGTGCTGTTCACCATCTACTCGCGCTCGTGCGACCCAACGCTGGATTACCTTCGCATGGGTGATCAATACAGTGAAGACCAGGTGATTGAATTCTTGATGTCGACCTGCTTTAACGGTCTGCAGTAATCCTTAATTTATGAAGTTGTCTGAACGCCTGGTTTAACCAGGCGTTTTTGTTTTCGTGGGTTGCAGACAGATAAGGTCGTAGTTAGCGTTTTTATTTTTCTTCGCTAGCGATTGGTTCATCGTCTTTGGTTTTGTTTATGCTTTGCACTGTGACTAAACGAGTACCAGCCCAACGATCATGCAAAAACTGATGGTCTGGATGTAAACGCGATGCCGCTGCCCACAGAACAACATTGATCGCGGGTAGAACCAACAGCATCCATCCTTGCACACCTAAAAAACGAGCCGCCGCCATACCCGGTAAAAACCACAACCAAGACAAGGCGTAGCGCGCCAGCGCGCGTTTCCATGTAACGGGTAAGCCGTGGCGATCGACTAAACGAATGTTCCAGGTTTTCATGGCCAATGTTTGGCCGCCATGCGTCCAGATCCAGCAAAAATACATACCCAGCACCACAAATAACCAGTCCTGAAGAGCATCGCGCAGATATAGCGCATGTCGTTGCTGAAACAGCGTTGAAAATGCCCACGTTGCAATGAATAGAACGCCAAGTAGCAGCATAGCCTCGTAGACCATGCAAAGTAGTCGTTTCCTCAAGCTAGCACTAGGAAGCGGGGTGATATCGGTGGGTAGGGAATTCATGAGGCGGAGATAAGCGTGAGAGGGGTAGTAACGTACCAGAACGAGCATTTTACGCATTCGAATCAGGTGCAGATTTTAAGCTAATGACCACTGCTATTTTGGCAATAGTTAAGACTCTGTTCAATTCATGAAAAGTCTTGATTTCAAAGGCTTTTTCCAAGATTCTCCTTGACCTTCGTGCTGCAACGCATTAACGTATCGTTCCCCTCGCTATCGCGGGGGTATTTTTTGCGCGAGTCGCCGGATTGCTCAACATGCTTTTTGTGTGCTCGCGCTCTTTCGATGTGAAAGCAGTTTGCTCTAACCCGCGCCAAAAGCGTGAGGCAAGTAATGCAGTACTACGAATTCAGGCTGAACGAGTCGCGTTAAGCGCCGATTTGAAATGCGTCTTTGTACGCACAACGGATCGACGTGATCGCACAAAAAAGGAATGCCTGTAACGTAACTCCGCTGCCCTTGCTGCTAGGAGAGAGCATCCATTCAATTTCCAATGGACCTTGAAAGGACATAGCAATGAGTTCTGAAATCACCGGCGCAGACATTGTCGTGCGCTGTCTAGCCGAAGAGGGTGTTGAACATGTGTTCGGCTATCCCGGCGGCGCAGTTCTGTACATTTACGACGCCATCTTCCAGCAGGATAAATTCCAGCATATATTGGTTCGCCATGAGCAAGCGGCGATTCATGCAGCGGATGCGTATTCTCGTAGTTCCAATAAGGTAGGCGTTGCACTCGTGACCTCCGGTCCCGGTGTGACCAACGCTGTGACCGGCTTGGTAACGGCCTACATGGATTCGATTCCTATGGTGGTCATTTCGGGGCAGGTACCAACCCATGCGATTGGTCAGGATGCCTTTCAGGAATGCGACACCGTCGGTATTACACGTCCCTGCGTCAAACATAATTTTCTCGTCAAGGATGTAAAAGACTTGGCGATGGTGATGAAAAAAGCCTTTTATATCGCCACCACGGGCCGTCCTGGCCCAGTGCTGGTTGATATACCGAAGGACATCACCATGCACAAGGCTGTCTTCGAGTATCCCAAAGAACTCGATATGCGCTCTTACAAGCCTGTAGACAAAGGTCATTCAGGCCAAATTCGCAAGGCAGTACAACTGCTACTCAGCGCAGAGCGTCCTATGATTTACACCGGTGGCGGTGTGATTCTTGCCAACGCTGCGCCTGAACTTAATACCTTGGTCGATAAACTCGGCTATCCCTGCACCAACACGCTGATGGGCTTGGGTGGTTATCGTTCGACTAGCGATAAATTCGTTGGCATGCTCGGTATGCATGGCACCTACGAAGCTAACATGGCCATGCAACATTGCGATGTGCTGATTGCTATTGGCGCGCGCTTTGATGATCGCGTGATTGGTAATCCTAAGCATTTTGGTAGTGTGCCGCGCAAAATCGTTCACATTGATATTGACCCTTCATCAATCTCGAAGCGCGTTAAGGTAGATATTCCTATCGTTGGTAACGTCAAAGACGTACTGATCGAAGTGCTTTCACAGATTGATGCCTCCGAGATCAAGCCGAATGTCAAAGCATTGGACGCATGGTGGAAGCAAATCACTGAATGGCGTTCACGTGAGTGCCTGAAATATCCAACCTCGAACGAAGTGATCAAGCCTCAAGCAGTGGTACAAAAACTGTGGGAAGTCACTAAGGGTGATGCCTTCATCACCTCCGATGTTGGTCAGCACCAGATGTGGGCTGCGCAGTACTACGGCTTTGATAAGCCCAGGCGCTGGATTAATTCAGGCGGCCTCGGCACTATGGGTGTTGGTTTGCCCTATGCAATGGGCGTGCAAATGGCTAATCCGGGCGCTGAAGTTGCGTGCGTTACGGGTGAAGCATCCATACAGATGTGTATACAAGAATTGGCTACCTGTAAGCAGTATCACCTGACACCCAAAATCATTTTGCTCAACAACCGCTATCTCGGCATGGTGCGTCAGTGGCAGCAGATTGACTATGGTTCACGCTACTCGGAATCGTATATGGATTCCCTGCCTAATTTCGACAAGCTCGTTGAGTCCTTTGGACATGTCGGCATGACCATCACTAAGCCCGGTGATGTCGAATCGTCGATGAAAGAAGCCTTTGCGATGAAAGATCGTTTGGTCTTCATGAATTTCATCACCGATCGCGATGAAAACGTCTGGCCTATGGTGAAAGCAGGTAAGGGCTTGAGTGAGATGTTGCTTGGTTCGGAGGACTTGTAATGCGACATATTATTTCTGCGTTACTAGAAAACGAATCGGGTGCTTTGTCGCGCGTGGTAGGTCTTTTTTCTGCACGCGGCTACAACATTGAAACACTCACCGTAGCACCCACTGAAGACCCTACCTTGTCACGCATGACCGTAGTGACCAGCGGATCCGATGATGTTATTGAACAGATCACCAAACATCTGAATCGACTCATCGAAATCGTGAAGGTAGTTGATTTGACTGAGGGCGCGTATATCGAGCGCGAGCTCATGCTCATCAAGGTACGCGCCGTTGGCAAAGAGCGTGAAGAAATGAAGCGAACCACGGATATTTTCCGTGGTCGTATCATCGATGTGACTGAAAAGACCTACACCATCGAATTGACTGGTAACAAATCAAAACTCGATGCCTTCATTGATGCTATCGATCGCACTGCCATTCTTGAGACCGTTCGTACGGGCGGTTCAGGAATAGGACGCGGTGAGCGCATCTTGAAAGTCTGATGCGCATAGCCCCATAACTAAAACAATCACTATTAACCTTTTTAATACCAGGAATATCATGAAAGTTTTTTACGACAAAGATTGCGACCTTTCCCTCATCAAAGGTAAAAACATTGCCATTATTGGCTACGGTTCACAAGGCCATGCACACGCACAGAACTTGTCGGAATCGGGATGTAAAGTCACCGTTGGTTTGCGTAAAGGTGGTTCATCATGGGCCAAGGTAGAAAAAGCAGGCCTCAAAGTCGCTGAAGTCAATGACGCCGTTAAAGGTGCAGACGTCATCATGATTTTGCTACCCGATGAAAATATCGCTCAGGTGTATAGCGAAAACGTCGCGCCACACGCTAAACAAGGCGCTGTGCTGGCATTTGCACACGGCTTTAACGTGCACTATGGTCAAGTTGTGCCACGCGCTGATCTTGATGTCATCATGATCGCTCCTAAAGCCCCAGGTCATACCGTTCGCTCGACCTACACGCAGGGTGGTGGTGTACCTCATCTGGTCGCGATCTATCAAGACAAATCAGGTCATGCTCGCGATATCGCTTTGTCGTATGCAATGGCAAACGGCGGCGGTCGTGCAGGCATCATCGAGACCAACTTCCGCGAAGAAACTGAAACCGATTTGTTCGGTGAACAAGTTGTGCTGTGCGGCGGTACGGTTGAGCTGATCAAAGCAGGTTACGAAACATTGGTAGAAGCAGGCTACGCTCCAGAGATGGCTTACTTTGAGTGCTTACATGAACTCAAACTCATCGTTGATCTGATTTATGAAGGCGGTATCGCTAACATGAATTACTCGATCTCTAACAATGCTGAGTACGGCGAGTATGTCACCGGCCCACGCATCATTACAGAAGAGTCAAAAGTTGCGATGCGTCAGTGCTTGAAGGATATTCAGACAGGTGAGTATGCAAAGAGCTTCATCCTTGAGAACAAAGCGAATGCACCTACGCTGATGTCACGTCGTCGTTTGAATGCGGAGCATTCGATTGAGATCGTGGGTGAGAAGTTGCGTGCGATGATGCCTTGGATAGCCAAGAACAAGCTCGTCGATCAATCGAAGAACTAATCAGTTAAAAAGTTCTTCGGCATCATGCGGCGTGCGCGAAAATGCGCACACCGCGCTCGCCCTAAAAGCCACATGCAGATGTGGCTTTTTTTACGGGCTCCCGTGCCGTAGATTGTGGCAACTAGGTGCAATATCAGGTTGTTGGTTCGTCGAATTGCAATTGATATTTTAAACGTACAGGCTCAATAATTTTGACGTTGGCAAGGGAGCCAATCCTTAAATCAGCCTCTGAAATTTTTATCTTTGCAGATATCTCATAGCCAAAATTCTCATGACTCACATCGCCTTGCTGCTGGGGCTGACTATTGACAGGTATCATTGAGTCATCTGATTTAACTATATGTTCAATTTTTTCCCGTTTCAAAAAACTATATTCGAAATCACCATTAGCTAATTTTTTTAATGTGTATACAGTTTCTTTTTTCTTGGTTGATGATTCGGCGGTTTCATCAAACATATGGTTGAATAATTTCCCGTTGGGAGTTGGATTTTGTAATTTTATTGGCGTTAAAAATGCCCCTATAGTTGTCTGGTTTGGTAAATGACTTAATGTTTGTAATATTTTTTCTGAATTAGGGCCTAGATCACTAACCATACTTTCCATGTCATGCAATATTTCATGCGGATCAGCACCTGGACCATGAACGTCAGTAAAGTTATCTTTGTCGATCAATATAAAAGAAGCCCGTCCAAAATCTGTCCAAAGTTGTTTACTAATTTCGGTAGTTTTTTTATTTGAAATTTCATCATCATAATCAGATAAATCGTCATCAAAAAAAGGATCGTATGTAAGCTTTTCATCTTCAGATTCTATTTGATCGAAATCTTTTTGACTGTTTTGCGCGAGTCTTTTATCGTTTAAGATTTTTTGCGCTTGATCCGGCTTTGGTTCTGGCGGGATAAAAGTGGTCTCATTTGTCAGTGACGCAAAGATTTCTTTTTGCTGATTTTCCGGCAAGGTCAATGTAAAGACGACGGGTTCTGAATAGTTCCCGGAAAACTTTATGCTAGCGGGTAAAGCCTCATTAATTTTTGCTGTCATATCGCGCGATGATGAAGAGGAGCTGTCGGCAAATATGACCTCTGTTTTTTTTGTGGTTTCGAGAGTGTTAATTGACTTTTGAATCGGCTTTGAAATCTTCGCGTAACAGCTAGTTTCCAATCTGTCCATTGATGACTGCATGCCGTCTTTCGCCCCCTTTATGTCCTCATTTATTAAAATCCACTTGCTATGTAATTCACTCATCTGCGCTTTCGTTTGAATATTTTCTACATCTTTCATATAGTTATTGATAATTTTTCCTGGGCTGGGAATACGTAATGATTCTTTATTTTTTAAATGTGTTGAGGCTATGCCGATTTCAATTTTCATTTTATTGATGACTGTCCGAAGCACCTCAGGCGATTATTTTATTTCAGTAGAGTTTGATTTTTTTCGAAGCCAAAGAAAGAAATTTTCTAGCTTATTCGAGGGTGAGGCTGCTCTAAACAAATCACCGTTATGATCAATTTTGACCGACTGGCCTAACTTATTCGCCTGCAGAATGACTTCAAGTGCCTGTTCTGCAGTTTGATAATTTCTTGTGTTTGTGGATTTCATTGGGTCTCTCGAAATATCAAAAATGAAATGTGCAATGACCGTTTGTGACATTGCCGTTACGCAAGTTCAGACAGCCATTCACCATTAATGAGTCGCCGATTGACTATGGAAAGTGTTGGAAACATCCCTCATGACATGTTGCGAAGGTACAATCCCAAAGTTTTGAAATTTCGGGAGCTGTTTTGAATCCTTATCCTCACCCCATCATCGCCCGCGAAGGCTGGCCTTTCTTAGCGCTGGCGCTGGCTGCAGCTGCTGTGGCCACGGCCGTTCTTGGAAGCTGGTCTTGGCCATTCTGGATCGTCGCTATTTTCGTATTACAGTTTTTCCGTGATCCGCCGCGGATGATTCCGCAAAAGACCAATGCCGTGCTGTCACCAGCCGACGGACGCATCGTGGTGGTGGAAAAAGCACATGACCCCTACGCCAATCGTGAGGCCCTCAAGATCAGCGTTTTTATGAACGTATTTAATGTTCATTCCAACCGCTCACCCGTCGATGGCAAGATTGAGAAGATAGAGTACTTTCCTGGTAAGTTCGTGAATGCGGATTTGGATAAGGCATCCACTGAGAATGAACGCAATGCCGTGGTGATGACTGCGACCAATGGGCAAACCATAACCTTTGTGCAGGTAGCAGGTTTAATCGCTCGTCGCATACTTTGTTATGTCAATGAGCAAGATATTTTGGCTCGTGGTCAGCGTTATGGTTTTATTCGCTTTGGTTCGCGGGTGGATGTGTATCTGCCGCTGACAGCGCATCCGCTAGTCACTGTGGGCGATAAAGTTTCAGCGACCGAAACCATTCTTGCGGAATTTTGACGCCAAGCGTCTTTACTGTCGGTTACCATTCACGGCATGACTCTATTTACTAATCGCAAAAATAAACCGAAGGCCGGGCAGGGTAGGCCTTTTCGTTTTCAACGATTCCCCGCGAGGAGGCTGCCGCCGACCGGCGACGTCGTTCCGCGCTCGACACCTTTGCGAAGTAAGGGTATCTACCTGCTACCCAATGCATTTACTACGGCCGCATTATTTTGCGGTTTTTATGCGATTGTGATGGCCATGAATGGCCAGTTCTCCAACGCCGCTGTGGCCATTTTTGCGGCCATGGTGTTGGATGCCACCGATGGTCGGGTGGCACGACTCACCAATACCCAAAGTGAATTTGGCGCGCAATACGACAGCTTGTCTGACATGGTGTCCTTTGGCGCGGCACCCGCACTGATTGTGTACGAGTGGTCCTTGCGAGGTATGGGCAAACTGGGTTGGTTGGCAGCGTTTGTTTACTGTGCCGGCGCAGCACTTCGTTTAGCGCGCTTTAACACCAATATTGCTGTTGTTGATAAGCGGTTTTTCCAAGGCTTGCCTAGTCCGGCAGCGGCGGCACTGGTCGCGGGTTTTATTTGGTTGATGGATGATCTTCGTATTGCTGGTGCAGATTTCCGCTGGCTGTCATGGATTATTACTGTTTATTCAGGCCTGACCATGGTCACCAACGTGCCGTTTTATAGTTTCAAAGACGTTAACTTTAAAAAATCAGTCCCTTTCATAGCGATCTTTTTGATCGTCCTGATTTTTGTGGCGGTATCCAGTGATCCACCCAAGGTATTATTTGGTTTGTTCGTCATTTATGGCTTGTCGGGCTATGGCGTCTTCTTCTGGCACTGGTTCAATGGCAAACCCGTCAGCATCGTTGAGACCAGTGATGAGAAATAATCAAAGACCTAGCCTATCAACTCGATAGAAACAGCTTGGTTGCGCTTTTAGTCAATTCCCCTTATTCTCTGGTGCATGTCGAGTTCATTCATTAACTGCTCACGATTTTCTACAGCCAGCCCGTCCGGGCTACTGCTGCTGTATCTACTGCGCTAACGCGCAGACCTCCCATTCCCCACAATTTGTGTTTTCCTCCGCTCAGACAAAAAAGGTCAGGGCAGGTGAAAATATAGGCATAACACGCGTTTACTCTAGGAGCCCGAGATGGCCGATTCAAACAAACTGATTATTTTTGACACCACATTGCGCGATGGCGAGCAGTCACCTGGTGCGTCGATGACTAAGGATGAAAAGATACGGATTGCGCGCCAGCTAGAGCGACTCAAAGTCGATGTCATTGAAGCCGGCTTCGCTGCCTCATCGCCAGGTGATTTCGAATCGATTAAAGCGATTTCCGGCATCATCAAAGATTCCATCGTGTGTTCTTTGTCGCGTGCCAACGATAAGGATATCGCTCGTGCTGCCGAAGCTCTCGCGCCAGCGCAGCGCAAACGCATACATACATTTATAGCCACCTCACCGCTGCATATGGAGAAAAAACTCCGTATGTCGCCTGATCAGGTGTACGAGCAAGCAAGACAGGCTGTACGTTTCGCGCGCCAATTTACGGATGATGTTGAATTCAGTCCAGAAGATGGTAGTCGATCAGATATCGATTTCCTTTGTCGCGTTCTCGAAGGTGTTATTGCCGAAGGCGCCACCACGATTAATTTTGCCGATACCGTTGGCTATGGTGTGCCCGAGTTATACGGCACCATGCTCAGAACACTGCGTGAACGCATTCCTAATTCCGACAAAGCCGTTTGGTCAGTCCACTGCCACAATGATTTAGGTATGGCAGTCGCCAACTCATTGGCAGGTGTGATGATAGGTGGCGCACGGCAGATTGAATGCACGATTAACGGTTTAGGCGAGCGGGCGGGCAATACCGCTCTAGAAGAAATCGTTATGGCAGTACGCACCCGCAAAGATCATTTCAAACTGGAGTTAGGTATTGATGCGACTCAGATCGTGCCTACATCCAAGCTTGTTTCACAAATTACCGGTTTTGCGGTTCAGCCCAACAAGGCTGTCGTAGGTGCAAACGCCTTTGCGCATGCATCCGGCATTCATCAAGACGGCATACTCAAGGCGCGTGATACCTATGAAATTATGCGTGCCGAAGATGTGGGCTGGAGTGCCAACAAAATTGTTTTGGGTAAGCTCTCCGGCCGCAATGCATTTAAGCAGCGTCTGGAAGAATTAGGTATCAAACTTGAATCCGAATCCGAAGTGAATGCTGCCTTTGCACGATTCAAAGAATTAGCTGACCGCAAATCAGAGATATTTGATGAAGACATCATGGCACTCGTATCCGATGAGCAGCAATCACATGATCGCGAACACTATAATTTTGTATCGCTCTCTCAGCAATCCGAAACCGGTGAAAAGCCGACTGCCCGCGTGACTTTTTCGATAGAAGGAAAAGAAGTTACCTGCGAAGGAAAGGGTAACGGCCCAGTCGATGCGATTGTGAATGCCATCGAAACTCAAACCCAGAGTGGCGCAGAGTTATTGTTATTTTCGGTGAATGCCATTACTACCGGTACGCAATCACAAGGTGAAGTCACCATGCGCCTATCCAAAAGTGGTCGCATTGTGAATGGCGTCGGGGCAGATTTAGATATTGTGGTGGCATCAGCTAAAGCGTATCTGGCGGCATTAAACAAGCTGCATTCAAAAATTGAAAAGCTTAATCCGCAAATGTAAGTACCCAACTTAATTGCTGGTTCAGGTGTAGTAATTCAAGAGATTTTTCACCTGAACCAGCAAAATCGACGACGAAAAAAATCTGCTTCAATCAGTGGTAATTATTTGGCTCTTCGAAATAATTTTTGTATTTTTAGTATGAGTTTTATAAATACCAAAAATTTTCGATTTTGCAATTAGGATTGTTTCTTATTGCTTCATCAAATCGTTTTTTTTGTTCCTCTGTGAAGCCGTTACCCTTAAAGTCTACATCTTTGAGGGTTTGATTTTTTTCAACCAACTCAACTAGAGCATCTACACCTTCGTCACAAATTTTTCCCCCTACGCGGATTATAAGTTTGGTGATCGTACGATTGGTTGAAATCGCGTAGGCTAGAGTTTGTATGCCTTGATCGCTATTCGCACTACCTTCCATATCAATTTTGAGCGTAGTGATCGTGGTATTGTTTTGAATTACCTTGGCTAGAGTTTTGAAGCCTTCATCGCTAATCGTATTGCCTAGCAGTTCAAGCGTGGTAAGTTTGCTTAGCTTGTGCCCTAATTTAAGAGTGGTTAGCTTATCTAAAGTTGATTTGGGTTTTATCGCCTTGGCTAGGGCTTTTGCAGCCTTATCATCGATGTCGCTTTTGCTGATAGATAAGACGTTAATTTGAGGGTGCGCTTTCTCCCTTAGCCATTTAGACAATTCGCCTATGTCGCTACTGCTGAGATAATCCAATCTAGTGACTACGTTTACTTCAGTGTTCTCAGAAAATTTAGCCCAGAGTTCTTCTTTTTCTGCGTTTAATTCGTGTGTTTTTTCAATATCTTTTTTTACGTCGTCTTCGATATTGCGAGTGCTGTGAGGGTAAGTCGATGTTGATGACTTACTCGATAGGTGATCCCCTTGTTGCATTCTGGGCGATGATGGATTTTTTGTGCGCTCCTCGGAAGAGTGCGTTTCAGAAGAGCTGTAATCATAAGTATAGTTGATTCTTTTTGCGACGGGATCTGCCATAGATAAATCTCCAATAAGTTTGGTTTCAAAAGTTGTGAGAGTCATCTGTAGGAAAAAAATAAAAAAAGTTCCTAGCTAAGGAATGTTTTATTTCTGGAAAAAAATTAATTCGAAAAATTCTGATGAGACATTCGAATAAGAAATCAGGCGTTGAAGAACCGTAATCGACCTTAGTGATTGTTTGGGAAATATTCTGACTAGGAAGCTTTACACCCTAATCAGCAAGCTAATCATGGTGGCTGTGTGAATTGAGATTAGGTGTACTTGTTAAACACGCTGTTTGGATTTTTTCTTACTTCATCTGTATTTAATTTTTCTGCATGATCTAGTACAAAAAGTTTTTGAGCGATCACATCAATTACATCACGATTAGAGGTTTCAGAATTCAGCTACTGTTTTATGCTTGAGGCTATCTTGCCTTTCATGACTGGTAAGGTCACTGGTTTGGCTTGCTCGTCTACTTTGGGATTACGTCGTCGCTGGACCCAACGAGATTTTCACTACTACGTACCAATGAATCGCTATGACTCCTTGAGCGTGAGGTTGCGTTGGACATAGACGAGACTCCAATGAACGGGGTTTAAGAGCTGGATGTAATCCATTTTTTGGATGAGCTTGGTCTCACCGCGAGCGGCGCTGTTTTGTGGAGCTAAGGAATTCTTCTGCCTAAGTTTCAGGCGGCTAGAGTGCCAGAAGGGGAAAAGTTAAATCATTGGCAATAAAATCATGAATCCAGAGCTGTTTTGGGCTTGTTCTGGCTTAGAAAGGCAGGGTTATGGCTGGGTGCTTCGGGGCTTTTCAGTTATACTTATCTGTTGACCGTTTGTGGTCAATTTCTTAACGTCGTCACGGCTTGTGGGGTTCACTCTCCGCTAGCCGCATGTGAAAGGTAATTAGTCATGTCAGTAACTAAAGATAGTAAAGCTGCGGTTATTGCAGCAAATGCACGTGGTCAGAATGACACGGGTTCCCCTGAAGTTCAGGTGGCCCTGTTGACCGCACGAATCAATGACCTTAACGGTCACTTTAAGGCCCACGCCAAGGATCATCACTCCCGTCGTGGTCTGATTATGATGGTCAATCGTCGTAAAAGCCTGCTGGCTTACTTGAAGCGTACCGATGCGGTTCGTTATCGCGCGCTGATTGAAAAGCTTGGCCTGCGCAAATAAATTTTGCTTGCCGATTAAGGACATAGATGCCTGTATCAGATAACTGATGCGGGCATTTCGTCTTTTTGAAGAATGCTTGTTTAAACGATTGAATAGTTGGCGAGAGTAGGTTTGTCATGCTCTCGAAAGATAACGGTGATCCGTTATCTGTGGTGAGGTGAACGACAGCGCCTGAAAATCTGTCGGTAAAAATAGAAAGGAAATATCCTATGTTTAATAAAGTTACGAAAACCTTCCAGTACGGTCAGCACAGCGTTACGCTGGAAACTGGCGAGATCGCTAGACAAGCCTCAGGTGCTGTGATGGTTTCGATTGAAGATACCGTCGTTCTCGCTACGGTCGTTGCGCGCAAAGACGCCAAGCCAGGCCAAGATTTTTTTCCGCTCACCGTTGATTACTTAGAAAAAACCTATGCCGCCGGTCGTATCCCTGGCGGTTTTTTCAAACGCGAAGGTCGTCCTTCAGAAAAAGAGACGCTGACTTCCCGTTTAATCGATCGTCCAATTCGTCCCTTGTTCCCCGAGGGTTATCTGAATGAAGTGCAAGTAGTCATTCATGTGTTGTCGGTCAATCCTGAAATCGATCCTGATATTCCCGCCATGATTGGTGCATCAGCTGCATTGTGCATTGCTGGTATTCCTTTCAACGGTCCGATCGGCGCTGCACGTGTTGGTTACATTGATGGCCAGTACGTACTCAATCCTCTCGTTTCGCAATTGGCTGGATCGAAGATGGATCTGGTTGTCGCAGGTACTGAAACGGCTGTGCTGATGGTGGAATCAGAAGCGCAAGAGCTTTCAGAAGAAATCATGCTGGGCGCTGTTGTGTTCGGTCATGATCATATGAAAGCAGTTATCGATGCAATTCATGAATTAGTGCGTGATGGCGGCAAACCAGAAGTGCAGTGGAGCCCAGCGCCTAAAAATGAAGCATTGATTTCGCGTGTAACGCAACTGGCTGAAGCTAAACTGCGTGAAGCATTTGCCACCAAAGAAAAACAAGCGCGTACTGACAAGCTGCGACAAATCAGTAGCGAAGTATCGGCGGCATTGGCGGCTGAAGCGACTGCTGCGGGAACAAATGCTCCTGATTCAGCCGATGTCGGTAATGTGATGTTTGATCTCGAATCTAAAATCGTGCGCTCGCAAATTCTCGATGGTGAGCCACGTATTGATGGTCGTGATACGCGCACTGTTCGCCCAATTACTATCCGTACCAGTGTGTTGCCACGCACTCACGGCTCTGCCTTGTTTACGCGCGGCGAAACTCAAGCACTCGTAGTCGCTACTCTGGGTACGGCACGTGATGAGCAAAAGATTGATGCGTTGACAGGTGAATACAGTGATCGCTTTATGCTCCACTACAACATGCCTCCGTTTGCCACCGGTGAAACCGGTCGTGTGGGTTCACCTAAGCGTCGCGAAATTGGTCATGGTCGTTTGGCAAAGCGTGCGCTGATTGCTGCGCTGCCTGCAGCTGATGAATTTAGTTATTCAGTTCGTTTGGTCTCTGAGATTACCGAATCAAATGGTTCATCTTCGATGGCCTCAGTTTGCGGCGGTAGCCTCGCCTTGATGGATGCAGGTATGCCGTTGAAAGCACACGTAGCCGGTATCGCTATGGGTCTGATTAAAGAAGGTAACAAGTTTGCAGTGTTGTCAGATATCTTAGGTGATGAAGATCACCTCGGCGATATGGACTTCAAAGTAGCCGGTACCGCGAATGGTATTACTGCGCTGCAGATGGATATCAAGATTCAGGGCATCACTAAAGAGATTATGCAAGTCGCTCTCGCGCAAGCCAAAGAAGGTCGTGTCCATATTCTGGGCAAGATGCAAGAAGCGATGCCGCACGGCCGTACTGAGCTGTCGAATTTTGCGCCACGCTTAATCACGATTCGTATTAATCCAGAAAAGATTCGTGACGTTATCGGTAAAGGCGGTGCAGTTATTCGTGCGCTGACTGAAGAAACAGGTACGCAGATCGACATTACCGACGAAGGTATTGTGACTATCGCTTCGGTTGACGCAGCGGCAGGTCAAGAAGCTAAGCGTCGTGTTGAAGAACTGACTGCATCGGTTGAAGTGGGCAAAATCTATGATGGCGTTGTGTTGAAGTTGCTCGACTTCGGCGCGATTGTTCAAGTCATGCCTGGTAAAGATGGTTTGCTGCATATCAGCCAAATCGCTAACGAGCGTGTGAATGCTGTTGCTGATTATTTGAAAGAAGGTCAGCAGGTTCGTGTGAAAGTGTTGGAGACTGATGATCGCGGTCGCTTGAAGCTCTCGATGAAAGCGGTAGTGGCTGAAGAATCTGGCGAGGCCGCGCCAACTCAGCAATAAGCGTACGCACATTGTGCTAGTGGCTGAATAATAAAAGGAAGAGCAATGCGCGCCATAGAGATCATCAAGCCAGGTGCACCTGAAGTACTCATACCTTGTGAGCGTCCTATGCCTACCCTCAAGGCGGGCGAGGTACTCATTAAGGTGCATGCAGCGGGTGTGAATCGTCCTGACGTGCTGCAACGAACCGGTAATTATCCGGTTCCGCCCGGTGCATCGGATATTCCCGGTTTGGAAGTGGCTGGCGAAATTGTTGATGGTGACTTAGCAGGTAGTCCTTTCAAGCGTGGCGACATGGTGTGTGCACTGGTACAAGGCGGTGGTTATGCTGAGTACTGTGCTGCGCCGGTCGTTCAGTGTTTGCCCGTGCCTAAAGGGTTAACTGCAATAGAGGCAGCATCGCTTCCTGAAACATTTTTTACGGTTTACAGCAATGTTTTTGGTCGCGCGCGTTTAGCTGAAGGTGAAACTCTGCTGGTGCAGGGTGGAACGTCGGGCATTGGTGTGACGGCGATTCAAATCGCGACGGCGTTAGGCCATCGTGTATTTGCTACGGCAGGTACGGATGATAAATGTCGTGCTTGCGAAAGCTTGGGTGCTGAGCGTGGTATCAACTATCGCACTGAAGATTTTTCTGAAGTAGTGAAATCGCTCACCGATGGTAAAGGCGCAAACGTCATTATCGATATGGTGGCGGGTGATTACGTTAATCGTGAAATCAATTGTTTGGCGGACGATGGTCGTATCGTCATCATTGCGTTGTTGGGTGGTGCGAGTGGAAGCATAAATTTTGGTGAGGTCTTGCGTCGCCGTTTGGTCATTACCGGATCAACCTTGCGTCCGCGTCCTATAGCGTTCAAGCAAGATATCGCGCAGCAGCTGCATCAACGGATTTGGCCTTTGCTGGAAGCAGGAAAAATCAAACCCGTGATCTACAAGACGTATAGTCTCGATCAGGCTGCACAAGCGCACACGTTGATGGAAACGAGCACCCATGTCGGCAAGATCATGCTGCAAGTGGTGTGAGTCTAAAAAAATGTATGAAGTAATCGCTTACAGTTAATCGCTATGCGCAATAAACTAATCGCAGGTAATTGGAAGATGAACGGCAGTCTCGCAGTGAATGCGACACTGCTCGATGGTCTTCGATCGGGTAGTGCGGCAGGGTGTGAGTTGGCCGTGTGCGTTCCAGTGGCTTACCTTGCGCAAACTCAGACTGCGCTAGCGGGTTCAGCGATTACCTGGGGTGCGCAAGACGTTTCAGAACATGATAGTGGCGCATACACAGGTGAAATTTCTGCGTCGATGTTGAAGGATTTTGCTTGTCGCTATGTGATCGTTGGTCATTCTGAGCGCCGTACTTATCATCATGAAAGCGATGAATTGGTGGCGACCAAATCAGCGCAGGCATTGAAATCAGGTCTGATACCGATTGTGTGCGTTGGCGAGACCTTGCAAGAGCGTGAGCAAGGACAAACTGATGCGGTAGTCATTCGTCAGTTACAACCGGTGATCGCTGCACTTGCGTCGCGTTTATCTGAAATCGTAATTGCGTATGAGCCTGTGTGGGCAATTGGTACGGGTAAGACTGCAACGCCTGAGATGGCACAACAAGTTCATGCAGTAATACGTGCGGCGCTGGCTCGTGCCGATGCGACAGCAGCAACTACCATTCGTATCTTGTATGGCGGTAGTATGAAGCCAGACAACGCCAAAGAATTACTCGCTATGTCAGATATTGATGGCGGATTAATTGGCGGTGCGTCATTAGAGGCTGCAGATTTTTTAGCGATTGCAGCTGCGGCTTAATAACTAATATGTTTTAAATTTAATCGGACGTTGTATTTGCAAACGCGCACCTGTGTAAATGCCTGCAACGCCGATCCTAGTAACAAAAATGGTGGTAATTGATTTAATAGAATGACGGAAATTCAATCATGAATACTTTGCTTGGTATTGTTATCGTTGTGCAGGTCGTGACTGCGCTGATTATTATTGGTCTAGTGCTTCTGCAGCATGGTAAAGGTGCTGATATGGGCGCTGCATTTGGCTCAGGCGCATCAGGTAGCCTGTTTGGTGCGAGTGGGTCATCGAACTTTCTATCCCGATCAACCGGTATCGCAGCAGGTGTGTTTTTCGCGGCCACACTGGCATTGAGTTATCTAGGTAGCCGTCCCATCGCTGCGGGTGGTGCGGGTGTGATGGATCAGATTCCTGCATCTCCAGCAAATTCAACAGCACCGTCCAAGCCACAAAACGCGACTGGTCAGTCACAATCTGTAGCCCCTGCCTCAGGTCAATCAAGCGAGATACCGAAGTAAGCACTGCATGACTGCTAGTGATTAGTTTTAGTGGGCTGTACGCTATCGTTTATGAGTTTGGCTCATGTAAATCAACGACTTGCAGGTCGCGATTAAAACGATAGTCGTAAGAAGTTATTCGATTATTTCAGATCGATTACTCACTTACGATACTGCGTTGAATTGGTATCTCAAAGCAGGTTAAAATGGCATGCTTTTGCCGACGTGGTGAAATTGGTAGACACGCTATCTTGAGGGGGTAGTGGCGTAAGCTGTGCGAGTTCGAGTCTCGCCGTCGGCACCAGTTAAAAAATAATCTAGCGGGCCAGTAAGAGAATGCCTTTTACTGGCTTTTTGCTGAAATGACAGGGTTGTCGTTTTGGCTTCATGTTGGGTGATATTTTCGCCTGATTTTTTTCTACTGCGACTATTGTGAACCTCGAAAACTACCTGCCGGTATTGTTGTTCATTGGTGTCGGTATTGTTGTCGGTGTTGCTCCCCAAATTCTGGGCCGCCTGCTTGGGCCGCACAGACCGGACGCACAAAAAACTTCCGCCTACGAATGCGGTTTCGAAGCATTTGAAGATGCGCGTATGAAGTTTGATGTGCGCTATTACCTTGTCGCCATACTCTTCATACTTTTCGATCTCGAGGTTGCCTTTCTTGTGCCTTGGGCGGTTGCTATGAGCGATATTGGCTTGCTCGGTTTTTGGGCAATGATGATTTTTCTTGGAGTGCTAGTGGTGGGCCTTATTTTCGAGTGGAAAAAAGGCGCCCTCGATTGGGAATGATCAATGGCTATTGAAGGCTTACTAAACGAAGGCTTTGTCACGACGACGGCTGACAAGCTAATCAATTGGACCCGCACAGGTTCGCTATGGCCGATGACTTTTGGTTTGGCGTGCTGCGCGGTTGAGATGATGCATGCAGGCGCGTCACGCTACGATCTCGATCGTTTCGGCGTGGTGTTTCGTCCGTCACCCAGACAATCCGATGTGATGATTGTGGCAGGCACGCTGTGCAACAAAATGGCGCCGGCCCTACGCAAGGTGTATGACCAGATGGCAGAGCCACGCTGGGTCATATCGATGGGTTCCTGTGCGAATGGTGGCGGTTACTACCATTACTCTTATTCAGTCGTTCGTGGTTGTGACCGTATCGTTCCGGTGGATATTTATGTTCCTGGATGTCCACCTACCGCCGAGGCGCTGTTGTACGGGATCATGCAATTGCAAAACAAAATCCGCCGTACCAACACCATCGCCCGCTGAATTCAACGAATCCAGACATGAGCACTCAACTCGATAACCTCAAAAATGCTTTGCAGCTGGTATTGGGTGAAAAAATTCACTCTCTCACCGATGAGCTCGGCGAAATCACGCTAGTCATCAAATCGTCTGACTATTTATCGGCGATGCAGGATTTGCGTGATCATGCATCCACTCGATTTGAGCAATTGCTCGATCTTTGTGGAGTTGATTATTCCGGCTACGGTGATGGCGCATGGCATGGCGCTCGTTTCGCTGTAGTGGTGCATTTGTTGTCGGTGAAGCATAACTGGCGCTTGCGTGTTCGCACCTTTGCGGCTGACGATGATTTACCTGTGATTCCCTCCGTGTGCCCGATTTGGTCGTCTGCCAATTGGTACGAGCGCGAAGCCTTTGATTTATTCGGCATTTTGTTTGAAGGGCATGACGATCTGCGTCGCTTGCTGACCGATTATGGTTTTATTGGCTATCCCTTCCGCAAAGATTTTCCGATCAGTGGTTATGTAGAGATGCGCTACGACCCTGAGCAAAAGCGGGTGATTTATCAGCCCGTCACGATTGAGCCGCGTGAGAATGTGCCGCGTGTGATTCGTGAAGATAACTACGGTGTTAAATAGTCATGGCAACTTTCAATAACAGCGTGCTCAACAATCTATTAATGAATTTGGTTTTTGCCAAAATTGAGTTAAATACGTCCCTTTGTAATGTGTTGATTAAGGGAGCGACTCGTCGTGGCTGAAATTAAGAACTACACACTCAATTTTGGACCTCAGCATCCGGCGGCGCATGGTGTGTTGCGTCTGGTGTTGGAGTTGGATGGCGAAGTGATTCAACGAGCCGATCCTCACATAGGCTTATTGCATCGTGCGACTGAAAAGCTGGCTGAAACGCGCACCTATCTGCAATCCGTGCCGTACATGGATAGGCTCGATTACGTATCGATGATGTGTAACGAGCATGCCTACGTCATGGCGATTGAAAAATTGCTAAACGTGGAAGTGCCTTTACGTGCGCAATATATCCGTGTGATGTTTGATGAAATCACGCGCATATTGAATCACCTGCTCTGGTTAGGTGCGCATGCATTAGATGTGGGTGCGATGGGCGTGTTCTTGTACGCTTTCCGTGAACGCGAAGATTTGATGGACTGTTACGAAGCTGTCTCCGGTGCGCGATTGCACGCAGCTTACTATCGCCCAGGTGGTGTGTATCGTGATCTGCCCGATAGCATGCCGCAATACAAAGCATCATTGATTCGCAACGCGAAAGCCATCACGCGACTCAACGATAATCGTCAGGGTTCATTGCTCGACTTTATCGAAGACTTTACGAATCGTTTCCCTACGTACGTCGATGAATATGAAACGCTGTTAACCGATAACCGTATTTGGAAGCAGCGCTTAGTGGGTATCGGTGTGGTGTCGCCAGAACGTGCGTTACAGATGGGATTTACTGGTGCGATGCTTCGTGGATCAGGCATAGAGTGGGATTTGCGTAAGAAGCAGCCCTACGAAGTTTACGATTTAATGAATTTCGATATTCCGGTGGGTGTGAATGGCGATTGCTATGACCGCTATCTGGTGCGCGTTGAAGAAATGCGTCAGTCCAATCGGATCATTAAGCAGTGTGTTGAGTGGTTGCGTAATAACTCAGGTCCGGTCATGACGGACAATCATAAAGTGGCGCCGCCTTCACGTGTGGATATGAAATCCAACATGGAAGAGTTGATTCACCACTTTAAATTATTTACTGAAGGTTTTCACGTTCCGCAAGGTGAAGCCTATGCGGCCGTTGAGCACCCTAAAGGTGAGTTTGGTATCTACTTAATTTCGGATGGTGCGAACAAGCCCTACCGATTGAAGATACGTGCCCCCGGGTTTGCCCACCTGGAAGGCTTGAATGAAATGGCTAAGGGTCACATGATTGCAGATGCTGTAACAATCATTGGCACGCAAGATATTGTATTTGGTGAGATTGACCGCTAAGCGGTTTTATCCAAAAGGTTAGTCAATGCTGTTATCAGAGCAAGCGTATAAAAAAATAGATCGTGAACTGGCAAAGTTCCCTGCGGACCAACGTCAATCGGCAGTAATGGCGGCGCTCGCCATTGCGCAAGATGAGCATGGTTGGATTTCGCCCGAAGTCATGCAAGATTTGGCCGATTACATTGGCATGCCTGCGATCGCCGTTCAGGAAGTGGCGACCTTCTACAACATGTATGACCTAAAGCCCATCGGTAAGCACAAGGTGACGATCTGCACTAACTTACCTTGCGCTTTGTCGGGTGGAGAAAAAACCGCTGCATATCTCAAAGAAAAATTAGGTATCGACTTTCGCCAAACAACCGCTGATGGTCAGTTCACTTTAGTCGAAGGTGAATGTATGGGCGCGTGCGGTGATTCGCCGGTTCTGCTGGTGAATAACAAACGCATGTGCAGTCACATGTCGAATGAAAAAATCGATGCTTTGTTAACGGAGTTGAAAAAATGACTTGCCTACACGATCGTCATATTCAGCCCTTGATCTTAGCGGGTCTCGATGGTGCTAACTGGCACCTCGCTGACTACGTTAAGCGCGGTGGTTATGCGTCACTGCGCCGCATCCTTACCGAAAATATTCCGCCTGAGCAGGTGATTGCTGAACTCAAAGCATCGTCATTGCGAGGTCGCGGTGGTGCAGGCTTTCCAACGGGATTGAAGTGGAGTTTCATGCCACGTCAATTTCCGGGTCAAAAATACTTAGTCTGTAATTCGGACGAGGGCGAGCCGGGTACGTTTAAAGATCGAGACATTCTTCGTTATAACCCGCACAGCGTAATCGAAGGTATGGCCATTGGTGCCTACGCGATGGGTATACCTGTGGGCTATAACTATATTCATGGCGAAATCTGGGATGTCTATGATCGCTTCGAAGAAGCAATCGACGAGGCTCGTGCTGCTGGTTTTCTAGGTGACAGTATTCTTGGATCGAGTTTTTCGTTTCAACTCCACGCGTTTCACGGATACGGTGCGTATATCTGCGGTGAAGAAACCGCCTTACTCGAATCGCTAGAAGGTAAAAAAGGTCAGCCACGATTTAAGCCACCTTTCCCTGCGAGTTTTGGTTTGTACGGCAAGCCCACCACGATCAACAACACTGAGACGTTTGCAGCGGTTCCGTTTGCACTTAGTTTGGGTGGTGAAGCTTATGCAGCGATAGGCAAGCCGAATAATGGCGGCACCAAGATTTTTTCCGTGTCGGGTGATGTCGCTAAACCGGGTAACTACGAAGTACCGCTAGGTACGCCGTTCGCTACATTGCTTGAGTTAGCCGGTGGTATGCGTGACGGTAAAAAAATTAAAGCCGTTATTCCTGGCGGTTCATCGATGCCTGTGTTGACGGGAGATTTGATGATGCAAACCGATATGGATTACGACTCGATTGCGAAGGCCGGCTCTATGTTGGGCTCGGGCGCAGTGATCGTGATGAATGAAGACCGCTGCATGGTGAAGTCTCTGTTGCGACTATCGTATTTTTACTACGAAGAATCATGCGGCCAGTGTACGCCGTGTCGTGAAGGTACCGGCTGGCTGTACCGTATGGTGCATCGTATTGAGCATGGGCAGGGCAGGGCTGACGATCTGGATCTACTAAATTCTGTGTGTGATGGTATTCAGGGGCGCACGATTTGCGCACTGGGTGATGCTGCCGCTATGCCGGTGCGCGCCATGATCAAGAATTTTAAAGATGAGTTTGCGTATCACATCGAGCACAAGCGTTGCCTTGTGCCGACCTACATCTGACCGGGACAATCATGGTTGAGATCGAGATAGACGGAAAAAAAGTCGAGGTGCAGGAGGGCTCCATGGTGATGGATGCCGCCAATCGCCTGGGTACGTATATTCCTCACTTTTGTTATCACAAAAAACTTTCCATCGCGGCTAACTGCCGTATGTGTTTAGTCGAAGTCGAGAAGGCCCCTAAACCCTTACCTGCTTGTGCTACGCCAGTGACTGCGGGCATGATCGTTCGCACGCACAGTGAAAAAGCGGTCAAGGCACAAAAAGATGTAATGCAATTTTTGTTGATCAATCATCCGCTCGATTGTCCTATTTGCGATCAAGGCGGTGAGTGTCAGTTGCAAGATTTGGCTGTGGGTTATGGCCCATCGTCTTCGCGCTACGAAGAAGAAAAGCGAGTCGTTCATGCTAAAGATGCCGGCCCGCTGATCTCCATGAAAGAGATGAGTCGTTGCATACACTGCACGCGTTGCGTTCGTTTTGGACAAGAAATTGCGGGTGTCATGGAATTCGGCATGCTCAATCGTGGTGAACATTCAGAGATCACGACTTTTGTGAATAAGAGCGTGAATTCCGAACTATCCGGAAATATGATTGATATCTGTCCAGTTGGTGCGCTGACATCTAAGCCATTTCGTTACAGCGCACGGACTTGGGAACTTTCGCGTCGTAAATCAGTCAGCCCGCACGACAGTTTGGGTGCTAATTTGGTAGTGCAGGTAAAAGGTGCGCAAGTGATGCGCGTACTGCCACTTGAAAATGACGCCATCAATGAATGCTGGTTATCGGATCGTGATCGTTTTGCGTATGAAGGATTAAACAGCGCAGATCGTTTAACTTCGCCGATGATCAAACAAGACGGTCAATGGAAAACTACCGACTGGCAAACTGCGCTGGAGTATGTAGCGCATGGCTTGCGAAATATTCGTCTTGAGCACAGTGCAGATTCCATCGCAGCGCTAGCGACACCGTATTCGACGTTGGAAGAATTATCACTATTGCAGAAAATGATTCGCGGCTTGGGATCAGAGAATGTTGATTTCCGTCTGCGTCAATCAGATGTTGTTGGCGATCGTTCGTTTACGCCATGGCTGGGAATGAGTATCGATGCCTTCAGTCATTTGAAGCGCGTATTTGTTATCGGATCTTTCCTGCGCAAAGATCATCCGCTGTTGGCGGCTAAATTACGATCCGCTGTTCGTCGTGGTGCACAAGTATCCCTGTTGCACGCAACCGATGATGATCTCTTAATGCCTGTTGCGAACAAACTGATTGCAGCGCCCTCTGATTGGGTGGCTTTACTTGGTGAAGTCGTAGTCGCTGTGGCGCAGAGCAAGCAAATTGATGCGCCGGCTGAATTGGCACAACTACAGCCATCGCCTACGGCAAAACAAATTGCAGCTGGTTTGCTCTCAGGTGAACCACGCGCGATTGTGTTGGGTAATGCCGCTGCTCAGCATCCACAAGCTTCACAGTTGCATGCGTTGGCGCAGTGGATTGCGACGAATACGAATGCACAATTTGGCTATCTGACAGAAGCAGCGAATACCGTCGGTGGCTATTTAGCGAAGGCCTTACCGGTTAACAGAAATTTAGCCGTCGCCCAATTCACCCAGGCGAAAAAAGCGTACGTGTTGTTGAACGTCGAACCCGAATTGGATTGCGCTAATCCTCAGCTTGCTCGTTCAGCACTCGAGAAGGCTGAGATGGTTGTGGTGATGTCCCCGTACCGTCACGGTATGGACTATGCCGATGTGCTGTTACCGATTGCGCCGTTCTCTGAAACATCCGGCACCTTTGTTAATGCAGAGGGTCGCGCGCAGGGTTTTAATGGAACCGTTAAACCGTTGGGCGACACCCGACCCGCATGGAAAGTTTTACGCGTACTCGGTAATTTGCTTGGGCTTGATAACTTTGCTTATGAGAGCTCAGAAGATATCCGCAATGAAGTGTTAGGCGTTAAAACGCTTGATGGCTTGGATCTTTCGGCACAACTCAGTAATCGCGCAGATATTGCCTTGCATGCGCCACAGACCTCGGCAGAGATTCAGCGCGTCGCTGACGTGCCTATTTATTTTAGTGATGCGATTGCGCGTCGCTCAGAATCATTGCAGCAGACAGTGGATGCGCAAGCACCCAACGTTAAACTTTCTGCCAATCTAGCGCAATCGCTCGGTGTGAGTGCAGGTAGTTTAGTGCGAGTGACTCAGGGCACAGGTTCAGTCACGCTGCCTTGCGCGATTGAAAGCGGCTTACCAAACAATGTAGTGCGATTGGCTGCAGCGCATGCATCAACGGCTGCCTTGGGTGCGATGTTTGGTTCCATCAAGGTGGAGAAAGCCTGATGGATGATTTTTTAAATCTGCTGACCAGCACCGGCAGTCAGTTACTTGGTCCTGCTTGGCCGATTGCGTGGACGCTGATTAAAATCATTGCGGTGACGTTGCCCTTGATGGGCTGCGTTGCGTATCTCACGCTGTGGGAACGCAAGATGATTGGTTGGATGCATGTGCGTATCGGCCCTAATCGTGTCGGACCAGCGGGCTTGTTACAGCCGATTGCTGATGCGCTGAAGCTGCTGCTAAAAGAAATTATTGTTCCTGCTAAAGCAAACAAAGCCTTGTTTGTTATTGCGCCGGTAATGACGATCATGCCTGCGCTGGCTGCTTGGTCAGTCATTCCCTTTGGTCCTGATAAAGCATTAGCCAATGTAAATGCTGGCCTGTTGTTTGTGATGGCCATTACATCGCTGGAAGTGTACGGCGTGATCATTGCTGGCTGGGCGTCGAATTCTAAATACGCTTTCCTCGGTGCGATGCGCGCGTCAGCGCAAATGGTGTCCTATGAAATCTCCATGGGCTTTGTGTTGGTCATTGTTTTGATGGTGTCGGGCAGTTTGAATTTGTCGGAAATTGTGGGCGGGCAGACGCGCGGAATGTTCGCTGATATCGGACTCAATTTCTTGTCGTGGAATTGGTTGCCATTGTTCCCTATGTTTGTTGTGTACATCATCTCGGGTATTGCTGAAACGGCGCGTCATCCGTTTGACGTTGTCGAGGGTGAGTCTGAGATTGTGGCCGGGCACATGGTGGAATATTCAGGCATGTCGTTCGCGATGTTCTTCCTGGCGGAATACGCCAACATGATTTTGATTTCCATGCTCGCTACGCTGATGTTTTTGGGTGGCTGGAGCGCGCCGTTGGCGTTACTTGATTTTATTCCTGGCTGGATTTGGCTGGGTATCAAGACCTTCTTGGTGGTTTCGATTTTTATTTGGGTTCGTGCTTCCTTTCCCCGCTATCGCTATGACCAGATCATGCGATTGGGTTGGAAGATTTTCATACCGCTGACGGTCGTCTATCTGGTGATTGTCGCTGTGTGGATGCAAACCCCCTGGAGTATCTGGAAGCAGTAAACCGACAGGACTAAAGGCCAGAGGCTAAATACATATGGAAGCGATCAAAGATTTCCTCGGAAGCTTGATGTTGCGGGAGCTCCTTAAAGGACTCGCGCTGACAGGGCGCTATATGTTTGCGCGCAAAATTACCGTGCAATTTCCGGAAGAAAAAACTCCGCAATCACCACGATTCCGTGGCTTGCATGCATTACGCCGCTATCCCAACGGTGAAGAGCGCTGCATCGCGTGCAAGCTGTGCGAGGCGGTGTGTCCTGCCATGGCGATCAGTATCGAATCAGAGCAACGTGACGATGGTTCGCGTCGCACCACGCGCTATGACATTGATTTAACCAAATGTATCTTCTGCGGCTTCTGTGAAGAATCATGCCCCGTTGATTCGATCGTGGAAACGCATATTCTCGAGTATCACGGAGAGAAGCGCGGGGATTTGTACTACACCAAAGACATGCTGCTTGCCATCGGTGACAAGTACGAGCCTGAAATTGCCGCCAGCCGCCAAGCTGACGCGCGTTATCGCTGAGATTGTTCATGGAATT
>JAIPCX010000014.1 GCA_021737945.1 Polynucleobacter sp.
TGATGCTGTCTGCCGTCTCTAGCGGTAACTGCAACATCATTGCCCCCGTTGCTGAAGATTTAAAAGTGCTGAATATTTTGTGGGACTGCGGCACTGAAAAAGTTCTCGAAGAAAAGCGCTATCGTTATGTAACGCGCACCCAAGCGAATGCCACCATAGAGATGTTATCGACTGTTCTGTATCTCTTGAAAACTAAACCAGACATCAAAACCATCGCAGTGATGAATCAAGATTACGCATGGGGACGTGATTCTTGGGAATTGTTCCGTAATGCCTTACTCGCGCTCAAACCAGACGTAAAAATCGTCGCTGAGCTGTTTCCAAAATTTGGCGCGACCGATTACTCCACTGAGATTAGTCGTTTGCAGGCATTACGTCCTGATGTGATCCTGTCGACATCATGGGGCGGTGATTTGGATACGTTCGTGCGTCAAGCGTCACAACGCGGCTTGATGAAGTCATCGCTGTTGGTTTTGCCTCTGGCTGAGAGTTCACTAGAGCGCTTGGGCACTGCCTTACCCGATGGTGTAATCGTTGGCGCACGTGGTGATCACTACTTCCTTCACCCGCAATATAAAGATGAACCTAAGCTGAAAAACTTCACCAAGAAGTTTCAGGAAAAAACGGGGGCTTATCCTATCTACCCCGTGTTTCACATGGTGCAAGCGCTGGATGGCTTAGTTGCGGGCTACCAAAAAGCTATCAAGGTAAACAAAGGTCAATGGCCTTCCACAGAACAAGTGGCTGATGCTATGCGTGGCCTTGAGTTCCGCGGTTTAACTGGCACGGTGAAAATTCGTGAAGATGGTCAAGGTTTGGAAGATCAACTGTTGGGCGTGACGCGTAAGGTGGCGGGCTACAACTTTCCTGTATTAGAAAAAATCATGATTTACCCTGCTGATTTAATCAGCACACCAGTGGGTCAAAAATCGCCTGAGTGGGTCAAGACAATCAAACCTGAATTGATCAACAACCCACGCTTTAAACAGCTCAACTGATCTAGTTGATATTTTCTTTGTCCTGTTATGCCAAGTTTGGCATGACAGGACGTATTGAATTTTTTTCTGACGGTATTTGAAAGACGGCTATGTCGCAGGACATTTATATTTTGGCGGTGTTGGACGGCTTGTCCTACGCCGCTTTGCTTTTTCTGGTCGCGCTAGGCATGACACTCGTGTTTGGCGTGATGAATATTGTGAACATGGCGCACGGCAGTTTTTATGCGCTAGGTGGCTACATGGCTGCCACGCTTGGGCTGTGGGCCACCGCCCATGGCGCTTCTCCGGCATGGTCACTGCTGATACTTCCGCTAGCTGCAATCATCGTTGGTTGCGTGTTCGGTGCGTTGATGGAAACCTCCTTGATGCAGCATATCTATAACAAGGATCCGATTCTTCAATTGCTGATTACGTTTTCGGCCTTCATGATTTTTGAAGATTTGCAGCGCTTAGTGTGGGGTACTCAACCTTATTTTGTCTCCGATATCGTCAACTATTTAGGTACCGCAGATATTTTAGGTATTACCTATACACGCTATCAATTGATGGTGGTGCCGGGTGTGGCATTGGTGGTATTTGTTGCCTTGCGCAGCTTCCTTAAATTAAGCAGCATAGGTCGGCAAATTGTTGCGGTATCGCATAACCGTGAAATATCGACAGCGTTAGGCATTAATGTAAAACGCATATCGCTGCTGACGTTTGTAGTGGGTTCTATTCTTGGCGCCTTAGCTGGCGCATTAGCTTCGCCTACTGTCTCGTGGGTGCCGGGTATAGGCGGCGAGATGATTGTTTTATCATTCGCAGTGGTTGCAACCGCCGGTCTGGGTCAAATTGAAGGGGCATTGGTCGCTGCGATTCTGATTGGATTAGCGCGATCATTTACTGTGTATTTACTTCCGGAACTCGAAGTCTTAATTCCTTTCCTGATCATGGTGCTGGTATTGCTGTTCAGGCCGCAGGGATTGTTTTCCGTCGCGCAGTCAAGGAGAGTGTGATGAACCGCGCGAAAATTGTCGTCATCCTGTTAGCGCTCGTCGCTTTGCTGCTGCCAGTTGCTCTGCCATGGATTAAGACGCCCTTAATTCTGGGTACGGCGTTTGGTATTGCTGCATTAGGTATCTCTATTTTAATCATCTCGGGTCAGATTTCATTTGGACACGCGATGTTTGTGTGTGCCGGTGGTTATGCTGTTGCATTCGTCTCCAGACAATGGCCTCATCTAGATAGCGCCTGGCTGCTAGCGGTCGGCGCTGTAACAGGAGTGATACTCGGTATCGTTGTGGGTTCGTTTGTTGTTCGTTACCGCGCTATTTTCTTCGGCATGCTGAACTTGGCTTTATCTATGGTCTTGTTCGCAGCGTTGGGTAAATTTTTTAATCTAACGGGTGGTACCGATGGTTTGCGTCTAGAACGTGCACCATTTTTCGGTATGAATCTCGAGCGCGACGCCTTTGAAAGTGTGCTGTTGGTAGTGGGAGTCGCGTTGGCTTTGCTATCAGGCTGGCTGGTGCAGCGTTACCTACGATCGTTAGCAGGGCAGGCGTTATCCGCCATTAAAACCAACGAAACCCGGCTTGAATATGTCGGCATCTCTGCCTATCAAACGCTTTGGATTGGCTACATCATCTCGGCCACGCTGTGCGGATTGTCGGGTGCCATCTTCGCCATTGCCCAAGGATTGGTCACTCCTGAAATGGGCTACTGGGTTCGTTCAGGTGAAATTGTCTTCGTCGCTATTTTGGGTGGTGTAGGACATCCGGTCGGTGCATTCATCGGCGCGGGCATTTTTGAATTCGTTAAATTATTCGCCGCCGCCTATCTTACTGGTGCATGGCAGATGGTGTTAGGTTTTGTGTTGATAGCGATGGTATTTCTGGCGCCGCGCGGGATTTCCGCCATGCTTGAACAGCGAACTATGTCGAAGCGGGAGGATGTATGAGTACACCGCTATTACAAACTAACGATCTGCAGCTGGCTTTCGGCGCGGTGGTGGTCGCAGACCATATCAATTTTTCGCTGAATCAAGGTGAACGCTTAGCTGTTATTGGACAAAACGGTGCCGGTAAGACCACGTTTATTAACATCTGCACCGGCTTGATCAGACCACAGGCTGGTCGCGTTTTCTTTGAAGGTAAAGACGTAACCGAACTCTCACCACGCGCGATTGCGCTGCGCGGTATGGTGCGCTCTTTTCAATTACCGCAGCTATTTACAGAACACACCGTACGCGACTGTATTCGCATTGCTGCGGCGGGCAAGCGCAACCGTCTGGGCCTGTGGACGCCCTTAGCAAAGGCGGTTGATGACGACCAGGTCGCACGCATTTTAACGATGGTTGGTTTAGATAAACGTGCCGACGAATTGTCGGGTGCCTTACCCGAAGGTCAGCGTAAATTGCTAGATATCGCGATGGCGCTAATTATGAAACCGCGTTTGCTTATTCTTGATGAACCCACTTCTGGTGTGTCTTCAGATGAAAAACACGGTTTGATGAAGACCATCATGAATGCGTTGGACGCACAAAAAGTAACCGCCATTTTTGTCGAGCATGATGTCGACATTGTCTCGCAATACTCCACTCGCGTTGCTGCATGGATTGCGGGTCGTATTGCGGCGGATGGCACGCCAGAAAAAGTATTGGCCGATCCTGAAATCCGCAAAAACGTGATCGGAGAATGACATGCTAAAAATCGATAACGCTAGCGCGCGCATTGCAGGCATTACCGTATTGCGCGACATAACAACGGAATTTAAACCCGGACAGTTACTTGCCGTAGTCGGTCGTAATGGCGCTGGCAAGACTACGCTGTTGCGCGCCATTATGGGCTTGCTGCCACTTTCATCGGGCCGCATTTCAATTGAAGGTCATGATCTGAGCAAAATTCCAGGGCATCGTCGCACAGAGTATGGCATCGGCTATGCCCCTGAAGACCGTGCGATGTTTCCAACGTTTACGGTGGAAGAAAATCTTCGACTCTCTTGCGAAGTATTAGGCTTGCCTCGTGCCGAAGCAGATCGACGTTTAGCTCGCGTGTTGGAAGTAGTGCCTCAGTTAGAGCCGATGTTAGTGCGCTCTGGTGCCGCCTTATCTGGGGGCCAGGGAAAAATGGCTGCACTCGGTCGCGCACTCATGGCTGGTACTCGACTTATTTTGCTCGATGAACCCTTTCAAGGTTTAGCGCCTGTACTCGCGAATCAATATGCTGAATCGCTGCGCAAACTACATCAACTCTCACCAGAGTTATGCATTGTCGTGACGGAATCTAATCGTAGTCTGCTGCGTGATTTGCCCGATGCGACCTTGACGCTTGAGCGTGGTGAGCTAGTTGCTGGCGAATTGGCGATGCACTAAATACTCAGTGATCGACTCGCTACTAAAAATTAATTAAATAAAACAAACAAATAAACATCGGAGACAACACATGCCAACTTTGCTAATCGATGGAAAATGGGTCGCTGCCACGGGTGGTCAGACTATTGATGTCATTAATCCTTGCGACGCAAAAGTATTCACTACGATAGATCGCGGAACCGCAGCGGATATTGATCTGGCTGTGAAAGCCGCGCAGCGCGCAATGGAAGGCGCCTGGGGACATTTGACAGCAACGGAACGCGGCCGCATTTTGGTCAAGGCAGGTGAGCTGATTTTAAAAAATGGTGAAGAGATAGCGCAGATAGAAGCGCGTGATACCGGCAAACCATTGTCAGTAGCTCGTGCGGACGTGGTTGCTGTTGCCCGTTATTTTGAATACTACGGTGGTGCGGCTGATAAGCACCACGGCGAACAAATTCCTTACCTGAATGGTTACAACGTTCAAGTAGTGCGCGTGCCACACGGCGTTGCTGCCCTAATCATTCCTTGGAACTATCCGGCACAAATGTTTGGCCGCACAGTTGCACCTGCACTCGCTGCGGGTAATGCCTGCGTGCTCAAGCCTTCTGAAGATGCGTGCATGTCGGGTTTGAAGTTAGCTGAAATATTGGTAGAAGCGGGATTACCGGCAGGTGCTTTGAATCTGGTTACGGGTTATGGCTATGAAGCGGGTGCGGCATTAACCTCGCATCCCGACATTAACTATGCAAGCTTTACCGGTTCACCTGAAGTCGGCGCGATGGTGCAGGAATCCACGGCTAAGCATTCAGTGGCGTGCACATTAGAACTCGGCGGCAAATCGCCACAAATCGTTTTTAATGATGCTGACCTGGACAAGGCAATACCTATCATCGTAAAAGCGATTACGCAAAATGCGGGACAAACCTGTTCTGCAGGAAGTCGTTTATTGATTCAAGAAGACATCTACGACAAAGTTGTTGCGCGAGTAGCGGAAGCATTCAAAAAAGTTCGCGTAGGTACACCTGAGATGGATTTTGACTGCGGCCCTATCGTCAACAAAAAACAATTTGATCGCGTAAATGATTTTATTGATGACGCTATCAAGAGCGGTGTTCCGCTGCTGGCACGTGCAACCGTGGCTGATGGCGTTTCCAAAGATGGCTATTTTGTTGCGCCTGCTTTGTTTGGCACCGTGCCGCGTGATCACCGTTTAGCGTGCAAAGAAGTGTTTGGCCCAGTGTTGTCGGCTATGTCGTTTAAAGATGAAGAGGATGCTGTTCAATTAGCTAATGCAACGGAATATGGTTTGGTATCGGGTATCTGGACTGAAAATGGTGGACGCCAGCAGCGTCTGGCTAAACGTATGCAGTCGGGACAAGTGTTCATTAACTGTTACGGCGCCGGCGGTGGTGTTGAATTACCGTTTGGTGGCATGAAACGCAGCGGCCACGGTCGCGAAAAAGGCTTTGTCGCACTGGAAGAATTCAGCACGCTGAAAACCATTGTTCAACATCACGGTTAATTAAATAATTAAGTATCACGGAGACACTATGGGACAACTTCAGGGAAAAGTAGCCATCATCACAGGCGCAGGCAGTGGATTCGGCGAAGGCATGGCTGAAGCGTATGTGCGTGAAGGTGCAAAAGTTATTATCGCTGATCTAAATGCAGCCGCTGGTGAGCGTGTGGCTAAAGCTTTAGGTGCGAATGCTAAAGCGGTAGCGACGGACGTGGCGAACATGGATTCGGTGACCACGATGGTTAAGGCATGCATCGATAGCTTTGGTGTACCGGATATTGTTATCAACAACGCGGGCACGACGCACAAAAATCAACCGATGCTGCAGGTCGATGAAAAAACCTTTGATCGCATGTTTGCGGTGAATGTGAAATCGATTTACTACATGGCGCACGCGGTGATTCCAGCTATGCGTGAGCGAGGTAAGGGCGGTGTGATTTTAAATGTAGGCTCTACCGCTGGTATTCGTCCACGTCCAGGTTTGTCTTGGTATAACGGCTCCAAAGGTGCCGTGAACTTACTTTCAAAAGCGATGGCCGTTGAACTCGCTCCCGATCGTATTCGCGTCAATGCCATATGCCCCGTAATGGGTGCGACGGGTTTACTCGCTGATTTTATGGGCGTGCCCGACACGCCTGAGAATCGCGCTAAATTTGTCTCAACGATTCCTCTGGGTCGTTTTTGTGAGCCACGTGATATGGCCGCCGCTGCGGTGTTTCTAGCAACCGATGCCGCTGAATTTTTAACTGGTTTAGAATTTCCAGTTGATGGTGGTCGCACTATCTGATGCATTGATATTTTCGGAGAAATTGTATGAAGACGCGTGCCGCCGTATTACATACGCTTGATTTACAGTCGCCCTTTGCAAACAGCAAGCCGTTAAAGATTGAAGAGATTGAGCTGGATGAACCGGGCATGGGTGAAGTGCTGGTCAAAATGACTGCCGCCGGTTTATGCCATTCCGATCTGTCCGTCATTACGGGTGTGCGTCCTCGCCCCGTGCCTATGGCGTTGGGACATGAAGCATCTGCCACGGTGATGAGAGTCGGTGATGGTGTTGTGAATTTAAAAGCCGGCGACCGTGTGGTGCTGGTATTTGTACCTAGCTGCGGTAACTGCATGCCATGCATGGAAGGGCGTCCTGCTTTGTGCGAACCCGGTGCAGAAGCGAATGGTAAGGGCACCTTGTTATCTGGCGCGCGTCGTTTGCATTTGGGTCAACAAGCGGTGAATCATCACGTTGGTGTGTCAGCTTTTGCAGAGCATGCGGTGGTGTCACAACGCTCGTGCGTAAAGGTCGCACAAGATATTGATCCGGTGGAATCTGCCCTATTTGGTTGTGCTGTTTTAACCGGTGTGGGCGCGGTAGTAAACACGGCCAAAGTACAACCCGGTCAGACCGCTGCCGTGATTGGTTTAGGTGGTGTGGGTATGTGTTCGCTGCTAGGTGCTGTTGCATCAGGTGCGGTTGAGGTGATCGCAGTTGATTTGAATGACGACAAATTAAAAGCAGCCAAAGAATTAGGCGCGACATTTACGGTCAATGCACGTGATCCTGATGCCGCTGCAAAGGTGAGGGAATACACCAAAGGTGGCGTTGACTTCGCGTTTGAAATGGCGGGTGTGACGCCAGCAATGGAACTCGCGTATCGCATTACAAAACGTGGTGGCACAACCGTCACCGCCAGCCTGTTTCATCCACAGCATACGTGGCCGATTCAGCAAGTGAGTTTGGTGGCTGAAGAGCGCACGGTTAAAGGTAGCTATATCGGTTCATGCATTCCTTCGCGTGATATTCCGCGCTACATTGGTTTATATTTACGCGGCAAGCTACCGATTAATAAATTGTTGGGCGAACGACTCAAGCTCGACGATATCAATCGCGGCTTCGACAAACTCAACGCTGGCGAAAGCATGCGTGATTTGGTGGTGTTCTAACCCCCACTATCAAGCATTACGAATACGCATCACATATCTGACATCACCACGATGGCAAATAGATGGTGCAGGGAAGTGCTAGCAATAGCACTTCCCTTTCTTTATGCGTTCATTGGCGTCCTGTTCGGTTTGCTGTGCATATCCGAAACACGATAGCGTGTCCGTCGATCTCCCATCAGATCGCGCAGATCACGAATGCTCAACTGAGTCACTTCGTGCATTCGAATTAATAACGACGCTCCGACTGGTAAAGTACGATGCCGTATTTTGCTTATGACTGGAGCAGTGACTTCCAACGCTCGTGATAAAGCCGCATCATTTTTTAGATGCATACGCTCGCGCAAGGTATCCAGTAGTCGATTCGGATCATAGGTTTCTTGCGACGACAAGGTATGTGTATGCGTGTCGCGTTGCATGGGTTCCATGAAAATCCTCATATCAAAGTAATGCGAACACGAGATAAAAAATCACCATATGCCAAAGGTATATCCTGCTGGCATAGCCATGGGACTGGAAACTAAGGGTCTATAGCTGCCGTAGGGATCAAATGAACCCAGCCCCGGATTCATTGTTTGCGGCATAAGACGCGGTGGCTCACGATACACATTGGCAAGCGACTGCATCATGGGCGAGCTCATCCCTGCACTCATACCTGCGCTCATCATCTGGGGCGAATACAAGGGAGCAAGTCCAACCGCACGCATGACGTCCGGCATACCAAATCCGATTCGTCGCTGATCACCGGGGACTACTGGCCGACACGACATTTTGATAACTTGAAAAAGTCGTTCAACACGCTCAGCACTGCGCTGACCCACAGATCCCTGAAATTCAGGATGATGTGCCAATACCAAAGCCGCTAACCCCACCACATGCGACGCTGCCATAGAGGTGCCATCCCACGCAGCAAAACTATTTTCTGGCACCGATGAGGTGATAGCGACACCGGGAGCACACACAGCCACTTCAGGACCGAAGCAGCTAAAGCGTGCCACAAAAAAACCATTCGCATCGACATTCGGTGTCACGGTCTGCGTGTGATAACTATCGGGTGGAAACTCATTCAATCTTCCAATCGCTGCGACAGCCATCACGTTAGCTGAAGAGGCAGGATAATTAACTGGGCCCGAAGAATTTCCCGCAGCGACAATACACGCAACACCCGCTTGCTTGGCGCGCATGATTTGCTGTTCAAGCGCTTCAGAGGGTTGCGCGCCTCCTAAGCTGAGGTTAACTACGTCAATTTGTTTTTCAATGCAGTATTCAAGAGCTTCAATTAATTGACTAATCTGGCCTGCCGGGAATAGCTTGATCGCATGGACCTCAGCTTCAGGAGCAAAGCCACGTATCCCCGATGTTGAATCCTGGCCCGCGATCACTCCTGCACAATGCGATCCATGGGCGATGGTGTCAACAGTCCAATCCGTGGTGTCTTGTGTTTTATTGATGACGTCATAGCCGCGCGTTATTTTTATCAAGTCTTGATGTGTGTTCGCGATTCCGGAATCAATCAGCGCAATGCGTATGCCTTGCCCTCGATAATGTGAGGGCAGCTGATCCAAACGCATCGCTCGTTGTCCCCACGTCAGTTGCTGTTGCTGTGGAAAATTCGTCAATGATGGCCAATCGCAGAGGGCGCGCAATCCTATGACGTTCATTTCACTACTACTCACATCCGGTTGCTCTTGGCAGAAACTCCAATAGTCCGAGCGCGGTTTAACGTACAGACGACGCAAACTTTGCGCACTTTCACCGATCAAGCTGAGCTTAACGCGACCCTTGGCATCAGTGATGCCGCTGGCAGGAATCAAACCACCCATAAGACATACCTCGGCATCTTTAATCGGGCTGCCATTTCCCTGCACCAGAAATTCAGCGGTGAACGCAGGGCCAGTCGTGGGTAGATTGCAGTTAACTAACGAGGCCTGCGCATAATTCATGTCGAGTAGTTGCAATGGTTGATCGCGCTCGATAATCAATTGACCCTGTGCTTGCAGTGAAAGCGAACGCGCTTTGTCATCCGTCATACGCGCTACCAGCACGGCAGTGCAGTCAGGCATGCCCGTGGCGAGAGTGCCAACGGCATGCTTAGGACCAACACGATCGATGATTTCTATATCGGGACTATCGCGTAGTGCTTGTTCGATAGCGGAAAATTGCAGCGGCGACAAATCCATCATCTGCATTTGATGATGACGTCGTGGCGCAATCAGAAACCGACCTTTGCGTTGTTTCATCTCGCGTGGCTTACTCGTTTGAGTGCCGTTTGATCCGATATTTGATGCGGTATTAAATGCAGCATTGCTTAAGCTGCTCGGCGCGTTGCTGGTATCAGATGAAGTAGCCGCACCGCTTTGGAATTCATTAGCAGTCGACTCTGGTTTAGTTACCATGGTTTTCCCCTTATCAATTGGTCCTGCCGCACGTGGCGGCAGGGAGCTCTGGTTTATGCTGCCAATCAGTGCAGGGTCTGTTGCGATCCAGAGTACCCTTGTTGACTACCACTTTGGTAGGCTTGATAAGGCTGCAGTTGCTGTTGTTGAAGTTGTGCGATTTGTTGCGATAACTGGTGTGACAGTTGGTGCGCCAACTGGTGCAATTGTTGAAGCTGCTGAAGTTGTTGCAGTTGCTGGATTTGTTGAAGCTGTTGCAGTTGTTGATTTTGACCGTAGCCTTGTTGATTCGTGCCGCCTACTAGATTGCTTCCCATACCTGATTGACCAAACAAAGCACCACCTCCCATTTGCTGATTACCTTGGCCGGTATTACCCCAAAAATTTTGCGGCGACAGTTGTTGCTGATGCTGCTGTTGGTTCAGTTGCTGCAATTGTTGTTGCAACTGCTGTTGCGCATAGGCTTGTGCAAAAGGGTCTTGTTGAAACTGAAGATTCGCTCCACAAAGGCCTCCGGCATTTTGCCCACTCTGATTTGCCCATGCTGAATTGCCTAATCCGCTGGCGAATCCGCGTCCGCCCAAGGAAGCTCCCAGCAATCCCCATAACAAACCCTGCGGTGCCAATTGTTGGCCGCCGTAGCCACCCCATTGTTGAATTCCATTCATAGTCGCTCCTAAAAATTGAGAAAAATGTGCCTCGTTCGTGAATGAACGCTTGCTCATGGCAACGCTTTTATTTGCGTCACTTACAGACTATGGTTGTCGCAGCGGTTAGTAATTGCAAATTGATCGGACAGTAGCTTGCGTAGTCTCAAGAAGAGGCTGCGTGCTTGAATTCAGATCAAGTTTAGAAACTAAATTTTTTGGTTAGGTGAAAAAAAACCGTGCAGGCTTTTCAGCGCTGCACGGTTACATGTGACTAAAACGAATTTATTTTTTGCAGGTTGTTTATTTCACCAACAGTGTGAACGGATGAACATACGCTTGCAATGTAACGAGTATGCCCACCAGTGCTGCTAATGCAATGGAATGGAAAAACACATAACGTAAAATCTCACCTTCGTGACCGTACCATTTGGTCGCCGTCGATGCCACCACAATCGATTGGGCATCGATCATCTTGCCCATCACACCACCGGAAGAATTAGCTGCAGCCATCAGAACCGGGCTCAAACCAAGTTGTTCCGCTGAAGTACGCTGTAATCCACCAAACAACACATTCGATGCAGTATCAGAGCCAGTTAACGCAACGCCTAACCAGCCGAGCAAGGTACCAAAGAACGGATACAAAACACCCGTGTTGGCGAAAGCTAAGCCCAGCGCTGAATCAACGCCGGAGTAACGTGTCGCATAGCCTAAAGCCAGCATGGCGGCAATCGTTAGCAGCGAGTAACGAAGCAACTTAACCGTATCCCAATAAATAGCGAGCATCTCGCGAACTTTGTAGCCCATCACGAAGGCTGAGGCTACTGCAGAGATGAAAATGCCCGTTCCAGTCGCAGATAACCAATTAAATTTAAAAATTGCTTCTTCGATTTTTGGTACAGCAGCCACAGGTGGCATCTTTTGCACGAGCATATGTAGATTAGGCCATTCGATTTTGATAATCGAAATTCCATCGAGTACTTTCTTCCACTCGGGGATGCCCCACATCAAAACCACGACCGACAAAATCAACCATGGCACCCAAGCATTGATGACTTCCGAGCGAGTGTAGCTATGTCCCACGTGAGCGGTTGAGTCGATATGCTCGCCATCTTCAAGTTTTCCGGACGGTGAAGTCCAGATTTCTTTTGGTTTCCATACTTTGAGAAAGAGTGTCAGGCAAGCCATCGATGAAACGGCTGCGCCTACATCGACTAACCAAGGGCCGTGAAAGTTGGAGATGTAGTACTGAGGAATGGCGAATGCGGCTCCTGCTACTAGCACCGCTGGCCAAATCGCCAGCATGCCGCGAAAACCGCAGAAGGCCCAGATTAACCAAAACGGAACGATCAAAGAAAACAGTGGTAACTGACGACCGACCATGCCAGACAACTCAAGCATATCGAGTCCAGTAACCGCCGCTAATGCAATGATAGGGGTACCTAAAGCGCCGTAGGCTACCGGTGCTGTGTTGGCTATCAGTGATAAACCGGAGGCCGCGAGTGGTGCGAAACCTAAACCAATTAACATCGCGCCCGTAACGGCGACGGGTGTACCAAAACCACCAGCACCTTCAAAAAATGCGCCGAATGAAAACGCAATCAATAACAACTGCAAGCGTCTATCGCCGCTAATTGCAGCAATGCTTTCACGCAGGATGGTGAATTGACCCTTGCGCTCGGTGAGTTGGTACAGAAAGATCACATTCAAAATAATCCAGCCGATGGGAAACAAACCATAAGCCGCGCCATACAAGGCCGAGGCAACGGCTGCATTCGCTGGCATAGTAAATCCCCAGATGGCGACTACCAGCGCAGCAATCAAACCCATTAGGGCTGCAATGTGGGCCTTGATGTGAAAGAAGGCCAAAGCGGCTAACATCACGACAACAGGAATCGCTGCCGCAAAGGTTGAAAGCCAAACGTTATTGAATGGGTCGTAGATTTGTGACCACATAAGCATGTCTCCTGAAAAAACTTGGATCAACAATCACCGCAAACTGACTATCGATGAAATTGTTATTTTTTCTAGTTAATCCACCATGATATTGAACGACGCTACCCTTGTCCACGTTCAATGGCAGATGAAGTTGGCGTAATTTTCAAGCGAGGGTGAAAATTCTTAAACGAAGAGTCTTTGCCTTTAACTTCCATTAACAGCGGTGATCTTGCTGCTTGTCAGGCTGTGATTAGCCTGACAAGTCTTTTTTCAGTCTTAGCGCTGAGAAGTTTTAATCGCGCCAAAGACGGAAGGATAGCCAGAGGGCAGGCAGCGATAATATTGCGTCGAGCCTTGGACAGTCCCACCCAGCTCTGCTGCAGCGCGCCATGGCCAGCGCGGTTCAGCAATCATGCCACGCGCAAGTGCAACCATGTCAGCCTTTCCCTGTTGAAGAATCTCTTCGGCTTGTTTAGGTTCAGTGATTAAGCCTACAGTCATAACAGGAATAGTTACTTCGGCCTTGATCTTTTCGGCAAACGGCACTTGATAACCTGGGCCCAAGGTGATTTTTTGATGCGGTGATACGCCGCCCGATGAAATATCGAGAAAATCTGCACCCATAGCTTGCAGGCGTTTTGACAACGTGATGCTTTGCTCTACATCCCAACCACCTTCTACCCAATCGGTTGCTGACAGTCTGGCGCCGACTGCAATGTCCGGTCCGGCAGCAGCGCGAACGGCTTCAAAAGCCTCCAACACAAAGCGCATGCGATTTTCTAGCGAACCACCATACTCGTCAGTACGAGCATTGGACAAGGGAGATAAAAATTCATGCAAGAGATATCCGTGCGCTGCATGAACTTCGATGACCTCTAAACCGAGCTCACGTGCACGACGTGCGCTTACAGAAAAACTTTGTATCAACTCTTTTATTTGTTGTTTGCTTAATTCAGTCGGCACCAACTCACCTTCTTTGTGGGCGATCGCAGAGGGTGCAAAGGTAGTCCATCCGCCTTCGCTGGGCGTCATGAGTTCGCCACCTTGCCAGGGTCTGTGGCTGGAGGCTTTGCGTCCGGCATGCCCCAATTGAATCGCTATCTTGATAGGCGAGACCGCTCGCAGACTGTTAACCAGTTTTTTTAAGGCCTGAAAATTTTCTTCGCTATATAAACCAACACAACCTGGAGTAATGCGCCCCTCTGGAGTAATTGATGTCGCTTCGATGTAAAGCAAGCCAGCACCAGAAAGTGAGAGCGATCCTAAGTGCGCGTGATGCCAGTCATTGACATTACCGTCAACCGCAGAGTACTGGCACATAGGAGAAATGACGATGCGATTTGGTAATTCGACCTGACCTAATTTTATAGGTGTAAATAAAAGTGGAGCAGTCATTGTTTTAGTCCCTTAAAAAATAAAACGGCGAACACCTATGATTGAAAAACTTATTTTTTGGTGATCGCTGATATAGCTTGTTTCTGACTAGCCTCGTGGACTGGCGCGGAGCCTTGTGGGAGTAGGTGGCCCAGCTTGTGAGCTTTGGTCGCCAGATAATTTGAATTGAAGCGTGTGCTACCAACGACATGCTCGACACGCTCAACGTGTATGCCTAACTCTTCAAGCGCAGTAATTTTGCGTGGATTATTTGTCAGCAGACGTAATGACTGAACATCAAAATGACGTAGCAGAGGGCCGCATAAGGCGTAATCGCGTGCATCATCAGCAAATCCTAGCTGGTGATTCGCTTCGACGGTATCTGCCCCTGATTCTTGAAGTGCATAAGCGCGGATTTTATTCACCAGACCAATACCGCGACCTTCTTGTCGCAGATAAAGCACTAGGCCTCGACCTTCTTTGGCGATGTGTTTGAGTGCTGATTCAAGCTGTGTGCCGCAATCGCATCGAAGGCTGAACAGAGTGTCCCCTGTAAGACACTCAGAATGAATGCGCGCCAATACAGGCTGACCATCATTCACGGCGCCTAATGTCAGAGCGAGATGCTCTTTGCCGCTGCTTTTTTCTAGGAAAACATGCAAATCAAATGTCGCCCAAGGTGTCGGTAGGGCGCAGCTGGCAACGTGTTCTAGGTTGATCGATGATGAGGTACTTGATGGGTGAACCATGACTTATTTCGGCTTTCTGGCTGCAATGCGGCGTTACTGTTGCAGTCGCCGCATTTTATGTAATAGCCAGAATTATGCCGCAAATCATGCGACTAACCCCTAACGCATGCTTGAAGACTCTGAGAGCCAGCTAGTCTCACTGGCACGATTGTGGGCTGTGTCCTGCCAGGCTTCCAGTGTGTTGGTAGGTGGTTGGGCATCATAAGAATTAACATGCCGCATCACATAACCCGAGTTATACGAATTCGTGAGTGTGAACTGGCAGCGTGTCACGGCCTCAATTTTGAAGCGCAACTGAAACATGGTGACCCGTATATTGCTGCCTTCTGTTGAACGACCCGAGAGCTTAAAAAGTAAATGAATATCTTCGTTAGGAATGAGCGTTCCGAAGTGATTAAGAAACAGCTCGGCAACCGCAACTTCAGATGCAGTCAATTGCGCTGTATCGCCTGCATAGCAGAGCATACGAGAATCCGGTAACAACGTTAAAACACCATACCCCAGCTCTGAACGTAATCGTTGATTGCGTTTTAAGCTTGAGAAAATTCGACGAACCAGATCATCAAGTGAGACAGGTTCTATCAGCCAATCAAAAACGATTTCAGGCATGTCCAGCAATTCTGATGCAGCTATCTCGCGACCGAGCACCATAATCACTGGCGATATTTCTTGCGTTGGTCCGTGGGCCGATCGCGCATGCAGCGATTCGCGTCGCTCTATCGTTCTAACATCTTCGATGATCGCCAGATCTTGTGCTTCCATAATGACTACCGATAGCTCGCTTGAGTCATTTTCTACATAGTCAGAGTTGAATGGGGGTGCCAAGGGTAGCAATTGCCAGGTAATGAGCTTGCCGTCCGCACCCGAGCGTGGAAATGGGGATTTAGCAGAAGCGATTGCTTTTGTGATCCGTTGGTAAAGCGTGTTTCCCATGATTTTCAGCACGATCTTCACTGGCTCTCCCTTTGGGCTAACAAATTATCAAATAGTGGCAAGACCAGATTCTTGCCAATCTCTGATGTTTTCCCACAGGTTAAACTCGAGCAGCTTGGCTCTTTCTGGGGACGCGTACAGTCTGATTTCAATGTCGGTATTCCATCGCTCGCTGCCAGCGTTAACCAAGGCTCCACGTTGAATATCCTCACGCACACAGCGTTCAGGTAGCCATGCAATGCCCGAACCATTCAGTGCTAATGCCCGCAGAACTCGCGAATAAGCGCTTTGCGCGACGATACTAAAAGGGGGGGGTGCGTGGTCCAAATCGAACCACGCCATTCAGCAATCGTCCAAAGAACGTTTCCGGTGGGTAGACCAAGATAGGAACTGAGCCGCTATCGACATTCGCCAGAGAGAATCTGGGTTCTCCTTCAGCGTTAGGCACACAAACGGGTATCAGCCGGTCGTTAGCGAGAACGATGGAGGCGCAGGCTTTTTCATCGACGGTCATCGGTGCGATTGAGCTGTAGTAAACCATTAGCAAATCGCAACGACCACCAGATAGGGCCACCATGCCGTCGTAGGTTTCCCCAGCGGTAACGTCCAGTTTCAAGCCGGTGATACGGTGGTTAAGGTTTTGTATCCATTCAGGCAGAAAATGATCGACCAGCGAATGGGATATAAACAGTTTGACGCCAGAGAAAGCACGCGTTTTGTGACCTAGAGCTACCCGTGTGTCTTGCAACTGCCTGACCATCTCTCTTGCAGCATCACGGAAAAGGTGTCCAGCGACGGTCAACCGAGGCGGCACGGTATCCCTGTCAATTAAGGGAATACCAATCCAGTCCTCTAATGAGCGTATGCGGCGACTAAAGGCTGATTGGGTTACGTTTCGGCTCTGAGCTGCGCGAGTAAAGCTGGATAAATCGGAAAGCACTAAAAAGTCTTCCAGCCACTCGATATCCATAGTACCTCCAGCATGCTTTGATGGTTGCTATTACAGACGCCGCGCTTCATAGCCGCGGAATCCAAGAGCAATTTATTTATTTTTAGATAACAGTGCTAATGGCGAATGTAATCAAAAAAGTTCCATTGAGATAGTGGGTAGTGCAGCGTAAAAACTCACAATGTGTGAGCTTTGCCACAATTGACGGTTGAGATGTGCCGTAGGCGCAACGAATGGTGCAATGCCCTTAGAGAAAAAAAGGCAATTAGCTGAAGGAAAAGCGGAATAGTTGCCCAGAGCCATACAAAAACTCTGGGTAGCCCAAATGAGTTTTATGCTCGTTCAAAAAATACCCGGCATGGGTTAAGGGCGAGATTTTTTAAGTAGTACATCGAGAGTGCAAAACAAAAACGGTGGGAGCAAACCTATGGCCGAAAAAAAACCGCCGGTAAGCCGGCGGTTTTTCGATACGAAGCTCATCAGTGTTGATGAATATCGTTATCTTTGGTTTCTGCCACAAAAATGGAACCAATAATTGCCGTCATCAAGGCGATGACGATTGGATACCATAGGCCGAAATAGATATCGCCTGCATAAGCAACCAGCGCGAACGAGGTGGTAGGCAGAAGACCGCCAAACCAGCCGTTACCGATGTGATAGGGCAGGGACATAGAGGTGTAACGTATGCGTGTTGGGAACATCTCAACCAGCATCGCTGCAATCGGTCCGTAGACCATCGTCACATACAGCACCAAGATAAAGAGCAATAACAGAACCATAGGCTTGTTGATCTGAGCTGAGTCAGCCTTGGCTGGATAGCCAGATTCCTTGATCAAATCCTTTAGCTGGCCAGAAAATTCTTTATCCTTAGCCGTAGCATCTTCTTTAGAAAGGCCAACGGCGCTATAGGACTCAAGCGTCTTGTCACCCACCTTGATCGACGCTAACGTTCCAGCAGGAGCTACTTCGTTCTTGTAGTTCACCGACGCTGCGGCTAACTTAGCTTTGGCGATATCACAGGAAGAAGTGAACTTCTTAGTTCCGGTCGGGTTGAACTGGAACTGACACTCTGCGGGATCGGCCACCACCACCACTGGGGAGTTGATTTGCGCCGACTCAAGCGCAGGGTTAGCGTAATGAGTTAAGGCCTTGAAAATCGGGAAGTAGGTCAACGCAGCAAGCACGCAACCAACCATGATGATTTTCTTACGACCGATCTTGTCAGACAGTGAGCCAAACACGATGAAAAATGGCGTACCAATCAACAGTGAAGCGGCGATCAGAATGTTGGCCGTAGGACCATCCACTTTCAAGATTTGAGTCATAAAAAACAGGGCGTAGAACTGTCCTGTATACCAAACCACGGCCTGACCTGCTGTTAAGCCAACTAACGCAAGAATAACTAGCTTGAGGTTTTTCCACTGGCCGAACGCTTCCGACAAAGGCGCTTTGGAAATCTTGCCCTCATCCTTCATGCGCTGGAACGCTGGCGATTCGTTCATAGACAAACGAATCCACACCGATATACCCAGCAAGACAATCGAAACCAGGAAAGGAATACGCCAGCCCCAGTCAGCGAAAGCTTCTTCACCGATCGCTGTTCGCGTGGCAAGAATCACCATCAACGAAAGGAACAAGCCCAAAGTCGCTGTCGTTTGAATCCACGCCGTGAACGCACCACGCTTGTCGTCCGGTGCATGCTCTGCAACATAGGTGGCTGCGCCGCCGTATTCGCCACCCAATGCCAGACCCTGCAATATACGCAGAGTAATCAAAATGATGGGAGCTGCAATACCGATGCTGGCGTAGTTAGGCAGCAGACCGACGATAAACGTGGAGGCACCCATCAGTAGGATGGTGACTAGGAACGTGTATTTACGTCCCACCATATCGCCCAAGCGACCAAATACAATGGCACCGAACGGGCGAACCAGAAAACCGGCAGCAAAAGCTAGCAGTGCGAAAATAAATGCTGTGTTCGGATCAGTACCGGCAAAAAATTGCTTAGCAATGATGGCGGCGAGTGACCCGTACAAATAGAAGTCATACCATTCAAAAACAGTACCCAGCGAAGAGGCGAAAATAACCTTCCGTTCTTCAGCCGTGATGCCCTGTGCTTGCGCATCGGCAGTAGCCATGATATCTCCTTAATATTTTTACAATTTTGGTTGCGCGAGTGCAATTTCGCACAATGTGGCTGAGTGTAGGTACAGAAGCTTACACACAACTTGCTGAAAACTTACAGAAACTTACGCCAACCCCAGAGAGCCAAGCTCGATTATCGAACGGTCGTGCTGTTAGCTGTGCTATTCTCGGCCAAAGCCTATTGCTGGGGCCACTATTCCATCGCAAAGCCAGTCAAACTAGCGAAAATTATGGAAATTTGGGCCTAGGCGCGACGCAGGCACTGTTGCTGCCGACAAGAACAAAACAAACACTATTGGAGACTCCCATGACCGACGCCGTCATCGTATCTACTGCACGCACACCCCTCACCAAATCTTGGAAGGGCGCCTTCAACATGACCCACGGGGCAACCTTGGGTGGACACGCTCTGCAAGCAGCTATCGCGCGCGCTGGCATCGAAGCAGGGCAGGTAGAAGACGTGATCATTGGCTGCGCCAATCCTGAAGGTGCAACCGGCTTTAATATTGCACGCCAAATTGCCTTGCGTGGCGGCTGTCCGGTAACCACGTCTGGCATGACCATCAATCGCTTTTGCTCCTCAGGTCTGCAAACCATTGCAACAGCAGCGCAGCGTGTGATTGCAGGTGAAGGAGACATTTATGCTGCCGGTGGCGTTGAATCCATCTCTTGCGTGCAAAATGAAATGAACATGCACATGGTGAACGACTCCTGGCTCAACCAACACAAGCCAGAAATTTATTGGCCCATGTTGCAAACCGCTGAGACGGTAGCAAAGCGCTACAACATCGCCCGTGATCGCCAAGATCATTACGGCGTGCAAAGCCAACAGCGAGCCGCCGCCGCCCGAGCCGCCGGCAAATTCGATGATGAAATCGTTCCACTAACGACAACAATGGCCATCGCTGATAAAGAGACTGGTCAGATTATTACGCGCGAAGTCACTGCATCAGTTGATGAAGGTATTCGTGCTGATACCACGTATGAAGGCGTGTCACAAATTCGTACTGCGATTCCCGGTGGTGTCATCGCCGCAGGCAATGCGAGCCAGTTTTCGGATGGCTCTTCGATTGCGATCGTCATGAGCGACAAAGCTGCTGCTGCTGCAGGTAAAACTCCGTTGGGTATTTTCCGTGGATTTGCTGTGGCGGGATGTGAGCCTGATGAAATGGGCATTGGTCCTATTTATGCAATACCCAAGCTGCTAAAAAAAGCAGGCTTAAAAGTGGATGACATTGGGCTGTGGGAGCTAAACGAAGCCTTTGCCGTGCAGGTTTTGTACTGCGCCGATACGCTTGGCATTCCTATGGACCGTTTGAATGTGAATGGTGGTGCGATTGCGGTTGGCCATCCTTACGGCACCTCAGGCGCACGTCTGACAGGTCATGCGCTGATCGAAGGTAAGCGTCGCGGTGTTAAGTATGTGGTCGTCACTATGTGTATTGGTGGTGGGCAGGGTGCTGCTGGATTGTTTGAAGTTGTCTGACAGCGTTTAAAACTTCTGGCGCAGCGCCACTCTCGGTATGGCTTCACCTATTTTATCCAGACGCGACCTGGATTTTCTTCTCTATGAATGGCTGGATGCTGAGTCTTTGATTCAGCGCCAGCGCTTTTCAGAGCATAGTCGCGAAACCTTTGATGCTGTGCTTGATCTGTGCGAACAATTAGCGACCGATAAATTCGCTAATCACAATAAAAAATCAGATCAAAACGAACCTCACTTCGATGGTGAGCGTGTTCATATCATTCCCGAAGTGCGGCAAGCACTGGATGCATTTACTGAGGCAGGTCTCATCACCGCAGGGCACGATGCCGAACTCGGTGGTATGCAACTACCTTGTTTGCTTGAGAAAGCGGGATTTGCATGGTTTAACGGTGCCAATGTAGCGACCTCTGCCTACCCCATGCTCAGCATAGGTAATGCCAATACGCTGCTGAAATGCGGTTCAGCGCAGCAAATTGAGCAATTTGTAAAACCCATCTTGGCCGGACGTTTTTTCGGCACCATGTGTTTGTCTGAGCCACAGGCCGGTTCAAGCTTGTCGGACATTCTTACTCAAGCGATTGCAGAACCCGATGGCAGCTATCGCTTGCGCGGCAATAAGATGTGGATATCGGGAGGCGAGCATGATCTTTCCGAGAATATTATTCATCTGGTGCTAGCTAAAGTTCCCGGTGCTGATGGCAAATTAATCCCTGGTGTTAAAGGTATTTCTTTATTCATTGTTCCGAAATTTTTAGTCAACGACGATGGTTCAGTTGGCGAACGTAATGATGTTGTGCTCGCTGGCTTAAATCATAAAATGGGTTATCGGGGAACCACCAATTGCTTGCTAAATTTTGGTGAAGGAAAACACCAACCACAGGGAAAAACCGGAGCCGTCGCTTATTTAGTCGGCAAGCTGCACCACGGTTTAGCTGCCATGTTTCATATGATGAACGAGGCACGCATTGGTGTAGGGCTAGGTGCAGTCATGTTGGGCTATACCGGCTATTTACAGTCACTCGACTACGCTCGTAATCGCCCCCAAGGCAGACCGCCTGCAAATAAAGATCCATCGCAGCCACAAATACCGCTGATAGAACATACCGACGTGCGGCGCATGCTGTTAGCGCAAAAAACCTATGTTGAAGGTGGCTTGGCGCTGATTTTGTATTGCGCTCGTTTGGTGGATGAAGAAAAAACTGCCGACAGCGCTGAAGCCAGAGCATCCGCCACACTGCTACTAGACATATTGACGCCGGTTGCTAAATCCTGGCCATCACAATGGTGCTTAGAAGCGAATAATCTCGCGATTCAAATTTATGGCGGATACGGTTACACCCGCGAATACAACGTCGAACAACTGTATCGCGACAATCGTTTAAATCCGATTCATGAGGGCACACACGGCATACAAGCAATTGACCTGTTGGGTCGAAAAGTGGTGATGAATAGCGGCGCTGCGATGAAGTTATTATCAGAAAAAATTTTTCACACCTTAGTTCGTGCCGAAAGTTGCCAACTCACTGAACACAGTAGAGCTTTGGGAAAGCGATGGAAACGTTTGCTAAACACCACGGAAATTTTGCATGACACGAATGATTTAAATGTAACGCTGGCAAACGCCTCGATCTACCTAGAGGCATTCGGTCATTTAGTCATGAGCTGGATATGGCTAGAACAAGCCATCACAGCTGATAAAGCCCAACGCGACGATCACGCGTTCTATGCAGGCAAACGGCAAGCCTGCGATTGGTTTTTCCGCTGGGAGTTACCGCGCGTCGATGCGCAGTTAGATTTGCTCGATTCATTAGACAAAACAACATTAAACATGCAAGACGATTGGTTTTAACTCTGCTTGCAAATACTTCGAATGGAATAACCATGATTAAGCATATTGTGATGTGGCGGCTCAAAGATCATGCTGAAGGCGCTGACAAATCAGAGAACGCCATAAAAATGAAAGCCTTGTTAGATGCCTGCTCGGATGTGGTTCCCGGCATTCATACATTTGAAGTGGAATTAGCCCAACCAGGCTATGACTGTACCTACGATGTGGTGCTGTACTCAGAGTTTGATTCGCTGGCCGCATTACAAGCTTACCAAGATCACCCACAACACGTTGCACTTAAGCCTTTTGTTGGGGCTGTTCGTCTTGATCGGCAATGCATGGATTACGACGTAAAGTAAATTTATTTAGCCCGTAACAAAAATACAGGAGGTCACGTGCACACAACCAAACAATTATTCGATCTTACTGGTCGCACTGCGCTCATCACCGGTGGCTCACGTGGTTTAGGCCTGCAAATGGCAGAAGCCTTGGGTGAGCAAGGCGCGAAATTAGTTATTTCATCGCGTAAGCAAAATGAATTAGATGAAGCAGTGGCTCATCTCAAAAAAATGGGCATCGATGTACTGGCTATCGCCGCTGATTTAGGTAAAGAAGAATCCATCAAGCCACTGTCTGAGGCAGCGATAAAGCATCTGGGGCATGTTGATATCTTGATCAACAATGCTGGCGCAACATGGGGCGCGCCTGCTGAAGATCATCCAGTTGAGGCGTGGGATAAAGTCATGGACTTAAATGTGCGTAGCATTTTTTTGCTGTCGCAATCGATAGGCAAGTTCTCCATGATTCCACGTAACTATGGTCGCATCGTGAATATTGCATCGATCGCTGGGCTTGCAGGTAATGGCGTCAACATGCAAACACTCGCCTACAACACCTCGAAAGCTGCCGTGATTAATTTCACGCGCACCTTAGCGGGTGAATGGGGCCGATACGGAATTACTGTAAATGCTATCGCACCCGGATTTTTTCCTTCGAAAATGTCGCGTGGCCTACTCGAGACTATGGGTGAAGACGCTATACAACGCGCACCTTTGCGACGCCTAGGTGATGATGAAGATTTAAAAGGCGCTGTAGTCTTGTTTTCTAGTGCAGCAGGCAAGCACATCACGGGTCAAACGCTCGCCATTGATGGCGGCGTGTCAGCGGTCATCATCTAATCATGACGAGTACAGCTTTTCCATTTGATATTCCGTTTCTTGATGAAGTCGGTGTTGAGTATTTGGGCATGGAAGGCGGCAAGTCTCAGGTCGCGCTCAATCTAGAGTCGCGTCATATGAACAGTTGGCAAGTCACTCATGGCGGTGTGGTGATGACCTTGCTGGATGTGGCCATGGCAATGGCAGGTCGATCGCTCGATGTTGAATCGCGTGCCTGCGTTACCGTCGAAATGAAAACTAGTTTTCTTCAACCCAGCGGCAAGCCTGGTCACCGACTCGTAGCAAGTGGTCATGCATTTCATCGATCAACCACGCTATGCTTCTGTGAAGCCGATCTACACGATGGCGATCGATTGGTGGCAAAAGCGATGGGTACCTTCAAATACATTAAGCATACGACTCGCCTAGATATTTCCAGCAAATCTCCCTCCACAAAGGAATAGTCATGACTACGTATCAGCGCATGGTTCTCGCATCACGCCCGCAAGGTGTTGTGACTCCAGAAAATTTTCGTCTTGAGACCAAGCCCATTCCCTCGATTAAAGAGGGTGAGCTTCTGGTGCGTAACCACTATCTCTCACTCGACCCATACATGCGCATGCGTATGGAAGATGTAAAAAGTTACGCCGCACCTCAAGCACTGGATGAAGTCATGATCGGTGGCACTGTTGGCGAAGTTATCGAATCCAAGAATGCAAAATTCAAGGTGGGCGATAAAGTCGTAGGCATGTTGGGCTGGACTGAAGTAGGCGTATCAGATGGCGCACTATTAAAAAAAGTGGATACCTCCCGTATTCCTATGTCAGCTTATTTAGGTGCGGTAGGTATGCCCGGCATGACTGCTTGGTACGGCCTGAATAAAATTATTCAGCCTAAAGCCGGTCAGACTATCGCTGTATCCGCTGCCAGTGGCGCTGTGGGTAGCGTAGTTGGACAACTTGCAAAATTACACGGATGCCGCGTCATCGGTATTGCAGGTGGTAAGCAAAAATGTGATTTCGTCGTGAATGAATTAGGCTTTGATGCCTGCATCGATTACAAGGGCGGCAATCTTTATAAAGATGTGAAAGCCGCCGCACCCGATGGCATTGGTGGTTTGTTTGAAAATGTCGGTGGTGTGGTGATGGATTCAGTATTAGCTCGTATGAATCCGTATGGCCGCATCGCACTGTGTGGTTTGATCTCGGGATATGACGGTCAACCCATGCCTATTCATAATATGCGCGTCATTTTATCGATGCGTTTAATGCTGCAAGGCTTCATCGTGTCTGAGCATATGGAGTTATGGCCTGAAGGCTTAGGCGAAATCGGTGGCTTGGTCGCAAGTGGCAAGCTGAAATTCCGGGAAACAATTTCAGAAGGTTTAGCAAGTGCGCCTGAAGCCTTTATCGGCCTATTACGCGGGAAAAATTTCGGCAAACAATTAGTCAAATTAATCTGATTTTTTTGAGACCACGATGAAAAATTTTAGTAAGCGCGTCGCCGTAATCACGGGTGCAGCCAGTGGCTTTGGTCGCGAGTTTGCGTTTTTAGGCGCTAGTTTAGGGATGAAATTAGTGTTGGCCGATGTGCAAAAAGATGCCTTAGCCAGTACTGCCAAAGAATTAGAAGCGGTGGGCGCTGAAGTCATCTTCCAAATATGTGATGTCAGCAAACCTGAGCAGGTTGAAGCACTGGCAGATGCAGCGATGAAGCGATTTGGCGCAGTGCATTTGGTGTTTAACAATGCAGGCGTTGGTGCTGGCGGTCTTATCTGGGAAAACTCACGCGCAGATTGGGAGTGGGTACTAGGGGTCAATGTCTGGGGCGTGATCAATGGTGTTCGGGTATTCACGCCATTAATGCTCGAGTGCGCAAAGAGCGACCCGAATTACGAGGGTCACATTGTGAACACTGCTTCCATGGCTGGCTTGTTGAATCCCCCAACGATGGGTATTTATAACGTATCCAAACATGCGGTGGTGTCCATTTCAGAAAGTCTGTATCACGATCTATCGCTAGTCGAAGCACCTATCGGCGCATCAGTACTGTGTCCTTATTTCGTACAGACAGGTATTAGCCAGTCACACAAAAATCGGCCAGATGATTTGAAATCAGGTGAGGGTCCAACCATCAGTCAGCAAGTATCACAAGCGGTACTTGAAAAAGCGGTTTCCTCTGGAAAGGTAAGTGCAGCGGATGTCGCTCAACGCACCTTTGATGCGATTCGTGACAACACGTTTTATATTTATTCGCACCCCGGTGCCTTGGGCAATGTACAGCGCCGCATGGAAGATATCGTTACGGGTCGCAATCCTAGTGACCCGTATGAAGCCGCACCGCATGTGCGTGAAAAACTTCAAGCGGGTCTCAAGGGACACTAATCGTGAGAGCGAGCATACAAGAAGGTCAGTTCGCGACACTGCCCAACGGCATTCGACTTCACTATGCCAGTGCGGGTGAACGCGGTCAGCCACTCATCCTTTTTTTGCATGGCTTCCCAGAATTTTGGTACGCATGGCATGAGCAATTGCAGGAATTTGGAAACACGTATTTTGCTGTCGCGCCTGATTTGCGCGGATTTAATCTCTCCGATCAGCCATCTGATGTATCTGCTTATCGCCCCAAATTGCTTACTCAAGATGTTGAGCAATTAATTGCTCACTTAGGTTATGAGAGCTGCATACTGGTGGCCCATGATTGGGGCGGGGCTTCAGCCTGGAATGTCGCTATCGGCCAGCCACATTTGGTGCAACGTTTAATCGTCATTAATTCAACTCATCCTTATCCCTTTGCGATGGCGCTTGCGCACGACAAGCCGCAGCAAGAGGCAAGCGCGTATATGAATTGGTTACGTGCGACGGGGTCTGAAGAAGCACTAGCTAAAGATAATTTCCGTGTAATGGAACAATTGATTCTCGGCATGGGTCGGCCTTCAGATCATTGGTTTGATGAACCCACACGTGCGCGGTATCACGCTAATTGGGCACGCGGTCTAACGGGTGGTGTGAACTATTATCGGGCCACGCCACTTTACCCACCGAACGGTGATGATTTAGGTGCGGGAAAACTCACTCTCGATCCGAAAAATTTTTATTGCAAGGTGCCTGTGCGAGTTATTTGGGGCATGCAAGACAAAGCGCTACTTCCGATTTTATTAGATGATATGCCATCACTAGTTGATGATTTAGTCATTGAACGATTGCCTGAGCATACGCATTGGATAGTGCATGAAAATCCGGCGTTGGTGAATCAACTGATTGCACGCTTTCTTACTGAATAATTAATAATTTTTTTATGGCGAGACACGACTTTTCTTTTTTTCATGCGCTACGCGTGCGTTGGTCTGAAGTGGATATGCAGGCTATCGTCTTCAATGGTAATTATTTAAATTATTTTGATGTCGCATTCACTGAATATTGGCGCGAGCTGGCTTTACCTGACGTGATCGCTCAGGCGCAAACAGGTTTGGAGTTATTTGCGCGCAAAGCCACTATCGAATATCACGCACCTGCACGGTTTGACGACGTGTTGGATATTGGCGTTCGCTGTTCAGAGTTGGGAAGAAGTTCGATGCGCTTTGTGTTAGAAATTTATAAAGGAGATGAATTGCTCATCTCAGGCGAAATGATGTACGTACATGCCGACAGCCGCATCCGCAAAAGTGAACCCGTGCCCCAGAGTTGGCGCGATGTATTGATAGCCTATGAAAAAGGCAGCCCAGTCAAGCTATGAGTTTTAGAATTATTACCGGCGACTGGGAAAGCGTGCGTGAAGATGCGCAACGTGTGCGTATCGAAGTTTTCGTGATTGAACAAAACGTACCGATTGAATTGGAATGGGATGAGGGCGATGAAGTCAGCACTCATGCAATTGCTTATGACGAAGAAGGTCAACCGGTAGCCACGGGGCGCTTACTACCCGATGGTCATATAGGCCGCATGGCTGTCATTAAACCCTTACGCGGTTGCGGCTTAGGTAGAGAAGTCTTGCAAGCGCTTTTGCAGCAGGCGCGCGATGAGGGTCATAAAGATTTGCTGCTACATGCACAAACGCATGCCTTATCCTTTTATGAAAAGCAGGGATTCATTGCTGAGGGCGAGGAATTTTTAGAGGCTGATATACCGCACCGACTCATGCGTCTAACGCTGAGTTAACACCACGCAAAAAATTTTTAGCGAATCACTCGCTCATGCAATTCAGCGCTGCCAGCGCTATGCACTTTTAACAGCGTTGAAGCACGCGTTCCGTAGTCGGGTGACTCGATGCAAATAGGTGACAACAGGCGCTCCCACTCCAAACTAACGCCCGTGTCTGGAAGACGATTGTCAGATGCATGCGTGGTGTCAGAAAGCATATCGAAATACGCGTCATCAGGCGCGCTTTGACATAGCAGACTAGAAAATTGTGCCTTAGCCCTGACGACCTTGGGCCATGGCGTGTCTAAGCTGCCATTCGACAAACCATAAATGCCTGGCTGTAGCTGCAATGCTTCGGAGCCATTCTCATTCGAGAACCAAAACACGTGCTCTCCATCGCCGATTAATAAGTTAAAACCATTGTAGTGGTCAGCAGTTTGCTGCACCTTCGCTAAATAATCCTCGGCGCTTTGTTCAGAATCCAAATAACTAGCAACCAATTCACCTCGCGAACGTAAGTCAGCACGGCGTGGCTGTCCATTACGAATATTGGTTAGCGCAGCAAAGCGACCTTGCCGATTAATACCTAACCACGTACCACCTTCTTGTAAATCGCGTCCGGCATATACGTCTGGGCAATCATCCCACCAGTCGGCAGCTTTGGCGGGGCGATTGAAAAACTCATCCCGATTCGCTGCCATGATGAGTGGGCACGTAGGCAGTAACTTCCATGCGAAAACGATCAGGCACATGGTGGCATATCCACAAAAATTTCGTTGTGACGCTCGCCATCAATCAAACGCAGTAAACCAGCACTGGTTACGGCATGTTCCAATACAGCGACAAATTCGTCTGAAACGGAAAAATAAATTTCCATCCACGTTTGGTAATCCACATTTTTTTCAACTCTACGCTTAAGTGAAAAACTGAGCTCATGAAGATTACTTAGGTTTTTTTGCATAGTCATGACTATCGCTTGCAGCTCAGCGCTATAGTGATGTTGCACGCGATAGTAGACATACAAATCCATTTCAGGATGCCGCTTCTAGCGAATAAGGTAATGCTTCAAACTCTAAGCGCGGCCCTTCTAAACTCTGAAGATGAATATTCGAGCCTAAAAGCTCCAGCTTCATTTCAACTAAGCAGGCCAAACGTCCATCGGGACCAAGTTCGGCGTTAACCACCATACCGCAGGGTTGCCCCGGATCGGCATCAGAAAAAATCTCGGTACCTGGTAATGCCATGGTGGCATTTGCGGTGGCCAATTGCATGCGTCTTTTTAGCTTACCGAGATACTGGCTGCGGGCGACGATTTCTTGTCCTGGGTAACAACCTTTGCGGAAATTAACCCCGCCGAGCAATTCGAAATTCACCATCTGAGGAACGAATTTTTCGCGCGTAGGCTCAAGAATTTGTGGCAGACCTGCTTGAATTTGCGTCCAATGCCATGCGGCAGGGGAGGTGATAGAGACTTGGCTAGCCACCTTAGCCCATATCTCAGGCGCGTGAACTTGAGGTCCTACCCAGAGGTATCGTGTCAGCCCAACCGCATCAGGCATTCGAATTAACTGGCCATTCCATGATGCGGATAATTCGCAGGCTTGTGCAGGAAGCCCAGCCAGATCGAGTGGATGCTGCTGTGGGATACCCAAACCAATAGCGACTATTGAAGAGCTGACATCCTCCAGCTGCACTTTGGCGCGCAGCACAAACATTTGCAGCCGCTTTTGAAAAGCCGCCAGCAGACTGTAGGGCACCAGCATCAGGATGCTCTCACCAGATTTCCAGAGCAGCACCGTCGCCAACAAGCGGCCATTCGCAGCGCAATAGCCTGAGAGCTGAGCTTGGTGCTCATCCAGACTGGCGAGATCGTTAGTTAGCTGATTTTGAAGAAAATTTATCGCATCTTGGCCGGATACAGACAAGATCCCTTGGTCGCTCAAGGGGGTGATAAATCCATGTTGTAAGAGATTGGGTGGTAGTGCAACAGCTGATTCTGAGCCCGTGGCCGCAGCCGCCGGCACACCTTGCTTACTCAGAAAATCCAGCCATGTAGAGGAGGGTTCAGCCATGAATTCGGTGTAATTTCCTGTTGGAAGCTATCATTACGGGACGGATTATAGAGGCGCACGGAAAATCGCGTTGGAAAGGCCCGTAAAAGCCTGCGCAGTCTTAAATACCAGCGCAGCCAAGCAAGGCGAGGGAGTCGACATTGGGAATCATAAAAAAACTCGTAGCACTGATCATACTGCTAGCGCTGCTCAGCAGCGCCTTTCTGGTGTATTGGGTACGTGACCCATTAATCGCACCTAATGACCAGTCCATAGAATTCAATATCGCGCCCGGTAGTGGCTTGCGCTCGGCCATGAAACAAGTAGAAGCCCAAGGCATACCTGCAAACCACTGGCTGATGGAATTTTTGGCGCGTGGCATGGGTAAGGGAGCCGCGATTAAGCCGGGAAGCTACCGGATTGAGCCCGGCACCAATCCGATAGGCTTGCTCGATCAGCTAGTACGCGGCAACACCATCAAAGAATCGCTCACCATTATTGAAGGTTGGACCTTCCTTCAAATGCGTGCCGAGCTGTCTAAGCAAAAATGGTTGAAGCAGGAAGGCGCAAATTTACCTATCAAGGAATTGCTGGAAAAAGTCGCGCCTGGATTTCCACATCCCGAAGGGATTTTTTATCCCAGCACTTATGTCTTTGAGCGCGGCACCAGTGATCTGACAATCTACCAACAAGCGCACCAGCAGCTAATGAAAAAGCTTAAGCAATCCTGGGCTAATCGTACCGCCGATTTACCCTACGATAATCCGTATGAGGCACTGATCATGGCGTCTATCGTAGAAAAAGAAACCGGCAAAGCAGCTGAGCGAGCCAAGATCGCCTCCGTATTTGTGAATCGTATGCGGCGTGGCATGTTGCTACAAACTGATCCGACCGTCATCTATGGCATGGGTGAACGTTTCGATGGCAATATCCGCAAACAAGATTTGCAGACTGACACACCCTACAATACGTATACACGTAGTGGATTGCCACCTACACCGATCGCCTTACCTGGCAAAGATGCGATTGATGCGGCATTGAATCCGGCGCCGGGCAAAGATTTATTTTTTGTGGCCAGAGGTGATGGCAGTAGCCAGTTTTCAGAAAATCTTGATGACCACAACAAAGCCGTCAACAAATATCAGCGCAGATAGTCATAAACGAGGGCATAGCTAGCAGGCATTCATGGTTAAAGGCAAGTTCATTACCTTCGAAGGTATCGATGGTGCAGGCAAATCCACTCACGTTGAATCCATCTCTGCGTATCTACGCGCAAAAGGAAAATCCGTTGTTACTACGCGTGAGCCGGGTGGAACGCCCTTAGGCGAGCGCTTACGCGAACTCTTATTGCACGAGCCCATGCATCTTGAAACGGAAGCGCTACTGATGTTTGCTTCACGGCGCGAGCATATAGCCAAATTGATTGCGCCCGCATTAGAACGAGGCGACTGGGTTATTTCGGATCGATTTACCGATGCCTCCTTTGCCTATCAAGGAGGCGGTCGACAATTATCTACGCACAAGCTCGACATACTCGAGCAATGGGTGCACGCCGACTTTCAACCGCATTTAACTTTGCTATTTGACGTGCCGCTGGACGTCGCCAGAGCGCGTCTAGATACCACCCGAACGCTGGATAAATTTGAACGCGAAAAACACGATTTTTTTGAAAAAGTACGCAATGCTTATCTGCAGCGTGCCGCACAATTTCCGCACCGCATACGCGTGGTGGACTCCACCCAGCCACTATCCAAAGTCACACTGCAATTAGAACAATTGATCGATCAGTTGGATGAGTGATTTTCTTTATCCTTGGCAGTCAAACGATTGGCAGCGCTGGCAACAAATGCGCGAACGCATGCCACACGCCTTATTGATTCATGGTCCGAATGGGGTAGGTAAAGTCGATTTTGCAGAACACGCCGCCCGCTCTTTGCTGTGTGAATCGCCATCGGTCGATGGCCATGCATGCGGCGCGTGTGCTTCTTGCGGCTGGTTCGAACAATATAGCCACCCAGACTATCGTCGTGTACGGCCCGAGGCGTTAGATGCGGACGATGAAGACGATGCTCCCAGCGAGGGCGATGAAGCCACCACAAAAAAATCCGCTAGTAGCAAACCACCTTCGCGCGATATTCGTATTGAGCAAATTCGTTCACTCGCTGGCTTCATGAATGTATCAACGCATAGAGCCGGTCGTCGAGTTATCTTGCTCTATCCCGCTGAAGCCTTGAATGCGCCTTCCGCGAATGCGTTATTAAAAACCTTGGAAGAGCCGCCACCCAACACCCTATTTTTATTGGTATCAGATCGTATCGACCGCTTATTACCCACCATACGTTCACGCTGCAGACTATTTGCGATGGCTATGCCTAAGGGTGCTGCAGCACTAGATTGGCTCACAACACAGGGCTTAGACGATGCACAACGCTGGCTGGCAGAGCAGGGCGGTGCACCGTTGGCCGCGTTAGAGGCTGCCCAAGGTGAATTCGCTGAAGCTCAAAATGACTGGCTATCCCAACTAGCCAAACCCGATCTCGCTTCGGCATTAAGCGTGGCAGATCGGCTACAAAAAATCGCTCTCTCACAACTGCTAGCATGGCAACAGCGCTGGCTCTATGATCTTCTGGCGATTAAGCTCGCTGACCGTGTACGCTACTACCCAGAGCATCGCAGCAGCCTTGCCGCGCTGGCCGCACGAGTGACGGTCGACCGACTTCAAAAAGCTGTGCGCGATGCCGCCTCGCGCCGCGCCGTTTCAGAGCACCCTTTGTCGGCAAAGCTTTTCATAGAAGACATGCTGCTAGAGTACGCCGAGCTGTTTCGGTAAAACGCACCAGCGACGATGAGTCGAAGCTAGCGTTCCGCGTAAGCTAGTTTTTCGAATGGACCGAATCGCCGTGCAAGAATTTTCAGGCTCTACAGATTCTTCTTTACTCCGCCCCTCCGTTGTTTCACTCTCAATACGCGATCGCGCTGCGCTGTACGCGGCCTATATGCCGTTTCTGCGTAACGGTGGAATTTTTGTACCGGGTAACCGCGTCTGCAAGTTAGGCGATGAAGTGTTTTTACTGCTTAGCTTGATGCAGGATGAACAACGCTATCCCATCGCGGGCAAGGTCGCATGGATCACGCCTATGGGAGCGGGTAATCGCCATACGCAAGGATTTGGCATCCATTTACCCGACGACGATTCCGGACGTCGGCTGCGTCAGCGTATAGAAGAGTTGTTAGGCACGGCATTGGGCTCGACGCGCTCTACCCATACGATGTGAGCTAGCAGCGTACAATACGGCCGGTTCGCTTTTGATCGGCTGTTTTTATGTTTGTTGACTCTCATTGCCACATTAATTTCCCCGAGTTAGCCGAAAGGCTACCTGAAATTTTAGCCACGATGCAGGCTAATCAGGTTAGCGACGCCTTGTGCGTTTCGGTGACCTTGCCCGACTTCCCTCAGGTCTTGGCACTCGCCGAATCCTATCCCAATATTTATGCATCGGTCGGCGTACATCCAGATTACGATGACACGCCCGAACCCAGCACCGAACAATTAGTCGAGCTAGCTCAGAATCCGCGCATCGTCGCCATCGGTGAAACGGGTTTGGATTATTTTCGTATGAAAGGTGATCTTGAGTGGCAGCGTGAACGCTTTCGCGTTCATATCCGCGCCTCTCGCGCCTGCGCTAAGCCGCTGATTATCCACACCCGCAATGCCTCTGAAGATACGCTACGTATACTGCATGAAGAAAAAGCCGGTACCGATCAAGGCGGCGTGGCCGGTGTCATGCACTGTTTTACAGAATCGCTTGATGTCGCCAAAGCGGCAATCGCAATGGGATTTTATATTTCATTTTCCGGCATCGTGACCTTCAAAAACGCCAAAGATCTACAAGCCGTTGCGCGTGCGGTACCTTTGGAAAGAATGCTCATCGAAACGGATTCACCGTATCTGGCACCAGTGCCCATGCGAGGCAAGACTAATGAGCCGGGCTTTGTACGGCATGTTGCTGAATATTTGGCCGACTTGAAGGAAGTACCCCTCGCTACGCTGGCAGCAGCTACGACAAGTAATTTCAAAACGCTGTTTCACATCCCGCACTAATTTTTCGGGGGCTTGGATTATGTTATGAACGATCATCCACACGACCCTTCCAGGCGCCAATTATTTGCCGCGGCATTACTGCCGGGTTTAGAAAAACTTTTAGAACCCATTGCGCGCAAATCGAATTCCTACGAAGAGTGGTTTGCTGCGATAGAAATTGATGATGCTTTGCGCTGCCAATTGCTACTGCAACGGGGCTTTGATCCCAACACTATCGAGCCTGAGCGGCTGGATACGGCATTACTACTTTCTGTTCGACACCGAGCTTGGAAAGTGTTTGCTTTGCTGCTCAAACATCCTGATGTGCAGCTTGATGCACGCTCGCGCAATGGTGATACAGCGCTCATGATTGCTGCTTTTAATGGCGACACCAAAGCAGCACTGGAACTCATCGATAAAGGTGCGGAAATTAACCGCCCCGGTTGGACAGCGCTGCATTACGCCTGCGCAGTTGGCAATTTAGCCGTGATCCGAAAATTAATCGAGAACTCAGCCTATATTGATGCTGAATCACCCAACAAGACTACGCCATTGATGATGGCGGCTCGCGGTGGACATTTATCTTCGGTACAATTTTTGATTGATGAAGGTGCCGACGTTACTGCAAAAAATGAACTTGGCTTGAATTCGATTGATTTTGCCAAATCACAAAATCACATAGCGATCATTACTCTGCTTGAACGCTATGTGAAGCAAGCAGAAACTAAAGCAGAAACTAAAGCCGATACTAAAATCGATACTACAGCATCACCTGAAACATCTACCGCAACAACCCAACCAGAAAATTCTTCAAATCCACCCGAAGAATTTTATAAAGAGGCTGCTCAGCCCAAGGCTGAAAGCGAAAGTAAAACTCAAAAGTAATTTTCGCTAGAAATTTTGAATCAAAGTAGCGTTCATTATCAAACCATCGTCAGTTTCTGTTCATCTGTCCCCCTTCTTGTTGAAACTACAAAGACATACACCAGTCTGAATTCAGCCGGGATGTCCCGTCTTTGTTGTCGCGACAAATAATTCAAGGAGGACTTATGCGCAAATCTTTCACCAGCAGTTTATTATTGCTGTTGATTTCAGCTACGTGGGCTCATGCTGAGACATCGACTTATCAAGGAATCAGAGAAAGTAACGATCCTCAGCGAGCTCAAGAAATAGAAAATAATGCCCGTCAGATATCGGGGCAAAGCACCAGCGAATCCGGTGCCACAGGCGCCGCTACTGAGCCTGAAAAAGCGACCGGGAAAAAGAAAAAAACTCACCCGAAGTCTCACAAAAAATCCCATAAACGCTCTAGCTCAGCCACTTCTAAAGCGGGAGATACTGACACCGGAGCAGAAAAAAATAGCTCAGGTAACAGTAGCTCTGACTATAGCCCCGGTAACAGTTCAGGTAACAGCAATTCTGGTAACAACTCTGACTATAGCCTTGGCACTAAATCGGGGAATAGCTCTGGTGACAGCTCGGGCGCCAGTAATTCAGGCAGTAACTCAGACTCTGGCTCAACAACGAGTCCCGGCAATAGTTCGGGAAGTAATTATGAGAGTGTCAAACCCAGGGACTAATCGGTCGGTATAAGGTGGGCGCTGTGGTTCTGCTACAGTGCCCACATGAAGAAAATTACCCTTGATAGGATGCTGCAGTCGCAGGGCTTTGGATCGCGCAAATATTGCCGTCAGCTGATAGCCGAAGGAGAGCTCAGCATCGATGGCCAGGTCGTAACCGACTATAAACAGGAAGTCGACCTCAGCGATTTGCATTTTCGGCTATTCGACGAAGAGTGGCTGTATCGCGAGCATATTTATATCGCCCTAAACAAGCCCTCCGGTATTGAGTGTTCACGTAAACCTAGCAATCATCCTGGCGTGATGACTTTGCTTCCTGAGCAATTTAGCTGGCGCGACGTGCAAGCGATCGGGCGCCTCGATCATGATACAACTGGGCTGTTATTACTCTCCGATGATGGCGCATTCAATCACGCCATGTCTTCGCCCAAACGGCATGTTCCCAAGCTGTATCTCGCTAACACCGCTGAACCCGTCACTCAGGAATTAATCGACTCCTTACTCAAAGGCGTGCAGCTGCACGATGAGCCGCATCCCTTAGCAGCCGTGTCATGCGTGGCGCGTGGCGAACAGCAAATAGAAATCGTAGTGGAGCAGGGAAAGTACCACCAAGTTAAACGTATGCTTGCCGCTGCCGGTAATCACTGCCAAGCCTTAGAGAGAATTGCTATCGGTCGTTTAACATTAGAAGCGCTGGAACTTAATGAAGGCGAGTGGTGCTACCTACAGGCGAGCGACTTAGAATTTCTCTGAACATTGAAGGAATTTTCACATGACTACACAGCCACCACGCTTTCGCACAGTCGCGCGCATCATCACCGCGATTAGTACCTCCGACGGCGCTGGCGTCAGGTTACGCCGCAGTCTGGGCAGCGGTGAGGGTACGCGCCTGGATCCTTTTTTGATGCTCGATGAATTTTCTTCCGATAATCCCGGTGATTACATCGCTGGTTTTCCATCCCATCCGCATCGAGGTTTCGAGACAGTGACCTACATACTCGATGGCCATATGCGGCATGAAGATCACTTGGGTAATCAAGGCGATTTAAAAAGTGGTGGTGTGCAGTGGATGACAGCAGGACGAGGGATTATTCACTCAGAAATGCCACAACAAGAAGAAGGGCGGATGCGGGGGTTTCAACTCTGGATCAATCTTCCAGCTAAAGAAAAAATGAAACCTGCGGGCTATCGTGACATCACGCCCGAAGAAATTCCTAATAAATCACTAGCTAATGGCGGCACCATCAAAGTGATTGCCGGTGATGTTGAAATAGAAGGCGAAATCAGCCACGGTCCGATTGCTGGTTTAACCACTGAGCCAATTTATCTCGATGTGAAGTTGCCAGCCGGTGCGAACATCACACTACCCATTCCGCGTGGCCATCATTCCATGGCCTATCTGTTTGAGGGCAATCTTCATATCGCAGGCCATACGGCCACACTCACAACGCATACAGGCATGATATTGACGGATGGTGATCATGCCGAATTTACCGCCGGTGGATTAGGCGCAAGGTTTCTGTTACTCGCGGGGCGTCCGTTAAATGAGCCCATCGTTCAGTATGGTCCCTTTGTGATGAATACCGTTGCCGAAATAGAGCAGGCTATCTTGGATTATCAAACCGGTCGGCTCACTTCGGCCTGATCATTACTACGATGACTACACGCTAATAAAGTCGCATCAATAATGCCTAGTGCTGCGGCATCAAAATCATACGGTTTGACTAGCAATTGTGAATGCTGTCCAAAGGCTTCGCGCCTTCTATCGTTTTGTAATAATCGAATCGCACAATCAGCCCACGAATCAGCATCAAGCTCGCGAATAAAACCGTTTTTTCCATCGATAACCAGCTCACCAGCGGCACCTGCATACGGCGTAATTAATACTGGCAAACCCGCTGCGCAGGCTTCATTGGCAACTACTCCCCACACATCGGCTTTGGTAGGAAACAAAAATAGTTTTGCTGATTGATAAAGACGAGGCAATTCTTCTTGCCTGGCAAAGCCTGTGAAATGTACGTCAATCAAATGACTTAATTGTTTCGCTTGTTCATACAACGCATTTTCCATGCTGCCTGATCCCACCATCAGAATGCTCACACGTCGATCTAAACGCTGCGCACAGCGTGCAGCTACTTCAAGCGCAAAATCAGGACATTTAGCCGGCTCTAAACGTCCGCAAAAAATGAAATCCCATTTTTTTTCTGTCGCTGATTGATTTTCAAAAAAACGACTGTTATCAATGCATAAGCACGATTGATAACAACGATCGGCTTCCACGCCATAATCCTGATACAACGCCATACCACCTTGACTGGCCGCAATAAATGCCGGGCCACGCGCATAGGCAAATCGACGTAACCAGTGATGAATTTTGCTTAAACCCTGCTCAGATTGCAGCGTGCCATCGGTCATTGGCACGTAGGCACGTCGACGCAGCATGGTCCACAACATGGCGTATAAGTGAGTCGGATTAAAGCCATTGCCGATCACAACGTCTGGATCAAATTTAGTTAGCGCAAAAAGTATATCGGGATTGTTATGGATGTATCTGCCATTAACCGTATAGACATTTTCTTGTAAAAATTCATGATCGAATTCCATCGCTGGCAAATTCCAAAAGCGATTCGGTTCGTGCATGCAAAAGAAAATAACCTTGAGTTCAATATCATTAAAAGCTGCAACGCGATTAAAAATGGGAATCCTATACGGCGGAGGTTCATTAACAACAAGTGCGAGTTTCGGCATAGGGGGAAGGGTGATTGATAAAAATTAATGCTCAATTTTTTGTAAGCTGACCTTTTCAGATCGTTTAAAGGGAAGGGTATCCGTAGGGATACGGGCCATAGATTCAACCGCTTCGCAGTAGATACTCATCAAGAGGCGGTAATTGATATCAGGGGTATAACGGGATAAATAAGCGTGCCTGGCTGCACGGCCCATGATTTTCATTTCATCGGGATGATCTTCAGCGAATGCGATTGCTCGTGCTAGTGCATCTACATTTCCTGGCTCAACAAGAAAACCCGTTTTACCGTGAACTACAATTTCTCGTAAGCCTCCGTTCGCACTGGCAATGACAGGCGTTCCTGCAGCAAACGCTTCAATCGCTACTAATCCAAAGCTTTCTACACCCGTGCTAGGTACCACCAGATAAGCGGCTTGCCGCAAACAGGCTTGCAATTCATCGGCAACACGAAAACCTTTGTAATTAAAACCTCTGGTCGCTTCAACGTACGTTAGTAAATTACCCTTACTTTAGACATCAATTTGACTATCGGGTAACTGCGATAACGCTTCAGCCAATACCTTGAGACCTTTTTCTTCCGAAAGTCTTCCGATAAAAATTCCGCCGCTGCGATGCACCCATTCGGGTTCATTGGCAGAATCAAAAAAATTAGGCTTAATTCGCAATACATCAAAAGGTAAACCACCCGCGATAAATTTATCGCGGCAAAGTTGATTCAAGACGATGTAGCGCGTTACTTTGGTATGCCAGGTACGTAGCAATCGATGTAACATAATCATGCTGCTTGATACCGCTGATTGTGATAACGAATTTCGGTAACATCGATGAACAATCGCTCGCCAAGGTAAATTTCCAACACAGTCTTCGCATTGAACACCATTACGTAAAAGTGTGGCTTGCGGACATATCAATCGAAAATTATGCAGCGTTTGAATGACTGGTATATTTAATCGCTTAGCGACTGAATATAACGAAGGGGAAATAAGTGGAAATGTGTTGTGTGAATGTATGAGTTCCGGTCTGAATTTTTCAGATAAGGCAGTCACATCGGCGACCGCTTTGTATGACCACAAAGTCTGTAGCGCAGCGTGGTGGTTTTTCATGCGCGTGAGCTCTTCGTTATCACGCAAATAAACGAGTACTTCATGCCCGTTACGTCGCAATAAATCAACTTCAGCATCAACCACTGTATCCTCGCCGCCGCGATAACGATAACGATTGTGCGCGACAAGAATTTTCATAGGTATGAGCTTATCGGCTTGTTATGACGATCTTTTGGAGATGGCGCAATCAATCGAAGCGTTCGAGGTCTGCTAAGCTAAGCTTTACGACAAATACATATTCAAAACACCCCCAAAAACTACTATGAATCCACTCGATCTTTCTGGTAAGCGCGTATTGCTGACGCAAGCCAATGAGTTCATGGGCCCAGCTTTGCATGAGGTCTTTACTGAACTCGGCGCCACTGTGATAGCCGATCACGGTCTACTGGATGACCCAAACCGTCCCTTAGCGCTCATCAACGAAGCGGGCCATGTCGACGTGCTATTGGCTAATTTGGGTATTCCCGCGACATCCACGCTAGCCACCGATGCGACTGATGAAGAATGGCGCGCAGCGTTTAGTCATATGGTGGATCCGCTGCATCGTTTAACGAAAGCCGTCTTGCCGCAAATGACTGCACGCGGTCATGGAAAAATTATTTTGATGGGTAGCGCATCCGCGTTACGCGGCATTAAACGATCATCGACTTATAGCGCGGCGCGCGGCGCTCAGCTGGCGTATATCCAATCTGTGGGGGTTGAAGTAGCCAACAAACGAGTTCAGGTCAATGCCATCGCACAAAACTACGTAGATAACCCAACGTATTTTTCAGCCGAGGTTCAGGCTAATCCTGTATTTCAAGACAAACTTAAACGCGATGTTCCATTGGGTCGTTTAGTCGCCGCGCGCGAGGATGCGATGTTTGCAGCGTATCTGGCTAGCTCCAGTGCCGACTGTTTTGTGGGTCAGGTTTTCCCTGTGTGCGGCGGCTGGGTCGCGCGCTAACGGGTTCTTAACTGATTCTGCCCATCCATTCTAAATGCGTATAATTTGTATTATGTAAAATTAGATATCGAGAGGTATTGGGTCGAAAGCTCAATAAACAGTAGGTTTCTATGATCGGTATCACCTATTTGCGCGTTCGCTCTTCTTTAATCGGCTGTTCAACCACCAGCCCAGCCAACATAGAAAGTTCAGCCGCTAACAGGTCGAGTAAATCATCAGTCGTCACCATACCGACCAAACCGCCAGCACGATTAACCACAGGCAATCGACGAATGCGTTTGCCGCGCATGACGCCTAAGGCTTCGGTTAAGCCTGCATCTTCCAACACCGTTGTTACCGGCGACGACATCAAATCCGATGCAGTAAACAGCCTCGCTTCAACATCCAAGGCTATGGTCTCTACCAAAATGTCTCGGTCAGTCAGAATACCCAAAGGTACCTGTTGACCTTCCTGTTGATTGGCTACGACTACCACATCTCCAACATGATGTTTACGCATTAAGGCGGCGACTTCAGATATCGGTGCATCGGGCTCGCAGCAAATTACATTAGCATTGCAATACTCACGGATAGTCATTCTTTTCCTCTTGGCGAGCTCAATTCTGATTGATAATGAAGCCATAAAGTCACAACATGAATCATTCCTCATTACGAAAAGGACTAGCTTATGTCGCACTCATATGATGGATCATCCCCTGCATTCAGTCTCGATCGAGTCTCGAAGCTCGTATCTGATCTTGAGCAAGAGTTGGCTCTAGCGCCCTCAGATTCGCCAAAATTTGCAGCACTTAAAACTGAAATCGACTCTTTGAAGCAAACACTAGCAATGCCCGACCAGCCTGCTGACGGTTTGCATCAACATTTAAAAGGCACCCACAGCCGGCTAGAAGATTGGATAGCCACCGTCGAAGGCGAAGCGATGAAAGACACGCCCTACCTGACCGAAATGGCGCGCATCCTTGGGATGATCTAGGAAAGTACTCTCCGTCAATCACAACACTGTCACTAAGTGCCAATCTGGCAGGCAACTTATCACTAGGCAAGGGGTCGAATTGTTTCACAACGTCCCCCCTCCTACCCACATGCCGAATTTTTTTGTCTTTGTACGATCGTTTCAAGTACTGCCAAGACGCATTGCTTTATTCGCTACGTTACTGATCTCCGCACTGGCACTATCGGTTTACCAAGTGCCGCAACAACCAGAAAATTCTCGGGTTATATACAGCCAGGATATTTCGCTGCTTACTGAGTTGCCTGCACACCGACATAGACTCGACTATTTACTATTGGCTCAGCCATTAGCAGATTTTCCTCACTACATCATTAAGTACAAAGACCAGACCAAGCTAGTCGCGGTAAAAATTCCTCAGACTACCCAAGTCAGCCTTGAACGTGAAGTTTTGCTTCGTAACGCAATTCCGTATTCAATCGCTAGTAATGCCTGGTTACGTGAGCATCCTCAAACACTGTCGGATCCGGAAGCATCAACCAGCATATGGAGATCGTTACTAGAATTTATTCAGAAAAATATTATTGGCATAGGCTTACTTGTGCTGCTGTTTTTTTTGGTAAAGAAGAACCTACCTCCTTTAGCCGGTGGCGCAAAAATCATCCAGCCTGAATCACTGAAAGGAAGCATGGATGATTTGATCGGTATGGAAGACATCAAGCAAGAAGTTTTGCATTTAGAGGCGATGATTAATCAGCGGCACCTCTACAAGTCACACAACATGGATAAACCCTTTAATGTCATGTTGACTGGCCCTGCCGGTACCGGAAAAACTAAATTGGCCGGATACCTCGCTAAAAAACTCAACATCCCTCTGATTCAGATTGCCGGCTCTAACTTGGAATCAGGTTTGGTTGGAGGTGGATCTAAGACACTTAACGCCATCTACAAAAAAGCCTGCGCTCAAAAGCGCTGCCTGATTTTTCTGGATGAAGCCCAAAGCTTATTTATGCCGCGTGGTCGCAGCGAGCGCCGTTGGGATGATGACACTGCTAACACCCTACTCGGACTTTTAGATGGCATTAAAAGTACCGAAGGGCTTGAAGTTATTTGGATGGTCGCTTCAAACTTTGATGAAGCCCACAGCCCCATGGATGAAGCCATGCTTACCCGCAGCCATTGATGGGGTACCTGCCAAGCTCTGTATGGGTACTTTTATTGAGGAAGCCTCAAACGCGTTGGATGCCAAATCAATACGTAGGATTTGATTTTCTTCTGAAAAATTGGTGTCGACTTTGCCTAACGAAGCTGTCGAGACGTAATTGATACTTTCTTGGATAACGAGCGGTACCGTTAATGGAATTCGCACTCTAGAGCGCTGTAGTAAATCAACCGGCAATAGCCAGTCTTTTCCATTTTCGTGCTTCCATACAAATGCGGAGCAACTATCTTGCTGATTAATTTTCAAATCGACGAGGAGAGGTTTCCATGCACGCGTATCACGATCTGGCATTTGTTTGCCTTGTGGCTGGGCATACGCGGAAGAGTAAAACGTTAATTTAATAATGAAAATTATTAAATAAATCCAGCTAAATCTGCCTTTCGATAAGTTGTCATGGATTGCGGTACTTCGCATGGAACACTTTATCTCCGGTGGAAGTCTCTGTTTTAATCAAAAAAATTTTTACTGGTGTAATTTCTTGATCAGTCGGCGCGAACTCAAGATAACGACTCTGCCCAGGCAAGATGTAAAGTGATTTTTCTTGAGTGAAAAAGACCGATTTTTCGTCAGACTCATCTGAAATTTTCGTGCGAAGAATCTGGACATGAGCTGAGCCATGATTAGCTATCGAGACTCGAATTTTTTTATCTTGTGTCTGTAACCAAGAGAAATCTAATTCAGGAACCGATTTAGATTGCGGCTGAAAAAAAATTGGAAGGGTAATTTTTAGAGCGACCTGTAAGCCTTTGAAGCCAGGCTCTGGAGGTGACGGTATTTCATCCAGAATCAATCGATAAGCGATTTCGTTTACTGGATCGGGTTTGGTCACCATGCCGACGCGTATCAACTGAGTCGCACCGGCTTTAAGAGAAAAAATCTGCGGTGTTGCAATTATTTCTCTTGTGGGTTGCAGCTTATCTCCTTCTCCCTCTTGTATCCACCGCATAGTTTGGAGTTGGATGGTGGTGTCGGAATTACCCGCATTACTGACCGAGATGATGGCCGTAGAAGAATTTTTTGAAAGATTGATTTTTACTGGACTAACGTTGAAAGTACCTGCCAGTGCTGGAGAAAAATTGAGCGTAAAAACACAAATGGCAAAAAATAAATTGGCCACCCAGCCAGTATGGGGCAATGCTTGAGGACTGACTGAGTGGCAATTCATTAGATCAGAAGTTGATTTCTGCAGTTACCGTATCGTTGTAATCACCAGTACCTACAGTCAACTGACCTTTAGGAATGATGCCGCAGATATTGTAGGTTAATGGATCGGCTGTCGGCGCTATAGGTGGATGCAAACGTGATGGAACATCCAAACCCCAAGGCTGATTCTCAGTACCTACACAAGCAGTATTCGGCAAATCTATTGCAGGATTTGCTGCAGTCGGTTTGAACAAATCATAATTAAGGAAATCACTGGTGACAGCATTGATCATCCTGCGTTGAGCACCATTTGGATTCAAACCTGCTGTGAGGGAAATCGTAGGCTGACTACCTTTCACACACGTTAAAGTTACGGTGCCTGTACCTGTTTTATCTGTAGTACTGGTCGGATCGTAGTTATTAAATTCCAGCGAGGTTGCCGAAATACTACACGTAGGTGCAACTGTGGCATGAATCGTTACAGTGGCTGTTTGGGCACCAGCTGCATAGCTCGCATTGGCTGCACAGATCGCAGCGGTTAAAGTACAAAGTTTTACTACGCTATTCATTTTCATCTTCATTCCTCTCGAGAATTTAAAGGGAAATGAATTGTAGGCAATGAAGAAATGCTTATCGCTAATTTAGGGCATGTTATTTGGGAATGGTTTTATTCAGTGGCTTTGCTGCGGGAGTGTTTGAAAAAGAGAGAACTTATTGGTCGTGGGATTTTTAGTTTATGACCAGCGCACAGTTTTTTCTCAATTTTCGCTGCCAATTCGCAACACTGAAAATTTGTTGAAAAACAACGGCTCATGACGGCGACTCTGTTGAAAAAGGACGGGTGACGAGTCAGGCAAGCGAACAGCGATTAATTGAATCGCGCTCGCGAGCCTAAAATTTCTGAAATAACGGAGGGAATTAACTAAATGTTTTACCTTCTTGCGCCAATTTAGTCAGTAGAGGCGCTGGAGTCCATGCTTCGGGATGACTTCCCTTTGCATACGAATGAATGGCCATAACTACGTTAGAAAGACCGACGGTATCGGCATAGAACATAGGACCGCCACGGAATAACGGAAAGCCATAACCCGTCAGGTAGACCATATCGATATCGGAGGCACGCATTGCAATGCCCTCTTCCAGTATCAAGGCACCTTCATTCACTAGTGCATACACCAGACGTTCAACGATTTCTTTATCGCTGACTTTGCGGCGTTCGATTCCCATGGCTTTGGAATGATCGACGATCATGGTGTTAACTTCAGTCGAAGCGTAGGCCTTACGATCACCCGCTTTATAGTCATACCAACCCGCTGAGGTTTTTTGACCAAAACGCCCTTTTTCACACAGCAGATCCGCAACTTTTGAGTACGTAACCTCTGGCTTTTCTACATAACGACGTTTACGTATATACCAGCCAATATCGTTACCCGCCAAATCACTCATGCGGAACGGCCCCATGGCAAAGCCAAATTTCTCGACGGCCTTATCGACCTGCTCTGGCAGACAACCTTCCTCAAGCAGAAAACCTGCCTGTCGTATGTATTGCTCCACCATACGATTACCAATGAATCCGTCACAGACGCCCGAAACAACGCCCGTCTTTTTAATGGTCTTGGATAATGCCAGCGTGGTCGCGAGTACATCTTTGCCGGTCTTGGCACCGCGCACAATTTCAAGTAACTTCATGACATTGGCGGGGCTAAAGAAGTGCGTACCAATAACATCGTGAGGACGCTTGGTAAAGGCAGCAATTTTGTCGACATCTAAGGTCGATGTATTAGAGGCGAGAATCGCGCCTTGCTTCATTACCTCATCTAATTTCTTGAATACTGTTTCCTTAACATCCATGTCTTCGAACACCGCTTCAACCACAATGTCTGCTTGAGCTAACTCTTCATACGCCAATGTTCCGGTAATCAAGGCCACGCGTTTATCAAATTGCTCTTGCGTCAACCGGCCTTTCTTCATGGTGTTTTCGTAATTTTTACGTATTGTCGCTAAGCCCTTGTCTAAGGCTTCCTGCTTCATTTCAAGCATTTTGACGGGTATGCCTGCATTGGCAAAATTCATGGCGATACCACCGCCCATGGTGCCGGCACCAATCACTGCCGCTGACTTAATCGTTCTAAGTGGCGTATCGGAAGGAACATCAGGGACTTTTGATGCAGTACGCTCACCAAAAAACGCATGGCGTAAGGCTTTCGATTCTGTGGTTTGAACCAGCTCAAGGAATAGATTGCGCTCGAGGTTGAGGCCATCATCAAATTTCATTTTGACGGAAGCTGCAACCGCATCAACACACTTTAGCGGTGCTGGAAAAGGGCCGGCCACTACGCGCACGGTATTACGTGCAAACTGAAGATATCCATCGGCATTGGGATACGTAATTTTTATATCGCGAATCTTAGGCAGTGGACGCACAGTTGAAACTTTTTTAGCAAACGCTAATGCACCTACGAGTAAATCACCTGTGATCATTTGATCAAATAATTTTGTGCTGGCTAATTTGTCGGACATGATTGTTTTACCGGAGACGATCATGTTTAAAGCTGGCTCCAGACCCAAGATGCGCGGTAGTCGTTGCGTACCACCCGCCCCCGGCAAAATACCGATATTTACCTCAGGTAGAGCGATTTGTGCACCGGCCACCGCAACGCGATAATGACAACCCAGCGCTAATTCAAGGCCACCACCCATAGCCACACCATGTATGGCAGCGATGACGGGTTTATCACTCGCCTCAACAATACTAATCACCGTCATGAGTGAGGGTTCTTGCATGGCTTTAGGCGTATTGAATTCACGAATATCGGCGCCGCCTGAAAACCCCCTGCCTTCACCTACGATTACGACTGCAGTGATGGCTGCATTTTCAGCCGCCTTAGCGATACCTTCCACGATACCCGTACGGGTCGCATGCCCCAGCCCGTTAACAGGTGGGTTATTTAGCGTGATGACGGCGATATCGCCTTGCTCTCGGTACGTGGCGGTCATGCTTGTCTCTCCGGTGATTATTTTTAATAGGTTGTACAGCCGTATGATAGCGGCAGACCATTAATATACCCCAGAAAAGCACGACCGTATTATTCCCCTTGACTCAATTAAATTAACCTCTGCGTGTTACGGAAATGCTGGCCGTAAATCATTCGCATGACCCTATCAATTGCTCTATCAATTTTTCTATCAATTGGAATTTCGTTTAACACGCAAGATAGCGCTGCGCTGTTGATCTTCGCTATAGGCATAATCCACGCGACCATTCGAAACTTTGCCCAACACGATCATGTTGGTAGTAATCGCATCATGATCTTGCGCTGAAAAAGGTCGCTCGTAACTAGTAACCACGCCTTGATATCTGAAATTCAAATTCTCTAATGACGCTCGAATAGCATCACCATCCAAAGTTTTTGACTGACGAATGGCATGGGCTAATATATGCATTCCATCGTAACCTTGAGCCGCACTCATAGGCGAAGGAATGAGATCGGTTTTAAAGGCGCGATGGTAGGCCAGTAAAAAACTATTCTTGGTCGTTGAGCCTGCATCTTGTATGAAGGTTTGTGGCATCAGCGCACCATCACCGGCTGGCCCAGCTGCATCAATAAAATTGCGCATAGAGAGCGTCCAACTACCCAATAACGGAACGCGCCAACCGGAAGCCTGAACACCACGCGCAATATTCGCCAGTTCGGGACCTATACCCCACACCACCAAGGCCGATGCACCCGCTGCACGCGCACGTTTTATTAGCCCACTCATATCGGTGTCACCGACTTTAAAGCGAAATTCACCCACCACATCTAGCCCAGCGAGTCGTGCTTGCTCTGCGAAAGCCGCAACACCACTGTCACCGTAAGGCGTGGTATCCGCCATTAAAGCGATTCGAATTAGTGATCTACGTTTCAAGTCTGCAGCAAGTACTTTGGCTTCGAGATCAAGCGTAGGTGAAACACGAAAGATGAAATTCACCTTCTGGGCGGGCGGTGAAAATTTACGCGTAAGCGATGGCCCAGTGGACACCGCAACCACTAGCGGAATTTTTGCCTTTTGGTAGTGGTCTATCGATGCAAGGCCAACACCGGTGTTGACGATACCTATGGTAGCGACGACTTTTAAACGGGTCAGCTCATCGGCGATTTTGCCGCCGGTTTCATTGTTAGCGGTGTCATCGCGTTCAATCAGCTCTATGGGCAAACCATTTATGCCGCCTGAACTATTGATTTCTTCAACAGCAAGTCGCACTCCATTCCGCATACTTTCGCCCATGGGGCTAGACCCGCCGGTAAACGGCCCACTCAGCCCAATACGGATAGCTTGAGCTTGAACTTCTGTAAAGAGACATGCCAGGCAAAGAATCAACAAAATTTTTGTTAAGCAAAGTGGGCGACTAATAAAGCGGTAGTAAGCATCCAAAGCAGTCTCCTTGTTGAATGAATGCCGCATTTCATGTCATCGCTACTCGGCTGTCTAGACTTACACTGTATTTGTGGCGCAGATCACACCGAGTAAAGCGCTTGGGGCCAGAAATAAAAAAAGCCCGCAGGATATGCGGGCTTATTATCGAGCGACGATTTTTTTATGAAGGGCGCTTCATGCTGCAAGAAGTTGGCTGAGAAGCCACATAGGCATCGACTTTTTGATCAGTGCGCCAGCCGTGTCCGGTATTTTCCTGATCGTATTTCACCGTCTTGCCATTGGTTTTCACCCAGGTGGTTACATACAATGGCTGTTGTAGTTGGTGATCGGTCTTCCGCATTTCCACCTCACCATTCAAACTCTTGAATTTTTGCCCTTCCATGGCGAAGGCAACTTTAACCGGATCTGTCGTTTTGGCTTGATTCACGCCCTTAGCAAGCAACTGTATGCCTGAGTAGGTGGTTACAGCGTACAAGTCATCATTAAATTTCTTTTTGAATTCTTCAATGATTTCTTTACCAGCGTAGGTTTCATTGTTGACATTCCATGTGCCCACGTAGCGCACATGATTAGCTGCTCCTGCGCCCATCACCGTAGGAACACCCGTTGTGTAACCGTAATAGGTGTAGAACTGCGCTTTCAGATCCGATTCGCGTGCGGCTTTAACCAGCAATGCCAAATCCGAACCCCAGTTTCCAGTAATCACCGTATCTGCACCACTCGCACTAATTTTAGCGACATAGGGAGCAAAGTCTTTAACACTTCCAATCGGATGTAAATCATCACCGACGATTTCGATATCCGGACGTTTGCGCTTGAGATATTCCTTAGCGGCGCGCGTAACTTGCTGACCGTGAGCGTAGTTTTGCCCAATGATGTAAACCTTTTTAACTTTCTTATCGGCTGCGAGGTAGGTGGTCATCGCTTCCATTTTCATATCGGAATTCGCATCCAACCTGAAGTGCCAGAAACTACATTTGCTATTAGTAAGATCAGGATCAACAGCGGCGTAATTCAAGAAAACGATTTCTTTACCCGGATTGCGTTCGTTATGCTTATTAATAGCATCAATCAACGCACCCGCCGCTCCGGAACCATTACCTTGAACGATATAGCGATAACCTTGATCAATCACTGCTTTTAAAACAGTTAACGACTCTTGCGGGCTCGCTTTGTTATCAAAGCCGGTAATTTCAAAGGTATGGCCGGGCGCCCATTTTTCTCTATTCGCTATTTCTGCGACCAGTTGGAAGCTATGAAAAGTATTTTGGCCTACTGGCGCAAATGGACCTGACAAGGGGTCGATGAATGCAATTTTTATGTTCTCTGCAATAACCGATGACGATGCCAGAGCAAGCAATACACCTGCCGATGCCAAGGATTTACGAATTCGAATAGTCATACATGCTCTCCCTCAGTCCATTAAATTTATTATCAAATTTCTCAGTGCAACCACTATCAGACTTCCAACCATTCTTTGCGTACGATAGCATTTTCACGCAGCTCTGCAGGCGAACCTTCAAAAATAATAGAACCCCGACCCATAACGTAGACACGCTCTGAAATTTTCATAGCGATATCCAGCTTCTGCTCAACCAGTAAAACAGAAATGCCACGCGCTTTAAGTGCCAGCAGATACTCTGCAACCAGTTCCACTATTTTCGGTGCAAGTCCTTCAGTCGGCTCATCAATCATGATCAGATCAGGATCGCCCATCAGAGTCCGGCACAAGGTGAGCATTTGTTGCTCTCCGCCTGAGAGCACGCCGGCTTGTGTGTACTGACGCTCACGTAAACGCGGAAACATCGTATACATGTCGTCTAAAGACCAGCGCGACGATTTAGTTTTTTTGTCACCGAGTAGCAAGTTCTGCTCAACCGTCAGCGTCGGAAAAATATCGCGACTCTCGGGAACATAACCTAAACCTTTGTGAGCAATACGAAAAGCTGGCAAACCCAATATCTGTTCGTCGTTGAATATAACGGACCCAGTAGCGTCTAGCTGACCCATCACGGCTTTCACTGTGGTGGAACGCCCCACACCATTGCGACCCAGCAGGCTAACAATCTCGCCACGCCCAACGCGCAGATTCACCCCATGCAGAACATGGCTTTTGCCATAAAAAGCGTGCAGATCACGAACGTCTAACAAATCGCTCACAGCACCTCCTGATCAGGCGCATGGCTACCAAGATAAGCTTCCTGAACTTTGGCATTCTCGCGGATGACCGCTGGCGTATCACAAGCAATCACTTCGCCATAAACAACCACTGCAATCCTATCGGCCAAACCAAACACAACGCTCATGTCATGTTCGACCATCAGTAGTGTTTTATCTTTAGTTACCTTAGAAATTAAAGTAACTGCCGCATCGGATTCGGATCGACTCATACCGGCTGTGGGTTCATCCAATAAAATCACCTCTGCACCACCAGCGACCGTAATACCTATCTCTAAAGCGCGTTGCTCGGCATACGTCAACAAACCCGCCGGTGTATCGCGGCGCCAGGTAAGACCAATCGATTCCATGACGTGCTCCGCGTGAGCACGGGCATCTTTTAAAGCACTTAATTTATGCCAAAACGAATAGCGGTAACCCAGCGACCACAACACCGCACAACGTAAATTTTCAAATACCGACAGTCGATGAAATATATTTGTAATTTGAAAACTACGCGACAAACCAAGACGATTAATTTCGTAGGGAGCCAGTCGTTGAATGGCTTGACCGTTTAAAGAAATTTCTCCGCTGCTCACACCAAAACGGCCAGATATCAAATTAAACAGTGTAGATTTTCCAGCGCCATTCGGGCCAATGATGGCCAGTCGCTCCCCTTTATTCACGGCGAGATTGACACCACGAATAATCTCTACACTGCCAAATTGTTTGCGAACTTCGCGCAACTCCAACGCGGGCACACTCATCGACCACTCCCAGCAATTCGGCGTTCGATTTCTGCATTCGCCTCATCCCAGGCATCCATAAACGATGTCCGGCTGCGTAAGAACACGACAACCCCGACGATAAATGCGATAGATGCAATCAACCACCCACTGGCCTGAGCCGTATCGATTTGCGCGCCAAATAATTGAATAGAGGTTCCTTGTGCTGATTCTAGCGATGAGTGATAGGTCATTTCTATCAACATCACCACACTAAAAAATACCAACAAGCCAGCCGATGTGACTTTCAGCATAGAAGGAAGCAAAGGCATAAAAAGTCGATTCGCCATCAAACGGAAGTTCATCATGATGATGCTAGCCAAACCGCCAGGGGCGTACATCACCATCAAAATAAAAAACAAACCAAGGTAGAGCAACCATGCTTTAGTAATTTCGGACAGCATCACCGTCAGCAACACACCGATAATCGCGCCCAGCAAAGGGCCAAAGAAAAATCCTATGCCACCGATAAAAGTAAACAACAACACGGCTCCTGAGCGGGCTGCACTGACGTTTTCTGCACTAACAATCTCAAAATTGATCGCCGATAATCCGCCGGAAATACCTGCAAAAAAACCAGACAAAATCAGCATCAGATAACGAACGCGCTGAGTATCGTAACCAATGAATTCTGCACGCTCGGGATTATCACGAACTGCATTTGCGATGCGACCCAAAGGCGTATGTGAGATCGCAAACATGGCCACAGTACTGATAAATAACCACGTAGCAATCAGGTAATACACTTGAATTTGCGGGCCAAAACTGACCCCCATCAATGCTTTACCAAACACGCGATTACCAGAAACACCGCCCTCACCGCCAAAAAAGCCTGGGAACATGAGCGAGCAGGCAAACACGAGTTCAACAATGCCTAGCGAGATCATAGAAAACGTTGTGCCAGAACGTTTCGTGGTGACGTATCCAAACAAAATACCAAACGTTAAACCAGCGATGCCACCAACTAACGGGACCAGAGACAAGGGAATATAAAATGAATCACTGGCGGATAGATTGATGGCATGAATCGCAAAAAAAGCACCCAAACCCGAATAGACTGCATGACCAAACGAGAGCATGCCACTCTGCCCTAACAGCATGTTGTAGGACAAAGCAAAAATCATGATGGTGCCCATCAACGACAGCAGCGACAAACTGCCACCCGAGCTAAATAGTAATGGCGCTAAAATCAATAAGGCTACAAAAGTTAGCCACACTAACCAACGACCTATGTTTATGGGTGAATAACTGATTGTCTGCAAACTCATCATTAGCCTTCCCTCGTGCCGAGCAAACCTTTAGGCCGAAAAATTAGCATCAAGACTAAAAGCATGTACGGCAAAATCGGCGCAACCTCGGCTAGCGTTATAGAAAGCAAGCGATACACTGGAAATTCTGGGCTCACAGAGAGTCCCACTGTTGCCAGTGCACTGAGCACCGACCAATCAAGAGCAACGGCGAAGGTTTGTATCATGCCGATTAAAATCGACGCTAACAAAGCGCCTGCTAACGAGCCCATACCCCCCACAACTACCACCACAAAAATAATACTGCCTACGGTGGCAGCCATCGCTGGTTCAGTCACAAACGCATTACCACCGATGACACCGGCCAAACCTGCCAAAGCGCATCCACCACCAAACACCAACATGAACACACGCGGAACATTGTGGCCTAAGGCTTCGACAGTCTCTGGATGTGTCAATGCTGCCTGAATCACTAAACCAATGCGGGTACGTGTTAACAACAGCCAGATCACTAGTAGCATTAATAAAGCCACTAGCATCATGAACGCGCGATACATAGGAAATGCCAACGCATATAACGTGAACAGCGGACCATCTAATTCAGCAGGTATGGGATAAGGCACTGCAGCACGACCCCAAATCAACTGTACCAACTCAACCATCACATACGATAAACCAAACGTAAATAGCAATTCTGAGACATGACCATGTTTATGCACGGCGCGCAGGCCGATGCGCTCAACTGCCGCACCAGCCAAACCAACAATCAATGGAGCCAACACTAAAGCGGGCCAAAAGCCCACGGTTTTGCTGATCGCAAATCCTAAATACGCGCCTATCATGTAAAAACTGGCATGCGCAAAATTGAGCACACCCATCATGCTAAAGATAAGTGTTAACCCAGACGACAGCATGAACAACAGCAAGCCGTAGCTCAATCCATTGAGTAATGAAATTACGGTAAATTCCACGCACCAGCCTCGTTAGTTTTCAACAATCGTTTGCGCACACTTAGGCAGTGGGCAATTTGTAATCGCGGTAGGTTTCCCGAATTTTATTTTTCAAAATTTTTCCGGTCGCACCTAACGGCAAACTATCCGCGAACACCACATCATCTGGCGTCCACCATTTGGCAATTTTTCCATCATAAAATTTCAGTAGCTCGTCTCTAGTCACATCCATGCCAGGCTTTTTAACTACGACGAGCAATGGACGCTCATCCCACTTCGGATGAAACACTCCAATGCATGCTGCCTGCAATACAGCGGGATGCGCAACGGCGATATTTTCAAGATCAATGCTACCAATCCACTCACCACCCGACTTGATCACATCCTTACTGCGATCGGTGATCTGCATATAGCCTTCTTCGTCGATCACGGCCACATCACCAGTCGGGAACCATCCATGTTCGAGTACATCACCGCCTTCATTTTTGAAATAGGCTTCAATCACCCACGGGCCTCTGACCAAAAGATTTCCATAAGTCTTGCCATCCCACGGAAGCTCATGACCATCGTCATCCACAATTTTCATGTCGACGCCAAAAATCGCACGACCCTGTTTTTCTAAAATCGATTGCTTCGCATCTTCAGACAAATGCACATGCTTACCTGTCAGCGTGCAGGATGTTCCTAATGGCGACATCTCGGTCATGCCCCAGGCGTGTACCACGTCGACGCCATACTCATGACGGAAGGTTTTCATCATCGCGGGTGGGCAAGCAGAGCCACCAATGACGGTACGTTTAAAGGTAGAAAATTTCAGATTGTTTTGGCTGACATGCGACAGTAAACTGAGCCAGACTGTGGGCACACCGGCTGAGAAGGTCACGCCTTCTTGCTCGAATAACTCATAAATAGATTTTCCATCCAATGCAGGCCCTGGAAAAACTAGCTTAGCGCCCGTCAACATCACCGAATACGGTAAACCCCATGCATTCACATGAAACATCGGAACCACTGGCAACACCACATCGCGCGCTGATACATTTAACGCATCAGGCAATGCAGAGGCATATGAGTGCAACATGGTTGAACGATGCGAGTACAGCGCGCCTTTAGGATTGCCTGTCGTGCCCGAGGTGTAGCAAAGACTCGACGCTGAATTTTCATCAAACAGAGGCCATTCGTACTCATCACTGCAATCGGCGATTAAATCTTCGTAGCACATCAGGTTGGGAATTTTTGTTTCAGCTGGCATGCGATCACGATCACACATCATCACAAAACCTTTAATCGTTTTGCACAGCGGTGCAACCGATTCGACTACCGGCAAAAAGTTCAAATCAAAAAACAGATACAGATCTTCTGCGTGATTCGCAATGTAAGCAATTTGCTCAGGATGTAAACGTGGATTAACCGTGTGCAGAACCGCGCCCGATCCCGATACGGCGTAATAGGCCTCAAGATGGCGATAACCATTCCACGCCAGGGTAGCCACACGGTCACCCATCTTCACACCCAGCTTATTTAGTGCATTCGCTAACTGCTTAGAACGCTTGTGACAATCGTTGTAGGTATAGCGATGAATGTCACCCTCTACGCGGCGCGAAACAACTTCAATGTTTCCGTAATACCGATCTGCATGCTTGATCAAACTAGAAATGAGCAGTGGCTGGCTCATCATGCGGCCCATTAGTGGGCTCTTGGGGTACTGCGCCATGGTGTCTCCTGATTATTCTATTTATTTAATGCAATTTTTTTTACAGCGCGATTCTTGAGCGGGGATTATCTGTCCGTCAACGAATTTTCATAGTGCGCCGCAACAAAAGTCGCCGATCTATACAATCCGTAGAAATTAATCGACTCGCCGTTGTTCGGTGAACAGTGCACTTCTCTGTCAAAATGCAAGTCATATCACGTCGCCCTAGCCTAATTCAGACGATTATTCGCAATTAGATGACTTGCCTTAAATCATCGTAACAGAACCCTAAGATGAATTCTCCTGAAAACCCACTTGGCGCGCACGTTTTGCTCAATCAACTTGAGTGGAAAAATAGCTTTGCCAGTCTGCCGAGCGAGTTTTATACAAAACTGTCACCTACACCGCTGCCCGATCCCTATCTAGTCAGCGTCAGCCGCAAAGCAGCCGAATTGATCAGGCTGAATCCATCTGAACTTTCTAGTGGCAGTTTTGTGAGTATTTTTTCGGGCAATGCCGTGCCATTAGGTGCAGATCCGCTGGCCGCTGTGTATTCAGGCCATCAGTTTGGTGTGTGGGCTGGTCAACTTGGCGATGGCCGCGCCGTCCTTTTGGGTGAAGCCTTAGCGCCTTCTGAGTCGTCTGGCACCTTGGAACTTCAGCTGAAAGGCGCGGGCAAAACTCCTTACTCACGTATGGGCGATGGTCGTGCAGTTTTGCGTTCATCGATTCGAGAATTTTTATGCTCTGAAGCCATGGCCGGCTTAGGTATTCCTACATCGCGCGCACTTTGCATTGTTGGTTCAGATAAGCGCGTCTTGCGCGAAATGCCCGAAACCTCAGCCGTTGTCACTCGCATGGCGCCTAGCTTTGTGCGTTTTGGTTCATTCGAACACTGGTTTTACAACGATAAGCCGGCTGAACTAAAACAACTTGCTGATTATGTTTTGGAAAAAAGCTATCCCGAGTTACGTGAATCAGCGAATCCCTATCAGGCACTTTTGCGCGAAATTACTCACCTCACCGCCGAACTCGTCGCGCAATGGCAAGCCGTAGGTTTTATGCATGGCGTGCTCAACACCGACAACATGTCGATACTAGGTCAGACGCTAGACTACGGTCCTTTCGGGTTCATGGAAGCCTATGATCCTGCACATATTTGTAATCACACCGATCAACAGGGTCGCTATTCCTATCGCATGCAGCCACGCATAGGTGAATGGAATTGCTACGCCTTAGGTCAGGCTATGGTTTCACTGATAGGCAGCGTAGAAGACACGCAAGAAGCCTTGGCGGTATACACGCCCTCGTTTGATAGCAAAATGTCGGCACTCTGGAATGCCAAGTTAGGATTCCAAGTCAGCGACTCTTCGGATGCAGAACTCGTTGAGTCCTTACTCACGATTTTGGCGCGTAGCCGAGTTGATTTTTCTTTGTTTTTCCGGCGACTATCATCGATAAAACTTGACAACCCCTCGTTGGATAACGCAGTACGCGATCTGTTTCTTGATCGAGCTTCATTTGATGCCTGGGCAATAAACTATCGCCAGCGCTTAAAACGCGAATCGAGTATTGATGCCGAGCGTAAAGTCGCAATGGATAAAGTTAATCCTAATTACGTTCTCCGCAATTACTTAGCTCAGGTAGCGATTGAAAAAGCGCAGGAGAAAGATTTTTCAGAAATAGAGAAACTTCTTACACTGTTAGAAAATCCGTTTGATGAACATCCAGACTATCAATCATATGCAGAATTACCGCCGGATTGGGCTGCGGATATTGAAGTCAGTTGTTCATCGTGAGCTGTTTCTAATTTTTTTCTTATTTTCCTTTATTACGGAAACACTATGAGTTCCAAAAAAGTCGTTCGTAGCGATTCAGAATGGAAATCCATGCTGGATCCCATGGAATATCAAGTCACCCGCCATGCGGCTACCGAGCGCGCATTTACCGGACGGTATTGGGACCATCATGAACACGGCGTTTACCATTGCGTTTGTTGCAGCACGCCGCTATTTGAATCCGATACTAAATTTGATTCCGGCTGCGGTTGGCCGAGTTATTTTCGCGCGATTAATCCTGAAAATGTTTCAGAACGCATTGACCGTACCCATGGCATGGTTCGCACAGAAATTTTGTGCAACGTCTGCGATGCGCATTTGGGACATGTATTTCCGGATGGTCCACCACCGACTGGCCTGCGATATTGCATTAATTCAGCGTCCTTGGGGTTTACTCCCGGCGCCTGACAGATACTAGGATTTTCATGAAACTATTGTTCGACTTGTTTCCCGTCATTCTGTTTTTCTTGGTATTCAAGATCGCAGGCGCTAACCCCGAAGCCGCGCAAAACTTTGGCAGTGCGTATTTATCAGGGCTTGTGTCGGGCGGCGAGGTCAGCCTGACCCAAGCACCGATCTTGCTGGCGACCGCTGTGACCATACTCGCCACCATTGCACAAATCACTTTACTGCTAGTGCGCCGTCAACGTGTGGATAATATGCTGTGGGTGTCGTTAGTCATCATCGTATTTTTTGGTGGTGCGACTATCTATTTCCATGATGAGCAATTCATTAAATTAAAACCTACCGTTCTCTACTGGTTCTTTGCCATCGCTTTACTGGTAAGTCCCTTTTTATTCAAGAAAAATTTAATAAAGTCTATGATGAGTCAGCAGCTAGAACTGCCTGATCCAGTCTGGATTCAGTTGAATTATGCCTGGGGTGGTTTTTTTAGTTTGATGGGCTTACTCAATCTGTATATCGCTTTTAATTATCCCCTGGAGTTTTGGGTTAATTTCAAATTATTCGGATTCATAGGCTTAATGATTGTCTTTGTTGTAATTCAAAGCATCTATCTTTCGCGCTACATTAAAGAAACAGAACAGGAATCAGAATGAGCCGACCAGACAAAATTCGTGAACTACTCACGGCCGGCCTAGCACCTGAAACTATAGAGATTGCCGATGAGTCTGCATTTCATGCTGGCCACGCAGGTGCTGCTTCTGGCGGTGGACATTACCGATTGCATCTAGTCTCGGCACGTTTTGAAGGGGTTGGCAAAGTAGGAAGGCACCGGCTAGTGTATGATTGCCTCAGCGAGATGATGCAAAAAGACATACATGCTCTTGCCATGACTTTGCTGACTCCCAAAGAAGCAGCAGAACAAGGAAATTGACTTCAACGGCCGTCGCGGCCAATTTTTATCAACGCTCTTACCTCCACAACTATGATGAATTTGAAAACTTCGCGCCTGCTTTTGGCGCTGTGCGTATCTGTCTACCTGCCGGCGATTGCACAAAACGTTGCTGTCGTTAATGGCAAGGCTGTGCCAACTTCGCGCGTCGATGCTATGGTCAAACAAATGGTTCAACAGGGCCAGCAAGATACGCCCGAAATGCGTTCCATGATCAAAGACGAGTTGATCAACCGTGAAGTACTGGCGCAAGAAGCCGACAAGCAAGGCTTATCCAGTCGCCCAGAAATCAAAAATCAAATTGAATTGGCGCGCCAATCGATCATCATTCGTGCCATGGTGACTGAATATCTATCTAAGAACTCAGTCAAAGACGACGAAATCAAGGCTGAATACGAAAAGGTCAAAACAAGCTCCAGCGGCAAGGAATATCACGCACGCCACATCTTGGTTGAAAAAGAAGATGAAGCCAAAGGCATCATTGAAAAACTCAAAGGCGGCGCGAAATTTGAAGAGCTCGCCAAAGTCTCCAAAGATCCTGGCTCAGCTGAACAAGGTGGCGATTTGGGTTGGGCACCTTCGGATGCGTTCGTCAAACCTTTTTCAGAAGCGATGATGAGTTTGAAAGCTGGTGATGTGACTCCAGCCCCCGTCAAAACTCAATTCGGTTTTCATGTGATCAAACTCGAAGAGATGCGCGATGCGCAGATACCACCGTTTGATCAAGTTAAAGCTCAGATCGCTGAATCTCTGCAACAGCGTAAGCTTCAGACTTTCCAGCAAGAACTGAAGAAAAAAGCAAAGATCAAGTAATCGTTAGGATCACAAAAAACGCTCCGGAAAAGAATTTTTCTCGGAGCGTTTTTTTATAGATGCATACATACTGTTAGTAGCGATGAGAAATGGGCCATGATCTTTTCTATTACAGTCGTGAGAACCACCATAAAATAGATTAATCAAATTGGAATATTTACACCCTGCGGCCCATTGAGAAAAGCAAAGGGATTCAAAAACTGCCGGCGCCAAAACAAGTTTCGTTCAACCTCGCTCAAGCCAGCTTCATCACACGTTGCCAGCCATTCGTGCTCAATCACCTTCACTTGATAGTTGATAATGTCGATCGCCTCTTGCTGCCCAAGCAAAAACACAGACGCCGCCGAAACACATAAGCCCACTTGACTGGCTCGCTCAGACCCACGAATCAACATCGCTTGCGAAGCCTGCTGCCCAGTTCGTGATTGAGGACAGATATCATAGGCGGGCGTTAAAGTTAGCTGATGCCCATCCCAAAACGCCGCATGATTACGAGCGTGATCGTCCGTATTACCAGACAAAATATTAAATACCAATCGAGAGAACAATTCACGCAAAGTAGACTTAGGCTCAGCAAACCGGTGACGAATAATTTCTGCAAGCTTTTCGTAGCTCGCATACGCCGCCATCATTTCATCAAGTTCAAACAATGTGAGTGCAGATACCATCGCATGCCTGCACCATAGCTCATCATGACGAACACGATCAAATCGCTCAATTAACAGCACATCCTTACCCATCGCAGAGCGCAGGCTTACCGATGGAACATTCAAACCAACCTTACGCGCCAAACGCATGGCTATAAACTCGGCTTTGACCACACTATAGAGATCATTACTCGCAGAAAATTTGGCAATGTATTTATGCCGGCCATCATCTAGCAATACTTTGGGTCGAGCACCTCCCAGTGAAGTGCCATGTAACAAAGCTGCGTCCAGATCAGGTGCAAGTTGTATCCCTCGCTCTACTTTTTCTGCTGCCGTTAAGAGCGACTCCATCGAGGATTGCTGAGAAAGACGCGGCTCATACAAAGTAGACGACCTCTGAAAATCCAGCGCTCCAATTCTGTCTGAGCCTGACTCCAGCAGATACGACAACTCATCGAGTTCGAACTGTAAAGAATCTGCCCCTCGGATTCCTAGCTTGCGATTTATTAATACCCGGCGACCCCACGCATCGGGCGAAGCATCACGGAGACAGCTGGGCATACTCAAGCCAGATATCAATGGAATAGCACCTGACTGCAAAGAGAGTTCAGGCGAATACAGAGCAATCGCATCCTCTCGTGCAAGATAGCTGCGACCATAATTGAACACCAGCTGCTGCCCTTGTTTAGCAAGTACACCAGCCACCACAGGGTCGGTGGCATTCGGTAACCAAACCCAAACATACGCCTCTGAATACATAGTCGCGAACTCAGAAGTCATCGTTGACATCGACAGCGCTGGTTCTGACTGACTTTGGAAGCAAAGCCATTTTTTCCCGCTGAAGCGCCAATTTGACAGATAGCTGCCGCTGATCCATCTCAAATAAAGGCACGCCACAAATGCTAGCCACTTCAAACACTGCACCGATAGAACAACCCGGGTCTCCGCGCTCAATTCGTTGAAGCAAGGCGCGAGAAACGCCAGCGCGTGCAGCCAAGTCCGTCGTGGTGAGTGCCTTGGCCAAGCGGGCTTCGCGCACGAGTTGCCCCACGAGCGCCAAGGCATCCGAGGTGTAGCGAGAGTAAGGACGGGACAGAGGCTTAACCATATTGACTCATTAATGACTCACAAAGTTATTTAAGACTTATTAATGAATCAATTTTACATGCTTGAACTACTCAGTCAATACGTCTGAATCATTACGACAGCGTTAATTTACACCCGCCGCCTGAATTGATTGTGTATTTGGCATTTCTAGGGCATTACTGATTTAATAAAAACCAGATAGTTCTCGATTAATGGACCAAAGCTAAGCGCTTGATTTGCCTGGCTCCGCGTCGCACAGCTGCGCTGACTCGCCATAAATAAATCAGCATCTCTCTAGGCCTGCAAAAATTTTCAATGGCATTGGGTAGAGATAAGTTTTGGTTATCAAGCAGTTAGAAACTGTGGTTTGCTTGAACACCGATGCGGACGGTTGATTCTTGCGCCAGCGCGGCGGCCTTGATCCGCTAAAAGCATTCATTTGTTTACTTCCGCTTCACTCAAGTAAATCAATATTGACAACCCCAGAAAGCTATAAAATAATATTAACTATTACTAACTATTAGTAAACAACATCATGGCCACCAGCGTTGCACTTAGCCCCCATTTTGAGACATTCGTTCGCGACCAAGTCGAAAGCGGTCGATACAATAATGTCAGCGAAGTCGTCCGAGCTGGGCTGCGCCTACTCGAAGATGCAGAAAGCCAAAAGGCTATTCAACTGCAAGCGCTACGCGCAGATATCGCAGGGGGAAAGGCAAGCGGAACACCGCAAGCTGCAGAACATGAATTCGAGAGACTACAATCAAAATATAAAAAACTAGCTAAAACTCAAGCCCGCTGATGCGGTTGCTGATCACACCTTTGGCTGCGCAAGATCTCGAAGAGATTGGTGACTTTATTGCTCAAGACAATCCGCAGCGTGCTAGTAGTTTTATCAGTGAGCTGAGGATGCAATGCAAGAAAATTTGCCTTAATCCCGCAGGCTATCGACTCCGCCCTGAACTTACTAATAATCTACGTTCATGCGCGCACGGTAACTACGTGATTTTTTTTGAAAATTCACAAGATCGAGTCACCATTATTCGAATACTGCATGGCGCAAGAGATATTCCCCCGGCACTCGATCCACTTTAAAACCTTATCCCACCCATTTGCGCGCATTCTGAAACATACGCGTCCACGGCGACTCTTCACCCCAGCCATCTGGATGCCATGACTGCTGCACCGTTCTAAACACACGCTCGGCGTGCGGCATCATCACGGTGAAGCGACCATCGTCCGTGGTAACCGATGTAATTCCTGTAGGCGATCCATTTGGATTGAGCGGATAACGCTCAGTAGCCTGTCCGTGATGGTCAACAAAACGAAGCGCGACTTTTACCTCACTTAGTTGACCGGTATGCGCAAAATTAGCAAAGCCTTCGCCGTGAGCAACCGCAATCGGCGTTTGGGTACCCGCCATACCAGCAAAGAAGATAGCGGGTGAATCCATCACCTCAACCATCGCAAACCTAGCTTCAAATTGCTCCGATTGATTGCGAGTAAATTTAGGCCAGTGCTCAGCGCCGGGGATGATGGACTTTAAACTGCTCATCATCTGACAGCCATTACAGATACCTAAAGCAAAGGTGTTGGGGCTATGGAAAAACGCAGAAAACTGATCCGAAAGTTTGGAGTTAAACAGTATCGTCTTCGACCATCCCTCACCGGCTCCCAGCACATCGCCGTAGGAAAATCCACCGACGGCAATCAAACCACGAAAATCTTTCAATGACACTCGATCTGCAATCAAATCGCTCATGTGCACATCGACCGCATCGAAACCCGACTGATCCATGACATACGCCGTCTCAACATGCGAGTTAACGCCCTGCTCACGAAGAATGGCGACCTTAGGCCGAACACCCTTTGCAATGAATGGCGCTGCGATATTGTCAGCAGGATTGAAGGTCAGCTTTGGTGTAATGCCCGGATCTTTTTCATCGAGTAGCAAGTCGTACTCTTGATCTACGCAAGCGGGGTTGTCACGCAAACGCGCAATGCGCCAGCTTGTTTCACTCCACAGTCGGTGCAAATCAGCACGCTTGTGGCTGTAGATAGTTTTTGCGTCGCGAGTAAATTCAATCACATCTCGATCATTCAGTTTGCCGATGATATGGCTGCAAGCACCCAGACCATAGTCGCGCAGCACATTCATTACATCCGATTTTTCAGAGGCTTTAACTTGTAATACGGCACCTAGCTCTTCATTAAATAATGCGCGCAAGGTGAGGTCATTACGACGTTGGTCAACTTGTGTGGCCCAGTTTTTGGAGTCGCCCCAATCAGCTGCATGCTCGCTTTCCATGGCAAGGATATCGAGATTGACGGATATACCTGTATGACCCGCAAAGGCCATCTCACACAGCGTAGCAAACAAACCGCCATCAGAACGATCGTGATAAGCGAGTAAATGTCCGTCACGATTTAAACGCTGCACAACATTGAAAAAAGCTTTCAGATCATCGGCGCTATCGACATCTGGAACGTCATCGCCCAACTGCTGAACTACTTGTGTGAAGACGGATGCAGCGAGTCGATTCTTGCCACGACCCAGATCAATCAAAATCAGCGCGGTTTCACCTAGATCGGTACGCAGCTGAGGCGTGAGCGAACGCCTAACATCGCTGACGGGCGCAAAGGCTGACACGATCAGTGACACCGGAGACATCACGGTCTTGTCGCCCTCGTCATCTTTCCAGGTCGTGCGCATCGATAAGGAATCTTTACCCACCGGTATGCTAATGCCCAAGGCTGGACATAACTCCATACCCACCGCTTTCACGGTATCGAACAAAGCAGCGTCTTGACCGGGTTGTCCACAGGCGGCCATCCAGTTAGCTGAGAGCTTAATGTCAGACAGTGTTTCGATAGCGGCTGCCGCAATATTGGTGATGGCCTCGCCCACAGCCATACGTCCCGAAGCAGGCGCATTAATCACTGCTAGCGGTGTGCGCTCGCCCATCGCCATCGCTTCACCGAGATAACCTTGGTGGCTCATGGTAGTGACAGCGCAATCAGCAACCGGCACTTGCCAAGGGCCGACCATCTGGTCACGCACGGTATGCGCACCCACCGTGCGATCGCCAATCGTAATTAAAAAGGATTTATCAGCCACTGTTGGCTGGCGCAGCACGCGCTCTGCCGCATCGTCTAAGCTGATACCTGTTAAATCTAAGGCGACTTTCGGCGTCGCTTGGCGTTTTACATCGCGATGCATTTTGGGTGGCTTGCCCAACAAGACTTCCATGGGCATATCAACCGGATAGTTGTCATGCTCAGGATCCAGCACACGCAACTGTCGCTCTTCAGTGGCGATACCAACGACAGCAAAGGGACAGCGCTCACGCTCGCACATGCGAGTAAAAAGTGACAAACTCGAGGGCGCAATTCCTAGTACGTAGCGCTCTTGTGATTCGTTACTCCAGATTTCGCGCGGCGACATGCCTGATTCTTCGAGATGAATTTTGCGCAAATCAAATACAGCACCCCGACCCGCATCGTTGGTCAACTCTGGGAAGGCATTCGATAAACCACCCGCACCGACATCATGAATCGACAGCACAGGATTACTTTCACCCATAGACCAGCAAGCGTTAATCACTTCTTGTGCGCGCCGCTGCATTTCAGGATTACCGCGCTGCACAGAATCGAAATCGAGATCAGCTGTATTTGCACCCGTAGCCATGGATGATGCAGCGCTACCGCCCATGCCTATGCGCATACCGGGGCCACCGAGTTGTATGAGCAAACTACCGGGTGGCAAACCTTCTTTTTGGGTGTGCAGTGCTGAAATATTACCCATGCCGCCCGCAATCATGATGGGCTTGTGATAGCCATACACGGTGCCCGCCACGTTTTGTTCGTAGCTGCGAAAATACCCCGCTAAATTAGGTCGTCCAAATTCATTGTTAAATGCTGCACCACCTATCGGACCATCAATCATGATCTGCAGTGGTGAAGCAATGCGCTCAGGTTTGCCCACGATGCCTGCCATGCCGCGCGTTTTGCGTTGGTCTGGCTGCGTCGTCACATCGAGCGCGTTTTCCCATTGCCTGACAGCGTGAGTCAGCATCAGATTGGAGACGGTAAATCCGGTTAAACCTGCCTTGGGTTTAGCACCACGACCGGTAGCGCCTTCATCGCGTATCTCACCACCGGCACCGGTTGATGCACCGGGAAATGGAGATATGGCGGTCGGATGATTATGTGTCTCGACCTTCATCAAAATATGCGTCAACTCATCCGATGCACGATACGTACCGCCTTGATCAGCTCGCGCATAAAACCGCGATACGGTTGCGCCTTCAATCACCGATGAATTATCGGAGTACGCCACCACCGTGCCCTGCGGGTTACGTTGGTGCGTGTTACGGATCATCGCAAACAGTGAACGATCCTGCTTCTCACCATCGATGGTCCAATCTGCATTAAAAATCTTGTGTCGGCAATGTTCGCTGTTTGCCTGTGCAAACATCATTAGTTCGACATCGGTCGGATTACGTCCAGCGCGCTGAAATGCCTCCAACAGATAATCAATTTCATCATCCGACAACGCTAAACCTAGTGTGCTGTTCGCTTCTTCCAGCGCGGCTCTGCCGTGCTGATTTGATTCTATGTAGGCTAAGGGTTGCGCGGCCAATTCCTGAAACAGACCAACTGCTTCGGAAGTATCGTGAATAACTGCTTCAGTCATCCTGTCGTGCAAGAGTGCACTGATCTGTTCGCGCTGGTGAGCATCGAGCGATTTTTTCTTGCCGAGCAATCCGGATTTGATTTGTACAAAATAACATATACCGCGCTCGATTCTATGCACCGCAGTCATGCCGCAGTTATGAGCGATATCAGTCGCCTTACTCGCCCACGGTGAGATGGTGCCGAAGCGTGGAATAACCAAAAATTGTTCACCTGATTCGTCAGCGCTAAATGCCTCGCCGTACGTCAGCATGGCAGTGAGATGGCGCTTGTCAGCATCACCCAGCTGGGCGGCGCTATCAATGAAATGACAAAAACGACTGCTGAGTCCAGTGATCGCAGGATCAATAGCTTTCAGTTGTGCTAACAGACGTTGGAGACGAGATGCAGACAGGGCATTTGAACCCGGCAAAATGAGCATGGCGAAGAGGCAGTTGGCGAGACAAAACGGTACGAAATGACCGACGTTCGCGGGTTGGCAAAACAAGGCGAAATTATACCCTGCACATCGCTCACTCTAGATGCGCCATGAAAAATCGGGCGCATCTGGCAAAGATGCCTCGATCATCTGCCGCCGTGCTATCGTCTTTTACCTAATTTCTCCTTTTTAACCGCTCACCTCACCATGTCGATACCCTTGATCAACTCGATTACCTCGATCAAATCCATCACCACCGAAAACCGCCGCGAAATCGTGCAACAAAGTCTCGCTATTGCACGTGACTCGCAATCGGTCTACACCGCTATTTTTGCCGACTCAGCACTGGCCGCAGCTTCGCATGCTGATGTAATGCGAGTGACCGGACAAACGCTCTCGCCTATCGCTGGCTTGCCTGTGTCAGTCAAGGATTTATTCGATGTCGAAGGTGAAGTCACTCTCGCGGGCTCGATCGCTTTACGCGACGCGGCTTCGGCAAAAGCCGATGCCACCGTCGTGGCGCGACTGCGCGCAGCGGGCGCTGCATTGATAGGTAAGACCAACATGACGGAGTTTGCCTATTCGGGTGTCGGTATCAATCCGCACTTTGGTACACCGAGTAACCCGGCTGATTCCTCGCGTATTCCTGGCGGTTCTTCCTCTGGGGCCGCCGTGTCGGTAGCGATTGGCAGTTGTGTAGCCGCGCTTGGCTCAGACACCGGCGGCTCAGTCAGAATTCCTGCAGCGCTCTGTGGTTTGGTCGGTTTTAAACCCACCATGCGACGCGTACCAACAAGCGGCGCATTGCCACTCGCACCGTCTCTGGATTCGGTTGGACCCATTGCGAGAAACGTCAGCGATTGTCTGCTGATCGATAGCTTGATCGCCGATCAAACGCTTACAACCCATGGGCTTGATTTAGCTGGTTTACGTTTGGCTATTCCAGAAGATATCGTGCTCGATGACTTGGACGACGCGGTCGCCAAGGCGTTTACTGCGGCACTATCAAAACTATCTGCGGCGGGTGTTCACATTACAGAAATCCCACTACCTATGCTTTCCGAGGCTAAGGATTTGTATCTCATTTCACCTTACGAAGCCTACCCTTGGCATAAAGAGTTACTCAGTAAACGAGCCAGTGAATACGACCCGCGAGTGGTGAAGCGCATCATGCTGGGTGCAGAAGCTACTCAAGCCGATAGTGATCGGCTACAACAAACGCGCGCGCTATGGCAGACGCGAGTTGAGCAAGCCATCGCAGGGTATGACGCGCTGGTGATGCCTACGGTTCCTATCGTGGCACCGAAGATCGATACATTAAATGCTTCCGAAACAAACTTCTTTGAAGCGAACCGCCTGCTGCTGCGCAATCCTTCCATTATCAATTTGCTGGACGGCTGTGCCGTGTCTCTACCGATTCACCGACCCGGTGATCTGCCAGTTGGGCTGATGCTCGCTTGCACTGCGATGTCGGATGCTCATTTACTATCCATAGCACTTGCCATCGAAAGTCACTTTGGTACGCTGTGAGAGCGTATCGACAGGTTGAATTTCGTTCAGGGTCATTACATTTTCAGCGCGCCTGTAGATGACGTTAGGTAGGTTCTTGCCATAGCGATCCTTCATTCCGTAAGGTTTGTTTTGTAAATCGCGTGAACTAAAAACAGCCACTACCTCATCGTAGCCACAGGCCAACCAATACTTAGCGGTGTTTTCCATTTGCTTAACAGAGGTGGGGTAATACCGCGACGAACCGAAATTGATATACACCCGACTCGGTTCATTCGCATCAAAAAAAGCTTCACCACCAATGATGGCGTGGCTCTTAATCAAACTATGCACCGCGATACCGCGCGAACTTTTTTCACACTCAGTAAATTCTCTGACGATGTGTAATCCGTCTGCATCAATCACATACAAGTATTTATAGGGTCGGTTATCGTAGCCTCCACAAGCAACCTCTTTAAATCGACCTAAACCGGGGCGCGTGGTTTGCGTGTGCTGCTCCAAAACAAATCCATCGACTTCTAGAGGATTGCAGTCTGACGGCAATCGCAATTTGCCTATGCCGTGCAACACGCCCTGATGCACTTCTGACTTCTGAACTAAAAATGATTCAATATCATTGGCTGACATGCTGACTACTCCCGTGGGCAGGGCAAAGGTTGAATTGCCCGGCACATTCACATCGCTTGAAGACAGGTCGAGTTTTTGCTGATTTTTTTCTATCCAATCCTGAACATACGTGCGCATATAGGGAGGCGCCTCTGCATACGCATCAATAAATCGCCGTGAACGCATTTGTGGCGCTTGAGTAAAAGTCTGGTTGGATGAACGTAGGTGAGTGCGTTCGACTCTCACGGGCGATCGTCGCGCGTGAGCTAGGTGGTGCGTGAGTGATCTCATGATGCTTCCTTCACGTCGTTTTTTCAGGATGATTTAATTAGAATTATTCGGACGCGAAGAAAACCACGTCTCTGAATGGTTTCTCTTTTTGCAATTTTCGTACCAATCGACTTTGTTTTTTGTATCGACCAATAACGACGTAATTACGTGGTTAAACGCGATTCTGATGGCTGTTTGACGGTTGATTTGCGCATTACCTGCCCCAAGATGGGCGATGATCGATACAGTTAGGTGCGCCCTGCACCAGCACCGAACAAACTTCAAAGATTGTTTCCGTCAGGTTTTACGGATAACCTATAGAGGTTTTACATTTTCACGTGCAGTCATTTTGAAAAACGCAGGCAAAGACCTGCCCTGCAGAGAGCGATTTAATTCGCTGCTGTTAGATTTGTAGATATCTGGAGTCAAATGCGCTTAGCTGTAATCGGTGGCGGTGTCGTAGGTGTCAGCACCGCGTATTACTTGGCAGAAGCCGGGCACGAAGTCGCTTTATTTGAACGCTACGGTAACGTCGCTCAAGAAGCTAGCTTTGGTAACCTCGACTTAATGGGTCCGTCTGGACTCCGCTTGTGGGCCACACCGGGTGCGCCTTCACGAATTTTTTCTATGTTGTTTCGCCCTGAATCGCCATTGGCATTCAGCGCGCGATTCGAGCCAGCCATGTGGCGTTGGCTAAAACGCTCAATGTCGGAATCGGCACTCAGCCGTTTCAAACAAAATCAACAACGCCTATATCGTCTGGCAAGCTACAGCCAGGAGTTAATGCAGCATCTGGTGCAAACATGTGAATTAGATTTCCAGCAGCGCAACAGCATGATGATCATGTTTCGCACCGCGCGCGAACTCGAGATGGCGCATCCCTATATGGAGTTGCTAGGCGAGTTTGGCAGCCGTAACGAATTACTCGATCCCGAAGCTGCTCGCCTGCTCGAGCCCGCCTTATCGACCGAAACACCGTTCCACTCAGCGCTGCATGTTCCGGATGACTGGGCAGGTAACTGCCCGCTGTTTGTGCGTCAACTCAAAACACTGTCACAAGACTTGGGCGTGGAGTTTCATTTTAATAGTGAGATACAAGCGATTCGCCCCGAACTGGGCGGCACCACGCTGCAACTTGAAGGTCGCAATGTCGATGTCGATGCCGTCGTCATTGCCGCAGGAAGTGACAGCGTTCGTCTGCTTAAAACGATGGGCATTAGTCTGCCGATTTACCCGGTAAAAGTGTATTCAGCGTCGATGGCGATTCAAGAATTCGAACTAGCGCCTCAAACCTCTTTGTTTGATGATACCTATCGCGTGGGTTTGACCCGACTCGGCAAACGTATACGCATTGCCGGTTGCGCGGAGCTAGGATCGTCTAATTTGGATCTGCATCACAAAGCCGTGAACACACTCGTCAAAGTTGCAGATGACTGGTTTCCGAACGCTGCCAACTATCGTGCAGCAAGCTTTTGGTGTGCTCCCACAGCGATGCTGCCCGAAGGCGTGCCACTGATAGGACCAACTCGCTTTTCCAACGTATTCGTCAATACCGGACATGGATCTGCTGCATGGGCATTAGCTGCCGGCAGTGGCAAACTGATGGCTGACATCATTACTGGTCTTCGTACCGAAATCGATACCGACGGCCTGACTCTGACCCGCTATGGCGATCGCATGCGCTGACGCGCAATCTATTGATCTATACACCGTCGCTCAGATACGAGCGATAGAGCAAGCCGCACTCGACAATCTGCCCGCTGGAACCTTAATGCAACGCGCTGGCAAAGCCGTTGCTGATGCCGCGCTTGCGCTGCTTGCTCAAGACACATCTAATCGACACATACTGATTGCTGTTGGCCCTGGTAATAATGGTGGTGATGCTCTCGTTGCCGCTCAAGAACTGGCCATGCATGGCGTGACTATCTCTGTCGTTATGCCCGTCGCTGTTAATCAGTTATCTCCCGATGCAAAAACCGCCTTAGATAACGCTAACAGCACGCTAATTTCCTTCATTGAATTAACCAGTCTGCGAGATGATCAAGAATGGGATCTCGCTATCGATGGCTTGTTTGGTATAGGCCTGACGCGAGCGGTGCAGGTAGAGTTCCGAGCACTGGTCAATTATTTAAACAGCTTGTCGTGTCCGGTTCTGGCGATTGATGTACCGAGTGGACTAAACGCTGATGATGGCAATCTGATAGGTCCAGAAGGTATCGCGGTAAAAGCAAGCACCACGATCAGCTTCATCGCTAACAAACCAGGTCTGCATACGCTGCATGGACGTGATTACGCAGGCACGATCGTGGTGAATGACTTAGATATCGCGCGCAATCTTTTCAAAGAACCTATAGCAAAGCTGAATCGCCCCGAATTGTTTAGGTCATCGATACACCCGCGTGTACATGCATCGCACAAAGGCAGTCATGGAGACTTGTTTGTAATGGGCGGCGCTAGCGGTATGGCGGGTGCAGTCCTACTAGCTGCACGTGCCGGCGCGATTACAGGAGCGGGCCGTGTATTTGCCGGCTTTTTAGATACTGCACCGCCCTTTGATCCCGTGCATTTGGAGTTGATGTGCCGATCTGCAGCGTCGTTGCAACCTACTCGCGGCGCTATCGTTGTCGGACCGGGCATGGGCATGTCGAGTCAAGCCAGCGACCTCTTATCTCGCATGCTCTCAACTGAGCTTGCTTTGGTCATCGATGCTGATGCACTCAATCTGCTGGCAGTGGAACCCGGTTTACAACAACGTTTACTTCATCGTCGTGCAGCGACGCTGTTGACACCCCATCCGCTGGAAGCGGCAAGGTTATTAGAGATACCTGTTGAAGAAATTCAAAAAGATAGATTGGATGCTGCAAAAAAATTAGCGACTAAATTTCAATCCGTGGTGATCTTAAAAGGTTCGGGAACTGTGATTGCCAGCTTCGACAACTCACTCGTTATCAACACGACCGGTAACCCCGCATTAGCAACGGCCGGCACGGGTGATGTATTGGCTGGACTGTGCGGCTCATTGCTGGCACAGCAGTGGCCTGTTTGGGATGCCGCTCTCGCGGCGGTGTGGATTCATGGCGATGCAGCAGATCGCATGGTGAATGAAGGCATAGGCCCGATAGGAATAACCGCCCCTGAGCTCTTACCTTATCTTCGAAAAAGTTTGAATCAGTTGCTTCCTGCGTGAAGCGTATCGGCGACGACGCGCCCAGCGGCAATCGTTAACGTTCGAGAACAACGCGCAGCAATCACTGGGTCATGCGTCACCAGAACCAAGGTCGATCCCTGCTCGCGATTCAGTCCAAACATCAAATCAATGACGGCCTCACCAGTAGCGGCGTCCAAGCTTCCCGTTGGCTCATCGGCGAGAAGTAGTTTAGGTTCGGTCACAAAAGCTCGCGCGAGCGCAACGCGTTGCTGCTCTCCGCCTGACATGAACTTGGGATAATGATTCAAACGCTGCGACAGCCCAACTCGCGATAACATGTGTTCAGCTTTGTGACGCGCTTGTACATCCGCTCGCAATTCCAGCGGCAGCATGACGTTTTCTACTGCAGTTAAGTGAGGTAACAATTGAAACGACTGGAACACAAAGCCTAATGTCGATTTTCTAATGGCTGCGCGACCATCTTCGTCCAGCGCATACAGATCAATGCCATCAATTAGCACCTGCCCTGAACTGGGCGTATCCAATCCAGCCAGTAAACCAAGTAGAGTGGACTTACCCGATCCGGACGCGCCCATCAATGCCAGCGTCGCGCCGGAACGCACGGTAAAATGGATGTCATTCAGGATCGTCAGTTCGCCACTGGAATCCGTGACTTTTTTGGTCAGTCCAGTAACCTCGATCAAGTTAAGTGTCAGGGAGTTTTCAGACATGCAGAATCGAATGGGTAAACTTTTTAATAATCTATTTTTAGCGATCATTAGCTCTCTGCTGATCATCGCGCTACCTGCGCATTCTGCAGCAAAAACCCTGCTCGTGCTTGGGGATAGCTTATCCGCTGAATATGGTCTACCCAGAGGAAGTGGCTGGGTCAGCCTGCTCGATAAGCAACTGCAATCAGACAAAATCAACACGGCCGTCGTCAACGCCAGCATTAGCGGTGAAACCAGCGCCGGCGGTAAAACACGACTCCCTGCTTTGCTCGCGCAACATAAGCCGAGCATAGTGGTTGTCGAACTAGGCGGTAATGATGGCTTACGTGGCCTTTCTCTGGCAGCGACTCAGTCAAGTTTAAGAGAAATAATTTCTATGTCGACGAATGCAGGAGCCCAGGTCGTGCTGTTGGGAATGCGTATGCCTCCCAACTACGGCATTGATTACGCAAAACGATTTGCGGCTATGTATCAGGGATTAGCGCACGAAAAATCCGTCAAGTTGGTGCCGTTTTTTTTGCAAGGTCTGGATGATGTTGAACAGTTTTTTCAACCCGACCGGATTCATCCCAACCAACGCGCACAAACTCTTTTACTGGACAATGTGTGGCCCGTTCTCAAACCACTGCTTAAATAAATTGTCACGGGCGTCTTCATCAGCATGAAATATCCTTCACTCGTGAGTGGCGCAGAGTTACTTTCTGACTTGAACGCGTATGACAGCATCATCGACGTACGCTCGGAAGCAGAATTCGCCCTCGATCACATTCCGGGTGCGATCAACTGCCCTGTTTTAAATAACGACGAACGAATCCACGTAGGAACTCTCTACAAACAAACTAGTGCTTTTGATGCAAAGAAAATTGGTGCAGCTCTGGTAGCAAAAAATATTGCCGAACATTTGCAAACTACATTTCTTGAAAAACCCCGTAACTGGCGACCTTTAGTTTACTGCTGGCGCGGTGGTAACCGCAGCGGCTCTATGGCGCACATTCTGGCAAAAATTGGCTGGCCAACTATGCAGCTTGAAGGTGGATATCGAGAGTATCGGCAAGAGATTATTAAACAGATAGCCGCACTAGCTAATCAGCATCGATTTGCAGTTATTTGTGGCACCACCGGTAGCGGCAAGAGTCGCTTACTAACGACCTTAGCCAAAGCCGGCGCGCAAGTACTCGATCTAGAAAATCTCGCTGCTCATCGCGGCTCTGTTCTCGGCGGCTTACCTGATGAAGAACAACCGTCTCAGAAACTCTTTGAAAGCCGAATTTGGAATGTGCTACGCCACTGTTCAGCCGATCAAATCATTTTAGTTGAATCAGAAAGCAAAAAGATTGGTAACTTGCGGGTACCCGAGTTATTGATGGAGAAAATTCGATCTTCCGAATGTATACGACTGTCTCTAGATACCAGTGAACGCGTCAAACTGCTGCTTGAAGATTATCCCCACCTAAGCCGTGATACCGAGCAACTGATGGCTCTTTTGTCGTACCTAACGCCCCTGCACGGCCACACGAAAATGCGGCAATGGCAGTCGCTCGCGCAATCAAAGGACATTAGCACGCTGGTCGAATCACTTTTGGTTGAGCACTACGATCCGGCCTATCTGAAATCGATAGAACGAAATTTTGAGAACTACGCTAAAGGAACCGTGGTTGCTATGCCGGACATAACAGCGAGGTCATTTGAAGAGGCTACACGCCAGATCATGCAGCAATTCGATCTGGCGCTGACTCCAAGTTGAGACAGTATTCCTGCCTTATTGTTTGGCCGGAGCAGTTTCAGGCTTTGCTTTCGCGACAGCAGCAGGTTTGAGAATTTCTGCGTTAGCGCGTTTTTTGATCACACCCAAGTAAGCAGCCATTTCCTGAGCCGCTAAAAATTCATTCACTTGCTGCTCTTCAGATTTTGCACTTGCCTGATCAGCAGGCTGCTCGACAATTTTATTAATACGGAAAATTCGATAGCCCATACCGCCCAGATTGACACCTACATAAGCCGGCAGTTTATTGGCATCTGCCTTCATGATCGCATACACAGCCGGAGGTGGCGTACTCGAATTATTATTACGCGATATCGTTTTGGCTGCAGAGAAGTCCGCTGTTCCACCATTACGCAACTCAGCTAACTTAGCCTCGCCTGTCTTTAGCGCGAGTTTTTCTGTTTCCAGCAGCATGATGGACTCTTCTACCTGCTGCCTGACTTGAGCCAGTGGGCTATGCGTGACAGGCTTATAGTCAATCACATGACCAGCAATTAAAAAGCGCGGACCAACTTCAATGGCTTCTGTGTTGCGCTTATTTTTGGTAGCCTCATCCGAAAAAATCGCACTTAAAAATTTAGGCTGATTGTAGGCCGCCGTTTTTGGATAGGCCGTGGTTGGCTTACGTGTGAGACCACTGATCGTTTCTATTTTCAGGCCTAGTTTGTCGGCGACAGGCTTCAAGCTATCAGGCTGTTCGTAGACCATGTTGGTGAAAATTTCCGCCATCTCGGAATATTTTTTCCCGACTTGCTGACGACGAATTTCATCGGTGATGTTGGCCTTAACTTCTGACAGCGGACGCGTAGTCGCCGGTTTCAAAGCGGTCAGTCGAATAATATGAAAGCCAAAATCAGACTGAACAATCTCACTGATCTCACCTTCTTTTAACGCATAAGCGGCTTCTTCAAAAGGTTTGACCATCATGCCTTTGCCAAAGAAATCCAAATCGCCACCTCGCTCCGCTGAACCGGGGTCTTGTGAATTTTCTTTGGCCAGTTTGGCAAAATCATTCGGGCTCTTACGTAATTGAGCGAGAATTTTCTCTGCTTTGGCTTTTGCAGTCACCTTATCAGCCGCTGGAGCATCTTTGCCTGCCGAGATCAAAATGTGGCTGGCACGACGCTGCTCATCGGTCTTATAACGCGCTAGATTTTGGTCGTAATAGGTTTTGATATCTGCATCGCTAACTACAATACGGTCCTCGACAACATCAGGGTTAAATACGACAACTTCCGCCTTCACGGTTTCTGGCAGCTCGAATTGTGCTGGATGCTGCTTGTAATACTCTTCAGCCATCGCATCAGTAATTTTTACCTGCGAGCGGAACGACTGCAGTGTCAACACTAATTCTTGCACTTCGCGTGCCTGTTGATTTAGCGACGATACGCGAGCCACAACAGACTTAGGTGAAAACGCTGTACCCTGAACTACGGCATTTATTTGTTGAACAGCGAGGTCATGACGCAGACCTGCTTCGAATTTTTCAGGAGTTAGGCCTTGTGCAGCCAGAAGCTGCTGATAGCGTTGCTTGTCAAATTGACCGTCGGGATTTTTAAGACCAGGGATTTCAGCGATGGTGTTTCTAAGGGTATCGTTTGATACCGTCAAATGATTTTCTACCACGTGAGCCGACATCGCTCGTTGAGCTAATAAATTTTCCAGCACGCCTTGTCGCGCCTCTGGGGTATCGAACATGTTTTGATTGAATTGCTCACCAAAGACTTGTTTGAAACGCTCTATTTGTCGAGCTTGAGCGGCATCCCATTCACGCTGGGTGATGTTTTGTCCGGCGACTTTAGCAACTGGAGGCTCTTTATCGCTCATGCGCAAATAGCTTTCAACGCCTAAAAATGCGAACGAAGGAAAAATGATCAGCAGCAGAATGAACTGCATTAAACGCTGGTGGGTACGAATAAACTCAAGCATGGCAGGTACTCGGCGAAGGTCTCTAGTCCACTTGGTGCAGCGAACTTTATTTAACAAACAAAGTAAGCGTCAACCAAACCAAATTTACTATTGGATAGCAGTTCTTGGCGAATGACGCTTTTGGTACTCGTAAAAAAAAAGGCGAACTAGAAGTTCGCCTTTTTCGGGTTTGGCGGAGTGGACGGGACTCGAACCCGCGACCCCCGGCGTGACAGGCCGGTATTCTAACCGACTGAACTACCACTCCTAATACTGCTAAAACATCGTGCTGACTTGTTGGTGGGTGCTGAGAGGCTCGAACTCCCGACCTACGCCTTGTAAGGGCGCCGCTCTACCAACTGAGCTAAGCACCCTCTGAAACACTGTTACGTCGTTTCGACTTAGTCAGCTACTCCGAACGCATGTCACGGCGCCGGAAAAACGATTAGTTTAACGCATCTTTCAGTGCTTTGCCAGGCTTAAATTTCGGTACGTTAGAAGCGGCGATTTTAATCTCTTCACCGGTACGTGGATTACGGCCTGTGCGTGCAGCGCGAGCGCTGACAGCAAAGGTACCAAATCCAGCAAGAGTGACTGTGCCATCTTGCTTCAATGTCGCAGTTACGGAATCAATCACGGCTTCAAGCGCGCGACTAGCAGATGCTTTTGAAATGTCAGCTGCTTTTGCAATTTCATCTATCAGTTCAGTTTTGTTCACTGACTCCCCCTGGGAAGTGTTATTGAATTTATTTCGGTTACCGGCAAGTTATAAAAACAAACCGACTCGAGTGCTGCAGAAAATTCCGCAACGGTTATTAGACTAGCGACGACCAATGGTGTCAAGAAATTTACTAGACAATACGAGTGAAAAACTAGTCATAAAACTATTATTTAAACCATATAAATTGCATAAATAATCAAAACAAAAGCTGTAACCTATTGATTCGAAAAGAACGTATTTATCAAAAGTCACAACTTACAGCGTTGTCACAATTCATTTTTTACTCATAAAAAATTTGCATCAAAAAAGCGCTCCGAAGAGCGCTTCTTCTTTTAAATCAATTTCACTTAGTGCTTGACAACTGCTGGATCAGTTGTGCCATCAGCTGCTTTAACGGCGGCTGCAGGTGCAGCTTCCTCTTCAGTCAATGGAACAGGATGACGCTCAAGTGCAATTTCTAGCACCTTATCTATCCATCGAACAGGAACGATCTCAAGACGATTTTTTACGTTCTCAGGAATGTCTGCGAGGTCTTTTACATTTTGTTCAGGTATTAAAACGGTCTTGATACCACCGCGTAATGCAGCGAGTAATTTTTCTTTCAGCCCACCGATAGGTAACACTTCACCACGCAGTGTGATCTCACCTGTCATTGCAACGTCTGCTCTGACGGGAATACCGGTAAACACCGACACCATCGCCGTTGTCATCGCAATACCTGCAGAGGGGCCATCCTTGGGGGTAGCACCTTCAGGCACGTGAATGTGAATGTCGGTTTTGTCGAACACATCACTCTTGACACCAAGCTTTCTGGCGCGGCTGCGAACCACGGTACGAGCGGCTTCGATGGACTCTTTCATTACATCGCCCAATGTGCCGGTGCGAATCACGTTGCCCTTACCAGGCATGGTCATCGACTCGATAGTAAGTAGGTCGCCACCGACTTCAGTCCATGCCAAGCCAACGACTTGTCCAATCTGATTGTCTTTGTCAGCTACACCAAAGTCGTAACGCTGAACACCCAAAAACTTTCCAAGATTTTTTGCATTGATCGTGACTTTGGTATCTTGCTTCTTTAGCAGAAGCATCTTCACGACCTTACGACAAATTTTAGAAATTTCACGCTCTAATGAACGAACGCCCGCTTCGCGAGTGTAATAACGAATGATGTCGCGAACTGCTGACTCAGCAATACTAATCTCGCTATCTTTCAGACCATTATTTTTGATCTGCTTAGGAATTAAATAGCGCTGCGAAATATTGGTTTTTTCGTCTTCGGTATAACCCGACAGACGAATCACTTCCATACGATCCAACAAGGCTGGAGGTATGTTCAATGAGTTTGCGGTCGCCACAAACATGACGTCGGACAGATCGAAGTCAACCTCAACATAATGATCAGCAAACGTATGATTCTGTTCAGGATCAAGCACCTCTAGCAAAGCAGACGCCGGATCGCCACGAAAATCTTGTCCGAGTTTATCTATCTCATCCAATAAGAACAGTGGATTACGTACGGTCGACTTGGTCAGGCTTTGCAATATCTTGCCCGGCATAGAACCAATGTACGTACGACGATGACCACGAATCTCGGCTTCATCACGCACACCGCCCAATGCCATGCGCACAAATTTGCGATTAGTCGCACGCGCAATCGATTGACCGAGCGAGGTTTTACCCACACCTGGAGGGCCGACGAAACAAAGAATCGGCGCTTTTACTTTTTCTACGCGCTGTTGAACGGCAAGATATTCAAGTATGCGTTCTTTGATTTTTTCTAGGCCGTAGTGATCGTCTTCCAGCACTTTTTCTGCATGCGTTAGATCATGATTTACCTTGGATTTTTTCTTCCATGGCAAACCAATCAGCACATCAATGTAATTGCGCACGACGGTTGCTTCGGCTGACATAGGCGACATCAGCTTTAATTTTTTGAGTTCGCTTTGCGCTTTTTCTCTCGCCTCTTTCGGCATCTTGGCAGCGATAATTTTCTTATCCAGCTCTTCGAGATCCGCACCCTCTTCGCCTTCGCCTAACTCTTTTTGTATCGCTTTGACCTGTTCGTTCAGGTAGTACTCGCGCTGAGACTTTTCCATCTGGCGCTTAACACGTCCGCGTATGCGTTTTTCAACTTGCAGAATGTCTAGCTCTGCTTCGAGTTGACCCAGCAAATGTTCGTGACGTTTGGCGACATTAAAAATCTCCAAGATCACTTGTTTTTGCTCTAGTTTCAACGGCAAATGCGCGGCGATCGTATCGGCCAAGCGACCGGCATCGTCAATACCGGCTAGCGAGGTTAAGATTTCCGGAGGAATTTTTTTATTGAGTTTTACGTACTGATCAAATTGCTGAACGATCGCGCGACGCATCGCCTCAACCTCAGATTCATCACCAGCTTCTGACTCTACCGGTGAAAGATCGGCGACAAAGTGTGTTTCAACTTCGCTGATACTGTGAATCCGTGCACGCTGGGCACCTTCAACGAGAACCTTAACGGTACCGTCGGGAAGTTTCAGCATTTGAAGAATATTGGCTATGCAACCAATCTCATAAATATCGTCGGCAGAAGGCTCATCCTTGGCGGCAGCTTTCTGCGCTGCCAGCATAATGCTCTTACCTTGTTCCATGGCCGCTTCAAGCGCCTTGATGGACTTAGGGCGACCAACAAACAGCGGTATCACCATGTGCGGGAACACCACCACATCGCGCAAAGGCAACAATGGAAGTTGGGTGGGTTCGGAAAAATGTGAAGTTATGGTCATTGCAAGCCTTTTGAACAATCCTTCAAGCTATGTTGGCACGGTTTTGCCAATCACAAGCCCTATTATTAACAAACCATACTGCAGCTACTGTTTTATCTCTTAGTGACAATTCAAAACTAACTACGGCGATATCGAGAATAAATTTCGCAATTGAGCCGGTTTAACTAGACAACGCAAAACAAACTTAATAAAAAAGCCACTCACGAGTTACCTCGGGTGGCTTTTGCTTTGAAGCCGGCGCACTGTGTATTGAGTCGATTGTAATGCTTTTGTTCAAAAAACCGCCAATAAAAGGCGATTTAATCGCATTTTTTGCGAAATTTTAAGCATTTTTCTTCTTCGACCTACTTTGCACCCGACACTTTTTGCGGTTCATGATAAATAAGCAGCGGCTTAGCACCATTATTAATGGTGTTTTCATCAACCACCACCTTGGCAACGTTTTGCTCATTCGGCAACTCGAACATCACATCCAACAGTGCGTGTTCAACGATAGAGCGCAAACCGCGGGCACCTGTCTTGCGCTTGAGCGCTTTTTTAGCGATCGCATGCAGCGCACCGGGCCTTACTTCAAGCTCGGCACCTTCCATCTCAAGCAGCTTGGAGTATTGCTTGATCAATGCGTTCTTAGGCTCAAGCAAAATTTGAATTAAAGCGTCTTCGGTCAACTCAGACAAGGTGGCTACCACCGGCAAACGTCCGACCAACTCTGGAATCAGACCAAACTTAATCAAATCCTCTGGCTCAGCGTCTTGCATCACTTCACTTGCGCTGCGTTCTGCCTGCGTCTTAACCTCTGCTGAGAAACCTATGCCACTTTTCTCAGAGCGATTCGATACAATTTTTGCTAGGCCATCAAACGCACCACCACAAATAAATAAAATATTCGTCGTGTCTATCTGTACAAAATCTTGATTAGGATGCTTGCGCCCACCTTGTGGAGGAACCGAGGCCATCGTGCCTTCGATCAATTTCAACAAGGCCTGCTGTACGCCCTCACCAGAGACATCGCGAGTGATCGACGGGTTATCTGATTTGCGCGATATCTTGTCTATCTCATCGATATAGACGATACCTTTCTGCGCCTTCTCTACTTCATAGTTACAGTTTTGAAGCAGTTTTTGAATAATATTTTCAACGTCCTCACCGACATAACCCGCTTCAGTCAGCGTGGTCGCATCAGCGATAACGAAAGGCACGTTCAACATACGTGCAAGAGTCTGAGCTAACAAGGTCTTACCTGAGCCTGTTGGACCGACCAAAAGAATATTGCTCTTGGCTAGTTCAACTTCATCTTTTTTACCGAGATGACGTAAACGTTTGTAGTGGTTGTAGACAGCGACAGACAGTGTGCGCTTGGCCGCATCTTGACCAATGACGTACTGACCCAGCATATCGAGAATTTCTTGGGGGGTAGGAAGATCGGATTTGGGGCTACCTACTGTTTCAACGGTGGAAGCCTCATCGCGAATGATGTCATTACACAGATCAATACATTCATCGCAAATGAAAACCGAGGGGCCAGCTATTAGCTTTTTAACCTCGTGCTGGCTCTTACCGCAAAATGAGCAATAAAGTAATTTTTCGCCGCCGGAAGACTTTTTATCGGACATGTGCACGCAAAATAGATGGATTTGAAACGATCTTACCTGCGAATTCGTAATTCGTCACGCAGGCAGGCCTAATACGGGGTGCGTTAGCCCGCTAACAGAACGATAATTATCAAAAATACTACTCGGCCCGGTGGGTTAAGACCTTGTCGATCATGCCGTACTCGACAGCCTGCTCGGCGGACATAAAATTGTCGCGATCGGTGTCACGGCCAATCTGATCCATGTTCTGACCAGTTTTTTTAGCCAAGATGTTGTTGAGTCGTTCGCGCAAATAAAGAATTTCACGCGCCTGAATTTCGATATCGGACGCCTGGCCACTCGCCCCGCCTAAGGGTTGATGAATCATGATGCGCGAATTTGGGAGTGAGAAACGCTTACCCTTGGCACCAGCTGCCAACAGAAACGCGCCCATCGAAGCGGCCAAACCTGTACATAACGTTGATACGTCAGGCTTAATGAATTGCATCGTGTCGTAGATCGCCAGTCCGGCTGATACCGAGCCACCTGGAGAGTTGATGTAAAGGGAAATATCTTTTTCTGGATTTTCGCTTTCCAGGAAGAGCAACTGAGCTACCACGAGGTTGGCCGTGTGATCATTAACCGGTCCCACCAAGAAAATCACACGCTCTTTCAGCAGGCGAGAGTAGATGTCGTAAGCGCGCTCGCCACGACCACTCTGCTCAATAACGACTGGAACCATACCGAGCATGTCGGTGTCGATCGCAGATTTACGGTGGATGCTATCGGTCATTTGATTTCCCATGAATACTGTAAAGCGTTGGATCGATAAAAGCGATCCTCGGCAAACCAAAAAACAAAAAATCAGTCTCTAGTGTGTTCAGACTAATCGCTCAATCAGCAGTCGGTGATTAGCTTTCATTCTTGCTATTCATCAATTCATCAAAAGCAACCGTCACTTCTTTAACTTTCGCTTTTTCAAGCACGAACTTCACTACATTTTCTTCGACGACCATCGCCTCAACATCAGCCAAACGATTACGATCGCTGTAGTAATACTTCAGTACTTGCTGCGGGTCTTCGTAGGCTTTAGCAAAATCTTCAATGAAGGCTTTAATTTGCTCAGCAGTCGCCTGCAAAGAATTCGCTTTTACCAGCTCGGACAAAATCAATCCAACACGTACTCGGCGGTCTGCTTGCTGAGTGAATAAATCTGCCGGGAAAGGCATATCGTTGACATTCATTCCACGCTGCTTCATGTCTTCACGCGTCATGTTAGCCAAACGCTCAGATTCTTGCTCGAGCAGCGCTTTAGGAACATCCAGCTCAGCCACGTTGACCAATGCATCTAGTACGCTGGTTTTTGTTAGGGACTTAATACGGTTACCGACCTCACGCTCGAGATTGGCTCTAACGTCGTCACGCATCTTTTGCAAATCACCGTCTGGAATACCCAACGAGCGAGCAAAGTCAGCATCGATTTCAGGCATGTGAGCCCACTCAACGTTTTTAACCGTGATTGAGAATTCAACATTTTTACCCGCCAAATCCTTGGCATGGTAATCCTCAGGAAATGCCATCGGAAAGGTACGCGATTCGCCCTTCTTTAGGCCGATAGTTGCTTTTTCAAAGTCAGCCAGCATACGACCTTCACCAATTACAAACGGGAAGTCATCGGCTTTGCCGCCGGCAAATTCAACGCCATCAAGTTTGCCGACAAAATCAATCGTGACTCGATCGCCATTTTGAGCCGAGGTATCAGGACCACCATCGCCATGCGCGTCATGCGCGCCTTTGGTGTGATAGTGCACGCGCTGCTTACGCAAAATTTCGAGCGTCTTGTCGATTTCTGCGTCGCTAATGTCCGAACGGCTTTGTTCGATTTCGATAGCCGAAAGTTCGCCTATTTTCAGCTCGGGATACACCTCAAAGGTCGCTTGAAATACCAAGGATCCTTCAACCTCTTCACCCGGCTTTGGTTCAATACGAGGATAGCCAGCAACGCGAAGATTATTGGCTGAAGTGGCCTGAACAAACGCTAAACCGACCTTGTCGTTCATGACTTCATTTTCAACCATAGGGCCATACTGGGCTGCCACCATTTTCATAGGGACTTTGCCGGGTCTAAAGCCTGCTGCCTTGGCGGTACGGGCACGCACCTTCAAGCGTTTTTCCACTTCCGAATTAATCTCGGCCAAAGCGACGGTCAGCGTCACGCGACGTTCGAGTTTTTCCAGGGTTTCGACTTCAGTTGCCATGTGCTTCATCCAAAAAAGTTAAACAGTTCTGTGGTGCGAGGAGGGGG
>JAIPCX010000033.1 GCA_021737945.1 Polynucleobacter sp.
AAGATGTCTTTGATTACATCGAAATGTTTTACAACCCAAAAAGACGTCACAGTGTGAGTGCCGGGATGTCACCGGTAGAATATGAAAAGCAGTATTTCGAGAGGCTGGAAAGTGTCTAAGATTTCCGGGGCGATTCACAGGGCCAGCAAGTAATAGCCATTTAGTAAATCTATTTTTTATCCTCAATTCTTCTACTGCCCTACTTGCTGCTCTTATAAATTCTGGCATTTCGGTAAATTTTTTTACATTGTTAGTTATTTTTTCATCTTTTTCTTCTTCTTTAAAATAATATTGATGACCGTATGTGCCAGCTGAAGGCTTTAACAATTTTCTGATTTTAATAAATTTTGAAATGAATTTTTTGAGCATTTAAAGCCTAATTTTTATGCCAAACTAAATTTCGTATCTTTTTGAGTTTTTTAAATAATGATCTTTTAATAATTTTCTGCAATCTACCATTTAATCAAAATTTTTCTACATATCTTATCTTCTTCATCATCTAATTTTTCTGAAAATTCAACTACATACCCCAAATAAATCATTGCAAGTTTTAAAGCTGCGATAGAATCAATTACACCGAAGCATTCATTTTTATTTTCATCAAATGCTAATTGATATGATTTCAGTGAAAAATCATTAAAATTAAAGTATATCGATATATTATTTCTGCCATTACTAGATTGTTTTTTTATTTCACTCTCAATAAACGACAATACTTTTTGCATTTTTTGAGAGGAAATTTCATGCACTAAAATTGCAGGGCAAATTTTCATAAAAGAAGAAAATGTCTTTGAAGCAACTATCCTATCTATTTCTAGTAAATTTTTTTTATTTAAATTTCTGTCCCAAGATAATTCATAATATTCAAATTTTTCAACTTCTATTGGATAAACATTATTAAGGTTTTTTCCTATTGATTTTAATGATTCTTTCAATGATTCACATTCATCTAGAAGTTCATTACGATATTCATCATCACAAAAATAGATTAAATTTTCAATAACCTCATACAAATCTTTATTACTTTTAATGTGATATGAATTTTCTAAAAATCCAGAATTTTTTATGTCACCGAAGATTGATTGCCAATCTATACAATCATCAATTGAATCGAGAGATAATTCAAAATCCAATGTCGATTCTTTAAGGTCTTCTACCCATGAGTATTCTTCTACTAAATTTTTAAAATTATTATAAACAAATCTAATAAATTTCTTTTTTAAATTTAGTGTATTTTTTTTATCTGTATTTTCAATTTCTTCTAACTGTGTTTGGCACATTTTTAATTCAGAGTATATTTTTTTTGAATTTACTTTATATCCATAAAAATCATAACCATTTTCTTTAGCATAGCTAAAATAAAAATCTAATGTTTCCTGATTATTGATAGTCATTTCAAAATAAATTTCACCAGATGTAGCAAGAGATAATATTTGATCAGTTAATTTTGAATTAAATTTAAGTAATTTTTTGTCAGCACTTCTTTTTTCTGCTATGTCAGCAGATTTTTTTAATTCAGTAATTTCTAAAACTTTTTTTGCTGATTTAGCTGTCAATCGTTCACTCATTTAAACCCCATCAAATGTATCTAAGGATATGAACATAATTCTTTTTATGATCTTTTTCTAAATCGTCTAATGGCACTTTATACAAATAATTCAGAGTTACATTAACTCAACAATATTAAGTAATTTTAATCAGCACAACTAGTGGCGATTAAACCAAACAGACTGATGTATTTTCTTTTGGTTAAATATAACAAAAGGAGAAATACCAATGCGCTACAAAGACATCGTACCTGTTCGCTATATTCAAACACCTGTCATTTCCAACGTGCCTGCTGAGCCCATTACCCAAGTACGTAATGTGCCTGTGGTGCCAGATGCAGTGAAGCATCAGCGTTGGCAACAGGCCAAAGCAGCTGAAATAGCACGTTCCAACAGCCAAATTCAACCCACCAAACAAGATCTTGCCATGGCTTTTATGCGTTATGGCGAAGCACAAAGCCAAGCAAACAAAGAACTGGAACACAAGCAACGCAAAGTGGCTGCCATGGGGAAAAGAGCCATGAGCAAGCGAATTGGTGGGTAGTATTGGGTAGTTTTGCTGTATCTCTTAAATTAAGAGATAGGGTTTTACGTGCTAGTCAAAAAAGGACTAGTGATATTTCTTTTATGCGAAATTCTGCCATGAAGCAGTCACAGAAAAAATATTTTTTGTTTGATTTTTTTACATAAATTGGTGTGCTACTTTGTGTGCTACTTGATTTATACAGGCTTAAAAGCATTGCAAATACTAGATATTTTTATTTTCATGGCGCACTCATTTTGCTGGGGTCGGTGGTTCAAATCCACCTATCACCACCAAAATTCACTAAGTAAATCAAGCGCCTAGCAGTAAGTGGGCGCTTTTTTTACGTCTCAAAGAAGCAAACTTTTGGGTGTGCTACTTTTTGCTGCTTTGCTAGCTTGAAACCTAGATTTAAAAGTAGTGCTTCTACATGACCTCTGGTTAACATAAAGACAACCACTTTCAGAAGTACTCTAAGCCTTAGTGCAGTGGTTACTAGGTTAGGTAATTCTTTACAATTTTTAAAAATTTAAATTATCATAAATTTTATTTTTTTAATGTTGATTAAATCTACCTGCATTAACGAAACGTTAGCTATTAAATCTAAAAGTGACAGTAAAGCCTATAGTTGTTGAAAAGAGTAACGAATAGTTTTAGCGTATTTAAATAATCAGCAACCATTTAAGCTGGATAGGATATAACCAACAGATGCTGTCGCTGCCATGGATCCATACCAAATGGGCGTAACTAATGTCCCGCTCATTACATGGAAGTACTTGCAGATTATGAGAAAAAAATACTAAAAAAACCTTCAATTTTTACGCCGTTTCGTAAGTAGTTGTCTGCGGTGTGCAAGTAAGTGTGTAAGCAGCAAAGTCATTCAACACACGTTTCAACTTTCTGCTTTGCTTGTTTACCTTCTCACAAACACCTGCTAAACGTAAAAATAATGCCTTCACATCAGCACAAGTGAGGAAAATGATGAGTCAACACTTAGAAGCAGCAACTTACCCTAATGCTACATTGCCTATTAGCGCTGATGGCAATCTACATTTAGACTCAAAAATAGCAAGAGCTTTTGGAGAAGAACTATCTGGCACTTATTGCTTTGCCGAACCTTTTCCGCACATCGTAATCGACAATTTTTTACCACTGCCGTTTATTGAAGAAATATATAGTCTATTTCCAACCGAAAAACTTGCTGACGACCAGTTTTTTGAGAATGATTACGGCGGCTTACACAAAAGACGAATTCTGCCTGAAAGTTGCGAACAAAAAATACGTAGTATTTTTCATTTTTTTAATTCAGCACCTGTCCTTCAATTTTTAGAAGGACTTACAACAATTGACTCGTTGATTGGTGATCCATATTTTAACGGCGGAGGTTTTCATGAGATATTTAAAGGAGGAAAACTTGGAGTTCACGCAGATTTCAGAATTCATGAGCAACTACATTTAAATAGACGTATCAATATGCTTATCTATTTGAATAAAAATTGGGATCCTGATTTTGGAGGTAATCTAGAGCTTTGGGATAAAGGAATGAAAGCAAAAGTTGATAGCATTGCTCCTCTATTTAATCGTTGTGTAATTTTTAATACTGATGCTGACTCATATCATGGGCACCCAGACCCCCTCAACACTCCAAATGAAATCACAAGAAAATCAATCGCACTTTATTACTATACGGCCTCAAAAAAAGTTTATGAAGATACCCCTGCGCATTCAACAATGTATGTTGCTCGGCCAAGCGATAGCAAACACATAAAAAGACAAGCTGCGAAACTAAGGCGTCAAAACTATAAAAAAGATTGGATTCCGCCCATAGCTTTCAGAACATGGTCTAAACTTAAATCTAAAATCAAAAAAATTATCAAAGGTTAAACCAACTCAACACCCGCTTTGAGCATAGCAAGTAGCAAGTCAATGTAGCGTTGTGTATCTGTTTGGCGAGCCGCTGACATAGAGCCAAACAGACTGATGTCTTTTCCTTTTGATTAAATATAATAAAAGGAGAAATACCAATGCGTTACAAAGACATCGTACCTGTTCGCTATATTCAAACACCTGTATTTCCAACGTGCCTGCTGAGCCCATTACCCAAGTACGTAACGTGCCTGTGGTGCCAGATGCAGAAAAGCATCAGCATTGGCAACAGGCCTAAGCAGCTGAAATAGCACGTTCCAACAGCCAAATTCAACCCACCAAACAAGATCTTGCCATGGCTTTTATGCGCTATGGCGAAGCACAAAGCCAAGCAAAAAAAATTGGAACTCAAGCAACGCATAGTGGCTTCCATGGGAAAAAGAGCCATGGGCAAGCGCATTGGTAGGTAGTGTTGATTGGTTTTGCTGTATCTCTTAAATTAAGAGATATGGTTTTACGTGCTAGTCAAAAAAGGACTAGTGATATTTCTTTTATGCGAAATTCTGCCATGAAGCAGTCACAGAAAAAATATTTTTTGTTTGATTTTTTTACATAAATTGGTGTGCTACTTTGTGTACTACTTGATTTATACAGGCTTAAAAGCATTGCAAATACTAGATATTTTTATTTTCATGGCGCACTCATAATGCTGGGGTCGGTGGTTCAAATCCACCTATCACCACCAAAATTCACTAAGTAAATCAAGCGCCTAGCAGTAAGTGGGCGCTTTTTTTACTTCTCAAAGAAGCACACTTTTTTGTGTGCTACTTTTTTCTACTTTGCTCCACATCACTTCACTCCAAAAGATTGGGTTTGTGCTGAATTTTTCAGTTCAACCGGCAACTATGACAAGTAAAGAAGAGGGATTTCGCCCCTGTCTTTGACTAGTTAGACCAAGTGAAAGCATCCGCACTATCCGATTTTTTATCCCCCCTTGGTTGTTCGCTCTTGAGATTCGCCCTTTCTAAGGAAAGTTAACTGTTTTTTATGCATCTACCTCAATTTTATTAACTAATTGAAAATGGTTTGATTTCAAAAATAACAATAATCCTTAAGTCATCAATATTTCATATATCTGTCACGAAAAATTAAAATTTGATTTATATACTGCAACGCAACACAATGAACTAAGCCCAATCTAATTACTTTTCAAAGCAGCGCGAAACCAAGCATTGCACGCGCAGCGACTGACAATGAATCAAACACATCACTTTTAGGAGAATTACCATGGTCAAGCATTTGTTTTTAGCATCTTTGATGATGGCTAGCATTTCGCATGCTAATGCTGAAGATTTAGCCGCACATTTGGCTGAGCAGGGCGGCGCCAACGCCGTTGTGATTCGAGAGTCAAAAGATATATGGTCTGTAATTGCGTCGATCAATCCTGAAAATTTCGTCACCGTGCACAAATACGTCGATACAGGCGTGTATGGTATTCAGCACTATGAATACGTCGTAAATTGCCAAAAAAATAAAATTGCTATGGCAAAGTTTGCAGAAATTAAAAACCCGGCCGTAGCTCAAATCGAAATTAATACCATCAGTACTGAACTAAAAACATTAAGTTTTTATTCACCGAAACTGAATTTTGATCGTAATGTCGTTAAATTAGGTTGCGCCACTCGAATTGCACTTGCAGGTAAAGACATAAAGTAGGACTAGAGTTAACTGGCTTTTATTCATACTAAATTTTGGGGCGGTAATTTTTACTTCCTAGTTATACGGAAAAAATTATTTATTAGTTATCGAATCTAAGCTCATGAATTTAATAGTTGATTGCTGGGGTCAAGTAAGAGAAGCTGCAATGAAGTAAGAATAAACAAAATTAACTTAAAAAAGCACTTAGAGTGATCTAAGTGCTTTTTTTTCACATAGCATAATGCCCGCGTCGCGGCCATTATCAGCATTCGATTACCGCTTATAACAATACCAATGAGTACTGATTGTTTTGATTAACTACTCAACGAGACCTTCATGAAAAAAATACTCCTAATACTCTGGCTACTCATGAGCTTTTCTTACGCATTTGCACACCCTCAAGATGGCATGTCACCTGAAGATTTAATGCGCCACTACCTGAAGGTATTCAACGAAGAAAATCTTCCTGCGTTGGAGGAGGTGTATCACTATCCGCATGTAAAAATCACCAACGGAAAACTAACGCATATAGATAATAAAAATACTCCTGTGATTGACTTCGAGGGCTTAAAAAAATCTGGCTGGAAATATTCGAAAATAAACTCAATTAAGGTGCTTGCTGAAGGTGCTAATTCGGCATTGGTTGAAATGGTTTTTTCACGTTTTGACAAATCAGATAAAGAATTTTTCCGCTCAACCACCTTTTATGTGCTCACCAAGAACCAAGGCTACTGGCAAATTATCAGCTTGAGCTCTGTTGGCACCGTTGCTGGCGTCAAGTAACTCTAGCCACCCAGGCTGCAGTAAATCATTGCCTTCCCTGAAATCGCCTACGCAGGGTACGGACGAGAGCTGTCCCTGCTATAATTTTGGGCATCTTATCCGGTGCCAACCTGCTCTCCCGCTCAATGGGCGACGCTTATTTGCCTCACCTTTTTTGGTCCGCATGCAAAAAAAATTATTTATCAAAACCTTTGGCTGCCAAATGAACGAGTACGACTCGGACAAAATGGCGGACGTATTGAATGTTTCCGAAGGTATCGTCAAAACCGATACGCCCGAAGACGCTGACATCATTCTGTTTAATACCTGCTCGGTGCGCGAAAAGGCGCAAGAAAAAGTATTTTCTGATTTAGGCCGAGCGCGCGAACTCAAACTAAAAAATCCTAAACTGGTAATAGGTGTTGGCGGCTGTGTAGCATCGCAAGAAGGTGCCGCCATCATCCGCCGCGCTCCGTATGTCGATGTGGTATTCGGCCCGCAGACATTGCATCGTCTACCCGATTTATTAGAAGCACGTCGCACAAGCGGTAAAGCACAAATCGATATTAGTTTTCCTGAAATTGAAAAATTCGATCATCTTCCTGCGGCGCGAGTTGAAGGTGCGAGTGCCTTTGTGTCGATTATGGAAGGCTGCAGTAAATACTGCAGCTATTGCGTTGTTCCTTACACTCGCGGCGAAGAAGTCTCACGTCGATTTGATGATGTGCTAAAGGAAATAAACCATCTCGTTGATCAGGGTGTCAAAGAAATTACCTTGTTAGGCCAAAACGTTAATGCCTATCGCGGCGCAATGGCTGATGGTGATATCGCTGATTTTGCTCTGTTAATCGAATATATTGCTGAGCTTAAAGGCATCGATAGGATTCGCTATGTCACTAGTCATCCTAAAGAATTCACGCAACGATTAATTGACGTTTACGCGCGCGTACCGAAACTCGTTAGCCATTTGTATTTGCCTGCGCAACATGGCTCAGACAAGATACTCGCTGCCATGAAGCGCGGCTATACCGTACTCGAATATAAATCCATCATTCGGCGACTACGTGAAGTGCGCCCCGATGTCACGATTTCCTCTGATTTTATCGTGGGCTTCCCCGGCGAAACAGATGCAGATTTTGACGCATTGATGAAGCTAGTTGATGATGTGGGTTACGACAATAGTTTTTCGTTTATTTTTAGCCCACGTCCTGGTACTCCTGCGGCTAATCTTAGCGACGACACACCGCACGACATTAAACTCGCTCGTCTTCAACGCTTGCAAAAAGTTATTGCAGATAACACGCGTCGCTTTTCTGATGCCATGGTAGGTAGTGTTCAGCGCGTTTTAGTTGAAGGCCCATCTAAGCGTAGCGCAGAAGAACTGCAGGGGCGCACTGAAAATAATCGCGTCGTGAATTTTGAAGGCGGACCGCAAGCCAGTCGTTTGATCGGTCAGTTCATTGATATTCTCATCACAACCAGTCACCCTTTTTCTTTGCGCGGTGACGTAGTGGTCAAACAATGAAAAAGACCATCCCCACACAGAATTTCACGCCCTCTCCGCTAGACAACACAAAGCTAGCTCATCTTTGTGGTCCGCTCGATGAAAATCTAAGGCAAATTGCCGCCGCACTGGATGTGACGTTGTTTAGACGTGGTGAAAAATTTATTGCGGATGGTGAGAACGCTGCCGTTGCAGTCGCCATGCTCGAAAAATTTTACGCCAAGGCAGATCAAGCTATTTCGATTGAAGAAGTTCAGCTAGCACTGGTTGAACTAAAAGCGACCTCTGCTCCAAAGCCAGTGAAATCGTCTATTAAAGCGAATTCAGTAGCAGATTCATCCGCAGATTCATCAGCAGATATCTCTATCGAGAGTCCGATATTAAAAACTCGCAAAACTGATTTGCGTGGACGCACTCCTCACCAAAGCCAATACCTACGATCCATCATGGAACATGACGTCACCTTTGGTGTTGGTCCTGCTGGTACCGGTAAAACGTATCTTGCTGTGGCTTGCGCAGTCGATGCACTAGAGCGCGATGCCGTTCGACGTATTGTTTTGACTCGCCCAGCAGTGGAAGCCGGTGAGCGCTTAGGTTTCTTGCCTGGTGATTTGGCACAAAAGGTCGACCCTTATTTACGCCCACTGTACGACGCCTTATACGATTTAATGGGTTTTGATCGCACCCAAAAAATGTTTGAAAAACAGGCCATCGAAATCGCACCGCTCGCCTATATGCGCGGCCGCACGTTGAATCATGCCTTCATCATTTTGGATGAGGCGCAAAACACCACGCCTGAGCAAATGAAAATGTTTTTAACGCGCATAGGCTTTGGTAGTAAAGCGGTGGTAACAGGCGATATCACTCAAATTGATTTGCAGCGTGGGCAAAAAAGTGGATTGGTGGATGCCATCGATGTACTGTCTTCGGTACGTGGAATTGCTTTTACTCGTTTTACCAGCGCCGATGTTGTGCGCCATCCATTGGTAGGGCGAATTGTTGATGCCTATGATGCGGCGAGTACCGCCACTATCAAAGCAGATGAGCGAAAAAAATAAACTCTCGTTGTCAGTACAGTTTGCTGATGAACGTCTGTCAGACACCATCACTCGGCCGCGCATTCGGCGTTGGGTGAAAGCAGCCCAACTCGCTCCCGCCGAATTAACCATTCGCTTCGTGAACGAGCAAGAGGGCCGGCTACTCAATCATGACTATCGCGGCAAAGACTACGCCACCAACGTACTCACTTTTTCTTATAACGAAACTACTGATGTCGATAATGACATCGTACGTGCTGACATTGTGCTTTGCTCAGACGTTGTGCTGCGCGAAGCTAAAGAGCAGCATCGCTCGGTAGAACATCACGTAGCGCACTTAATCGTGCATGGCGTACTGCATGCACAAGGCTACGATCATGAGTCGGATGAAGAAGCGGCGGAAATGGAAAATTTTGAAACTGAAATACTGGCTAAGCTGAGTATTCCCGATCCTTATCAATAAAGCTTGAGCACTTTTTGCCTCGCTAGACAAATGAGTGAGCGCAAGCTTCAGAAATTATCAAATGAATTTCGCAGGCCCATAGGGAAATTAAAATTCCCGTTCGGGATATTTTCTGCATATTACCCCCTTATCAGAACTTTATTTCCCGACCGGTGTATTTTATTGTAAAAACTCAGAAAATAACTCATAATTTACCGAACGGGTAATTATGAGACTATGGCGACCATCCAATCTCCTCAGCAGCTAGGCGCAGTGCTTCGCGCAGCAAGAAGACAATTAGGCCTGACGCAACCTCAACTAGCTCTGGCAGCTGGCGTGGGCGTGCGTTTCATCGTTGACCTCGAAGCCGGTAAACCTACCGTTCGTCTGGACTCTGTCATGCGCGTGCTTAATGCACTTGGCGGAGTGATTAACTTGGATGGTTTGCCATCGTCAGCCGATGAAGTCAGTGCACATGGCGCATAAATTACTAGTCTATTTATTTAACGAACATGTCGGCACATTAGAATCAACTAATGGGCGGCTTAGCTTTCAGTACACGCCAGAGTTTCTGCAAAATCCTAATGGCGCTTCATTGTCGTGCTCGTTGCCACTGCAAACCGAACCCTTTGACGATCAGCTCGCACGCCCCTTCTTTGCGGGACTGCTACCTGAGGGTCAAATGCGACGACTAATAGCTCAGCAGTTGCAGGTCTCTGGTCAGAATGACTTTGCATTGTTAGAGCATCTTGGTGGTGAGTGTGCGGGGGCTGTAACGTTTTTAGAGCAAGGACAAGCAACTCACCACTTTCCTGAAGACGATGATGTTCAATGGCTGACTGATGATGAACTGTTAGCCATTTTGGATGAGTTACCTCGTCGCCCTATGTTGGCGGGCAACGATGGTTTACGACTTTCATTGGCTGGCGCTCAAGACAAACTTCCCGTTATTTTTGATGGCACTCGCATAGGCTTACCCCGTAACGGTACGCCCAGTTCTCACATCTTAAAACCAGCTATTCAAGGGGTTGACGGAAGCGTTATCAACGAGGGATTTTGTATGGCATTGGCAGCTGCTATGCGTCTCAATTCCGCTCCTGTAATGGTTCACACTTTGCGCGATCGTTCGTTTTTGTTAGTTGAGAGATACGATCGAATTGTTGATTCGGAAGGGCGGCGTCGACGTCTTCATCAAGAAGATTTCTGCCAGGCTTTAGCCGTAGCATCTGAAATGAAATATCAAAATGAAGGCGGCCCAAATCTGGCTCAGTGTTTTGATTTGGTACGTCGCGTTACACGACCGAATGCTCCTCAAATCTTAAGACTATTCGACTACGTGATATTTAATGCCTTGATAGGTAATCATGATGCACATGCCAAAAATTTCTCCCTGCTGCACTCCGCCAAAGCATGCTTCTTATCGCCTTCTTACGACATACTCTCAACAGCCATTTATCCAAAACTCACGCAGAAAATGGCAATGAAGATTGGTAGTCAATATAAATTCGGCGAAGTACATACTCGGCACTGGGAGCAATTTGCAGAAGAAGCCGGTCTTGCAAAGCCCCAAGCTAAAAAAAGGATTGTGGAGCTGGCAAAATCTCTTCCCGCAACAGCTCGAAAGTTGCAAGCTGATCCAATCAAAGGTTTTGTCCGACATGAACTAATCGAAAAGATAGTTCTGCTAATTGAGCAACGATGTGCGCTAACGATACAAAGGTTAACCACTACCGCAATAAATAATTGAAAAAATGAAACAAAATTAATGCATTCATTTTTAATTTGATAAAACTTTTTACTGTTTTCTCCGAGCACGGAATTTTTTACGGTATCCTATGCATTCCTAGACTCTGGCACCTCGCCATATGCAAGACTATCCCCCGGGTAGCTCAACGGCTACCCCACACAAGCCCCATCGTTCCCTGTTCGAGCGCTTAACAGCGCTGATTTCTCCCGAACCTGAGAATCGCAGCGAACTTCTCGAAATTCTGCACGATGCGCACGAGCGCAATTTGATAGACGCGGATGCCCTATCGATGATCGAAGGCGTTTTCCAAGTATCTGATTTGTGTGCCCGCGACATCATGATTCCTCGTTCTCAAATGGACGTCGTCGATATTGCGCGCCCCATCGAAGAATGGATACCGATGGTGCTGAGCACAGCGCATTCCCGCTTTCCAGCGGTGGAAGGCGATCGTGACAAAGTGGTCGGCATCTTGTTAGCCAAAGATTTACTTCGTTATTACGCGCAAGAAGATTTCGATGTGCGCGACATGTTGCGCCCTTCTGTTTTTATCCCCGAATCAAAACCATTAAATGTGTTGTTGCGTGATTTCCGCGCTAACCGAAATCACATCGCTATGGTCGTTGATGAATACGGCGGCATTGCTGGCTTGATTACGATTGAAGATGTACTAGAGCAAATCGTTGGCGACATTGAAGATGAATATGATTTCGATGAAGTCGAAGACAATATCCTTGCAGATAAAGAAGGTGACTTCGGTCCGCGTTGGCGTGTGCGTGCCCTGACTGAACTTGAGCAATTCAATGAAATCTTAGGAACGCAGCTCACCAGCGAAGATGTCGACACCATTGGTGGTTTGGTAGCTAATCATCTGGGACGCATGCCACGCAAAGGTGAAGAGTTCGAAATCAATCATCTGCGCTTTGAAGTATTACGTTCTGATGCACGACAAGTGCATGTGCTGCTGGTAGAAAAATTACCGCAGCATCCGACGGTAGAAACCAGCTGATGCTGGTGCGAATTACATCGCGCCTTGACTCTGATGTTCTTATCCTCAGCTGATACCGCAGATCCTCTCAGAACGCCTGAGCTTGAGCATCAGCCCCTCTCCAGTAACACACTGCTGTCTTGCTTAATTGCGGGAGCAGTCACTGTTTTCGCATTTGCGCCTTTTGGTTGGTGGCCTTTACAAATCGCCACGCTAGCACTGCTAATTCATTTTTTTATTCGCGTGTCTCGCCCTCGCGATGCATTCTTGCTGGGTTGGGTATTCTCCAGCGCATTACTCATGGCGGGCACGTATTGGTTAGTGATTAGCCTGCATACCTATGGGGGTTTACCCGCATGGTTGGCAATTATTGCCATCATGCTGCTGTCATGCAGCCTGGGATTATTGTATGGCTTCGCTCTTTGGGTGGGCGCACGTATTACTTTGCGTATCAAGCATGCAGGAGTCGCTGCACTAGCTATCGCACCGGCTTGCTGGATGCTGGCTGACTGGACCCGCAATTGGATTTTTACTGGCTTCTCTTGGTTAGCTACTGGCTATGCGCACACAGCTAGCCCTCTCTCAGGTTATGCCGCTGTCTTGGGTGTATATGGTATCGGATGGCTTTGCACGGTGATTGCCGGCTGTGTCGCTTGGATGTTTCAAACTACTTACTTCAATCGTATCGCGATTGCTTTGATGATCATAGTATTCGGTCTAGGTAACTACTTAAAGAGTATCCACTGGACCGAAGCGAATGGATCATTGATACGCGTTCGTTTGTTGCAAGGGAATGTTCCTCAGCAGATGAAATTTAATGAAGATCACGTTTTGCAATCGCTGGCACTCTACCGTGAAATGATCACTGAAGCACCTGCTGATTTGATCGCCACACCCGAAACAGCCGTGCCGTTGTTATCAACGCAGCTGCCTGAAAATTATCTCGAAAACCTTGCCCGTTTCGCCTTGCAAAATAATAGTACGCTACTGGTTGGCATTCCATGGTCACCCAGCCCCGGAATCTACCTCAACAGTCTGATCGGCTTTTCCTTTGCACAAGCAACGCCGTATCGTTACGACAAACATCACTTAGTACCCTTTGGTGAATTCATACCGCCCGGTGCGCGCTGGTTTGTCGACATGATGCACATACCCTTGGGTGATTTTGGTCGGGGTGATTTGTACCAAGCGCCGATTGATGTGCGCGATCAGCGGGTCTTGCCGAATATCTGCTACGAAGATTTGTTTGGTGAAGAAATCGCTGCGCAAATTGCCGCCGCGATCGATAGAGGTAGCCCGGAACCCACCCTACTATTAAATGTTTCGAATATTGCATGGTTTGGTGACAGCATCGCGCTACCGCAACATCTGCAGATTTCGCAAATGCGCACATTGGAAACTGGACGTCCTATGCTGCGCGCCACCAATACGGGTGCCACCGCTGTCATCGATAGTCAGGGGCGAGTGCTTTCCCAGCTGCCGCCTTGGACGCGCGCCACCCTAGAGGCTGATGTGCAAGGCATGAAGGGAATAACACCCTACATACGACTGGGTAATCTGCCTGTCGTTGGACTAGCTTCGCTACTCCTGCTTGGGCTCTGGTTTATCGGCCGTCAAGCGCGGAAAAGCGGATAAAATCTCGGTGTTCCTTAACCATCCGGGAAACTAATCTCCCGCAACAATGATCGGCACTTCGCTCAGCGAGCGATTTACTGTCATCAACACTAGTTTCTCATGACGACCAAACCAAGTTTCCAGCAAATTATTCTCAAACTCCAGGACTACTGGGACGCGCAAGGCTGCGCGCTACTGCAACCCTACGATATGGAAGTCGGCGCTGGTACCTCACACACTGCCACTTTTCTACGAGCGATTGGTCCTGAGCCTTGGCGTGCTGCGTATGTGCAGCCGTCACGTCGTCCCAAAGATGGACGTTATGGCGAAAATCCAAATCGCATGCAGCACTACTATCAATATCAAGTCGTACTCAAACCGGCTCCAGAAAATATTTTAGATCTGTACTTAGGATCACTTGAAGCACTCGGCTTGAAGTTAACTGAGAACGATGTGCGCTTCGTCGAAGACGATTGGGAAAATCCAACTCTTGGTGCCTGGGGTCTGGGTTGGGAAGTCTGGCTGAATGGTATGGAAGTGACTCAATTTACTTACTTTCAACAAGTCGGCGGCATCGATTGCAAACCTGTGCTCGGCGAAATAACGTATGGTATTGAGCGATTAGCGATGTATTTGCAAGGCGTAGAAAACGTCTTTGATTTAGTTTGGACCGAATGGCAAGAGCGTGGCTTAACTCAACGTCTCACCTATGGCGATGTGTTTCACCAAAACGAAGTTGAACAGTCTTGCTACAACTTTGAGCATTCCAATACCGATTTTTTGTTTTCGCTGTTCACCAACTACGAATCTGAAGCACAGCGACTAATGGCCGTACCGTTAGCGTTACCCGCATACGAAATGGTGCTGAAAGCGGCGCATACCTTTAATTTGCTCGATGCACGTGGCGCGATCTCGGTGACTGAGCGCGCGGCCTACATCGGACGCATACGCAATCTGGCACGTGCCGTTGCTCAAGCTTATTACGCGTCACGCGAACAACTCGGCTTCCCTATGCTGGGTGACACCAGCAAAGCCGCCTGATATTTTCAGAAACAAACGCACTTACTACACCAAACAACATGAAGCAAACACTGCTGGTTGAATTACTGACTGAAGAACTGCCCCCAAAAGTACTAGGCAAGTTGGGTGATGCCTTTGCCTCGGCACTTTTCAATGGACTCTCCTCACGCACATTTATAGACGATGGTGCGAGCTTTACGGCCTATGCAAGCCCCCGTCGACTAGCGGTTGAAATTGAAGGTGTGCGTCTTGCATCTCCTGACAAACAAATTCGTGAAAAAGTTCTTCCTGTTTCGGTAGCGCTCGACAAAGAAGGCCAACCAGCCGCACCTTTAATTAAAAAATTAGCTGCGTTGGCAACCCTAGCTGGTCGCGAGAGTATTGCTCTAAGCGAATTAGAACGGGCCAGCGACGGCAAAGCGGATAGTTTTTTCTTCACCTACACAGCGCCCGGTCAATCACTCGCCGAAGGACTTCAAACGACGCTAGAAGAAAGCATCACAAAACTACCTATACCTAAAGTGATGAGTTACCAGAAACCGGACGGCACGACCGTGCAATTTGTTCGCCCGGTACATGGCTTGATTGCACTGTTAAATGAAACGATTATTCCACTCAAATTACTCGGATTGGAATCGTCGAATACCACACTGGGACATCGTTTTCTTAGCAAAGAAACTTCCTTCAGCATTCCAACTGCGACTCGCTATGCAAACATTCTGCAAGAGACCGGTCGCGTCATCGCCGGTTACACCGAGCGAAAAGAAAAGATACGTAGTGCTTTGCTAGCCAAGGCAAACGGTGATCAGATTCTGATGCCCGAATCGCTGCTAGATGAAGTCACAGCATTGGTTGAATGGCCTGTGGTTTATGAATGTAATTTTGATTCGGCATTTTTATCTGTGCCGCAAGAATGTCTGATTTTGACCATGCAGACTAATCAAAAATATTTTGCGCTGACAGATACTCAAGGCAAGCTGCGTTCTCGCTTTCTCATCGTCTCAAATATAGAAACGAATGATGCAAGTCATATCATCGGTGGTAATGAGCGTGTAGTTCGACCACGTTTATCCGATGCTAAATTCTTTTTCGAGCAAGACAAAAAGAAAAAACTCATCGATAGACTACCCGGTTTGGCTAGCGTGGTGTACCACAACAAACTCGGCTCGCAAGCGCTACGCAATGAGCGCGTCGTCGCCATTGCAGCAGCGATTGCCGAATCACTGGGCGCTGATGTAGCGCAAGCCAAACGAGCTGCGCAACTTTCAAAAGCTGATTTATTAACTGACATGGTCGGTGAATTCCCTGAGCTGCAAGGCATCATGGGAACCTACTACGCACGCCATGATGGCGAACCAGAAAATATTGCGCTCGCCATTAGCGAACATTATCAACCGCGCTTCGCTGGTGATGCTTTACCCAGCACCCAAACTGGAACGGTTGTTGCGCTGGCTGATAAATTAGAAACGCTCGTCGGTATTTGGGGTATTGGTTTAGCACCAACGGGCGACAAAGATCCCTTTGCTTTACGTCGCCATGCATTGGGTGTACTGCGTATGCTGATTGAACAACGTTTACCATTGTCGCTGTCGCACCTTTTACTACAAGCGGCGAAACAATTTCAGGGTAATGCGCAATTTACTGATCCAGCGCATGACGCACAAATCTTTGTGTATGACCGCTTGCGTGGCTTACTACGAGATCGCGGCCATGCACAAGATGCGATTGAAGCGGTCGTTTCGCAATCGCCCGACCGACTGGATGATATTTTGGATAGGCTCGATGCCGTCAAAGCGTTTGCTGCTCTACCTGAAGCAATCTCACTCGCTGCTGCGAATAAACGCATTACCAATATTTTGAAAAAAAATGAAGCTCCGCATAGCGAAGTTCAACCAGCCTTATTAGTCGAGCCTGCAGAACAGCGGCTGTATGGCGCTATGGTGGAAGCAAGACTGGCAGTTGACCAAGCCTTTGCCAAAGGCGATTTCGCTTCGACCTTAAAAGCCTTGGCGGCATTACGCGTTGATGTCGATGCGTTTTTTAATGATGTGATGGTGATGGCTGAGGATGCTGCATTGCGCGCTAATCGCCTCGCATTACTGCAAGCTTTGCATGCGATGATGAATCGTGTGGCGGATATTTCCAGGCTAGCGGCCTAATGATAGTGCGAAGGATCACCGGATGAAGCTCATCATTCTGGATCGCGATGGAGTCATTAATTTTGACTCCGATCAGTACATCAAATCCCCCGATGAGTGGAAACCTATACCCGGCTCCATGCAGGCGATTGCACGCTTAAATCAACGGGGCTATCGCGTGGCGGTGGCGACCAATCAGGCTGGTATTTCACGCGGCTTGTTTGATATGAAAACCCTGGGCGCCATGCATCACAAACTACATCAAACCGCGCAAATGGCTGGCGCGCGAATCGATGCAATTTTTTTCTGCCCGCATAGCCCCAAAGAACACTGCGAATGCCGTAAACCTCAACCCGGCATGCTGCTCTCAATTGGCCAAAGGTTTAGCGTCAGTTTGCGTGATGTTCCTATGGTCGGTGATTCACTACGTGATCTGCAAGCTGCAGAACAAGTCGGTGCAGCTCCGTACTTGGTAATGACTGGCAAAGGCGAACAAACTCTAGCTGCGGGCGGTCTGCCACACGGCACCAAAATTTTCGATAATCTGGCGATGATGGTCGATCGTTTGCTGCACGCCGATGAGATCGTCCCTGAGACAGTTGAAATGGCACGCGCTGCCCTGCAAAAGAAAAAATAATGTGTTTACGGTTAGCACTGTCTGCGCTAACTATTCTTGGAGTTTGAATGACACGATTGTTGCAGTTGATGCGTTCAGTATTATTTGCGCTGGTGATTGTCGTAGCGACCGTGATTTGGGCTACTGCTTGCTTTGGCTTCGTACTCCTACCTTATCGCCAGCGCTATTGGATGGTCACGCGCTGGAATGTATTCATCATTCTCGCTGCACGTTTTATCTGTGGCATACGATGGGAAGTCAAGGGGCTGGAAAATCTTCCCGATGCGCCTGTCATCCTACTCTCCAAACATCAGTCTGCCTGGGAAACGATTTTTTATTGCTGGCTGATGCCGCGCCCTCTGATTTTTGTATTAAAAAAATCACTGCTCTACATTCCTTTTTTTGGTTGGGGATTAGGCATGCTGCGCATGATTGCGATTGATCGCAGCAAAGGTCGCGATGCGATGTCGCAAGTAATTACTACCGGAAGAAAACGATTAGATGATGGTCAATGGGTCATCATGTTCCCCGAAGGGACACGCACTGCTGTAGGTCAACAAGGGAAATATAAAGCCGGTGGTGCGATACTCGCGATTGGTACGGGTGTTCCTGTGGTACCGATCGCCATGAATTCTGGTGACTGCTGGCCGCGCAATGCATTTATTAAAAAACCGGGACTAATCACCGTGTCGATTGGCGCTCCGATAGCCTCTGAAGGCATGAATTCAGCAGAATTAATGGCCAAAGCCGAAAATTGGATAGAATCTGAGATGCGCGCGTTAAGTCCCGCTGCTTATTTGAATGAAAAGTCACTCTAAATTCGCTACCTCATGGCCATCAAGCAGTTTCTGAGAAAAAAACTAGCCGATCCGAATCAGCTTTCGCTGCTCGACGCTTTTTTTTCTGACGGCAGCCAAAATAGCGCGAATTCTCCGCCGCCAAACGCTATTGCACCCGATCCTGCCATCCCACCGAATCATCGCCGGCTGCATTTTGGTACGCACTTTTTAGACTATCGCTTGCTACGTTCACGTCGCCGCAGCGTTGGCTTTCTTATCGATGATGATGGACTGCGCGTCACAGCTCCTCAGTGGCTGACGATGATGGATATCGAAGCCGCTATCAGCGCCAAACAAGCATGGATTTTTAAAAAGATAAATGAACAGCGAGAGCGTTCAGTGCGTCGCTTGCGGCCACCGATGGAATGGCGCGATGGCGCTAAGCTTCCTTATCTGGGATCCGATATTACGCTTCGCATTGCCTTTAACAGCACCGTCGGCGCGCGGTTTGATGAAGACCAGCGCGAATTGCATATCAGCCTGCCTGGCTCGGCAACTGAGCAACAGCTCAAAGATCGCGTTCAGGGTTGGTTGCAAGGCGAAGCTAAGCGCGTATTTGCTGACCGCCTCGCTATCTATTCAGAAAAACTCGGTGTACAGTTTTCTAGCTTCGCACTTTCATCCGCTAGTACGCAATGGGGTTCCTGCACGGCGGATGGTCGCATACGACTAAACTGGCGTTTGATGCATTTTGCTTTACCGAATATCGACTATGTGGTGGCGCATGAGCTCTCACATCTGAGAGAGATGAATCATGGACCACAATTTTGGACGACGGTGCAATCTGTGCTGCCAGAATTTGAAATCGCTCGTAAAGCATTACGTGATCACGAATCACATCAGCTGCCCGAATTTTGAATCACCGCTAAGCGGCTGCTAATTTCATCAGCCTCTGAGACTATCCTCACATTTAACGTATCCCGAAAAAAGACTATGCGATTTCTTCACACCATGCTTCGCGTTGGCGACCTACAGCGATCGATTGATTTTTATACCAAAGTCATGGGCATGAAATTACTACGAACGACTGATCGCCCTGATCAAAAATACTCACTAGCTTTTTTGGGCTATGAAGCTAATCCTGATCAGGCAGAGCTAGAGCTGACCTACAACTACGGCACCACTCAATATGATATGGGCACGGCGTATGGCCATATTGCCATCGGTGTAGAGAATGCTGCAGCTACCTGCGCTGCCGTTAAAGCTGTTGGCGGCAATGTAACCCGCGAAGCTGGCCCCGTTAAAGGTGGCTCTACGGTAATCGCCTTTGTGCAAGATCCCGACGGCTATAAAATTGAATTAATAGAACGCGACGCTTAAGAAGCTCGTCGCTATTGATTAATTTATAAAGCGCGCGCCAGATTCACGTACTGAGCTAACGCTACTGTCTCTGGCCGGGTTTGAGGATCAATACCCGCATTGATCAAATCACTTTCAGTGAACATGCCGGCCACACAATTCCGAATCACCTTGCGACGCTGCGAGAACGCCTTGGTGACCACTTGCTCAAGCTTGTGCTGATCACACGCTAGCGGCTGAGCTAGCGGCTTCATGCGCACAATAGCTGACTCTACTTTGGGCGGTGGATCAAATGCCGTCGGTGGAACAATAAATAATAAATCCATCTGATAGCGCCACTGCAGCATGACAGTGAGCCGACCATAGTCTTTGCTGCCGGGTGCGGCAACCATACGCTGCACGACTTCTTTTTGCAGCATGAAATGCTGATCGATGATGCAGTCAACAAAATCAGCCAGATGAAATAATAGTGGCGTTGAGATGTTGTAAGGCAGATTGCCCACTACGCGTAATTTTTTATCTGTTTGTGCCAGCGATGAAAAATCAAATTTAAGCGCATCGCCTGAATGTATTTTTAACGCCCGATGTTGGAATTTTTTTTCCAAAATTTGAACCAGATCACGATCTAACTCCACCACCTGCAATTGATTAACACCATCCAGCAGCAAGGATGTCATCGCACCTTGTCCGGGACCAATCTCCACCATCACATCATCGGCTTGCGGTGCAATCGACTGAATAATCTCGTTCAGTACATGCCTGTCCGTCAAAAAATTCTGACCAAATCGCTTACGTGGAATATGCTTCATTGAATCGTGCTGCGCGATGCATGAATCATCTCTATAGCGGCATGCAAAGCAGCACTCATACTCGAATGATCTGCCAGACCCAAACCCTGCTCAGCAATATCCAGTGCTGTGCCATGATCAACCGAGGTGCGAATAATAGGCAGACCCAAGGTGATGTTCACACCTTCACCAAAAGTAGCGAACTTAAGTACGGGCAAACCCTGATCGTGATACATCGCCAGCACACAATCTGCGTCTTTCAGATATTTTGATTGAAACAAAGTATCTGCTGGATAGGGGCCATAGACTTGCCAATTTTTACTGCGACATTGATTGATGACAGGTTGAATGACATCGATTTCTTCGCGGCCAAGATAACCACCCTCGCCTGCATGGGGATTCAGACCGGCGACTAAAATTCTCGGATCAGAAATACCAAAGCGATGAACTAAGTCATGGTGAATAATTTCCAACGTTCGTAATAACTCAGATTGAGTGATCGCTGCTGAGACATCTTTCAATGCCAAATGAGTCGTCGCTAATGCAACGCGCAAGGTGTAATCACCTGCAGGACCCATTAACATCATCACCACTTGCGCTGTAGCTGTTTTTTCGGCGAGGTATTCGGTGTGGCCGGTGAAAGCGACTCCGGCATCATTGATAGTACTTTTTTGAACAGGCGCAGTGACTATCGCATCAAACTGCTGATGCAGGGCACCATCAATCGCGATATCCAGCGTTTGCAGTACAGATCGCCCATTACGAGGATCGAGCTGGCCAGGAATCGGCCTAACCATTAGCGGGCAGTCAATCACCTGAATGCGGCCCGCTTGTCTCGGTGCTATTGCAAGATCACCCGCTTTAATTAAGTGAATAATTTGATGAGGGTCGATTTGCGCAGCCAGTGACTTAATTTGGATGGCATCACCAATTAAAACAATTTCACTGTCAGCCGTTTCTAAGGCCGCACGTACAGAAATCTCTGGCCCTACACCCGCAGGCTCTCCGCAGGTAATGGCAATGCGCGGACAAAACATACAGCCGACCGATTACGGCTGACGCTGATTGAATTCGTCTAGTCGATACTCGACATAGGCGCGATCACGCAGCTGACGTAACCAATCTTCATAGGCTTCATCCAGTTTTTGCTCGCGCAATGACTGGCGCGCCATCATGCGTTGACGCTCACGCGAGACTTCTTCGGTCTTGCGTTCTAAAACTTCAATCAAATGAAAACCAAACGGTGATTCGATAGGCTGAGAAACTTCACCGGGACTCAACGCATTCATACCACGCTCAAACTCTGGCACAGTATCGCCAGGATAAATCCAACCAAGATCGCCGCCTTTACTCGCCGATCCATCATTAGAATAGAGACGAGCTAAATCTTCAAATTTTGCCGCTTTATTGTCTAAACGTTCTCGCAACTCTACCAATTTGCGACGCGCCTCGGCCGAAGAGATGATCTGATTGACCTTAATTAGTATGTGCCGCGCGCGCGTTTGTTGCACCATAGTGCCTGACGCACCTTTCGCTAGCGAGGCAGTACGACGGCCATTCAGTTTGAGCACATGAAAACCATTAGCACTACGCACTAAGGAGGCAATTTCACCTTCATTGATTTTTTCTACCGCATCGACAAACAATTGCGGTAAGCGCGAAACGCTGCGCCAACCGAGGTCGCCGCCGTTTAGCGCATCGCCGGCGTCAGAAAAACTAGCGGCGGTCTTAGCAAAATCAGCACCAGATTTTAGTTGCGCGATTGCGGTCTCGGCACGCTTACGACGATCCGCTATTTGCTGAGGCGATGCATTTTCTGGCACCCGCACTAATATTTGCGCTATGCTTAATTCCTGTTGTCCGGCATCGTTCTTACCCGCAGATGCCGCCAGATAATTATCAACTTCTGATTCACCTATCTGCAATTTGTTATCGACTTCACGCTCACGCAAACGTTGCAAGGTAATCTCTTCGCGGATTTCTTCTCTAAATCGTGCAAATGACAATCCATCTCGCTCAAGTTGATCACGGAAGGTTTGAAGTGATAACTGATTTTGCTCGGCTATGCGAGACACAGCACGGTCTAACATAATGTCGTCAACCCGAATGCCACTATCTCTAGCCAACTGCATTTGAGCTCGTGTGACTATCATTCGTTCGAGTAATTGACGCTGCAATACTTCACGCGGAGGCATTTGCGTATTTTGACGTTTGAGTCGCTGCTCAACTAAACGCACCCGATCATCCAATTCTTTTAGCGTAATGACATCGGTGTTAACAACAGCAACGATGGCATCCACTAAAAGGGGTTGTTTAGCAGCAGTCTTATCTTGCGCAAAACTACTTGAACTCAACAGCATAGCTACTACCGACAGATAAAAAAAACGTTCAATCACAGTCAACACGATGTCACCAATTTTGGTCATAGTCACAGTTAATAAGTTTCGTAGGGATAGTCCGTCTGACCCAAGGGTTGATAGCCAGGCACGTTAGCTCGCAGCGCCTTCATAGGATTTGCTCCCAGCATAGACAATCCATTAAATTCCAGCTGCAGGAAGAACATCGTATTCGACACACCCTGCGCAGTTGGAACTTTTTGGCCAATCATTCTAAAAATCCAGCAATCGGCTTTGTACTCTAGGCCGGCGAGAGATTGACCGAGTTTACTTTCCTTAATCAGGTAGCTAACCCTTCCAACACCATACCAACGATCTCCAATGGGCCATTGTGTTGAAATATCTATCAACTCAAAATTGGAGTTGGGATCATTCGGCAAATTACGAACATCGCGACGATATTGCGTATTCAAAACCTTCATTGGCGCCGGCTGCCAGAAAGCGCCTAGATTCATGCGACTCAACTCAGTACGCGTCTGACTATACTGAAAATTCGAATCTAAACGTAGCTGATCAGTCACCCGCCCTGAACCTAAAAATAATAAGTCAGAACGTGTTTCGGAGGAAGGGGTAGTCGATGAACCAATCGTAACCCGCTGATCTTCAAATGAGAAGCGTTGAGCAACTGCCAGACGGACTCTCTCGACACCATTCGTTTCTAGGAAGCGTGTCATCATCGCTGAGGTCAACTGATTGGAATCACCGATGCGATCACTGCCCACAAAACGATTTTCTCTAAACACGGTGGCGAAGTTGAAATCTGCTTCACTTGAATCGAAGTTAGGATACAACAGCGAATCTTGCCGCTTATACGGCGTGCGAGTATAAAATAAACGAGGCTCGAGAGTTTGCACAGCAGAATTACCAAACAAGCTAGCATCACGTTCAAAAATAAGACCGGTATCAATCGATAACGTCGGTAGAAATCGTGATGGCGCTTTCATTGCTGGGTTTACTGTATCGTCAAGATTATAGACAGTCTGGTGCGCAGAAACGCTGGGGCGTATAAAAAACCCGCCGCTAGAATAGTTATAGGTCAATCGTGGATTTAACACCATGCGATCGCCCTGTCGCGGCATTCCAACCACCGGCACCGTAGAGTTAAAGAAGCGCGTAAATTCGGAAGCGAGGCTCCAGCTAAGACTGCCTTCGTTATCGCCGTAGTGGTTATAGTTCAGCTGAGGCAAGCGACTGTAGGGTGACAAAATTTTAGCGCTCAGGTTTGAATCCTGAAGAATTTGATATTCGATGACTCGAG
>JAIPCX010000015.1 GCA_021737945.1 Polynucleobacter sp.
ACATCAAAATCATCCAGTGATCGATAGGTGAGCCCGTAGTACTGTCTTGTTGAGCAACCACTAGTACGCCATCTCTACCAGTATCTAAGACATTGTCGCCGCCTATACCAGCCTGTACGAACAAGGCTTCAAGATCACCATCTGCCTCGTAGTCAAAATACTCATAGACAAAGTCATTGCTTAACTGCAATTTATCAGCGGAATCGTATCCAGTAAGCATGACTACAGCATCGTTCTCTATTCCGCTTAGGTTATAAATATCTTTACCCGAACCCACCAGCCAATGGTTCTCGCCATCGAATTCTAGGTCAGTACTAACTGATGTGTCGAATTCCACTGCACTTATCTTTTCTTTAAAGCCTGCAATACTATCTGCCGTTCCCGCCTTGGCATTCATCCCAAGATTAAAGATAGTCGTCGTGCCATCATCTGCATCTTGTAAGGCAAGTTTCTCTACGCGATAGTACGGTGCCTTGTAATCATATTGCTTGTATACATTAAGCTCGCCTTGGCTTTGCTGAATATACGTACCAGTTAAATCATTGTGGGTGTACTGCTTGTAGTCAATCTCTAACGATTTACCATCACTACTTCTTGCTAGTGTGATGTCGCTCCAAATATCCTTCACGCCCTCAATAAAAATACCGTCGTGGTTATTGCTTCCACCCCGCGCACCCATTTCACGAATCGTTATGTTGTCATGCTCAATTGCCGTGGTGTCAGCTGCACTACGCAAATCACTCACCATACGCACTTCATACAAATCCGATCCTTGACCACCGATCGCTAAATCACCTTTGATTTCCGATCCCTTGCCTGATAACACAATGATGTCATCTTCACGTCCACCCACAACAGCATCAGCTACGCCCGCCGTATCGATCAACTCACCCATACGCTGGCGCAAAAGTCCAACTCGGGTAACCGATTCAGCAGTAGCAGCCAACACACTTGAGTAAGCACTTCCAGCTAACAATACGCCTGAGAGATCGGGTGTATTGTTAATAATTGGTTGACCCTGAACGACGAATGCAGAAACAGTGTAGTCAACGGTACGCTGAGTTATAGCGTCGTAATAACTTGTCGTCGGCGTACCGCTCTCCGTTTTGATATCGACTGCCACACTATATGAGCTGCTATACGCTCCGCTATATGAGCCACTATATGACGCGCTGACAGACGAAATGGTCAGTACCTTAGTGTTGTTATTGAAGTCTGCAGTTACTACTGATGTGTTATCACTTACGAATAAGAATTCATCTTTTACCAGGTTGTCTCTACCTACAAACTTTGCTGAATCGCCTGACAATTGAAAATCGACTACTTGTTCTTTAGTAGTGCTGTAGCCACTACCTGAGTTCGTGTAGCCACTGCCTGATGAGGTAGGGTAGCTAAGATCGTCACCCAGTCGAACGAAAAATAAATCTTTCGCCCCAGAGGCTACGATCGTATCCTTACCCAAGCCGCCTTCTAAAAGATTTACACCTGACAGCTCATTACCAGCCACTAGGGTATCGTTACCGGACCCACCAACCAGAACGTCTTTCGCATCGCTACCGATCAATAAGTCATCACCTTCAAAACCAGCCAAGACTGCGCCACTCGCGCCAATCTGGCTCGCATCAAGGGCATCATTTTTTGTACTTCCAAGTACACCTTCAATGGATGAAATCTCATCAAAAGCGGAAAGGGATCTTTGTACGGTTGCATAGCCGTCTTCACCAGTATTGTCTTTGAGGGCTAGGACGACACCGTTAAATTGCCGCTCTTCAGTTATTACTTGTGTTTCATATGCGCCGCCCACTGTAAGAACATCGACAGTTGTAGTAGCTTCGACAGTCTGAGTGGTAAATTCGCTTTCTGAACGGTAGTCCACATAATCGACTGTGGCATTGTTATCGTCATCACCACCGTAAACAATATTTCCGAATTCATTAAATGATCCTGGAGCGAATACCTCAGAATTTGCATCGCTACCTAGCAAGGTGTCATCACCCGCACCAGCTGCGATTCCGTTGAACCCTGCCTTGATCGTCACGGATCCCACATCCGCTAACTCAGGCCATTTCGTTGGATCGTTTGGAATTAATAGGCCCGTTCCATCTTCACCAAATTCAAAGTAAACATCACCTGCGTCATCAGGTAAGGCAAGTGTATTGAGTGGTCCAGTACCAGCCGTTAATAATTCAATCTCTTCAATGGAGTCTGTTTGACTAATTACAAAAAGATCCGATGGCTCAATATCCGGCGTAGTGAACATGCCATAGTTAGCAATATCAGCGTATGACACGGGATCAAAAGTGATTCGAAGGTCGTCGATTAATCCTCTGAAATCATTGTCATTGGCTCCCTGAACATTTGTCGATGGCGAGCCTAAAACAATACTGGAGAAATTAACATTTGCAGCTACGTCAGCAGGTACAGTAATTGAGCCTAAAAAATTACCATCAATCCAGGTTGATTTTTGAAAACTTTCAGTACCGTTTATCGGTTTCATTTGAGAGGTAATAACATGCCAATCGCTGTTAACATAATTGGCTGTCTCGGCTGGCGCTACAGTAATGTTGAAGGGATTAGTAAAGTTATCACCCAAATTACCACCGGTGTAAACAAATTCGCCGCCAGAAGTTGAGGCTGCCAATACGTTATAGGATTCAAAACCAGCCGCAGTATTAAATTGATATAAAAACTGAAGGGTATACCCGTCACTGCCCACTGGCTGATCATCAATGTCTAATTTAATCCAATCATTATTACCTGTGAATTGAATTGCCTGACTATCGGTAGTCCAACCATCAACATATGTGTGCCCAGCAAATTGACTAGAATCCTCAAAATTAAACTCTACCCAAGTAGGAGTATTTTGACCGGGTACACCATCGATAATATTCACACTGTCAGAAACACCATTCAGGGATAGGGTAAGCGTTTCATTTGCTTCCATGAAAGAATCGTTTCTGATGTCGATTTCAATTGTGCCCCGGCCATTGCTGTCAATCACTATGCTGCCATTGAGATTGCCATAAATATCGTTAAGTGACACGCCGCTAATGGTGTAAGGAATATTCGTTCCTTCAGCAACATTCGTGGTGTTTAAAGAGAATGTTACTGAGCCACCTTCTATTACTGTCTCAGCCGTGCTACTTAGTAAGTACGTAGGCGCAGGTAAATTTATTACTTGCAATAGTGCATAAAGCGGTACTGTATCAGCCCCAGTACTTATATTATTTAGAACTCCCGGTTGGTCAATAGTATAGTGATTTTGCTGTGTATTACTGTCTGCTACCCACCATGAGTTCGATCTGCTTAAACCTAAATCGGGCGCCGTAAGCTCTTGCTTTGTAAGAAGAACGTATTGCGTATTACCTAAAATAATTGATCTTGCATCATCGACACCAATAGTTATCTGCGTAGCAGTTGTATCAAGACCATTATTAAAGAGTGCGTCTAGAGAATCGTGCGAAATTCCTTGACCTGCCGTAACAGTATCATTAGCCGGTGAATTACTTATGTAGGTCTTGCCAGAACTTGCAGTAAATGACCAACTAAAAACCGTATCAAAGAATGATTTTTTCTCAGAATCACTAAGTGCGAATATCTGGTTTTGTGACAGATTATTGTAATAATTAGCTGTGGGCATTTGGTTCTCCTAGAGATTTTATAATTCTAAAAATTTTACTAAATAATTCAAATTATTATTATTTTAACTAATGATCAGGTGAACCTTGTCGTTAACCATCAGGTGAGCATTTTGGTTGACGTAGACCATGTAGGTATCTGCACCATCGGTCTGCGTTCCAGCCAAGCTCCATCCTGCACCAGCCGAACCTGTCAGTTGGACCACATCTCCAGAGTCTCCCGTGATGGTCACCGTTGAGGTGCCACTCAGGATATCCGGTGTGCCTACTGCCAAGACATCAGCCAGAGTTACTTTCAAGGTATCGCCTTGTGCGTTGGACATATCAACCTTCGATGTGCCCGCTGCTTTAGCGATGGCCGCCAGATCAAACACGCGATCACCTGCTGCATCGGTCTGGAACCACACGTCGCCCATGGTATGTGTCTTGCCATCGGTCGTTGTGTAGCTACCCATCAATCCAATCAAGTTACCGTTGTTGTTCTCCGAAGACTTAGTCGCATTCAAGGAGATCGAGTTGATACCCAGATCAGACAAGTTAGTCAACTCGTTAGCACCGGTTACACCGTTACCATCGATATCAGTCCAGACCATCAACTCACCGAAGGCTGCATCGTTCGCATCCAAGACACCATCGTTATTGGTATCCAGAGCACGCATCGCTACATAACCATCCGCTGCTGTCTTACCGTTACCCAAGGACGTTGCCGAACCGAACAACTCACTACCGTTGTTGATTGCACCATCTTTGTTGATGTCACGAACCAGCAAGCCATCACCACGTGCAACCCATGCTGTCTGGTCGGCCTTGCCATCATTGTTAATGTCGAAGGTTACGCCATTTTGAGCGGTTGTCGTTTGGATGCCGTCACCGTTCAAGTCAAGCACAACTGGCGTAACCATTGCAAATGCAGGTATTGAAGAAGAACCCATTGCATTAATTTGCTGGCTTAAAAGTGAGCCAATTTGCGAAGTGGTAAGGTAGCCATAGCTTTGCCCAAGTGCAGTAATCGAGGCTGTGGTAAAGCCTCTCATCGCGGAGGAAGCAATACCTACGAAATCTGCCGTCTCGATAGCCGACAACTGTGCTGTGCTTAGTGCTCCTAATTGCACTGAGCTAAGCATCGCAAAATGACGGCTGCCCATAGCCTGAATATCACGCGTCTCTATAGCGGCTATTTGTGCCGATGACATCCACGGTATGACACCCATAGTTAACGCATTAAATTGCGTAGTTGTTAGCGCAGCAATATCATCTGTGCCAAATTGCATGATTGCAGTAGAAGTTATTGGGCTTAAGGGACCGTAGTAATTCATCCCCGAGTTCCACTCATAACCCGATTGAACAATGCCAATTGAAGCAACTTGATCCGTACTTAACGCTTGAATCTGACTTGTCGCCAAACCAGCTATCACACTAGACGATAACGCAGCAATATCACGCGTCTCTATTACCGCTATTTGTGTTGTCGTGAGCCCTTCTATCTGCCCGTTCCAATAACCCCACATCCCATTTTTGTATCCCCATCCAGTTCCAGTAAGCGCAGAGAATTGAATGGTTGTTAGGGCTACTACCTGTGAGGTAGTCAATGATGAAAGCTGATAAGTAGAAAGACCACTTATGGAACTAGTTTGCAAGGCAACCAAATCGATGGTTTCCATAACAGCGAGTTGATTAGTTGTGAGTGCGCTGACCTGTTGGGTTGTTAAAGCCGCTACCTGTCGAGTGCTCAGTGCTACGACATCATCCGTAGTCAATGCACTAATTTGTACAGACGTTAGATTTAATTTATCGCGGTACCCTGACTGCTGATAGCCATTTTCATACCAATATTCCCACGAGCTAGTTAAGGGCAGCGCTTGAACCTGCGCTGTAGTCAAAGCCTGTATCTGAGGTGTGGCTAGCCCAGCAAGTTGGCTAGACGAGAATACAGCGATGTCTCGTGTTTCAATCGCAGCCATTTGCGCTGTAGTAAATCCACTAATCTGCCCTGCCCAATTACCCCAATATCCAAAATTAGGGTTATAGCTATAAGCCAAACCACTAAACGCAGAGAATTGCATAGTTGTCAGAGCCACTACCTGCGCAGTGGTAAATGACGAAATCTGTGCAGTAGAAAGACTACTGATCACGCTACTCTGCAAGAAAACTAAATCCCTGGTCTCAATTACCGAGATTTGATCTGTACTGAATCCCCTGAACTGCGCACTGGTTAACGATGCTACCTGCCTAGTTGTAAGTGCCTCGATATCCTGAGTTTCTAGAGCACTCAACTGATTTGATGACAAGGCAAGTAAATTTGTGGTGTATGTGCTGCCCCAATTATCTGTGTAGTAGGTGAATTCGCCATTTAACGGTAACGCCTGAATTTGTGCTGTGGTCAACGCCCTAATTTGATCTGTACTCAGGCTGGCCAGTTGGGCAGAAGAAAATACAGCAATATCGCGCGTCTCAATCGCTGCCATTTGCGCAGTCGTGAATGCACCTATCTGTCCCGACACATTATTTAAATATGCATAGCTTGAGCTAGTGGTCGTAAACGCCATGAATTGGCTAGTACTCAGTGCCACTACCTGCGCGGTGGTCAATGAAGCTATTTGTGAAGTTGACAGATTGCTGATTCCGCTACTCTGCAAGAAAATCAAATCTCGCGTCTCCATAACTGCGATTTGATTCGTTGTAAGTGCCTTGACCTGAATGGATGTCAACGATGCTACTTGTCTAGTAGTTAGAGCCTCAATATCCTGAGTTTCGAGAGCGCTGATCTGGCTACTAGAAAATGCCAAAAGATTTGTTGTGTATAAACCGCCCCACTCATGAATAAAGGTAGACGCTTCGCCATTCAAAGGAAGTGCTTGAATCTGAGCAGTAGTCAATGCACGAATTTGTTCAGTGCTGAGATTTGCAAGTCCCCCAGATGAAAAAACTGCGATATCAGCCGTCTCTATTGCTAAAATTTGTGCGGTGGTAAATCCTGCTACTAAATTTTTTGGCCAATAGCCCCAATATCCGTAGATTGGATTGTATGTGTACTCGGTGTTGCTGCCATTAGTAATAGCAACAAATTGACTGGTAGTGAGTGCTATTACCTGCGCAGTAGTCAGTGAAGAAAGCTGAAAGGAAGAAAGGCCGCTAATTGCACTAGTTTGTATGGAAACCAAATCGTTGGTCTCCATAACAGCGAGTTGATTAGTAGTAAGAGCACCAACTTGAATTGTAGTTAAAGCCGCAAAATGTCGAGTGGTTAGTGCAACCACGTCTTGCGTTTCGAGTGCAGCTACTTGAACACTCGTCAAGGCCAGCACATCTTTGGTGACATTCCCACTGTAAGGATAGTTGTACTGCCACTCTACAACCTGTGCGAGGGGCAATGCTTGAATCTGTGCTGTAGTTAAGGCGCTTACTTGATTAGTACTTAGAGCTGCAATAGCTGCTGTACCAAAATTTGAAAGCACTGCAATATCACGCGTTTCTATCGCAGCAATTTGTTCAGTCGTGAAACCTGCCATCTGGCTTGGCCAATTTCCCCAGCCGTAACCAGATTTATTCCGATATCCCGCGTAACTTATCGCCAAAAATTGGTCAGTAGTAAGTGCAACAACTTGCGCTGTGGTTAGTACTGAAATTTGAGATGCTTTTAAAGCTGATAATTGCAACGAACTCAGGATAACGACATCCCTTGTTTCCATCGCTGTGACCTGATTGGGTGAAAGTCCAGCAATTTGCATACTGCTCAGGGCGGCAATTTGATTGGTAGATAATGCCACCACCCCAGCAGTCCCTAGTGCACCAATTTGCGATATGCCCTGCGTATTCCAACTAATAGAAGAAGGGTTATACGAGCTACCCGATAAAAGCATTATTTGATCTGTCGGAAGCGCAATAAGGTTCGAAGATGTTGCGACTCCAGCGAGCGCTCCATTCCAAACGTTCTCTGACAATATTCGTCCGTCTGCAGAAAGTAGGCTGTCGGTACTAATGCTATCGGACTGATATGCCACTCTAATACTGCCGTCAGTCTGAACTTTCATACCCGCGAGGTTGTCGTAAGACCAACCACCAAGTAATTTCGTCCAAACTGTTGTGCCATTGGCATTCAGCTTAGTAATAAAAACGTCGTTATTTGAACCAGAGCCAGGGGTGTTCTGGCCATCAAAGGTAGAACTAGACGTACTACCTGCGATTAATATCGAACCATCAACCAGCGTCTGCATAGATTGAATAGATTCGTAGTTGCTGCCACCTAAACGTTTAGTCCATACACTTGAGCCATCAGCATTCAGTTTAGTAACAAAGACATCGTCTGAACCCAATGAGCTCTGGTCTTCGAAGGTTGAGCTTCGTGTAGTACCTGCGATCAGCAGCGAACCGTCAGCCTGCGTCTGTAAGGATTGAATGTTCTCCCAATTATTACCACCTAACAGTTTGGTCCACGCCTTAGTGCCATCGGCATTTAGTTTAGTAACAAAGGTATCGCTGTTTGAACCAGCGTCAGGGGTACTCTGTCCGTCAAAGGTAGAACTCGATGTGTAACCCGTAATCAGCACTGAACCATCAGTCTGTGACTGTAACGACTGAATGTACTCCGAATTATTACCACCTAACAGCTTCGTCCATGCACTTGTGCCATCGGCATTAAGCTTAGTCACAAAGACATCGTTAGATCCCAATGAGCTCTGTCCGTCAAAGGTAGAACTCGATGTGGTACCCGCAATCAGCACTGAACCATCAGTCTGTGACTGTAACGACTGAATGTACTCCGAATTATTACCACCTAACAGTTTGGTCCAAGCCTTAGTGCCATCGGCATTTAGTTTAGTAACAAAGGTGTCGCTGCTGTTAGAACCAGCGCCAGGGGTACTCTGTCCGTCAAAGGTAGAACTCGATGTGCTGCCCGCAATCAGCACTGAACCATCTGCCTGTGACTTTAACGACTGAATGTTCTCCCAATTATTACCACCTAACAGATTGGTCCAAGCTCTCGTACCATCGGCATTGAGCTTAGTTACGAAGAGATCACCGTTTGAACCAGAGCCAGGAGTGTTCTGTCCATCAAAGGTAGAACTGGAAGTACTGCCTGCAATCAATACTGAACCATCCGACTGGGACTGCAACGACTGAATATAATCCCAATTATTACCACCCAAAAGTTTCGTCCAAGCCTTAGTTCCATCAGCGTTGACCTTAGTTACGAAAATATCGCTGTTTGAACCAGCGCCAGGGGTACTCTGGCCATCAAAGGTTGAGCTAGAAGTACTACCAGCAATCAATAACGAACCGTCGGCATTAAAACTAAAGCTTGGGCTTGAAACAGACTCGGCAAATGTGAATTTCTTATTCCACTCCGATGAACCAAGCGTGCTTATCTGTGCTGTCGTTAATGAAGCAACTTGAGTTGTAGTGAACGATGACACTTGCTGCACACTCGCACGCTGCAATTGATCCGTAGTTATTGCAGTGATTTGCGAGGCGTTAAATTTCGCAATGTCTTGTGTTTCAAATGCCAAAAATTGAGCAGAAGTTAACTTACTTAATGCGACTGTTGTTAATCCATTGATTTGACCCGTGGTCAACGCAACAATTTGAATTGTTGTAAGGCTACTTACATCACGGGTTTCAATCGCTGCCACCTGCGCAGTGCTAAGCGCAGCAATGCCCATTGTCGAGATGTTCTGAATCTGCAGGCCAGAAGTAGTTAGCGCCGCTATTTGAGCTGTAGCCAAGCCGGCTACTTGGGCAGTAGTCAGCAAAGAGATTTGAGAAGACGTTAGGGCAGCAATATCTACCGTCTGAATGGCCGCTACCTGAGGTGCAGATAGAGAGGACATTTGAGCTGTATTTAAACCATAAACAAACTGATCGGTAGTCAAAGCGACTATCTGAGCAGTAGTTAAACCTTTAATTTCCGAATTGTCGATTGCCTGCATCTGGGATGAGCTTAATCTGACAATCTGCGCGGTTCGTAATGCCTGTTGTTGACCAGACGAAAAAGCAGAAATTTTCGCTGTGGTGAAGCTTGCTAAATCCTGGGTCTCGATTGCTGACACTTGAGCGGTGCTCAACGCAACGATATCTCTAGTGCTAATTGCGCTAGCCTGCGAGGTAGTCAGAGCCGCAATCTGTGATGTACTTAAGGCTGCAATCTGCGCAGTCAGTAAAGCAGATATTTGTGTACTCGTTAAGGAAGCAACATCGCGAGTTTCCAGGGCTGCAATCTGCTTGGTGTATAAGCGCGTCACTTGAGCCGAACTTAGCCAAGATACCTGGCTTGTACTTAGAGCAGCAATCTGGAACGTGTCCAGCATTCTTAATTCAGTCGGCGTCAATGCCGCAATATTATCCGGCGTGAGCAACGTCACGTCCAATGTTGAATAAGACGGAAGAGGAGGCGCCGCATCTATTAGAGACAGCTGGCTAGTTTCGATTACGGACAGTTGCTGTGAATTACCTGCCGCGACGATCATCCAATGATCATGCCGAGACTCACCAAAATCATGAATTCCATTGCCATTCGCATCTATGAATAAATCATCAACGCCATCACCATCTTCATCAATGGCATCCATTGCCACCATGATCAATGCATCTTTTCCAACATTCTTAAGAATGGAGTTATCAGGGAAATATATTCCAGCACTTTCAAAGGAGCCTTCGATATCAGACACCTTGTAGTCAAAGAATTGATAACGGAAACCATTAGCAAGAACCAGCTGATCATTACCGTCAAAACCTTGCAGAACTACTAGGCCACCTGTGGATTGAACTGCTGATAAATCATATTGATCTTTAGCGGAACTTCCATTAACGGTACCGACTAAGACGTGTGAATTAAACTGGCTTTGATCGTCATAAACCGCCGTTATCCGCTCATTGAAACCATTACCGCCAGCTGTACTTTTACCGAAATTGAAAACACTCAGTTGGCTAGGTTCATCAGCATAGGTAAAAGCTAGCTTCTCAATAAAATAATATGGTGCTTTGTAATCAAACTGCTTCACTACATTAATATCACCCGTGACTTGGGTAGTGAAATTTCCGCCATCAAAGCTAGACTGCTCATAGTTAATGAGAAGCGATTTTCCATCGACACCCCGAGACAACCGAATATCCGTCCAAAAATCAGCGATACCTTCAATATAAATCGCATCCTTGTTATTGCTTCCGACTACCCTGCTACCCATATCGCGGATGGTCGTGGTACCTATTTCTAGGGTAGGTGAGTCGCTCGAAATCCTGAACTCATACAGATCCGAACCCGAGCCGCCCACCACCTGATCTCCGCCACCACCTGACAGAACAAAAATATCCGCACCACGGGAGCCAACTGCTACATCTTTAATGTCTGAGTCTTCAACCTTTACGCCCAGTCGTTCGCTCTTTAGACCAATACGCGTGACTGAACCCACTCCATTCATTGCATCAGAATACGCACTGCCGTCGAGCAGGTCAGCAGCCAAATCAGGCGTCGGGGCTATGCCAGCTAAACCAGCTTCAATGATGAAGGGGGTAATAACAAAATCTACTGCAACATTACGAATTTGATCAATGTAAGAATTAGCACCATCGCTACCAACACCCGTATTAATATTTGCTTGGTAAGTTTTTCCATCACTGCTAATCGTTAATACTGAGCCAGACATGCTCAACGCAGAATTAGTCAGTGCTTGATCTGAAACAACGACAAGTTCATCGCCAATCAAGGTGCTATTACTATTGACACCTGCACCCGGCGCTGATAATGCAAAATTAAATATACTGTCGGTATCAGTTAATGCAGGTAGCCCTCCCGTGGGTACCGGCATTGGTGTCACCAAACCATCATCCATATACAAGGCGCTTAACTGGCCTGAGGATAAAGCGGCTACTTGTGCCGAACCAAGAGAACTAACTTGTGCTGTCGATAGTGAGGCTAGCTCTGATGTACTTAGCGCTGAAAGTTGCTGAGAGGTAAATGAGCTAATGTCGCCGCTCTGTAGTGGTGATAGAACGAGCATTGAGGCGGCAGGACTGCTTACAGACACAAAAAATAAGTCTTTACCAGCACTCGTATACATTACATCGTTGCCAGCACCCCCCTCAATAACATTAACTTCGCCTGCACTAGCGTTGGAACGGGAGCCGTAGAGTCGATCATTGCCGGCGCCACCAACCAAAACATCATTACCGTCACCGCCATAAATAACGTCATTACCGTCAAAACCAGCTAAGACTGCCGTGCCTGTTAAATGGGAGACAATAAAATCGTCACGCATACTACCTAGCACGCCCTCAACGCCAGAAACTTCGTCTACCTTGTCTCCATTCGCAACACCTACTGAGCTATCGAGATCCCAGTTCCAATCCCAAAAAGTATTACTAGAACGGCCAACTATGCTTATGCCATCTTGCTCCAAAACAATGGTTAAGCCAGTATTAATCTGTGATTCGTAAACACCTGAAGGAATCGAAGTACCGGTTGCGTTTGGATTTTCTAAACGATCAACGTACACCGGGTTTAGATTTACAGAAAAATTCGATTCGCCACGATAGTCTACGTAATCAATTTTTCCTTGACCATCTCCACCGATAATGACGTTAGCACCCTCACCAGGGGCAAACACTTCAGAGCGCGAATCACTACCTTGTAGGAAGTCGTTGCCGGCACCAGTGGCGATAGCATTAAATGCTTTTCCATCAACGGCTGTAGAAAATGTCAGATAGCCTGAACCAGAAACACTTGAGCCAAACAACGTTCCACTCGTTGCTGCAACAGTATCTTCAAAACTAAAATTTATGTCAGAACTGTCTTGAATAACAAGACGATTTATAGTGCTCGTTGGCGTGAGGGGTGAGACAGGGCTGCCCGAGGGATTGAAGATGACATCAAAATTAGTAATCGTGTCACTAGTACTTAAGCTCTTTGCACGACCGACTTCAAAGATCGCATTGCCATTGGTAGCATCATCCGTAACCCGTCCGGCGATACGATTTATAAAATCTAATTGAGTCAGGCTTAAATGGCTATCCATACCGCTGCTGTCTGCTAAAAGTACAGCCTGACCCCAGCCGCCAGGAATAATCCCAGCCATAGAATTTGCAAATGCAGAAAACTCACTAAGGGTAGGAAGCGTAATGGTGTAGTTGTTAACGCTTAATGATCGAGTTGCCAAGCTGGATGACGTATCCAACCCATTATTGAATATCCCATCCAGCATTCCATGATTAACGCCATACGAACCGTAACCGCTTCCACTAAAGCTTTCACTAAGGCTTGCCGAGTAATAGGTAACGCCATCTTGAGTGGACATAGAGGACGATAGAGATATGTCATATCCCCCAACAATCCCCAAATGAATACTTGTCATATCGCTCATAGCGCTGCTCCATCAATGCGGAAAATTAAAGCCAATACAGTGGTCAACCAAAGATAAGTTATTACCCTCAAAAACAAACGAGCTATTTAGGGATTTCTTGATAAAAGTCATAAATAACCTTTAAATATCATACACATATTTTTAATAAATACTTATATTTATTATGATAGTTATCATATTTAATATATACATATTTGACAGCTATTCAAATCTGTTAGCATTACATTGAGCAAACCAATTGAGATTGCTATGAAAACAGGAGTCAGGGTTTGTGAAGTCACTCAATTGAAACACTCACAGTTACTATTTTTATAATAAAAAATTCGAATGCGAACTCTTCTTCTAGCATTTTTATTTGTAAATTCACTATTAAGCAGTGGCTCTGCCCAATCCGAGCAAGTAACAATTACAAGTAGCAGTACTGGATTTTTTATTTCAGATAGCGGGCACTTGATCACCACGTACCACGGCATAGAAAATAAAACTGTTTTTGTGATGACTTCAGAAAAAAAACTGATGCCCACAGAGATCATTAAAATTGACAAAGAAACAGATCTCGCACTACTTAAAATCGCTGCTATAACCCCATTCTTGTATATCGCCCAACCAGAAAGTATTAGCCCGGGCATGGAAGTTGCCACTATTGGCTACCCAATGATGTCAGTACAAGGTTTAAGTCCAAAAATATCTATAGGAATTATTAATAGCGCGAGCGGCTTCAAGGAAGATAAAAGTGGCTTCCAATTTGATGCCTCTACTTTTCGCGGCAGTTCAGGCGGACCAGTCATTGGGCCAGGAGGATTAGTTGTTGGTGTAGTTCGCGGAAAATTAAACTCTACAAAAATGTTGGAGCGTATGAATGAATTAGTAGTCAACGTTAACTACGCAATCAGCTCTCAAGTTTTATTAGAGTTCTTGAGAGGCGTATCAGGTCTACCTTCATCTAGACCACTCAATTTAGAAAGTGCGCTTCGGCCACAGAGAATTTATAGAGAGGCTAAATCTGCGGTAGTCCCTGTAGTTTCAAAAGCGAGTGCTTCAGTCACTGCACCAATTGATCGTGAATAGTCGATTATTAAAAATTTTTTAGATTCCGTAAAAAAATTAATTTTTTTCAAATTAAGTAATCGCTCAAAAAATATTTTACTTATACAACCTAATTTGTGCTCACCCTTACTAAATTTTTTACTTAATCGGAGAACCCATGCCCGCAAAAATTACTGCTTTATCAAAAGAACGTCATGCGACGAAAAAATTAAAGCGAGCAACGTCTTATGAGTTTTCTAGGTCTTTTCATTTATGCAAACTAGGTGTGCAGGAATTTGGTCAAGCGTCTGCATCATTTCCGATCGTCTTTATTGAACAGAAAGATTCCGAAAACTTTATACCCGTTGCACTAATGGGCTTGAGCAACGATGAAAATCTCTTCGTTAGTGATACAGGCAGCTGGGATGCAGAGTACATACCAGCGCTTATCCGGCGCTTTCCCTTCTTCTCTACAAAAATTCCTGATAAAGAGGATGAGTTTTTAATTTCTCTCGATGAAGGGTCAGATCTAATTAATGATAGCGAAGGAGAACCGCTGTTTGATAACGAAGGAAACCCAACAACCCTCATAGACAACATAAAACGTTTTTTGCTAGAAATACATCGCTTTGACACTATAACTGACCAATTCTCAGGGTTACTGCGAGAGTGCAATCTTCTTACGCCTTTTAATATCAAAGCAAAAATCGGTGAATCTGGCATGAATATCAATGGCATCTATGCTCTTAATGAAGAGCGTCTTAAAACTATCTCAGACAAACGATTTTTAGAGCTACGTGATAAGCAATTTCTTGGGCCCATTTACGCCCATCTAGTGTCACTTGGTAGATTTGAACGTTTGATTGAGCGAAAAAATCTATTAAACAACAAATTAACGGACGCAAAACCCGTTGAGTCACAGAAAAAAAAGAAACAAACCCGACCCACCAGTGAAGCGCAAGCCAAATAAATTAATCCACAAATAAAAAACCCCGCACAAAAATGCGGGGTTTTTATTTACTTCTGGCGGAGAGGGTGGGATTCGCCTACATCCCGCAGGCCGCGGTTTGGCTTGCAAGCCAAACCCTTCGAATCCCACCCGCACGCATGCGTGCTCTCTCCTCTTAAAAACAAAAAACCCCACAATAAATTGCGGGGCTTTTAATTTACTACTGGCGGAGAGGGTGGGATTCGAACCCACGGTGGACTCGCGCCCACGCCTGATTTCGAGTCAGGTACATTCGACCACTCTGCCACCTCTCCGGGTCGAAAATCAGTATTTTCGAAAGGTCGAGATTTTAACAGAAGTATTGCTGCTAGCGTTAGTCTGCGAGACTATGGCTTCAACTGCTTAATCCCACCCATATAAGCCCACAAGGCTTCAGGCACATTAATACTGCCATCAGCTTGCTGATAGTTTTCCAAAATCGCTACTAAGGTACGGCCGACTGCTAAACCTGAGCCATTCAATGTATGAAGTAATTCAGGTTTACCTTGAGCATTGCGAAATCTCGCCTGCATACGACGCGCTTGAAATGTTTCGCAATTCGACACGGATGAAATTTCGCGGTACGTATTTTGTGCTGGAAGCCATACTTCCAAATCATAGGTTTTAGCTGATCCAAAACCCATGTCGCCGGTGCACAACGTAATTACGCGATACGGTAATCCTAATTTCTTAAGAATGTTTTCTGCATGACTGCACATTTCTTCCAGCTGTTCATACGAATGATCAGGATGGGCCATATGAACCATTTCGACTTTATCGAATTGATGTTGTCGAATCATGCCGCGCGTATCACGACCATGGCTACCCGCCTCTGACCGAAAACAAGGCGAATGCGCGACTAATCGCATGGGCAATTGATCTGCGCTGATAATTTCATCGCGCACAAAATTTGTTAGCGTCACTTCTGCTGTAGGAATTAGGTATAGCGCTTCGCCCTCACCTTCTTGCCCGCCTTTTTTGACTGCAAAAAGATCAGCCTCAAATTTTGGTAATTGGCCCGTACCACGCAAGGTATCGCTATTAACAATATAGGGTGTGTAGCATTCGGTATATCCATGCTCAGCCGTGTGGGTGTCGAGCATAAGCTGGGCGATAGCGCGATGCAATCGAGCGATACCGCCTTTCATGACAGTAAATCGCGCACCTGAGAGCTTGGCGCCTGTATCAAAATCTAATCCCAGAGGTGCGCCAAGGTCCACATGATCTTTAACCTCAAAATCAAACTGGCGAGGTGTGCCAACTTTGCGAAGCTCAACGTTGCCTGATTCATCGCTACCAGAAGGCACCGACTCATGAGGTAGATTCGGTATCGCTTGCATAAAGTCCGCAAGCTTTGTCTGAACGATGTCGAGCTGATCAGCTGAAGCTTTGAGTTCATCACCCAAACCAGCTACCTGATTCATGACAGCGGTCGTATCTTCGCCTTTACCTTTGAGCGCGCCAATTTGCTTGGATAGCGAGTTGCGCTGCGCCTGCAATTCCTCAGTACGAGTCTGGATAGATTTGCGCTCTGCCTCTAGTGCATTAAAGCTCGCTGTGTCCAGAGTAAATTTGCGGTGCGCCAGACGGGCTGCAACAGCCTCTATATCCTTGCGGAGAAGTTGAATGTCGATCATGGGGAGATGCGTCAGATTAAGAACAAAGATGAGATTGTACCAAGGGCGGGTACGGTCACGGTTTGATTGGGTTAGCAGTAATGTGACGGCAGTAAGCTCATTTTTTACCGCTCGCTTTGTAGTCACTATCCAATTGCCTGAGATACGCCAGCTTCTCTGCGATCTTGCCCTCTAGACCTCGAGGCGACGGCTGATACCAGCCTGGCTCGCGGATACCCTCCGGAAGGTAAGTTTCACCGGCCGCATAGGCGTCGGGTTCATCATGTGCGTAGCGATACAACTTACCGTAGCCCAGCTCTTTCATTAGCTTAGTAGGTGCATTTCGCAGATGCTCGGGCACAGGGCGCGATGCATCATTGGCTATAAAAGATCGCACCTTGTTATACGCGTTATAAACCGCATTGGATTTAGCCGCACAAGCAAGATAAACAACCGCCTCGGCCAACGCCAGCTCACCTTCGGGCGAACCTAGTCGTTCATACGATTCAGCCGCATCCAACGTCAATCTCAATGCACGCGGATCAGCCAAGCCTATATCTTCGCTTGCCATGCGTATTAATCGCCGGCTTAGATAACGAGGATCAGCACCGCCATCGAGCATACGGACTAACCAATACAGCGCTGCATCAGGGTTTGATCCACGAACGGATTTATGCAGTGCAGATATCTGATCATAAAAAGTATCGCCACCTTTATCAAAACGACGCAGGGTGTCGCCCAAACTTTCTTTCAACAAGGCAGCGTCAATCACACTGACTTTTTTTTGTTGTGTCGCCCGCAAAACAATTTCGATATTATTTAAGAGTTTGCGACCATCCCCGTCAGCACTAGCCGCCAATAATTGCTTAGCTTCTTGGTCAACGCTGAATTCATTGTCGATAGCAATCGCACGATCGACTAATTGGAGTAAATCGTCAGGCGTTAATGGCTTTAATACGTACACAGCGGCACGCGAGAGCAATGCGCCGTTTACTTCAAACGATGGGTTTTCAGTGGTGGCACCAATAAACGTCAGTAAACCACTTTCCACATGTGGCAGAAAGGCGTCTTGCTGACTCTTATTAAAACGATGAACTTCATCAACAAATAAAATCGTTTGCCGACCTGAATTCGCTTGTATGACCTGAGCGCGTTCTACCGCCTCACGAATATCTTTAACACCTGAAAGCACGGCAGATAACGCGATGAACTCGGCATTGAATCCCTGCGCCATTAAGCGCGCCAGCGTGGTCTTACCTACGCCCGGCGGTCCCCACAAAATCATGGAGTGCGGCTGACCTGACTCAAAAGCCACGCGCAAAGGCTTGCCTGCTGCGAGCAGATGCTCTTGTCCGATCACATCATCAAGAACTGCAGGGCGCAAGCGCTCGGCGAGAGGGGCGCTCATGTTTTATTGCTGAAGTACGTCGGCACCCTTAGGTAGGGCGAAATGAAATTGATTGGCTGGCAGTGATGGATTTTTTTCAAACTTGGTAAATGTGAGTAACGAGATCTGACCAAAGCTATCGCGCAATTCCATGGCAACGGGCACGCCGTCCTTCAAGCCAATCCCAATTTTTTCAAAACTCGTATCTTTAGCTTTGGGGATGGCTTGCAACCACTCAATGCCTTCACGCAGACCGCCTTCGGACAAGGTGAAGTTTTTTTCCAGATCATTACTACCAAAAAGTATCGCGGCTGGTGAAGAGCCTATGGCATTACCTAGAGTCTTGATCGTGACTTGATTCAGATCTTTATCGTAGATAAAAAGTTTTTCACCATCAGCCTGCAAAACCTGCTCGTAGGGTTTTTGGTAGGTCCAGATAAATTTTCCCGGACGCGCAAAGATAAACACGCCATTGGCAGTCGAAGAGACTCGCATCTTGCCGCCCTCTTCTTTCACCATGCGCTGATTAAATTCTCCACGCGCACTTTTGGTGCCTGCTACAAACGCCTTGAATTGCTCTAGCGCAGATGCCTGTGCAAGCAAGGGAAGACAAATAAACAAACTAAAGAAAAATTTGATTTTCACAGAGCGCTCTTCACTCAATTCATTATTCAATGCTTGTTATTACTCAGCATTCCCCGAGGGGACCAAGATTTCACGATTACCATTCGACTGCATCTGAGACACGATACCGCTCTGCTCCATTTGCTCGAGCAGTCGCGCAGCACGGTTGTAACCGATACGTAAATGGCGCTGCACCAACGATATCGATGCGCGTCGATTTTTGAGGACGATACCCACTGCCTGATCGTATAAAGGATCGGCTTCGCCGCTAGGGGCACCTACGCCACTGGCGTCGGCGCCTTCTTCTATCAGGCCACCCTCGAGTATGCCCTCAATGTAATTCGGCTCGCCTTGTGATTTGAGGTGCTTGACAACACGATGCACTTCTTCATCAGACACAAACGCACCGTGCACACGCACAGGCATGCCGGTACCCGGCGGCATGTAAAGCATATCGCCCATACCCAGCAAAGCCTCAGCCCCTTGTTGATCGAGGATGGTTCGTGAATCAATTTTGCTAGATACTTGAAACGCGATACGCGTAGGAATATTGGCTTTAATCAAACCAGTAATCACATCAACTGATGGGCGTTGTGTCGCTAAAATTAAATGAATACCTGCAGCACGCGCTTTTTGCGCTATACGTGCAATCAACTCTTCCACTTTTTTTCCAACGACCATCATCAAATCGGCCAACTCATCAATGATGATGACAATGGTAGGCAGCTTGTCTAATGGCTCAGGTGCGTCGGGAGTTAAACTAAATGGGTTGGGAATTTTTTCTGATTTTTTATCCGCATCAACGATTTTTTGGTTATAGCCCGCCAAATTACGCACACCCATTTTGGACATCAGGCGATAGCGTCGTTCCATCTCATTGACCGCCCAATTCAGCGCATGCCCTGCCTGCCGCATGTCGGTGACAACCGGTGCCAACAAATGAGGAATGCCTTCATAGATCGATAATTCCAGCATCTTAGGATCGATCAATATCAAGCGCACCTGATTTGGATCGGCTTTGTAAAGCAAAGAGAGTATCGTGGCATTGATGCCGACAGACTTACCCGAGCCCGTTGTACCCGCCACCAGCAAATGCGGCATCTTGGCGAGATCGGCCACAACAGGGTTGCCTGCAATGTCTTTGCCCAGACCTATCGTCAGTAGGGATGCATTATCGTTATAAATCTTAGAGCCAACAATTTCTGTCAGACGAACGATTTGTCGATTGGGGTTAGGTAGCTCAAGCCCCATGTAGTTCTTGCCAGGGATAGTCTCGACCACGCGTATCGATGTTAACGACAAAGCGCGCGCTAAATCCCGTGCGAGATTAACGATTTGACTTCCTTTAACGCCGGTTGCCGGTTCGATTTCGTAACGAGTAATCACTGGCCCAGGATACGCAGCCACTACTCGAACTTCAACGCCAAAGTCTGATAGTTTTTTCTCAATCAGGCGGCTAACAAATTCCAACGTATCGACGCTTACTGTTTCCTGCTCCGTCGGTGGCTCATCTAATAACGAGAGGGGCGGCAAGTTGGTGTCTGGCATATCCAAGAACAGCGACACCTGTTTTTCTTTTTGTGCGCGTTCAGATTTAGGTACCGACACCACTTGCGGCACGATTTGTATCGGCGAAGTTGCCTTCGATTCGACTATGCGCGCGCGTTCTTGCTCAACCACTTCTTCACGTTTAACAGCCGCCTCTTGACCGACCTTACGGTCCTGCCACTCAACATATAGCGCATTGAGTAATTGAACAAAGCTCTCTATCGCACCACCCAAACGCTCAGCGACGGCCAACCACGACACATGAAAGCACAAGCTAAAACCCAAACCAAACAGCATCAGCAGCAACAAGGTGCCGCCATCAAAACCAAAACCTGACTGCGCGCTGCCACCGACTAATTCACCCAACACGCCGCCGGGGTCACGTGGCAATTTCACTTTCAGGCTATACATCCGAACAAATTCAAGACCGCAACTACCCAGTACTAGCAATACAAAACCACCGATGCGTATCAACACCTCATAACGATGCGGTGCTTCTTGCTCTTGCTCAAGAAAAAAACGCTTGGCCAGACGTCGATAACTCACCCAAACGGCGGCCAACATCGCCACGCACCACCACCAAGCAGAAAATCCGAAAATGTAGAACATCAAATCCGATAACCACGCACCAGCCGAGCCGCCCCAATTTAACGGCTTGGTCGACATACCCGCGTGCGACCATCCAGAGTCGGCCGTGGAATACGTAAACATGACCAACGTCAAGTAAGCGCCAATAACGGCCAATAAAAGCCAACGAGCCTCGGAAAGCAGGCGTATCAGTCGATTCGGCAGGGGATCGGGCGCCGCAGCGGGGGGTGTTCGGGTATAGGTGGAAGTATTTCGGCTCATGACATTCACAAGTTCTGAGCGGGCTCCTGTAGGGGGCCGTCAGTTCATCTATAATTTCGTTTTGATTTTTGCGGCACTATCGCATGAATCTATACCGGATGATACTCCCTCCGGTCAGCATTTTCCCTGTTCCAGCGATTACGCACAGTCCTTTCACTTAATCATTTCAAAAGATTTTCATGTCCAACCCCAAACATGCTCGTGTCCTCATCATTGGTTCCGGCCCTGCTGGCTACAGCGCGGCCGTCTACGCGGCCCGCGCCAACCTCAATCCAGTACTGATTACTGGGGTTGAGCAAGGCGGCCAACTCATGACCACCACCGATGTAGAAAATTGGCCGGGTGATCCCATGGGCGTGCAAGGCCCCGAACTGATGCAGCGACTACTACAGCACGCTGAGCGTTTTAATACCGAGATCATTTTCGATCAGATTCACACCACACACCTGACCGAAAAACCTATCCGCCTAGTCGGTGATTCGGGGGTCTATACCTGTGATGCACTGATCATCGCTACTGGCGCCTCAGCACAGTATTTAGGTCTGCCTTCTGAGGAGCACTTCATGGGTAAAGGTGTGTCTGCATGCGCCACCTGCGATGGCTTTTTCTACAAAAATCAAGAAGTAGCTGTGATCGGTGGAGGTAACACGGCGGTTGAAGAGGCATTGTATTTATCAAATATCGCCAGCAAAGTAACCGTGGTTCATCGCCGCGATAAATTCCGCGCAGAGCCTATCTTGATTGATCGCTTAATGGCGAAAGTGAGTGAAGGCAAAGTCGCGATTCAATGGAATCACACCCTGGATGAAGTTACGGGTGATGATAGCGGCGTCACCGGCATGGTGATTCGCTCCACTAAGGACGAAAAAACTACGCCCATTTCTCTGCATGGTTTATTCATTGCGATTGGCCATAAGCCCAACACTGGCATTTTTGAAGGCCAGCTAGCGATGAACAATGGCTATCTCATCACTAAGGGTGGGCTAGAAGGCATGGCTACCATGACCAGCATTGAAGGTGTGTTTGCCGCCGGCGATGTGCAAGATCATGTATATCGTCAAGCGATCACCAGTGCGGGAACTGGTTGCATGGCCGCGTTGGATGCACAACGCTACCTCGAAAGTCTGGAATAAGCGTATAGACAGCACCGCTGCCTAAAATTTCGCAGTTCCCAGTAGGAGACCTGCATGATCAAAGACCTTGCCGAACTCAAGGCGCTGAAGCAGCGACTGAAATCTCGCGCTGAAGCAGCAATGAAGGCTGAACAAGAGCGCCGTGAACGCGAGCGCGAGGCGAATCTGTTTCGCACTACTGTTGGCGAAGTTGCGCCACTGAGAACGGCGGCCCGAGTCAGCACTCCCCTACCGCGACCTCAACCTATCGCTCATCAACGACTGGCGGATGACGAGGCTGCATTGCAGGAATCCTTATCCGATGAATTTAGTATCGATACGCTGCTAGAGATAGATGAAGATCTCAGCTTTGTGCGCGGTGGCATCGGCCCCGATGTGCTGCGTAAATTACGTGGTGGTGGGTGGGTAACGCAAGATCAATTAGATTTGCATGGCTTGCGTACGGATCAAGCGCGTCAAGCTTTGAGTCAGTTTGTTCGTGATTCGATGAAACGTGGAATGCGCTGCGTGCGCATCATTCACGGTAAAGGTTTGGGATCGCTGGGGAAAAAACCTGTGTTGAAAAACAAGGTGAGAAACTGGCTAGTACAAAAAGACGAAGTACTCGCTTTTTGTCAGGCGCGCGCAGCCGATGGAGGCAGCGGCGCGCTGATGGTGTTACTTAAGGGCTAGTCTTCGGAACTTAAACCGCATCCGAACCGGTCTCACCGGTACGAATCCGAATCACTTGGTCAACCGAGCGAACAAAAATCTTGCCGTCGCCAATTTTTCCGGTACGCGCAGCTTTGATAATGGCATCGACGGCACTATCAAGTACTTCTTCGGTAACGACTGCTTCCACCTTTACCTTAGGCAGAAAATCAACGACATACTCTGCACCACGGTACAGCTCAGTGTGGCCTTTCTGACGACCAAACCCCTTAACTTCGGTGACGGTCAGGCCAGTTACGCCCACGTTGGCCAGTGCCTCGCGGACTTCGTCGAGCTTAAAAGGCTTAATGATGGCGATGATCTGCTTCACGGTGTGCTCCTCTGAATGGTAATGATTGAATTCTACTCTTTGAAGCGTGAGGTAATCGGATAACGCCAATCTCGACCAAACGCACGATGCGTAACGCGCGGTCCTACTGGCGCTTGTCTACGCTTGTACTCATTGATTTTTATCAGCCGGACAATACGATCCACATCCTCTTGACGATACCCTGCCGCGAGCAGTTCTGCAACGCCTTGCCCCTCTTCCATGTACAGGTTAAGTATGCCATCGAGCACTTCATACGGGGGTAATGAATCTTGGTCAGTTTGGTTGGGGCGCAATTCAGCCGAAGGTGCACGGGTCAAAATACGATCTGGAATCACATCGCTAATGCTATTTCGATAATGGCACAGCCGATATACCAAGGTCTTAGCGATATCTTTGATCACCGCATAACCGCCGGCCATGTCGCCGTACAACGTGCAATAGCCGGTTGCCATCTCACTTTTATTACCCGTCGTCAGAACAATAGAACCTGACTTGTTCGACAAGGCCATCAACAGCGTTCCGCGTATACGCGCCTGAATATTTTCTTCGGTGGCATCCTCTGCGAGGTTGGCAAATTCAAAATCCAGCGAATGACGGAAAGCCGTAAAACAATCTGAAATAGGAATTTCATCGTAGCGCACATCCAAACGCGCCACCATGTCGCGCGAATCAACCCATGAAATTTCAGCGGTATAGTCCGATGGCATCATCACGGCGCGTACTTTGTCAGCACCCAGCGCATCGACAGCAATCGCTAAGGTGAGCGCCGAATCCACGCCACCCGAGAGACCAATGATCGCGCCCGGAAAACCGTTTTTACCGACATAGTCGCGCACACCCAAAACTAGGGCTTCATATACTTGCGCTTCCAGCGACAGTGCTTCAAGAGGTGGCTGCTTTTTAGGCTGCCCTGCTTCAAACTCAACCAGCGTTAACGATTCTTTGAATGAAGCCGATTGCACGCACACTTCACCCGCCGAATTCATCACAAATGAGCCGCCATCAAACACCAACTCATCCTGCGCACCGACAAGATTGGCATACACGAGCGACATACCTTGCTTACTAACATTTTCAAGCATCACATCTAAACGTAGATGCTGTTTGTTCATGTGATACGGCGAGGCATTCGGCACTAACAACACCTGTGCTCCAGCGGCACGTGCGCGTGCCGGCATATCGGGATACCAGGTATCTTCACAAATATTGATTGCGAAACGAATACCTTTAAGATCAAAGGTGCAGTCCTCATCAGCCGCAATGAAATAACGCTTTTCATCAAACACGGTGTAATTCGGAAGCGCATGCTTACGGTAGCTGGCGATGATGCGGCCATTACACAAGATAGACGCTGCGTTGTAATGTAACTGACCCTGCTGAAGTGGGTGACCAACAATCACATGCAGATCTTTCAGTTCAGCTAGCTCGTTAGCGAGGGTCTGCAACGCCAGATCTGATTTTGCGTAAAATGAACGCCGAAGTAGCAAGTCTTCCGGCGGATAGCCGACGAGCGAGAGCTCGGGTGTCAGCACAATATCAGCGCCCAACTCAGCGGCTTGGCGAGCAGACTGTACGATGCGCTGGCTGTTTCCAACCAGATCACCCACAGTACTGTTGATTTGTGCAATTGCTACGTTAACTGAGCCCAAACGATTCATCGGTAACCAAGCTTCAAAGAGGCTAATCCTGCAAAACCAGAATTATCGCACGCGCATCCTTTCTTCTCTGGCCGAACTGGAACCAAGCACATGGAATGATCTGGTTCGTTCGCAACCCGAGGCGAACCCTTTTCTGTCATATGCCTTTCTGCACGCATTGCATGAATCAGGTAGCGCGAGTAAAAAATCCGGCTGGCAGCCCCAGTACCTCAGCATTTGGCAAGGCGATAACCTGGTAGCCGCGTTGCCGCTGTATGCCAAATTTCACTCCTACGGTGAGTATGTATTTGATTGGGCCTGGGCCGATGCTTATCGTCGCAATGGCTTGGAGTACTACCCGAAATTGTTATCCGCGATTCCTTTTACGCCAGTGACGGGTGGTCGGCTACTTGCGATAGATGCGCCAGCACGAGCAGCGTTGGTAACGGCGCTAAAAGAAGTTCAAGAAAAAAATGATCTCTCCTCAACGCACATTCTTTATCCGCCCGAGCAAGAAGCGAAGCAATTAGAAGAGGCCGGATTTATGCTGCGTAAAGGCGTTCAATTCCATTGGAAAAATCAAGGCTTTGAAAATTTTGAACAGTTTCTTTCAACGCTAGAACAAAAAAAACGAAAAAATATTCGTGCCGAGCGACGTAAGGTGCATGAAGCAGGCATCTCGCTACGCCAACTCCCTGGGGTGCAAGCGAGCGAAGCTGACTGGAGATTTTTTAAGCGCTGCTACGACAATACCTATAGCGCGCATTATTCGACACCCTATTTAAATCTTGATTTCTTCCTAAGAATCAGTCAAACCATGCCAGAAAATTTATTACTGGTCATTGCTGAGCGCGAAGGAAACCCGATTGCCTCATCGCTGTTAATTCATGATCAAAATACGCTGTATGGTCGTTACTGGGGTGCGCTTGAACATCACGCCTGCCTGCATTTTGAGACCGCGTACTATCAGCCACTAGAATTTTGTATCGCCAATAAAATTGCAGCATTTGAAGGTGGCGCACAAGGTGAGCACAAAATGGCGCGAGGTTTTCTACCTCAACAAACCTGGTCAGCACACTGGTTAGCGCATCCGGGATTTGCCGACGCCGTTGAACGATTCCTAGACGAAGAAGGAAAAGGAATCGAAAACTATGTGGACGAGCTGAACGAAAGAAATCCGTTCAAGAGTTAACAATAAAAAAGCGCCACCGATGTGGCGCTTTTTTTATTCAACTGTCTATGATCAAAAATTTGGCTTGCTCGCCGCTTTCTTGTAGTTATCAACGCCAGTCATGATCTCAGAACGTGCATCATCTGGACCAAACCAACCTTCAACCTTGACCCATTTGCCTGGCTCCAGATCTTTGTAGTGTTCGAAAAAATGCTGAATCTGCTGTAGTCGTAATGAATTCATATCTTCAGGTTTTTGCCAATGCGTATAAATCGGCAAAACTTTGTCGACCGGTACGGCGAGTACTTTGGCATCGCCTCCGGATTCATCCTGCATCTTTAATACACCTACAGGCCGGCAACGCACCACGACGCCCGCCAACAATGGAAACGGCGTAATCACCAATACGTCAACCGGATCCCCATCATCAGCGATGGTGTGTGGAACATAACCGTAATTACACGGATAGTGCATGGCGGTACCCATGAAACGATCCACAAAAATCGCACCCGATTCCTTATCAACTTCGTATTTGATTGGATCGGCATTCATTGGAATTTCGATGACTACATTGAAATCGTTTGGCAAATCGCGGCCAGCTGGTACCAGATTCAAACCCATTTTTACCTCAAAATAAAAAACAAAATAGAAATCACAAAACGCGCGATTATAGCGGCACAGGCTTTCGGTGCGCTTACATCGTCAAGGGTGGCGTCATTTGAACGACTGTTTGAACGACTGATTGACCGTTTATTTGCGCGATCAGGATTTAGCTGTGAGGGGCAACAAAGTCACAGCGCACTGACGATAATGATCCGCAGCGGCTTCCGGTTGATTCAACTCTTCATGCAATTGGGCCAGTCGCAAATGGGCTTCTTGCCGGGTGCTTACATCGCCACCAGAAAGCGACTGCTCTAAATGGCGCTGCGCTTTGCCCCATAATTTTTGCTTCAGGCACAGCATACCTAAGGCCAGCGAAATTTCAGTGTCGTTAGGACGCTCTTTCAGCCAATGCTCACAATGCTCAATTTGTTTTAGCAGCGTTGATGAACCTGCCGGCGCTGCGACTTGGCGATAAGCGCGCAACAAACGAGAATCCCAGGTTTTTGTTAATGCCGCCTCAAGAATCGAAGAAGCTTCGATTTGCTGACCAATTTTTATGAAACCATTCGCCGCTTGTACCGCAACGATGGTACTGACCCTATCTTCTGAGGGCACTTTGGACCAAAGCAGTTTCAAGGATTCTGGATCTTCACTGGCTTTCGTCAGCAAGGCTTCGTAAGCAACATCTCGCAGCCGTCGTGAAAGTGTGGGATGCAGTGATTTATGTTTATCTAACAAACGCACAAGCCGCAACACCTCGGGCCAGTTGCGTGCGTTTTGATGCACCTTGAGCGCTAGCCGTAAGGCCTGAGTATGACGAATACCGCTAGTGTTTAATTCGCGTAAAGCATCCAGTGCGCGATCCGTTTCTTTGACATCTTCGGCATATAACTCGACTGCAGTCATCAATCTAGCCGTTCGTAAATTCGTATCTTGATCCGCTTTTAAAAGCCATTCATCACGTCGGCTCAGTTGCTGCATACGCTGTGCTGCACGCGCACCAATCAACGCTGCTAGACCGGCATTGTCGGGCGAAGTGGCGGCACGTTCGGCTAATTTTTCTGCACGCCCAAATCGACCTTCGAGATAACTTTGCAAAGCTTCATTCAATGCGCGGCCCGATTCACGCAACTGCCGCATTGCGCGGTACTGTTCGACTTGACGCGGCATCGCCAGAGTCGCACGTACAGCGGCGAGAATCCCCAACACAAAGGAAAAGCTGGCAAGCAACACCACAATGAAAAAATTCAATGAAAAATCAACCCGGTACGGTGGATAAAACAAAACGACATTCCCGGGATTAAAGCGCGCGAGCACCGCCAATCCAATGGCGGATGCTAACAAGATCATGAGCCAGATAAAAAAGCGCATGGTAATCAGGGACGCGAACGAGACTGACGAACGGCAGCAAGGCTATGCGAGAGTGTCGGCATTTCAATGTTGAGTACGCTCTCTTGCAGCTGCTTGATTAATTCGCGAGCTGCTTGTGTCTGTCTTGAGCGAATTTCAAAATAGCGCACCAGCGCACGATCGGCTTCGGCTAAGTCGCTTCTAAATGCAGCATCATTGCGCGACAGCAGTGCTAATCGCGCATTCAATAACCTCAGTTTTAAATTTTCACGCGCAAAGAAAGCCTCACCCGGTGAGAGCAACAAGGCTTCTGGTGTGCCTACCACACGCACGCGAACTAGCTGCCGAAGCTCATTCCACAAGTCGCTGCTCCAGCTATTCCAACGCTCCAACAGCACAGTTCGCCATTCGTCACTCGCCTTGGAATCGCTAGTACTGGGAGATGCCAACTTAGACTTGGGTGCCGGCGCTACGACTGCAGGCTTAGCGTCCGATAACAAAGGCATCTGATCTACTTGGGCAACCAGGGCATCTAGCCTCACAGCAATGCCGGTTAAATCAACACTAGGTAAACTTTTGAGGTTGTCAGTGTCTTTTGCAATCGCACGCCGAATAGCAATGAATTGCGGACGATCAGTGCGGGCCAAGCGTGCATCTGCATTTTGTAAAGCAATCAATGCGCCGCGTAGGTTTCCAGCAAGCTGTAATTGCTGACTAGCGGTTGACAATACTTGTTCAATTTCTGCCAACGCCCAGTCATCACGATTTTTTGCCAGATCCTGATACAGCTGCTCCAGCGCCAACTGCTGCCCTTGTGACTCCACTTGCTTGGCTTCGAGCACTGCGACTTTGCCTTGCATCAGCTTCAACTCATCATCAACACGATTGGCGATAAGTTTCGTTTGGATATTCATGTTGTCGCCCGATTGCAGGCGTTGCGCTAACTCGCGACGCAAATCGCTAATGTCATTGCGCGCACTCCACCACTGCAGGCCCAGTAAAAAAGCCAATAAGCCGACGATCAACTTGAGATTAAATTCTTTACTGTCCAGGCTCTCGCGTAAACGATCTCCCCACGAACGTGAAGCTGGCTCAGCTGGCTTAGGATCTATCGCATCAGGCGCGACTTCGGCGGGCGCAGCAGCAGTCGGCTGGGCAGTTGGGCCTTGCTGAGTTTCAGGGACTGTCTGTTGAGCTAAGGAATCGTGGGCGATCATAGGCTCGGACTCCGAACTCAAAGCCGGTACAGGCGTTGACGCCGGGTTCTCAGCTGCGGATGACGATGGGGGGGATGGTGGCAACTCGCTCATGGCCGCGATTGTATCGCGGTCACCAGTGCTTCGTCGCCTGATGCCGTCAGAATAACGTGCTGAAAACCCATGTTTTTTGCAGTCTCTTCGATTCGAACGTGCGGAACGATCACTGTCGCTCGCTGAATTTGCTCCCAACCGGAGGTACCGGCTACCTGCTCTACATCGTCTTTGAGGTTACGCAAGGCTTCCGAACTGGTGATGACCCAGTCGCAGTCGACCTCCAGCAGCTGGGATAACTCCTCTCGACGCTCCGCATCCAAAGGAGGCGAGCCACGCCTATAGGCCGCCACCTGATCCACCGTAATCCCAGCCTCACGTAAGCGGTCAGCCAGCAATTCACGGCCAGTTTCGGCCCGAATAATCAGCACTTTCTTGCCGGCCAGCGCTGGCAAATCTAGCACCTCGAGCAAGGTTTCGGAATCGGTGCGCTGGGTATCGATAGGGCTAAGTACGGTGGCAGTTTGATCGGTGACTCCATGCCTAGCCAGCGCTTGCCGGCTACCTTCACCCACCACGGCGGCCGACACTCCCCGCGGCCACTTAGGCAAAAAGGCAAACGCTGCATCCACCGCATTCGGGCTGACAAAGGCCACCATGGCGTAGTCAGAAAGGTTATTCAGGCAGACTTTGAGTTGGGAAGGATCGGACAGTGGCTGTATATCCAACAGCGGAAAAACACAAACAGCACGTCCCAGTGCTATCAGTCGCAAGGCGAGGGATTCCGCCTGCGACTGGGGACGGGTGATAACAATCAGGTTCTTACTCAACCTTGCAAGCAGCAAGAATGGCGCTGGCATCCTGCGCCTCAAGGGCGCGCGCAATTTCATGGCCCAAGGCCTCGGGCGATGCCGCATCACCGTTAACTTCGGCATGCGCAATGCGCTTGCCATCCGGCGTGGCGACCATAGCGCGCAAGCGCATAGCATTGTCTTCAATGGTTGCGAACGCCGCTAATGGAATCTGGCAGCTTCCGCCAAAGTTTTTCGATAGTGTGCGTTCAGCGCGCACAGCACGCTCAGTATCGGTATGGTTTAGCGGCGCGAGCAATTCCAGCAACTCTTTACGACCCGAAGGTATCTCGATCGCCATAGCACCCTGTCCGGGTGCAGGCAGGCTGTGCTCAGGCTCGATGAAGGAACGGATGCGATCGGCCATACCCAGACGCTTTAGTCCGGCAGCGGCAAGAATGATGGCAGCGTACTCGCCACGATCCAACTTACCCAGACGCGTATCCAGATTGCCGCGCAAGGGCTGTATGTTCAGCAAAGGGAAGCGCGCAGCGATCAGCGCCTGGCGGCGCAAACTACTGGTGCCGACTATGGCACCCGCAGGTAAGTCTTCGAGGCTACTATAGGTGTTCGAGACAAAAGCATCGCGTGGGTCTTCGCGCTCCAGAACCGCCGCCAGCTCAAAGCCCTCGGGCAGCTCCATCGGCACATCTTTGAGCGAATGAACGGCCAAATCGGCTTCGCCATTTTGCATAGCGACTTCGAGTTCTTTGACGAATAAACCTTTGCCGCCGACTTTCGATAAGGTACGGTCAAGAATTTGATCACCGCGCGTTGTCATTCCAAGAATCGTTACCGTACTGTGCGGATATAATTCGAGCAAGCGTGCCTGAACAGTCTCAGCCTGCCACATGGCGAGCCTGCTCTCACGTGAGGCAATCACCAGTTTTCCGGAAAACGATGCGTTCAAAGCGGCCTCTCAGGTTCATGGCCGATACGGATAGTCGTCGACCCAGTTAGCAATTCGTAATGCTGAAAAATTCGGCGGATTTTATCATGCGCCCCTTGTGTCGCCTTGCCAAAAGCCGGAGCGACGATGACTCAAGCTGAAAGCATACCCCTGCCATGGCCACCACTAAAACAACTCCGGCTCGATCGTCCAAGATTCTGGACAAGGATGCGCCCCTTAAAGAAGACATACGATTACTAGGCCGCCTGCTAGGCGATGTGATTCGGCATCAAGAAGGTGATGCGGTGTATCAGATCGTAGAAACGATACGTCAAACCGCCGTTCGCTTTAGGCGCGAATCCGACCCCGAGGCGGGCGCCGACCTCGATCGTTTACTAAAAAAACTAACTCGCGACCAGACCAATTCGGTGGTACGTGCTTTCTCGTATTTTTCGCATCTGGCTAACATCGCCGAAGACCAGCATCACAATCGTCGTCGTCGCTCCCACCTGCTAGCTGGCTCGGCAGCTCAAGCCGGCAGCATGGCTGCCACGCTATCTAAACTCGATGCGTCGGGCGTCTCTGGAAAAGCAGTACAAGGATTTTTTACCGATGCGCTGATTTCACCCGTGTTGACTGCGCATCCCACCGAAGTGCAGCGCAAGAGTATTTTGGATGCCGGCCGCGAGATTGCGCGTTTACTGGCAGCGCGTGATTTGCCATTGCCACCCGCAGAAAAAAATCGTAATACGCAACTCTTACATGCAGAAATTGCCAAGCTATGGCAGACCCGCATGCTGCGTTATTCAAAGCTTACGGTCGATGATGAAATTGAAAATGCACTGTCGTTTTACCGCATTACTTTTTTGCGTGAACTTCCCGCATTAATGGAAGACATAGAAACTGAATTCGCCGAACAATATCCCCACACGCGCAGCGTGTCGTTACCACCTTTCGTGCAAATGGGCAGCTGGATCGGCGGCGATCGCGATGGTAATCCGAATGTGAATTCAGACACTATGATTCGCGCCATGTCGCGGCAATCGACCACGATAGTGGATTTTTATTTAGATGAAGTGCACGCCCTGGGTGCGGAGCTATCAATTTCGACTTTGTTGGTATCGGTCAGCCCCGAACTTCAACGGATGGCTGACAACTCGCCCGATCATTCTCCGCATCGTACCGATGAGCCTTATCGACGCGCCCTAATCACCATCTACGCACGACTCGCTGCTACCGCGCGCAAACTTGGTGTAGTCAACATTTTGCGTCAAGAAGTCGGCGCCATGGAGCCTTACCACGACATCAGTGAGTTTGTCGCTGATTTGGAGGTAATTGGTGACTCACTGCGCGCTAATCATGGCTTACCACTCACTCGCCCTCGCTTAAATACGCTACGGCGTGCAGCTACTATTTTTGGCTTCCATCTAGCGACACTCGATATGCGCCAAAGCTCGGATATTCATGAACGCGTGATCAGCGAATTATTTAAAGCATCCGATGTTTGCCACGACTACGCCGCACTCACTGAAGAGCAAAAGCTGGCGCTATTGCAATCCGAGTTGAGTCAGCCACGTCTACTGTACTCACCTTACGTTAACTATTCAGATGAAACAGTGAGTGAATTGGGCGTCGTTTCTATGGCACGTAAAGTTCGCGAACAATTTGGTTCGCGTGCCATTCAAAACTACATCATCTCGCATACCGAAACCGTCTCCGATCTGCTGGAAGTTTTATTACTACAAAAAGAAACAGGTCTGCTGCGAGTCGGCTCAGCAGAAAGAAAAGCTGTATCCGAATTGATGGTGATTCCTCTGTTTGAAACCATTCCTGATCTTCGCAATGCTGCCGACATCATGAATGGATGGCTGTCTATTCCGGCAGTACGCGAACTAGTGCGTCAACAGGGAGAGCTGCAAGAGGTCATGCTCGGCTATTCGGATTCTAATAAAGATGGCGGTTTTCTCACCTCTAACTGGGAGCTGTATAAAGCCGAAGTCGGATTGGTTCACGTCTTCCAAAAGCATGGCGTGAAATTACGCCTATTTCATGGACGCGGTGGCACGGTAGGAAGGGGCGGTGGTCCCAGCCATGAAGCTATCCTCGCGCAGCCAGCAGGTACGGTGAATGGTCAGTTCCGACTCACGGAACAAGGTGAAATCATTGCCTCCAAATTTTCCAATCCAGAAATTGGCCGCCGAAATCTCGAACTGGTGGTCGCCGCGGTCATGGAAGCCAGCCTCACACCAGTAAAAGCAGAAGGCAAGCACGCAAAACAATTAGCCAGCTTCGAAGATACGATGAAAATTCTGTCCGATAACGCTTATAAGGCGTATCGCAATCTGGTCTACGAAACACCAGGCTTTACTGATTATTTTTTTTCAGCGACTCCGATTGCCGAGATCGCCGAACTTAACATTGGTTCGCGTCCTGCTTCGCGCAAATCAACTCGTCGTATCGAGGATCTGCGCGCTATTCCCTGGGGTTTCTCGTGGGGTCAATGTCGCTTGCTGCTACCCGGTTGGTATGGATTCGGCAGTGCCGTTCATAGCTGGCTCTCAGATGAAAGCACGGGACCGAAAACAAAAAAAATAACGTTACTGCGTGCCATGTTAAAAGAATGGCCGTTTTTTTCCACTTTGCTCTCGAATATGGATATGGTGCTTTCAAAAACTGATCTGGCTGTCGCATCGCGCTACGCCAGCTTGGTAAAAGACAAAAAACTTCGTACTAGTATTTTCAAACGCATCTCTGAAGAGCATGAACTCGCTTGCGAATGTTTGACATTGATTACTGGATCCAAAGAGCGGCTGGCGAATAACCCAACACTAGCGCGCTCGATTAAAAATCGCTTTGCTTATCTGGACCCGCTGAATCACCTGCAAGTGGAATTGATCAAACGCCACCGAAGCTGGAATGAACAAGGTCGCGAATCTGATATTCGCGTGCATCGCGGTATTCATCTCTCAATCAACGGTGTAGCTGCCGGTTTGAGAAATACTGGCTAAGGCCTATTCAGGATAATTCTATTCATGCGATTCCTAATGTGAGAACAGAAGAATCATCGTCATACTTTATAATCGCAGCCATTTAACATTCTTGAGACCCTAATGTCAGATCAATTTTCCAAAAAAGACGAAGCATGGTCGGCACGCTTTTCAGAGCCGGTGTCCGATTTGGTCAAGCGCTATACTGCCTCCGTATTTTTTGACTACAGACTCGCTAAGGTCGACATTCAAGGATCACTCGCCCATGCAGAAATGCTGGCGCATCAAAAAATCATTAGCCAGGAAGATTACGCTGAGATTGTGCGTGGCATGACTCAAATCCAAGCCGATATTTCAGCCGGCAAATTTGAGTGGTTGCTTGACCTCGAAGATGTGCATCTGAATATTGAAAAACGATTAACCGAACTGGTTGGTGATGCCGGCAAGCGCTTGCACACCGGTCGTTCACGCAACGATCAGGTAGCAACTGACATACGGCTCTACCTGCGCTCCGCCATCGATGATATTCACGGCTTACTGAATACTTTACAGATCGCGCTTTTACAGCTCGCTGAGCAGCATGCAAGCACCATCATGCCGGGCTTCACTCATATGCAAGTCGCACAACCAGTGACGTTTGGTCATCACATGTTGGCGTATGTAGAAATGTTTAATCGCGATGCTGAACGTATGGTGGATTGTCGCAAGCGGGTTAATCGACTACCTCTGGGTGCTGCAGCGCTCGCGGGAACCACGTTTCCGATTGATAGACAGCGCGTCGCCAAAACGCTAGGCTTTGAGGACATTTGTCACAACTCGCTGGATGCTGTTTCGGATCGCGATTTCGCGATCGAATTTTGTGCAGCATCTGCACTGGTGATGACGCATATTTCACGGCTATCAGAAGAGTTAGTGATATGGATGAGTCCGCGCGTGGGCTTCATCGATATTGCGGATCGATTCTGTACGGGTTCGTCGATCATGCCGCAGAAAAAAAATCCCGATGTTCCCGAACTCGCTCGCGGCAAAACCGGCCGAGTAAATGGGCACTTAGTCGCCTTACTAACGCTAATGAAAGGCCAGCCACTCGCGTACAACAAAGATAATCAAGAAGATAAAGAACCTTTGTTTGATACGGTCGACACGGTCATCGATACTCTGCGAATTTTTGCCGACATGGCAGCAGGCATTAGCGTCAAACCTGACGCCATGCGTGCAGCGGCTTTACAAGGCTATGCAACCGCCACCGATCTGGCGGATTACTTAGTTAAAAAAGGTTTGCCGTTCAGGGATGCGCATGAAGCTGTCGCCAAGGCCGTCAGAGCCTGCGAGCAACGCTCCTGCGATCTGGTTGATCTGTCTATCGCCGAACTGCGGGAATTTTCCCCACTCATTAACGACGATATTTTTAGCGTGCTGACGCTGGAAGGCTCGGTAGCCGCACGCAATCATCCTGGCGGAACAGCACCGGCTCAGGTGGTTGAGGCCATAAAGCGGGCCCGCAGTCGACTAAAATAATTTCCTTTCGCTATACCGATACAAATAGCGCGGTATTTTATTTTTCAGAACCGCCTCGGGGCAATGTTGTGATAAAACGTCTTAGAGACTAAAAAAAACGAGATCGGTAAAGTTAATTGGCCGCTGTTGCATAGCAGCATTTGTATATCTGCTAAAAAGCGGCTAAATTTTGTTCACGCTTGTTTCAGCCTCGCCTATACGTAGTCATCAGGGCGTGCTTGCAGCGACGAACCCGTCTGAAAAAAAAGAATAAGGGAGACTCTGGTTAATTTTTGGTATGGCTTGCGCCAATTCTGGTCATGCCATTCCAGATACGACGATCTCTGATGTGAATCTCCGAACGCGAGATCCATGTCAGCGGTTTTCTTCTATCAGCGCCTTCCTACGCCCCATGAATCTTTCTCGAAAGAAAACCGACTATGTCATCTTTATTGTCCTTCTCCCGATTCATTGACGCAATCAATGAAAAAATCGGACTGGCAATCAGCTGGGCATTGCTGCTTGCCGTGCTGATCTGTAGCGGCAATGCGCTGGTCCGCTACATCTTTAATACCAGTTCGAATTCTTGGCTAGAAATCCAGTGGTACTTATTTGGCGCCATTTTTCTTTTGGCCTCCGCCTACACACTCAAACGTAACGAGCATGTACGCATCGATGTGGTGGTAGGTCGATTCTCGAAACGTACGCAGGTGTGGATCGATGTATTTGGTTTCATTTTCTTTTTGTTGCCAGCCACACTGCTGATTCTTTATTTTTCTATCCCCTTTGCTTACGAGTCCATTCGTAATCAGGAAGTCTCGAGTAATGCCGGTGGCTTAATTATCTGGCCAGCCAAGACGCTTATCCCTGTTGGCTTTTTCTTGCTGACTCTGCAGGGCATATCTGAACTGATCAAGCGTGTTGGATTTTTGATGGGATTAGTAGACGCCAGCGAATTTGAAAAACAAGTCGCCACTCCCAAAGAAGAGATCGAGGCAATCAAAGCCGCGAATCAACTTAACTGATCAAATCGAGGCTCATAAATGATTGAATTTCTAATTGCGAACATGGCTCCGATCATGTTCGGTACCCTCATCATATTTTTGCTGTCGGGTTTTCCGGTCGCTTTCTCTTTAGCGGCGAATGGGTTGCTGTTTGGCCTAGTGGGTATCGAAGTCGGCCTGCTGAAACCCGAACTACTCCAAGCACTCCCGAATCGCCTGTTTGGCATCATGGCTAACGACACTTTGTTAGCGATTCCTTTTTTCACTTTCATGGGCTTGATTCTTGAGCGCTCAGGGATGGCTGAGGATTTGCTGGACACCATAGGCCAGTTGTTTGGCCCACTACGTGGCGGTATCGCTTATGCAGTGATTTTTGTGGGTGCCTTATTAGCGGCCACTACAGGGGTTGTAGCGGCGTCTGTCATATCCATGGGCCTGATTTCATTGCCCGTCATGCTGCGCTATGGCTACGATAAGAAAATCGCTTCTGGAGTCATTGCGGCATCCGGAACGCTGGCACAAATCATCCCGCCTTCGCTTGTCCTGATCGTTATGGCCGACCAGCTGGGACGTTCGGTCGGCGACATGTATCAAGCGGCTTTCATTCCTGGTGTTACGCTGGCTATTTTTTATACCCTGTTTATTCTTGGCGTATCCATCATTAAGCCAAACGCGCTACCTGCACTGCCTCCCGAAGCACGCAATCTAAAAGAAGAAAATGGTTCTAGTGGCGTCGCTTCCTTACTGGTGCTGTTGGCTATAGGTATAGCTGTCTCATGGATATTTGCCAAATTCCATCTAGCTGTGAATACCAAACTCGCTGGCGATGAAATCGTTGTTTACAGTGGAACCGTTGGTGTTGTTTTGGTTTACGCCATTGCGCTAGCTAACAAAAAACTTCATCTTGGTTATTTTTCACGTATGGCCGAAAAAGTTGTTCTCGTTCTGGTTCCACCACTGGCATTGATCTTCCTGGTCTTGGGCACGATCTTCGTTGGTATCGCAACCCCGACAGAGGGCGGCGGTATGGGAGCGCTAGGCGCCATGATTCTGGCATTCATGAATCGTCGACTGTCAGGTGATTTGATGAAACAGGCCATGAATTCAACCTCGCGGCTTGCCTGCTTTGTGATGTTTATTCTGATTGGTTCCAGTGTTTTTTCACTGGTGTTCAGAGGTGTCAACGGTGACCTGTGGGTAGAACATCTGCTGACATCACTGCCCGGTGGTAACGCGGGTTTCCTGATCGTTGTGAATATTCTTTTCTTTTTCTTGGCATTTTTCCTAGATTTCTTTGAGTTGGCCTTCATTCTCGTACCGCTGGTTGCGCCCGTTGCAGACAAACTGGGTATCGACTTGATATGGTTTGGAGTGCTGCTATCCGTGAATATGCAAACGTCGTTTATGCATCCACCGTTTGGTTTCGCATTATTTTTCTTGCGTTCGGTCGCGCCCAAAGAAGTTAAAACGAGTGACATTTACTGGGGCGCTGTTCCCTTCGTTTTGATTCAGTTAGTTATGGTGGCACTCATCATTAGCTTCCCCAATCTGATTTCCATCGACAGTAAAACAGATATGAAGGAACAAATTGAGTTAAATATTGAAATGCCTGGGGCGAATATGGATTCAGAGGCGCCTAAGTTGGAATTCACTCTCGATAGCGAAAAAGAGGGAAGTAACGATCTCAAACTGAATATGGGTGAACCTGATAAGAAGTAAAAGGTTTTTTCCTAGCAAGCCAGATCCCCCAAGGATCTGGCTTTTTTTATGTAAAAAATTAACGCAAAAAAAACCGCTGCACGAGCAGCGGTTAAACACAAGACTGAAGATCATCTATCGACTAAAAAACTCCAGTTCTCAGATATTAGCGATTACGACTGGCCAAGTAGTTCTGAATTGGAAGCTCAGCCACCGAATACCATTGATTTTGTTCGCGCTGAAAACGACGCCATTGCTCAAACACTTTTTTGAACTTTGGATTTTTCTGTGACTCTTCATCGAACACTTCATTGGCAGCCTTAGAGCACGCATCCAGAATCGTTTTTGAAAAACTACGCAGCTTGACACCGTTTTTCATCAATCGAGCCAAGGCTGTAGGATTACGCGCGTCGTACATGGCCTGCATAACCACATGCGCCTCGTAAGTAGCCACTTCTAACGCTGCCTGGTACTCCTTAGGCAATTTATCCCACTCTTTTTGATTCACATAAAACGACAACTGCGCTCCGGCTTCCCACCAACCTGGTGAGTAATAAAACGGGGCTACTTTGTTGAAACCTAGTTTTTCATCATCATAAGGACCAATCCATTCGGCGGCATCGATCGTGCCTTTTTCTAATGCCGGGTAAATATCACCACCGGCAATCTGCTGCGGTACCACACCCAACTTTTGCATCACTCGGCCAGCAAAACCACCGACACGCATCTTTAAACCACTCAGGTCTTGGGGTGTATTCACTTCCCTGCGGAACCAACCACCCATCTGGCAACCTGTATTTCCACCCATAAAATTAATAACGCCAAAATCATGGAAAAATTCACGCATCAACTGACGGCCACCGCCCTGATCCATCCAGGCTGTTTGCTGACGTGATGTAAGACCAAAGGGAATAGCCGTATCAAACGCAAAGGTAGCGTCTTTGCCAAAGTAGTAGTACGACGCAGAATGGCCAATTTCGATTGTGCCAGCCTGAACCGCATCGAATACCTGCAGCGCAGGCACTAGTTCACCACCCGGAAAAGTACGGATCATGAATTTGCCATCAGTCAGCTGGGCGACTCGTTTTGAAAGCATTTCAGCCGCACCAAAGATGGTGTCCAATGACTTCGGAAAACTAGACGCTAAACGCCAACTGACTGCAGGACTGGATTGTGCGATAGCGGGTGTTGCTAATGCGCCAGCCGTTACACCAACTGCCGCCTTTTTAATAAATTCTCTCCGTTGCATGTGTGTCCCCCTTATACCGAGCCTGATACAGGATGCAAATCCGCTGCCCGGGAATTTTGCGAAAATGCATTGTCTTTATTAAAACAATAGCAATTCTAGGTGGGGAGCCAAGAGACCAGCAAGGTGAGAGAGAGTGTTGACAACAATGTGTTGTTTAAGCGCATTGAGACAAACATTTCTGCACGATTAAGCAAACTTTCTCGTCGCTATGAAACCGATTTTTTGTGGAATTATTTGTTGTACATGCACCGCAGTTTTGAGAGAAAGAGCCAGGCGCAATAGAAAACATCCCAGTCGCTGCTTTTCGTTACGGTGTAGCAATATGAATCGATCAATGGGATCTATTGCTAAAAATCAGATTGATGAAAAACAAAACCCGGGCAATCAACGACTGTCCGGGTTGAAAAAGCTCAGAAAGCAGGCCAATCAAGAACCGGCTATGGTCATACTTTCTATCAAAATTGAGCCGGTATTTTTTGTGCCGCGCACTAGTACATCACTACCTATAGCGGCGATATTTTTTAACATGTCGCGCATGTTTCCAGCGATGGTGATTTCCTCAACCGCATATTGAATTTCGCCGTTCTCTACCCAGTAGCCGGAAGCGCCGCGAGAATAGTCACCCGTTACATAATTTAAGCCCTGCCCCATCAACTCCGTGACGAGCAAACCTTTATCCAATTTTTTGAGCATCGCACGAAAATCATCGGAAGGTTTCGTGCGGGTTGAACGTATCTCAAGATTATGCGAGCCACCCGCATTACCTGTCGTCTTCATGCCTAACTTGCGCGCTGAATAGGTCGACAGAAAATAGCCCTGCAACACGCCATTACGCACAACATCACGCCGCTGCGTACGAACACCTTCTTCATCAAACGGAGCCGAGCCCACTCCACCTAACTGATGCGGATCTTCGATAATTTGTATATCGGGACCAAATATCGCTGTGCCTAGAGAGTCCGTCAGAAAAGTTGATTTTCTATAGAGTGCACCACCTGAGACTGCCTGCACAAATGCACCGACCAAACCTACGGCTTGAGGTGCTTCGAACAATACTGGACACTTACGCGTATCCAGCTGGCGCGCATTCAAACGAGACAGTGAACGCTCAGCTGCATAACGACCAATCGCTTCAGGATCGGCTAATTTATTAGGATTGCGATCAGAGGAATACCAGCCATCCCGCTGCATGTTGTTACCCTTACCTGCAATCGGCGACACCGATAGCGAGTGACGCGAGTACGGATAGCCTGCGATAAATCCACGTGAATTAGCCAACACAAAATGCGATTGCTGCGCAAAGGTATTCGCGCCTTCGCTATTCGTAATCCGCTTATCGACGGCAAACGCAGCGGCTTCTGCTCGCATAGCCAAATCTACTGCTTCGCTAGCCGACAACTGCCAGGGATGAAACAATGACAAATCGCGAGGGTCAGTCTCAAGTAATTCAGCCTCTGGCAAACCAGCACAATCATCTTCTGCGGTAAAGCGCGCGATGTTGTAAGCGGCTTCGACGGTATCTTTTAACGCTTTACTGGAAAAATCAGACGTACTCGCATTGCCTCGTCGAATAGCTTTACCTTCGCCTAGAAATACGGTGACACCGATACCTTTGTCTTTGTTCTGTTCTATGGTCTCGACCTTGCCTTTGCGCACAGTCACCGACAGCCCTTGACCTTCGCTAATCTCAACAACGGCATCTGATCCTCCTTTTTCCCGCGCAAAACGAAGCACGTCGCTGGCGATCTCTTTGAGGTGATCTTGGCTATAAGTAAAGGCGGAAGTAGTCATAGGGCATTTTCATAAGAAGGTAGCAAAGCAGGTATCATAGCAGCCGTTGACAATCGACATACGCTGCCCATCATGCCTAATGCTAATCGCGGCTCCGTCGGATTCCAGTCTAGTGAATTCGAGCAGCAATACGAGCGCCCCTCTAAATCTCAACTTAAACGTGACATGACCGCCCTGCAAAAGTTGGGGGCAGAGCTCGTGGCCGCCCCCAGCGATCGCGTCAAACGCATTTCCATGCCTGAGGATGTACTTGAAGCCATCATGGAATGCCAGCAAATTACCGATCATGAAGGTCGGCGCCGGCAACTGCAGTATGTCGGCAAAAAAATGCGCACGCTCGAACCTGCCGAAGTCGCCATCATCCAAACCGCTATTGATAGCTGGCATGGCAGCTCGAAATCTGAAACGGCCGCCTTACATTCCATCGAGCGACAACGCGAACGCTTGCTCGCTGATGATAATGCGCTAACTGCTCTACGCGAAAAACACCCTGAGTTAGATATTCAGCATGTTCGCAATTTGATACGCAATGCTCGCAAAGAACAAGCGGAGCAAAAACCACCCAAAGCCTATCGCGAAATTTTTCAATTACTAAAAAGCTTGAAAAAATCTTCTAGCGAATCGCAAAACACTGACCATCCGCACGAGCATGACGATGAAGAAGACGCGTAATCATCCTGATGAATTACTGATTGGATTGGTCTCTATCTCTGATCGAGCATCGACGGGAGTCTACGAAGACCAAGGCGTACCCGCACTCGAAGACTGGTTTGCACAGGCATTGACCAGCCCATGGCAAATGGAAACTCGTCTGATCCCCGATGTTCAGTCCACGATAGAAAAGACCTTAATCGAACTGGTTGACGATATCGGATGCGATCTCGTGCTAACGACTGGCGGTACCGGTCCTGCACGTCGTGACGTCACACCAGAAGCAACGCTAGCCGTAGGAACCAAGCCCATGCCAGGATTTGGTGAGCAAATGCGTCAAATCAGTTTGCGCTTCGTGCCGACGGCTATTCTTTCGCGCCAAGTCGCGGTGATTCGCGAAACGCCTGATCATGCGGCGTTGATTATGAATCTACCAGGCCAACCCAAATCGATACGCGAAACTCTCGAGGGGTTAAAAGATGAGTCAGGTAAATCGATAGTGCCTGGCATTTTTTCTGCGGTTCCCTACTGTATCGATTTAATCGGTGGCCCGTATATCGAAACACAAGAGAATGTCTGCAAGGCGTTTCGTCCCAAATCAGCGCTGCGCACAAAATAAGTAATTAAAAAATTTCTTGCTGCGCCATTTTCATCATCACGAGTAAAGAAAGCTACTCACCATGTCAATACTAGAAACTGTAGAGATTGCCACTGGCGATCATCCTGAAGCAGCCGTTATTTGGATGCATGGCTTAGGCGCCGACGGCAATGATTTTGTACCCATCGTCCGAGAACTTGATCTCTCTGAATGTCCTGCGATTCGGTTTGTTTTTCCACACGCAGAAACCATGCCCGTTACGATCAACAACGGTTATGTGATGCGTGCTTGGTACGATATTTTGGGTATGGATTTAGTGCGACGTGAAGACGAAGTCGGCTTAAGGAAATCTCAACAACAAATCGAGCAATTGATTACGCGTGAAATTGAACGCGGCATACCCGCCGAACGCATTATCCTGGCCGGTTTTTCACAAGGCTGCGCCATGACTCTTCAAACCGGCTTGCGCCACCCAAAAAAACTCGCTGGTCTGCTGTGTCTGTCTGGTTATCTACCGCTCGCAGATAAGCTGCCTGCAGAATGCAGTGAAGCCAATCGTTCTACACCGATTTTTATGGCGCACGGTCGCGTAGATCCGGTAGTTCAAATCGCTAGGGCCGAAACCTCGCGCGATTTTCTTACACGTCTAGGCTACGCTATCGAATGGAAAGACTATTCCATGCCGCACTCCGTCTGCGAAGAAGAAATCGACGATATCGGTCATGTCATCACACGCTGGCTCAGCGCTTGATTTTTTATCGCTACTCATTCAGCCACTAAAAATTTGCTTCTTATGTGTGCATTATTTTTTATGGCTGGCTTGCTATCACTACTTTCAAGCCATTCAGCTCATGCAGACGATGTAAGTTTTACTAGTGACTCAGCTCGTCACTCATATCTTCAACAAAATTAAAAATAAAAACTTCAGGTAAGCTCAGTCCTGTTAACGAATCGACCTAAATCAAACCATATCGCCATGTCACGACTTCATCATGAATCTCATCGTATGCACCGTATTAACTGGCTGCGCGCAGCCGTACTGGGTGCGAATGACGGGATTATTTCTACTGCCAGTTTAATCCTCGGGGTAGCCGCCTCGAATGCGAGTCATCAATCTGTCATGGTTGCCGGTCTGGCAGGCCTAATCGCGGGTGCGATGTCGATGGCCGCCGGTGAATATGTCTCGGTGCAGGCCCAGGCAGATACCGAAGAAGCTGATCTCGCTCGTGAACGAATCGAGCTCGAAGAAGATCCGGCTGCCGAACACAAAGAACTCACCGCCATTTACATCAGCCGCGGGTTAAAGCCTGATCTCGCTAGCAAAGTCGCCGCACAATTAACCGAGCATGATGCGTTAGCAGCCCATGCACGCGAAGAATTAGGCATCACTGAATTTGGCACTGCGCGTCCTTTACAAGCGGCTTGGACATCCGCTGTTAGTTTCGCTGGTGGTGCCTTACTCCCCTTGATTGTCGCCGCCCTTGCGCCATCGCTGTTGCTACAGCAAATAGTCGCTGCCAGTTCACTGTTGGGTCTGGTGATGCTAGGCTGTTTAGCGTCGCGTGTAGGCGGTGCCTCAATGCTAAAGGGTGGCTTACGAGTAGCCTTCTGGGGTGTAGCGGCCATGGCAGCTACCAGCCTAATCGGCTGGGCATTTGGCACAGCGGTTTAACTGAACAATACAATTTACAGTTAGCATGGATGTACCAATGAACTCCACTCATTCAACGCCGAGCTTCAGCCTACTTTTTCTGTGTATGGGCAATATCTGTCGTAGCCCAACGGCGCATGGTGTCTTTCGTGATTTGGTGCATGCGCGTGGTCTTCATCAGCAAATACGTATCGATTCGGCGGGCACGCATAATTATCATCCCGGCAGCCAACCCGATGCACGTAGTCAAAAACATGCAATAAAACGCGGTTATGATTTGTCAGACTTAAGAGCCAGACAGATTCACGACCTAGATTTCGAACAGCATGACCTATTGTTGGCAATGGATTGGGATAACCTAGCACTAGCCCAGCAACAATGCCCACCCGAGCATCAGCGCAAACTGCGTCGACTGACTGAATTTTGTAAAAACCATCAGTCCGCTGTCGTTCCTGATCCGTATTACGGTGGTGATGCAGGTTTCGAGCATGTGCTTGACCTGATTGAAGATGCCTGTGAAGGTCTGTTGGAACATGTTCAACAACGCCTAGCTAGCAACAAGAATTAAAACTCTGGAGACGCGTCATGACCAAGTCTAAGGCAATCCTAATCCTGCTTCTGCTCATTGCTGTCGTAATGGGTGCACTGACCGCTACAGGCCTGCTGCGTTGGGGTGAAGAACCCAAAACGGGTTTTCAAAAGAATGGCTTGTTAACCGTCATTTGCGACGTTGAAGTTAGTCGTCCTAACAATGGTCTTGGTCAACCTTTCGACGTCGAGACTATGACCATGCCAGCCGAATTTGATTTCGATGAAAAAACCGGTTGGTATCCCGGTGAATTTACGATCTCGCAAAATCGTAAAGGCACGTTAACAGTCACGGGACCCGTTCTCGAGATATCCCGCCCCGCGATGTTTAAAAAATATGGCTTCGCTGTTTTAGGTGATCACGTCACACTCGATCGCAGCAACGGAAGTTTTAAACAATGGATTGATCTCGAAGGTGCGAAACGGCTTGAGCTGATCACCGGAAGCTGCAGGCGTACCACTAATGTGCCCTTCTGAGATTACGGATCAAACAACACCACTCACACCGGCGGCGGCCACACTCGAAAATCGACCTCTGATTTTCGCTCTGACTGGCACCCTGTCATTGGCAGTCGCCATGGGCATTGGTCGTTTTGCATTTACGCCGCTGATGCCCATGATGTTGCACGATCAAGTGCTTGATCTACCGAGTGCGAGTTGGTTAGCCAGTGCCAATTATTTCGGCTATCTACTAGGTGCCTTGCTATGTTCATTACAACCGACGCTTTGGACTAAGCGCGGTTGGTCGCCACTCCCTAGCCCACCCATGGTGCGTGCTGGGCTAGCGCTCACCTGCTTATTCACCGCGATGATGGCGATCGATGTACCGGCTGCGTGGCCTTGGCTACGTTTTCTCGCTGGCGTAGTGACTGCAGTAGCTTTTGTGTTTACCTCGAGCTGGTGCCTAGGTCACCTATCACGACTACACGCACCTGCCGCCGGCGGCATCGTATATGCCGGACCCGGTGTCGGTATTGCCGTGAGTGGTTTGTTGGCGAGTTTGATGGTGCAACTAGAGTGGCATTCACGTGTTGGCTGGTTAGCCTTTGGCTTACTCGCCACCTTAATGACTGCGCTAGTGTGGCGCGCCTATTCGCATCCAGATGCTGAATCAGCGCTAGCCTCTACTGGAAAAACAACCCCTAGCCATAGCGGCAGTGTCAGCGAAAAAGCTGCTTTAACTATTGCATATGGATTCGCTGGTTTTGGTTACATCATTACAGCGACGTTTTTACCCGTGATCGCGCGCACTGCACTACCTGGCTCGACATGGCCCGATCTGTTTTGGCCCATGCTGGGCATAGGCGTTGCAGTCGGTGCCTTAATCGCCTCACGCATACCTACCCGCATTGATCAACGTTGGCTATTGGTGGGTTGTTACCTTATGCAGGCTGTAGGGATTGCATTAAGTAATTGGATACCCAGCTTGTTAGGTTTTGCGATTGGCTCGATTCTGGTCGGCTTACCTTTTACTGCCATCACTTTTTTTGCGATGCAAGTCGGTCGTCGCTTACATCCACAAGCACCATCCGCCATCATCGGCTTGTTGTCTGCCTCATTTGGGCTATGCCAAATTGGCGGTCCACCGCTGGCCGCCTTACTGATTTCGCGCGCGCCATCAACAGCTGTTGGTTTTTCGTGGTCGTTAAATGTTGCTGCCTTGAGCTTAGTTGTAGGAGCAGGAATTTACTTTTGGATGGCGAAAAAATTCCCTGACAAACTATCAGCGTCAGCGCTGAAGACACGCTAACGTTAGCGTCCTGCGGCAGGCGGATCGGTATACAAGACAGTAATACTGATACGACGATTGCGCGGATCATTCGGATCGGCTGAGTTGAATGGTGCTGTGTCAGCCACACCCTCAATTCGCTCAAAGCGCGATGAAGACATACCCGCTTTTTCGAGCATGCGTCGAGTCGCTTCCGCCCGCTCAATCGACAAAGACCAATTGGTACGCTCACTACCCACAGGGAATGGCGAACTATCGGTGTGACCTTTAACAGAAAGTTTGTTAGGCATGTTAGCCACTGATTTAGCAACCTCACTAATCAGTGCAGTAGCTTTAGGACTCATGCTGGCATTACCACTTCCAAACATCGAAAAATTCGCTTTATCAATAATCTCTACCCGCAGACCATCACGTTCCCGAATCACATTCACCTGATTTTGCAAATCCGATAGTTGTGGATTTTTCGATAAATTTTCTTTGATTTCTTGTTCTAATTTGTCGAGTTTTTCACGCTTCGCTTGTTCAGCAATCTGCTGCTTCATTTGCTCGGTGATATTCTCGCCATACTTAGAAATCTTGGGATTATCCTTTTCAGATGTGCCCTGATCTTCCCCAGGGCCCGCCTCCGTTTTAGGCGTTGGTCGCTCGATCAGTTGAGCTTGCGTCGGTGGTCCGGGAATACCCTCAGGATCAATGATCGAAGCACCGCCCAACATGCCATTGGAGCCAGCAGCCTCACCCAAAGCCGGCTCACGCCGAGTCGAAGGCTGAAAGTACTCAGCAATACCTTGACGCGAATCCGCATCCGTCGAACCCAACAGCCACATGAGCAAAAAGAAGGCCATCATCGCCGTCATCATGTCGGCAAGCGCAATTTTCCATGCGCCGCCATGCGCACCCGCATGGCCTTCATCAACTACCTTCTTCCACTTAACGGGGGGTTCGACAGCAGGGGCTTCCGCCCCATCGGCGGCGGCTTCGTCAGGTTTTTTTTCGGCTTCAGCCATGGCATTCAGTCTTTAACGCAACACATAAGGGAATCTATCGACAGCAAAGGCCACGTCTAGAGAGCAGCCAACTAATTCCTTTTCGGAAATATAAGCCAAATGGAGGCGGGTGTCGACCCGCACGGCCGCAATACCAGCCTAGCCCATCTCGAAATTAGCCATTCCCTCGAGCGCCTTGACCATGGCCGAGTGATCCCATCCCTTGCCGCCGTGTGCCACACAGGATGAAAACAACTGCTGAGCACTAGCGGTATTGGGTAGCGAAAGGCCCAGGCTGCGTGCTGCCGACAGGGCCAGATTTAGGTCCTTTTGGTGTAATTCGATACGAAAACCCGGGTCAAAGGTGCGCTTAATCATTCGTTCACCGTGGACTTCCAGAATACGTGAGGAGGCAAAACCACCCATCAACGCCTGTCTAACCTTGGCTGGATCCGCACCAGCGCGGGCGGCAAATAGCAAGGCCTCAGCCACCGCCTCAATATTTAAAGCAACGATAATTTGGTTGGCCACCTTGGCCGTCTGACCATCTCCGTGGCCACCCACGTGCGTAATATTTTTGCCCATCAGCTCAAACAAAGGCTGAATGCGCTCAAAACCCGATGGCGTTCCGCCCACCATAATCGTCAGTGCGGCATTCTTCGCACCCACTTCACCACCCGATACTGGAGCATCTACATAATCGCAACCTAACGCCAAAATACGCTGAGCGAAATCCTTGGTCGCAATCGGCGAGATAGAACTCATGTCTACCACGGCCTTGCCCTTCGATAGCCCTTGCGCGACACCCTTATCACCAAACAGAACAAGCTCCACATCGGGGGTATCAGGCAACATCAAAAATACGATATCGGCCTGTTGTGCCACCTCGAAAGCACTTGCACACAAAACCGCTCCGTCTTGCTGAAGATAGTCCGGAGTCTTACTGCGTGTATGAGTAAACAACTGATGACCAGCCTTGAGCAGGTGGTGTGCCATGGGGCCGCCCATGATGCCTAGTCCAATGAAACCAAGTTTTAGTTTTTGTGAGCTCATGTGTTTATCTCTGATGGAAAAATAGATGTACCGCGATAGTCGTCAGCTAATAATTCGAACGACGCGGAGAGGATTATGTCATGGAGATATGCAGTGTCCGAATTCACCCTTGGCTGAAAAAATAACCCTAAAATTTTGAGTTACCCGCCTGCGTTGGGCACGCCCTAGGTCCACCTGTAAGACTGTTTCTAAACTTGCTTTTAAGCTTGCTTTTAAGCTTGCTTTTAAGCTTGCTTTTAAGCTTGCTTTTAAGTTTATTCATTTCATTGTTTCCAAATGTAATGGACCCTTTCAAAAACAATCTCCTCCGCTATGTTTGAGTGGCTGACCAACTCACCCTTGACCGGAGGCCACATGACTATCCAATCCCTACCCCTTACATTAGCTAGCCTTACCTTAGCTATGTTTAGTGGATTTTCAAGCAGCGCAAACGCACAATCGCAAGAAATGGCACGCGTACTATCAAGCATCCCTGTCGTGACGCAAGTCAGCGTACCTAGGCAGGTATGCGGCGAAACACAAGTCATTACCTCCTCACCTAAATCTGGGGCCGGCGCTGTCATGGGTGCCATTGCAGGAGGCGCCATCGGTAACAACATGGGTGGCGGCTCAGGTCGCGCATTAGCCACCGCCGCCGGAGTGATTGGTGGCGCTATTTTTGGGGACAGTATTGAAGGCGCACCGCCTCCCGTCGCACGCCAAGTCACGAGCTGCACCCACCAAATTAGCTTTGAAAATCGTGTGACTGCTTACAACGTGGTTTATGAATACGGCGGCAAGCAATACAGCATTCAGCTTCCCAACGACCCGGGTCCATATCTGCCGGTACAAGTCACTCCATCGGTAGTCGCTGCGCCACCTATGACTAGCACTACCATCGTTACATCAACACCTGTGATCACAGGCCCCATGGTTGTCACGTCGAGCGCTGCACCGCCTTTGTATGCTCCACTGCCTGTGTATGCGCCACCATTGTATGCACCACCCATGTATGCACCACGCATGGTTGGCCCATCCTTTTATACTGCGCCTGCAGCATCTTTCCACTTTGGACACAGACAGCATGGACACTATGGACAACACCGACATGGGCACCACCGATATGAGCATCAAGGCAGGCACTGGCAATAGCCATGAATGTCGTGCAAACGATTTATTCGCTAACAAGTACCCTTATACTTGATGAGTTGGCGTTCGATGGATTGACTATAATCGCCTTCGTCAACAATCCGCTCGCATATCGGGCAGTATCCGGACATAATAAAAATGAAAAAAAATATCGGGGTGATTGGTGCAGGTTCCATGGGCATGGCCATGGCATTAAATCTGCAAAAAAAAGGATTCTATGTCGCCATTCGCGATATTCGAACTGACGTCGAAACCAAAGCTAGAACGCACGGATTAGACGTTGCAAACAGCCCAGCATCGCTTGCCGAAAAAGCTGAGTTCATCATCATCTCTGTCGTTAACGCCGCTCAGGCACATCAAGTACTGTTTGATAAGGAGGGTGTAACGAGTATCTCTGCAGCAGGCAAAACGATATTACTTACACCCACCATCGCGCCGGAAGATACCGAAGCCATCAGCAAACAATTACTCGCCCATGGATACAGCGTGCTAGATGCGCCGGTATCAGGCGGCCCAGTGCGCGCACAAGCAGGCACCATGAGCCTCATGCTGGCCGGTGATAGCGACGTGATTGCGCAAAATTCATCCGTACTGGAAGCACTGTCGGATCGCATTTTTAAACTAGGGCCACGTCTGGGTGACGGAGCTCGCTACAAACTAGTCAACAATCTAGTGGCAGGCATGAACCTGATAGCGGCCTCTGAAGCGGTGGCGCTGGGTCAAAAACTCGGGCTAGACACGAACAAGCTCGTCGCCTTGATGAGTGCCTCGAGCGGCCAGTCAATGATGTTGGACGATCGTTTGCCACGCGCACTAGCCAATGATTATTCGCCCCACGCCTACGCCTACATCCTGACTAAAGACGTCGCACTCGGATTAAGCATGGCCGAATCGGCGGGTAGTCATTTGCCCATGGCTGAGCATGCGCTAGAAATTTTTAAAGCCACGCTCGCACGCGGGTATGACGAACTCGATGATTCTGCAGTGCTAAAAACCTTACTCGACTAAAATAGCTCTGTTGCCGTTCAGCAAGGCGTCCATAGAGCACCCATTTCTGGCGCAAAAACTTCATAACGAAACACCCCACCATAACAATACGGGAGACAAGCATGGAAAGACGTAAATTTATCAAGGCCGCCAGCGGCGCAGCGGCAGTGGCACTCGCAGCACCCGCCATGGCTGCAGACCTGCCCACCATCAACTGGCGCCTTGCGTCCAGCTTTCCTAAATCACTCGACACGCTGTTTGGCGGTGTTGAGTTTTTTGCCAAGCGCGTAGGCGAACTCACGGGCGGTAAATTCACCATTCGCACCTTCCCTGCCGGTGAACTGGTGCCAGGACTTCAAGTGCTTGATGCCGTTCAAAACGGTACCGTTGAAATGGGCCACACCGCACTGTATTTCTATTTTGGTAAAGATCCTTCATTTACTTTTGAAACGTGCGGCCCTTTTGGCCTCAGCTCACGCCAACAAATGGCGTGGTATCACGCAGGCGGTGGCCGCGAGTTGTATCAAGACTTCTTAAAAACTTATGGTATCGCCAGCAGCCTGCCTTGCGGTAATACGGGCTGTCAGATGGGCGGATGGTTCCGCAAAGAGATTAAAAGCGTTGAAGATCTGAACGGACTCAAAATGCGCGTTGGCGGTTTCGCAGGTCGCATTCTGCAAAAACTGGGCGTCGTTCCTCAACAAATCGCCGCTGGCGATATTTATCCTGCATTAGAAAAAGGCACGATTGACGCCGCTGAATTCGTTGGCCCCTACGACGATGAAAAACTCGGCTTTGATCGCGTAGCGCCCTACTACTACACACCAGGCTGGTGGGAAACGGGCTCCCATATTTCGGTTATCACGGGCACTAAACAGTGGGAAAGCCTGCCCGCACAATATAAAGCGGCTGTCACAGCAGCAGCCTATGAAGCCCATGTCCATGTACAAGCTACTTACGACGTGAATAATCCACAAGCACTCGCCCGTTTGTTAAAGCGCGGCGTAAAACTGCGCGCTTTCCCACAGGGTGTGATGGATGCATCGTTTAAAGCCGCCAAAGAAGTCATGGATGCGGAAGCAGCAAAAAATGCGAATTTCAAAAAAATCTACGAGCACTATAAGAAATTCCAGGCTCAGCAAAATCAGTGGTACTCCGTTGCAGAGTCACGCATGCAAAACTACCTGCTGAATGCCACTTCAGGCGGCAACAAAAGCTAATTCAATGAGCATTTGAAAGCATGACACTGAGGCCCGGAAATTGATTCGATGTTTACCGGGCCTGAGTTTTTTGATCCCCTTATTTTCACGGAAAAATAAATGCGCCTCAAAGGAAAAACTGCGCTAGTGACAGCCTCAGGTCAAGGCATAGGATACGCCAGCGTGATGGCGATGGTGGCTGAAGGTGCCACCGTCTGGGCCACCGATATCAATCCCACATTACTCGAGCGATTTAAGGGTCATGCCACTATCCATACTCATGTATTGGATGTCATGGATAAAGCAGCAATCAAAGCACTGACTGCAAAAATCCCTACGATCGATGTCTTGTTCAACTGCGCAGGTTTCGTTCATGCAGGCACCGTACTGGAAGCGACGGATGACGACTGGAACTTAGCCTTTGATTTAAATGTGCGTTCGCAATTCTGGATGATTCAAGCGATTCTTCCCGGCATGCTCGCCAAGAAAAAAGGCAGCATCATCAACATGGCCAGCATTGCATCGAGTATTCGCGGCCTACCCAACCGATTTGTGTATGGCGCGACTAAAGCTGCCGTAGTGGGTCTGACTAAAGCCGTCGCTGCAGATTATGTAACGCAAGGGATACGCTGCAATGCCGTTTGTCCAGGCACCGTGGATACACCGTCGCTGCAAGATCGCATTAATGCCTTTGCCGATCCTACGGAAGCACGTAAACAATTTATCGCCCGCCAACCGATGGGCCGACTAGCTACCGCAGAGGAAATTGCACCTGTCGTCGTTTTTTTAGCGTCCGATGATTCCACCTTCAGTACCGGAAATCTCTACTCAGTCGACGGTGGAATGACGATTTGATGCATGCGATTTAATGCATGCGATTTGATACGTTCGTTTAGCAACCACACCATCTCTACGCAATAAAAAAGAGCTGAGGGAACATCGTTCCGCTCAGCTCTTTTGTTAGCTCTTTTATTTAGTAAGGCTTACTTCCAAAGCGCGCACTTTGTTTCAGCTTTAGTTAGAAACGCCTGCTCACCAGGAATCACTTGTACCTGCTTGTAGTAATCCCACTCGCCTTTTGATTCGGCTGGTGTTTTTACCTGCATCAAAAACATGTCGTGCACCATACGACCATCAGGACGGACCACACCATTTTTAGCAAAAAAGTCATTCACTTTCGTAGTCTTCATTTTTGCCATGACCTTATCGCCATCATCCGTACCAATGGCTTTTACCGCATTCAAATAAAAGGTCGCTGCAGAATAATTTGCAGCCTGCACCATGGATGGAGCTTTCTTAATTTTTGCCATGTATTTCTTAGACCAAGCACGGGTCTCGTCGTTTTGATCCCAGTACCAGCCATCGGTCAGATACATACCCTGCGTCACGTTCAGTCCCAAGGAATGAATATCACTAACGAAAACCAGCATGCCAGCCATTTTCATTTTTTTCGTCAAACCAAACTCGTTCGCTGCCTTGATAGAGTTCACTGTATCGCCACCTGCATTCGCGAGTCCAAGAACTTGCGCTTTCGATGCTTGCGCTTGCAATAGGAAAGACGAAAAATCTGAGGTTGCTAGGGGATGACGTACTGCACCCAAAACTTTTCCGCCACTCGCCTTAATCACATCTGATGCATCCTTTTCGAGCGAAATACCAAAGACATAATCCGCCGTCAAAAAGAACCAATCCTTATCACCTTGTTTAACCAGTGCGCCACTAGTGCCGCGCGATAAAGACACCGTATCGTAAGCATAGTGAATCGTATAGGGAGTGCATTCCTCATTCGTTAGTCGGGAGGTGCCCGCACCAATGGCGATGAATGGCTTTTTCTTTTCTAAAGCTACTTTAGACATCGCCAGCGCTGTGGCTGAATTCGAACCGCCGATCAACATATCTAGGCCTTGCTGATCAAACCATTCGCGCGCTTTACTCGCAGCGATATCGGCTTTGTTTTGATGATCTGCCGAGATAAATTCAATTTTTTTACCATTCAACATGCCGCCAAATTCAGCAATCGCCATCTTGATGGCTTCTGCGCCCGCTGGACCATCAATGTCAGCATAAACACCCGACATGTCAGTAATGAAACCAATTTTGATCGTGTCATTAGAAATCTGAGCATTGGCACCCTGGGCAGCTGCCAACATGGCAACACACGACAGGCCCTTCAGCATGAATTTAATTTGTTTGTACAAGTTCAGCTCCCTAATTATTTAAATTGAAATTCTTTAGATGCAGTCGCAGCTCATCGCTTGCAATCACCTGATTATGCTTGGTGCGACAGTGTACAACCATCTTCAGCCGCACTATTTTAATGACAAGGCCTACAAAAAAATACAATTTTTATATCGACCAATTTATTAGTTATATTTTTATATCGTTATTTTAAATATCTCTTTATTAAATATTAGTTAAAATTCTCAATTTGTTTGAACATCTTTTTGCACGCGCCGGAGTCTGAATTGCAAAAGAACCTACTTGCCCGCAACACCCTTAGGAAGCTTTTGGATTCGAGCCTGCAATTATGGGCCGTAGGCACCCTAATAGCCTTGTCGCTTTTGTGGCTTTCGATCATTACTGAGATTGATAGAGATCACCAACTGCTCATCAAACAAGGCGAAGCTGAAGCCGCTTCACTTGCCAGCAATTACGCAAAGCAAATTGACTATCTTTTCCTACAAGTAGATCAACTCTCGGCTTTTATGTCTGCGACAGTTACGGGACCGAATCCAGCAAGCTCGTTGCAAAAGTTATTTAATACCTTGCCTAAAGAAAGCCCGATGAACCTACTGTATGTCGACGAAAAAGGAATTGTTCGCAGTTCCCGTCTAAGACCGCACTTAATGCGGACGTGTCGCAGATGCCTTATTTTATTGGACACCGCGATTCAGAATCACTCAAATTAAAAATTCAAAAACCTGCAACGGGCGTTGGTTATCTCAGTGGCAAAACCGTCATCCGTTTTAGCCGTCGCCTGCTCAAGGCAGACGGTAGCTTTGGTGGCGTGATTTCGATTGCCTTTCTGCAAGATGAACTAACGAATTTTATTACTGGCAGCTCACTCGGGCCGAATGATGTCGTAGGCCTGAAATTTGGTAGCGGTGAATGGCTAAGTTTTAAGACTATCGCTAGCTCAACGCATGAGTCCCCAAAGCTTGAGCCTTTGTCTATTGGTACCAGTCACGATCTTGAATCGAATCTGCTAGTCAACAATAAGCTTAGCGTATTCAGCTCAGTCAGTTTGAATCACTATCCCTTACTCACGTTTGTCAGCATCACGCATGACAACATCATGCAGCCTTACCAAGAAACCGAGCGCGCATACAAGTTAACACTCGCAGCTGGCACAGCACTTATTCTCATCACATGCATCATCGGTATCTGGTTTCAAATTAAACGTGATCAAGAAAAGAGTTACGCAGAAGGTATACAAAACACATTCCGCTTAGCGGTGGATGGAGCACAAGAAGAGCTATATATGCTTTCGCAATTTCTGAATCCAGCTGCTGGCCAAGTTGATTTTAAAATCGAAGATTGCAATGGGCAGGCTATTCGGTTATCAGGAGTCAGGCGCTCGGATCTGGTTGGTGCTTCGATTAGCCAACTAATGAATGAGGCTAATTTTGACTTTACTCGCTTGTTTTTGCTCGGTGCAATGGCGAATGGATTTGCAGAGGCTGAAGTGGAATTGTACCGTCAGGGTGTGAAGCTAAAACGCTGGTATCACTGCCGCGCGGTGCGTGCCGATCTGGGCTTAGCGGTCACCTTACGCGATATTCATGAAGTCAAAGAAAAAGAGCAGCAACTTCAAGCATTGGCGATGACGGACTCGTTAACTCAGCTGCCGAATCGCCACTGGATGAATCAACAACTGCCTGAGATCATCCGACAAACTACTTCATCGAACCAAAAATTCGGAGTGATGTTTATTGACCTAGATAATTTTAAAAATATTAATGACACACTAGGGCACCAAGAAGGTGATCAGTGCCTGATTGACATAGCAAAAGCATTGCGTGGATCCATACGCAAACAAGATCACGTGATCCGACTGGGCGGTGATGAATTTATGGTTCTTCTGCTACACATAGAAGATACGAATACGATTGAAGAAATTGCCTCTCATCTTTTAATAAGTCTACGTTCTGCTGGTGAAGGCAGTGAGTGGACAACCATGCGCACTCGCGCTTCTATTGGTGGTGCCATTTTCCCGGATGATGCGACGACCGCTGAAGCGCTCATTCAAGCCGCCGACATTGCTATGTACGATGCCAAGCGTGCCGGTAAAGATCGTTTCACGCGCTACACCAGCGCCATGCACGATCAATTAAGCGATCGCGTCACGTTGGAAACGGCATTACAACAAGCGGTCCCTGATAATCAGCTTATGTTGTATCTGCAGCCACGCGTTGATGCATTCAATGGCTACCTTTGCGGCTTTGAGGCTCTGTTGCGCTGGCAGCATCCAGTCATGGGGCTAATTTCACCGGACCGATTTATACCCGTAGCCGAAGAAACCAATTTGATTATGGACATCGGCAACTGGGTTGCTAACAGCACCTGCGAATTAATTGCCCGTTGGGTGACTGAAGGACGATCTATTCAGCCTATTTCTATCAATGTCTCTGCCAAGCAATTAAGATGTAGTGGATTTCGTAAAGCGCTAGCACGCAGCATGCAACGATATGGCATATCGTCATCCCAGATAGCAATTGAATTGACCGAATCGTCCATGGTCGGCGATGACAAAACGACGCAAGAAGAACTACGCATGCTGGAAGGTATGGGCTTGAAACTGATGATTGATGATTTTGGAACCGGTTATTCCTCGTTGTCCCATCTACAAAAATTGAACGTCGACGTATTGAAGATTGATAAATCGTTCGTTCAAGCACTCTCTTCACAAGATCAAAGTGAACCGCTTTGTCAGGCCATGATACAAATCGGTAAAACCTTGGGTATGGCCGTAGTGGCCGAGGGAGTAGAGACGGAAGAGCAGCTAGTCGCGCTGCAAGCGATGGGTTGTGATGAGATACAGGGCTTCTTAATCGCAGCACCCTTGCCGATACCAGAAGCTGAAGCGTTATTAACTCATGGTCCCTTCTTCAAGCCCTTGTCGACTTCGAACAGGCTGAACGCTGCTTAATGCAAATTAAGTTAATAATTGTCGATGGCTAGTGATCGCTTCACGCACGATGTCACTAAACTCTTCTGTATTTTTTTGGTCGAGGCCTTCTAAAATTGCTCGTCGCATACGCGGCTCCCAGAAGCGCTTGATATGCGAGGCGATATCTTCCAGCGCTTGAGTGCGATCAGGCATACTCTCGAAAAATTCACCAATCTGATTCGCCATTCTGATCAGGTTGTTTACGTCCATAGTCGCACCTTTTGCTTTCGCGTTGTTAGTTCGCATTGCTAGTTCGATTTTATAATTCAATCGCTTCGCACTCGGTCGGCATGCGTATAGATCACGTAACTACGATCTCGCATAAAACCTATCAGAGTCACTCCAGCTCGTTCGGCCAATTCCACCGCAAAACTCGTCGGTGCTGAGATGGCCGCAATCACACCTACATTCATGATGGCGGCTTTTTGTACCATTTCATAACTAGCGCGGCTAGTGATGAGCAAGACACCCTCAGAGAAATCCTGCTGCTGCTCTGCCATAACACCAATCAATTTATCGAGCGCATTATGGCGTCCAACATCTTCACGCACCAATGTAACCTGACCCTGCGCTGTCATCCAAGCAGCAGCATGGGTCGCACCACTATGCATTTGCAGTGGCTGTAAATTTTGCATGGCGTGCATGCCATTCACAATCGCCGCTTCAGTAAAGTGATGACGATGCGACACTGCTGTTGTGCAGCGAGTGACTTGCTCAAGTGATTCGGTTCCACACAAACCACAGCCAGTTCGTCCTGCTAAATTTCGCCGCCGCTGTTTCAACAACATGAAACGCTCAGCGGCAATCTCTACGTGCACTAACCAACCTGCTTCCGTGGATTCAACTTCGCAGGTATACAACTCCGAAGCCTGCTGAATGATGCCTTCCGAAAGCGAAAAGCCCAGCGCAAAATTTTCCAAATCAGCCGGTGAGGCCAACATCACAACGTGGGAAATACCGTTGTATTCCAGCGCCACCGGCACTTCAACGGCAATCAAATCGTTCGTGATTGTTTGCTCGCCATCACGAACCCGCAACACCGATACCTGCTTTAGCGACTCGGCGCTGTTCGTGAGTTCATGCGCTAACGCAGGATCAGCCATAGCTCGATGAATTCACAAACAAACGATTAACGAACTTTATGATGTCTACGCTCCACCCGCCTCAGACTCAAGATGCGCCAACTCTAATTGCTGGCGATTAAATTCCTGATAGTCGCGCTGCCATTCCGAATGCTGAGTTACAGGCATTACTTGCACGGCTGTGACTTTGTACTCAGGACAGTTAGTTGCCCAGTCCGAGTTATCGGTCGTAATCACATTCGCGCCTGATTCCGGGAAGTGGAACGTTGTATACACAACCCCGGGTTGAACGTTTTCAGTAATCGTTGCACGCAAAACAGTCTGACCAGAGCGTGATTCAATACCTACCCAAGCATCCTGTTGAATGCCACGCTCTTCGGCATCATGCGGATGAATCTCCAATCGATCTTCGCTATGCCATTGCACGTTCTCGGTACGACGAGTCTGAGCACCGACGTTGTATTGCGACAGAATTCGACCGGTGGTCAATATCAATGGGAATTTGCGCGTAATTTTTTCCGTTGTTGGCACGTATTGGGTAATAAAGAATTTACCTTTACCACGCACAAACGTATCGATGTGCATGATAGGCGTGCCTTCTGGAGCTGCGTCATTACACGGCCACTGCACACTACCCAGTTGCTCAATCTTTTTGAATGTCACGCCGTGGAAGGTCGGTGTCAGCGATGCAATCTCATCCATGATTTCAGAAGGATGTGAATATTTCATCGCATAACCTAAAGCATTAGCTAGCAACTGCGTAACTTCCCAATCCGAATAACCCGCTTTAGCTGGCATGACTTTGCTGACACGCGAAATGCGTCGCTCAGCATTGGTAAACGTGCCATCTTTTTCCAAGAAAGATGAACCCGGTAAAAATACATGGGCGTATTTTGCAGTTTCATTCAAAAACAAATCCTGAACGACGATGCATTCCATCGCCGACAATGCGGAGGCGACATGCTGAGTATTCGGATCCGATTGAACAATATCTTCACCCTGGCAATACAAGCCCATGAAGCTGCCATCGAGTGCCGCATCAAACATATTCGGAATACGCAAACCAGGTTCTGGATTTAGAGTTACACCCCAACGCGCTTCGAATTCAGCACGCGCGATGCTGTCAGAGATATGACGATAACCTGGCAACTCATGCGGGAACGAACCCATATCGCACGAACCTTGCACATTGTTCTGGCCACGTAAAGGATTTACACCCACGCCTTCGCGCCCGACGTTACCTGTTGCCATAGCGAGGTTAGCAATACCCATCACCATGGTGGAGCCTTGCGCATGCTCGGTAACACCCAAACCATAATAGATCGCTGCATTACCGCCGTTAGCGTACAAGCGAGCCGCACTACGAACTGTTTCAGCAGGCACACCAGTTACTTCAGCTAAAGCCTCAGGCGAATTTTCAGGACGCGAAACAAATTCTTTCCAATCCTTGAACGACTGCGCATCGCAACGCTCAGCGATATAGGCTTCGCTACACAAGCCCTCAGTCACCACCACATGGGCCAGTGCTGAAATGATCGCTACGTTGGTACCTGGCTTAAGCTTTAAATGATAGTCCGCTTGAACGTGAGGTGACTTCACCATTTCAGTGGTGCGTGGATCAACTACGATCAATTTAGCGCCTTGACGCAAGCGACGTTTCATTTGCGATGCAAACACGGGGTGCGCCACTGCAGGATTAGCACCAATGACCATGATAACGTCGGCATGCATGACCGAATCAAAGGTCTGCGTTCCCGCTGATTCACCTAAGGTCTGCTTCAAACCATAACCAGTAGGCGAATGGCAAACACGTGCGCAGGTATCTACATTGTTATTACCAAAGGCTGCACGAACCAACTTTTGAACTAAATAAACTTCTTCATTGGTGCAGCGTGACGAAGTGATACCACCGATGGAGTCACGTCCATGCTTATCTTGAATGCGGCGGAATTCACTCGCCGCATACCCAATTGCTTCTTCCCACGAGACTTCTTGCCACGGGTCAGTAATTTTTTTACGAATCATGGGTTTGAGCATGCGATCTTTATGCGTCGCATAACCCCATGCAAATCGACCCTTAACGCAGGAATGGCCGTGATTCGCTTGACCATCTTTCCAAGGAACCATGCGTACGACTTCATTGCCTTTCATTTCAGCTTTGAAGGCACAACCCACACCGCAATAAGCGCAGGTAGTGATTTTGCTGTGCTCAGCCTGCCCCATCATGATGACGCTCTTCTCAGTCAGAGTCGCCGTTGGACATGCCTGCACACACGCGCCGCACGAAACGCAATCGGATTCCATAAACGAATCGTTCTGACCAGCAGCCACTCGCGAATCAAAACCACGACCATCAATCGTTAGCGCAAACGTACCTTGCGTTTCTTCGCAGGCACGAACACAACGATTACAGACGATACATTTCGACGCGTCATAGGTGAAGTAGGGATTGGATTCATCTTTTTTCAAATCCAAATGATTTTTACCTTGGTAGCCGTAACGCACTTCGCGCAAGCCAACTAAGCCCGCCACATCTTGCAGTTCACAATTACCATTGGTTGGGCACGTGAGGCAATCTAACGGATGGTCAGAGATGTACAACTCCATCATGCCGCGACGAATATCTGCGAGCTTAGGGGTTTGCGTCTTTACCTTCATACCGTTTTCAACCGGCGTGGTGCACGATGCGGGATAACCTTTACGACCTTCGATTTCAACCAAGCAGACGCGGCATGAACCAAATGCCTCAAGCGAATCGGTGGCACACAATTTTGGAACGTTGATTCCGGCTTCGGTACTGGCCCGCATCACCGAGGTACCTGCGGGTACCGTAATGCTGACACCATCAATCTCTAACGTAATGCTGGTTGCTGATTCGCGTTGCGGCGTACCGTAATCGGTATCGTTAAGCTTATTCATGCTGCCTCCTTGGCTGTATTCTTTGATCCTGCTTGTTTACTGTCGATGCCGAAATCTTCAGGGAAATGATTCATGGCAGAGAGCACGGGAAAAGGTGTCATACCACCCATCGCGCACAAGGAGCCATTCAGCATCACATCACATAGATCACGCACTAGATGAATCTGTTGTTCACGTTCTTCGCCGGCTATCACTTTATCGAGCGCCTCGACACCACGCGTAGAGCCGATTCGGCACGGCGTGCATTTACCGCATGACTCAACGGCGCAAAATTCCATTGCATAACGAGCTTGCTTAAGCATATCGACCGTGTCATCAAACACCACGATACCGCCATGACCCAAGGTGCCACCTAGCGCTAGAAATGCTTCGTAATCAAGAGGCGTATCAAATTGTGATTGGGGCAGATAAGCACCTAATGGGCCACCGACTTGAACAGCACGTATTTCACGACCCGAACGTGTACCACCACCAAAGTCGTACAACATCTCACGCAAGCTGACACCGAAGGCTTTCTCAACTAAACCACCTTGTTTGATATTGCCCGCGAGTTGTATCGGCAACGTGCCGCGTGAGCGGCCCATACCGTAGTCGCGATAAAACGCAGCACCGCGCGCAAAAATAATCGGCACTGAGGCAAGTGATATGACGTTGTTAATGACCGTTGGTTTGCCGAACAAACCAGAGATGGCTGGCAGAGGTGGTTTTGCACGCACGATACCGCGACGACCTTCTAAACTTTCTAGTAGTGCAGTTTCTTCACCGCAGACATACGAGCCTGCACCGACGCGCACCTCAAGATGAAACGCATGGCCTGAGCCCAAAACATTTTCACCTAAATAGTTATTGTTCTCGGCGATGACAATCGCTTCATTTAATACATCAATCGCATGCGGGTACTCGGAACGAACATAGATGTAACCCTTAGTCGCACCGACAGCAAGACCCGCGATTGTCATACCTTCGATCAGCATGAAGGGATCATCTTCCATCACCATACGATCTGAGAACGTACCCGAATCACCTTCATCGGCATTACATACGATGTACTTTTGCGAACCGGTTGTCGCACGCACCGTGTTCCATTTGATACCCGTTGGGAAAGCGGCACCGCCGCGTCCGCGCAAACCCGAATCGGTGACTTGTTGCACGATTTGTTCTTGGGTCAAGCCTAAGGCATTCTTCAAGCCGACATAACCTTCATGCGCGACATAATCATCTATCGACACAGGGTCGGTAATGCCGATGCGTGCGAAGGTTAAACGTTCCTGATTTTTTAAAAATGGAATCTGTTCAGTTTTACCTAATGACAGTGCATGCTTGCCGCCTTGAGTGAAATTCGAATCAAACAAGGATTTCACATCCTCTTCAGTGACCGGGCCATAGGCATGACGCTCGCCATTAATTTCAACTTCAACGAGTGGCTCTAACCAAAACATGCCACGCGAACCGTTACGAACCAAACTAATTTCTTCGCCCTTAGCTTTGGCTTGTGACGTTATTGCATTTGCTACGTCGTTGGCGCCTAGTGCTATCGCGGTCGAATCACGCGGCACAAAAATTTTCACGCTCATGCTTGACTCCTTGCTCGCTCAACCAATGTCTTTAAACGCTCAATCGTCATGCGAGCATGTACATCGTCATTAATCATGGCGGAAGGGCCGCACGCGCAGTGACCCAAGCAATACACAGGCTCTAGGGTTACAGCACCGTCTTTGGTCGTTTCATGGAAATCGCAGCCGAGTGCTTTTACCGCCTCCTGAGCGAATGCATACCCACCGACGGCCTGGCACGCTTCGGCTCGACAAATTTGCACAACGACTTTACCGGCCGGCTTCTGGCGGAAGTGATGGTAATAACTAATGACACCATGCACTTCTGCACGCGAGACGTTCAGCGCGTCTGCGATACGAGGGACAACCTCTGCAGGCACATAACCCTCAACCGCTTGAATCGCATGCAAAATAGGAAGCAGCGCTCCCTCAGTCTTGGCCATTCGAGTCAAAATCTCGTCGATGGCATCGGTGGTGACAGTGTCGGACATCAAAATCCTCTTGAATCTGGAATTTATGCAATTAAAAGCCTAAATAAATTCCTTGAATAGGCTGCTTTTCATTGCGAAACTGGATGTTCAACCTTGCGACAGACTGTGTCAATATGCTTTTTATCGCCTATGAAGCTTGTGGCACTCTGCCATTCGGGCACTTAACAAAAATGTCGGTCTGACCGATCATGCCAACATGAAGATCGCAAACAATCATCACATCTATGTGGTCGAGTTATCCAAAGACGTGCTGTACGAGCCAAAGTTCAAGAAAGCCAATCCCGATTATCGTTTCGGCAAGCCCTGCGTTTATGTCGGCATGACGGGGCTGGACCCAGACACTCGGTTCGATCGCCATAAAGCAGGCATTCAGGCTAATAAGTTTGTGAATAAATTCGGACTCTGGTTATTGCCGGAATTATACGAATCCCATAACCCGATGCCTTATGAAGATGCTAAGTACATGGAGGTTGATTTGGCCATACGCTTAAGAGAAGCGGGCTATGGTGTTTGGCAGGCTTGAGCTAATCGCGAAAAAAAATTCGATCGACGGTTCAATAAATAGTAGTTTGAAAACTAAACACCTCTTATTCCCGCCATATTTTGCAACACGTAATTACAAATGCGTAATGCGAACGTTTTTACAGTTGAATTAAAGACTTGAAACTTGCATGGTTAGCCTCACGGCATGAATTTACATTCATTCGACGAGGCTACGTATGGAAAACAGACAACTTGCACGCCTGCTTGGCGCTCTCAGTTTTGAGGAGCGATTAAGGATTATTGGCTCCCTTATTGCCGCCGGCAACGAAGGCCTGTCTCAGACCGAACTCGCTGAAATCACTGGATTAAACCCTTCCAGTGTGTGGATACATATCGATTACATGATGGGCACCGACATGGTGAAAAGCCGACCAACACCCGCAGGGAAAATATTCACCGCCGATCTTCAGCTACTGGAAGAATTGTTTATTTTTATGAATGAAAACTACGGCGCAGGTGTTCGTTTGGTCAACCGCGCTGCTAGCAAAAAGGCACGTGTCACTGAATAAATAACAATCTACGCAACGTCCCTCCTTCCAAACCGATCCGCTCATACGCGTGACGAATTCCGGCCTTGATTGCGCCGATTACGCAAAGCGATCAGTTAGTATCGCTAAACATCTTGATAGAAGCATTCCACACTCAATGAATTTGCTAAATTAGTTTGGTTAGCTCTGATCGTTGAAGTGTAGACATACCTGATTTACGTAACGCATAGATTGTCCAAATCCATGAACATATTATTAATCGAAGATGAAGCCAAAATCGCCGACTTCGTGCTCACTGGCCTAAGCTCTGCCGGGATGCAAGCCGAACATTTGGCTGACGGTAGCGCTGGTTTACAACGCGCTTTATCGACACCCTTCGATGCGATCGTGCTGGATGTGATGCTACCTAACTTAGACGGTATTAGCGTGCTTAAACATTTGCGCGCTACTGGTCTTGCTACACCCATCATTTTATTGACAGCAAAAACTGATCTGCAGGATAGGCTGCAAGGATTTGACGCAGGAGCGGACGATTACTTACCCAAACCTTTTTTCATCGAAGAACTCGTCGCTCGCATAAAAATACTCATCAACCGGCAAGCTGGACTAACAGCTTCACTGATTGAAGAAAATGGATTGCAACTAAATCGCATCTCCCGCGAAGCCACATGGTCGGACCATCAGGCAACACTAAGCCAGCGTGAATTTACCTTGATTGAATATTTAATCAGAAGCCCTGATCATATTTTTTCTCGAAATCAGATACTCAAGCATGTGTGGGGCTTGGACTTTGATCCCAAAACCAATGTCGTTGATGTGTGTATACAGCGAATCAGAAAAAAACTCATACACCCCCGTAAAGGCGACCCAAAGAATTTTCCTATTGAGTCTATTCGCGGCATAGGCTACCGCTTTCGTAAGGCATAAATTTTTATCACGGCATTACCTAACCAATTACTGCTTTCCCTATGTTCGGTCTTTCAAAATCCTTCTATGCTAAGGTTTTTTTTCTGTTCATCGCAACAACACTGGCGATGTTCATACTTAATCAATTGCTGATAGGACGTATCGGTGGTGGCCAGATGCGCAAAGTTTTTATAGAACGTCAAATAAATATCAATTTGCGCTGGGAGAAAGAACCACTATCAGAAAAAACGGCCGATGAACTCAAAGAAGAATTATTAGACGCTATAAACATCGCTCGCCCCAATGAAGTACGCGTATTCACCGCCACACCAGAAGCTAATAAACATTATTCCTTCTCTGATTTACCATTTTCTGAAAAATTCCAAGATACCAAAGTAGTGATATCCGAACCCTATGACGATGCGCCTCAAGTAGAACGCGCAAAAATTACATTCGAAAATATGGAGTGGAATGCGACTAAGCTCATAACACCGAATAAAATCATTGTCGCTCTGGTGAACACCCAAGCCACAAGTCGGCACATGGAGGACTTTCTAGAAGTTCGCATCCGAACAATTAAACAGATTTTTCCTTTTTCATTAGCGATGTCTATCTTGGCAGCGTTTTTTGTCACAAGAAAAACGCTAGCTCCGATTAAACGAATACAAGGTTCATTACGTGCGGTAGATACCCGCGATCTCACCACCCGAGTACCGCATAAGGGCGAAGATAATGAATTTCGAGAATTTATCGATGTTTTTAACAATATGCTGGCACGCCTAGAACGAGGCTTTCTTCAAGCATCACGATTTTCAAGCGACGCAGCTCATGAACTACGTACACCACTCACCATCATGCAAGGTTACGTCGAAAGAGCCATCGATGAAAGCCAGCCAGGCTCAAAAATTCAGATACAGCTGCGCATGATTTCGGATGAAATTGATCGGCTTTCGTCCATCACTCAAAAATTATTACTTTTGGCTCAGGCCGATGGTGGACAGCTAAAGCTACATTTTGAATTCATTAATGTGAGTGACGTGCTTGATGAATTAGTTGAAGATATGAGCTTCCTTGATCCTCCAATAATCACTCGTGGAAAAATTCAGAAGAAACTCATGTTTGAAACTGATCGTGCGCTTTTCCAGCAATTAATGAATAATCTATTTACCAATGCAGTGAAATATAACGTCCCCGAAGGCTGGATTGATATCACTGCATGGACTGATGAGAATAAACTTTACATCAGACTATCTAACCCTACTGATAGCATTAGTGAAGAATTTGTAAGCAAGGTATTTGATCGATTTTCGCGTGGAGATAGTGCTCATAACCGCAAGGTAGACGGCACTGGACTTGGGCTAAGTCTCTGCAGAGAAATTGCGCATGCCCATCAAGGTGAACTCACCTTCAATGCAATCGATCAGAAAATTGTGACAGTTGAATTTATAGCGCCAGTGAAAAATTCAACTAGCACTTACACAAGCCAATAAAAAAATTGAGTTTCTAATTCTCTTAAACTCAAAGGCCTGTTTCTAAACGTATTGCCAATTTTTCTGGCAAACCCGCTGCACGACTATCCTCCGCTACTGCTGAATGATCATAGACGACACGATGAAACGTGAGTCTTTCTTCATCCAGATCCAACATAGCATAATTGGCACGAGTATCACCATCGCGTGGCTGACCCGCTGATCCAACAGTCGCTAGCCAGTAACGCTGTGACCTTGCATGAATAGCGACATTAGCCTTAATCGGCACCCGTGCCATTTCGCGATCTGTAATTCGATAATACAAAGACTGCTCATGCACATGCCCACCCAACACATAACGAACTTCGGTATGGCGGGCCACAGCTTGCATGCTTCGGTTAGCGGTACGCTCCTCCAATACATATTGCCAACGTTCTGGCGCATCGGCAGTCGCGTGTACCAAAAATACTTTATCAAACAACAGTGTCAAGGGTAGTTGCTGCAGCCAGTCGCGCTGACTTTCTGTGAGTTGCTCACGCGTCCACGCAGCTGCTAATTCAAACCATCCGGCATCAGGCGCGACATCGAGCTCGGGCAAAACATCATGATTACCACGAACAATCAATGCACCCTCTTGCTGCAGCCAGCGACAACGCTCAACGACTTCTGCAGGATGCGGCCCGTAGCCGACTAAATCACCCAATATCGCAAACCGATCTGCACCCTGCTCGCGTGCATGCTCTAGACACGCATCTAGCGCGGGAAGATTGGCATGCACATCAGCTAACAAGGCAAGTTTCACATTCGGCTTTCAGGAATTTGATGAGGAATGTAAACCGGCCGCCACCCTGATAGCAAACAGATTGATACTCTTCGAATGTAAAGTTAATAACTAAGCAATCACTGATTAAATAAAAATCAGATAATTCTCGATTAATTGACCCAAGCTAAGCGCTTGATTTGCTTGGCCCCGCGTCGTACAGCTGCGCCGGCTCGCCATAAAATACGTAAAAAATCAGCATCTCCCTGACCATCATTTCAATCGATCTTTATCGTTGACACTCCCCATCGAGTAAAATTTACTGTATATTTATACAGTACATAAACCTGACTAGGGAGCCACATCATGCGTTATGACTTAGATAATCACTACGACATCAGCCCTGAAATAAACAACCCCCACCACTGGATACGCGGCACCGATGTCCAACACGTCTGGAGAAAACACGGCTGGGTACCACCGAGTGAATATCGGCGGGATTTCCAAATGAATTCAATCAAAGATCCCAGCGACAAAGCAGCAGCAAGGCAAACGAATTGATTCATTTACTGATTATTGGTCAGTCGCTAATCAAGCGACTAACCAAAATCTAGTTGCTACAAACGAGACTTATTGAGCCTCGTTTTGCCGCCTTATCATCATGGCCAAGGATGATAGTTTGTCTATCATTGCCCTGACACGTCATCGCTACCTGAGATTCCTCAGTACTCCAGCAACGTAACCAAGCACTTTGCGGTTTTGAAGAAGCACTCTTAATCGCTGCCACCTCGCAATGCGACCAACTGGTAAACATCTCTATATTGAATAATTTCGGCTCATCCGTTGTGAGTGGAATTGTTTTTTTCCCGCCTGACTTGCCAAACTCCACAATCTCGAGATACGCCTCTGCCTTAGCGTGCGACGCAGCCAGCGGCAATGAAAAAATCATCAGCAATGGAAACCAATGAAAGCGATTAATAAAGTGGTTGATAGCGCGCATAAGCTAAGCAGTTAATTATGAGTATGAAGCAACGATTTTGTTTCTAGGTTAAACCTTACCCAAATAGTCACGCTTACCAATTTCCACACCGTTGTGACGCAGGATGGCGTACACCGTCGTTACATGGAAATACACATTCGGCATAGCGTGGTTTAACAAAAATTGCATACCCTTGTAATGCGTTTCGGTATCACCGCGTTTGGTGACAATATCTTTATCTTCCGTGCCGTCTATTTGGGTAGCGCTAAAACCCTGAATGAAAGCGATGGTCTTAGCAATACGCTGTTTCAAATCGGCGATGCTCACCTCAGAATCTTCATACGCAGGAATGTCGACACCCGCCAATCTCGCTACAACGGCTTTGGCCGTATCACAAGCGATCTGCACCTGACGTATCAATGGAAACATATCGGGATAAAGGCGAAACTGAGTCAATGCGGCTTCGCTCAGCTTTTTAGTATCGATATGGGACTGCGCTTTGTCTAACAGGTGATCCAAATTGATCAGCATATTGACGATACGCGGCACGCTGGCCTGGTACATGGACATAGTCATGAAAGCTCCTTAAAAGCCTAATCTTCCCATGTTTTTGCTCACAATGAAAAATGCCCCGCAAAATCTGCGAAGCATTTTTTTATTTGGCGGAGAGAGGGGGATTCGAACCCCCGGTAGGCTATGAACCTACACACGCTTTCCAGGCGTGCGACTTAAACCACTCATCCATCTCTCCGGAATTCGTTTGAGCCGTGGTCCAAACGAAGCTCCGGATTATAGCAAAACTTCCTAGTGGCTTTTTACATTCTCTTACCGAGCGAAACTAAAAATCATCTTTTAGTGCGAGATTACGAATGGATTTTCTACTTTTAAAAGGACTAATCACTTGTAAGCTTTTACCTTCTGCTGCAAGAGCTTAGTTCAAATAGCGCTACTTCGCTCTCAAACAATCGCGTATATGATCCTACAACGCTCCTGAATAAAATTTTTTCTGTTGATGTCACCACATAAAAATTTAATCGAAATTCAAACCAGAACAATAGGATGCCATCACATATCCACGCAACGTTTAATTTCTTTACAGTACCCTTATTGATTTGAGTAAGTTAGCTATGACGATGATTCGCGCAATTCCCGGTAGGCATGACACTATTCGCAGGATTCTCACTAAATTGGGATAATTGGTCGTTCGCACTGGATGATTTAGCCAGCACTACCAAACTGCTCGTTATCAGCCACGCCAGCATCAAATTCCTCATGATTTCCCTCTCCTATCAATTCAAAAAGCCATTTTTAAAAATAAAGCTTTATAAATTTATTAAGCTATGTAAGACAATTGTCGTTTTAGCATCGAGAGGAAAAACAGGTCAACAGATTCAGTGTACCTAGTACATCGCGCTTGAAAAGCGTTGTCATTAAACACAAATTCGCTGGAGCATTGAGCTAGGGATAGCCCACTGAATGATGCATGCATTTTGCCGCGGAACGTCGCCGCAATAAAAAAAGCCGCTTCGCCCGAAGACGAAGCGGCAATTCGGTAATAGAGCCATCGGAGTTAGCCCTACGACCTTCCCCCACAAAACCATTTGAATCTAAACCTACGTTGCAGCAAAGAGATATCCGTTGCGATATCTCTTTTTAAATCGCTTGCTTCAATTGCTCCAAGATCGCTGGATTTTCTAACGTTGATATGTCTTGCGTAATCTCTTCACCTTTGGCGAGTACACGCAACAGACGTCGCATGATTTTCCCAGAACGGGTCTTGGGAAGATTGTCACCAAAGCGTATTTCTTTAGGTTTAGCAATTGGACCAATTTCTTTTCCAACCCATTCACGCAGTTCTTTTGCAATGGCTACTGCTTGCTCACCAGTAGGTCGCGCGCCTTTTAACACCACGAATGCACAAATTGACTCACCGGTGGTTGGGTCAGGTTTACCTACAACCGCGGCTTCGGCAACCATAGGATTGGCAACGAGTGCAGACTCAATTTCCATCGTTCCCATGCGGTGACCTGATACATTCAACACATCATCGATACGACCGGTGATGGTGAAGTAAGTGGTTTTTTCATCGCGAATGGCACCGTCACCTGCCAAGTACATTGTGCCTCCCAACTCAGGAGGGAAGTAGCTAGACTTGAAACGCTCTGGATCATTCCAGATAGTTCGTATCATTGATGGCCAAGGACGCTTCACAACTAAAATACCGCCGTGACCGTGCGGCATATCGTTACCCGCCTCATCAACAATCGCCGCCATAATGCCAGGCAAAGGCAAGGTACACGAACCCGGCACCATAGGGGTTGCCCCTGGCAGCGGACTAATCATGTGACCACCCGTTTCTGTTTGCCAGAACGTATCAGCAATCGGGCACTTACTGTCGCCGACGTTTTTGTAGTACCACATCCACGCTTCTGGATTGATAGGTTCACCGACTGATCCCAGCAAACGTAATGAGGTGAGATCAAATTTTTTCGGATGCGCTTTTGGATCTGCATCGGATGCTTTAATCAGTGAGCGTATTGCGGTCGGTGCGGTATAAAAAATCGTCGCTTTATGTCGCTCTATCATTTCCCAGAAACGACCAGCGTGTGGGAACGTAGGCACACCTTCGAACACAATTTGTGTCGCTCCGACCGCTAACGGGCCATACGCAATATAACTATGGCCGGTGACCCAACCGATATCGGCCGTACACCAAAATACGTCGGTAGGCTTAATGTCGAAGGTCCACTTCATGGTCAACGCAGCCCACAGCAAATAACCACCAGACGCATGCTGTACGCCTTTCGGTTTGCCGGTTGAACCTGAGGTATACAAAATGAACAGCGGATGCTCTGCGTTGACCCACTCGGGCTCGCATTGCTCTGGTTGCTTTTCAATCAAATCGTGTAACCAAATATCACGATCAGCGACGACATTAATTTTGCCTTTGGTTCGTTGATAGATAACGGCGTTCTTGATGCCTTCGCATCCACCCATCGCCAAAGCTTCATCAACAATCGCTTTCAAGGGAAGCTGCTTACCACCGCGCACTTGTTCATCAGCAGTAATGACAGCGACGGCACCGGCATCAATAATGCGCTCTTGCAGTGACTTGGCAGAGAAACCCCCGAAGACTACTGAATGCGTTGCACCAATACGTGCGCATGCTTGCATTGCTGCGACACCCTCAACCGACATTGGCATGTAGATGATGACGCGATCACCTTTGTTGATGCCTAGTGATTTGAGGCCGTTGGCGAACTTACATACTTTTTGATGCAATTCGCGATAACTGAGTTTGCTAACCGATCCATCATCAGCTTCAAAGATGATCGCAGTGCGATCCGCATTACCATTGGTGAGATTTCGATCTAGGCAGTTGTAGGACACATTCAACAAACCATCGTCGAACCATTTGTAAAACGGCGCCTGCGATTCGTCTAATGTTTTTGAAAATGGCTTGTGCCATTCAAGATGTTCGCGCGCTAGACGGGCCCAAAAACCTTCGTAATCTTTTTCTGCTTCGGCGCACAAGGCCTGATAGGCTGCCATACCGGCAACCGTCGCATTTTTTAAAAAGTCTGCAGGCGGAGCGAATACACGCTCCTCGTGCATGAGGGACTCGATTTCAGACATGGTGTCTCCATCCTGCAAATAATTATTGTGGCTTAACGATAAGCCGGCACCCTTACTCAAGCCTTACATAAGACCAAGCGTTATGCTCAGGTATGTAGCTTATAGCAAGCACTGAATTGGCTGGTAGTCGAGGTGTAAAATGATGCGCTGCGAGGCCACACATCGCGAGTAGATAGCTTCAGCTTGCGAAGGGCCTCAAAATGCATAAATTTACTTACGTTGCCTACGCTTGCCAATTTCATATTTTAAGCCAATCATGACCATTATTAAGCAAGAAGATCTGATCGAATCCGTCGCTGCAGCGTTGCAATTTATCAGCTACTACCACCCAACGGATTACATCCGCCATCTGGCTCGCGCCTACGAACGCGAGCAAAGCGCCGCAGCAAAAGACGCCATCGCTCAGATACTGACCAATTCTCGCATGTGCGCTGAAGGCAAGCGCCCCATCTGCCAGGACACGGGAATCGTGAATGTATTTTTAAAAATCGGCATGGACGTACGCTTTGAAGGCTTTGCAGGATCGATTACTGACGCTATTAATGAAGGCGTTCGCCGTGGCTACAACAATACCGATAACAAGTTACGTGCTTCAGTCGTAGCCGATCCGCAATTCGAACGAAAAAATACTAAAGACAATACGCCCGCCGTCGTTCACATGGAAGTCGTACCTGGGAATACCTTCGATGTGCAAGTCGCCGCTAAAGGCGGTGGCTCAGAAAACAAAAGTAAATTCGTTATGCTCAATCCCTCGGACTCATTAGTCGATTGGATATTAAAGACTGTGCCAACCATGGGCGCTGGATGGTGCCCCCCTGGCATGCTCGGTATCGGTATCGGCGGCACTGCAGAACACGCCATGCTGATGGCGAAACAATCGCTCATGGAAGATCTCGACATGAGTGATTTGCTGGCTCGTGGCCCCCAAAATAAAACCGAAGAATTGCGCGTTGAGTTGTATGAAAAAGTCAATGCACTAGGTATCGGTGCGCAAGGTCTCGGTGGACTGACAACCGTGCTTGATATAAAAATCATGATGCATCCAACCCATGCTGCATCTAAACCTGTCGCCATGATTCCTAACTGTGCAGCCACGCGACATGCGCATTTTGTGATGGATGGATCAGGCCCTGTGTATATGGATCCACCATCGCTTTCTGAGTGGCCAGAAGTCCACTGGACGCCTGATACGCAAAAATCTAAACGCATCGATCTCAATACACTCACGGCTGCCGAAGTCGCGTCATGGACACCCGGACAAACGCTGCTACTCAATGGAAAAATGCTTACCGGGCGTGATGCTGCGCATAAGCGCATTCAAGACATGCTCGCCAAAGGTGAAAAGCTACCTGTCGATTTTAAAAATCGTGTGATTTATTACGTCGGCCCCGTTGATCCTGTGCGCGATGAAGTGGTTGGTCCTGCTGGCCCAACAACCGCAACGCGTATGGATAAATTTACCGACATGATGTTAGAAAAAACCGGTTTGATTGCGATGGTTGGTAAAGCTGAGCGTGGACCGATTGCGATTGAGTCGATTAAAAATCATAAGTCAGCCTATCTGATGGCAGTCGGTGGTGCAGCCTATCTGGTATCGAAAGCGATCAAAGGAGCCAAGGTAGTCGGCTTTGCAGATTTAGGTATGGAAGCGATTTATGAATTTGATGTCAGCGATATGCCAGTAACGGTTGCAGTTGATTCCAGCGGTATTTCAGTGCACAACACTGGACCTAAAGAATGGCAAGAACGTATCGCTGCCACCATCGGCAAGATACCGGTCAAGATTGGCTGATTCTTTTACATCGTTAAATTCGAACGCACCGATTGGTGTGTTCGATTCGGGTATGGGGGGACTGTCGGTGCTGCGGCATGTTCATGCCTTACTGCCCTCCGAAGAGCTACTGTATTTTGCTGATTCGGGCTTTGCACCCTACGGCGAAAAACCCGAAGCCATCATCGTTGAGCGCGTGTTGTCGATTGCTGCGTTTTTACAGACATTCCATGTCAAAGCGATGGTGGTTGCGTGCAATACCGCAACCGCAGCAGCAATTTCAGCACTCCGTTCACACTACCCACACATGCAAGTCGTGGGAGTAGAGCCCGGACTGAAACCAGCGGCTGCAATAACAAAATCAGGCGTGGTTGGAGTGTTAGCCACGACCAGCACCTTAGCCAGTGAAAAATTTCAGAAATTACAGCAGCAAATCACTGACGCAGTCGACGTGCGTTTTATTACACAGGCGTGTAATGGTCTGGTTGATCAAATTGAAAAAGGTGAGTTGAATTCGCGCGCGACGGCTGAATTGGTTGAGCGTTATGTAGCACCATTACTAAAGCAAAGCGTCGATACCTTGGTCTTGGGTTGCACGCACTACCCTTTTGTACAACCATTGATCGATCAGATAGTTAAGTCTGCAGGGCATAGTGTGATTCAGGTTGATACCGGAGAGCCGGTTGCCAAACAGCTGCAACGACTTTTAGTTCAACACTCGCTGTTGCGTGAAGCATCAGCAACACCCGCCGAAATACTCGCTTTCACCAGCGGTAGCCGAACCGCGCTCGAAACTGCATTTCGCCAGCTGTTGGGCTTGTCTGTCAGTGTAGCCAGCGTCGATAACGCGGGCTTTGCTGAGTCATAGCGCTTGAAATAGCGCCAGCAGGTCGGAAATTTTGTATAATAGGTAGCTTATTTCGGTCTGAATCTATCAGATCGTTTTATCAGTGGTGGCCGTAGCTCAGTTGGTAGAGTCCAGGATTGTGATTCCTGTTGTCGTGGGTTCGAGCCCCATCGGTCACCCCACAGTATTCATTTAGCAATGCCCGATCTTCCAAGGTCGGGCATTTTTGTTTCTAGGCCAGCCGCCTGCTAGTTGATTCGCAGGCATGTGATCTTTGGTAAAGTTCTGGCTTCTGATTCGAAGGATTCTACTCATGCAATCTCTCAACCATCCCCAGCGTCTGGGCATCATCGGCGGCAGCGGTATTTATGATATCGATGGCCTGGAAAACCCCACCTGGATTAAGGTTGCTTCCCCCTTTGGTGAGCCCTCTGATGAAATCCTCACCGGCGTTCTTTCGGGGCAAGCCATGGCTTTTTTACCGCGCCATGGTCGAGGTCACACGATTCCACCGTCTGAGGTGAACTACCGCGCCAACATCGATGCGTTAAAACGAATTGGCGTCACCGATATCATTTCACTGTCTGCCGTTGGTTCATTGCGTGAAGATTTAGCACCTGGCACATTTGTGATTGTGGATCAATTTATTGATCGTACCTTTGCACGTGAAAAATCATTTTTTGGTAAAGGATTAGTCGCTCACGTATCGATGGCGCATCCTGTATGTTCACGTCTTGGAGATCATCTGCAAGCCAGTGCTGATGCAACCTCGTTAAACATTGTGCGCGGTGGCACGTATCTGGTAATGGAAGGTCCGCAGTTTTCTAGCCAAGCAGAATCGAAACTATATCGCCAATGGGATTGCGATGTGATCGGCATGACCAATATGCCCGAAGCTAAACTAGCTCGCGAAGCAGAAATTTGCTACGCCAGTGTTGCGATGGTGACTGATTTTGATTGTTGGCATCCCGATCATGATCATGTCAGCGTCGATCAAGTCATTAAAGTTTTACTTGGTAATGCAGGCAAAGGTCGCGATCTGGTTAAACAATTAGTCCATCAACTGCCTAAAGACACCAACGCACACACATGTAGTTGCAAGCACTCATTAGAGCATGCACTCATTACTGCGCCGCATGCACGTAATCCGGCCATGATGGAAAAGTTATCGGTGGTTGCTGGACGAGTACTCCAACGATGAGCATCACATCAACCACTCAGCGCGCGCACATTATTCAAGCCTGCCAACAGCTTGAAGTGGCGGGGTTGAATCGTGGTACATCAGGCAATATCAGCTGCCGTGAGGGCGATCATTTCCTAATTACGCCTTCTGGCGTGCCAACAGCGCAGATGCAACCCGAAAGCATAGTCGCCATGAATTTTGAGGGTCAGGTAATCGGTAGTGGCAAGCCTTCAAGCGAATGGCATTTTCATAGCGACTTACTGCGCCATCGTCCCGAGCTGCATGCGATCGTTCACACGCACTCGCCAAATGCAACCGCGCTAGCTTGCCTTCGTGAAGATTTGCCTGCGTTTCATTACATGATTGCGATTGCCGGTGGCGATTCGATACGCTGCGCACCCTATGCCTTATTTGGCACACAAACTTTATCGGATTATGCAGTAGCAGCCATGCAAGATCGCAAGGCCTGTTTGCTTGCCAATCATGGATTGATCGCTGCGGGTCGTGACCTTGATGAGGCCATGGCTGTAGCGATAGAAATTGAATCTTTATGTCAGCAATATTTATTGGCTCGCCAAAATGGGCAACCTGTATTGCTATCGTCCGAAGAAATGCAGGCTGTGATTGAACGTTTCAAAAATTACGGCCGTAATGTGCATTCCCCCGAAAAAACCTAAGCGAGAAACCATGGACTTTACTTCGTTAATTCGCACTATTCCTGATTATCCGAAAGCTGGCATACAGTTTCGCGATATCACTACCCTATTAAAAGACGCCGATGGTTTTCATGCAGCGATCAATGCCTTAGCTGATCGCTATCGCGGACAAGGTATTTCAAAAATCGTGGGTATTGAAGCACGCGGATTTATCTTTGGCGCACCCCTCGCTTATGCACTGCAACTAGGATTTGTTCCTATTCGCAAGCAAGGCAAACTGCCAGGTGCCGCTATGGGACATGATTACGATTTGGAATATGGCAGCGATCGTATAGAAATTCATCACGATGCGATTAGCAAGGGAGAAAAAATTCTGATCATTGACGATTTGCTAGCCACGGGTGGTACCGCACACGCCGCAGTCACGTTGGTACAAAAAATGGGGGGTGAAGTGGTGGAGTGCGCCTTTCTAATCGACCTGCCCGACGTGGGCGGTAAAAAACGCTTAGAAAAAGCAGGCATTCCGGTTTTCGCTTTATGCGAATTTGAAGGCGATTGATATGAGTGAAGCCATACAGACGCTACGCTGGCGCGAGACTGCCCACGGTGGTCAGTTAGAAATGATTGATCAAACACGCTTGCCAGCGACGTTTGAGTATCTCAACTACAACTCAGCTGAGGGTGTCGCACACGGTATTCGCACTATGGTGGTCCGTGGTGCGCCGGCTATTGGTGTTGCTGCTGCCTATGGCGTTGCGCTCGAAGCACAGCGCCTGTGCAAAAACGCTAGCGACCACTTTGATCAGCAACTTGAACTTGGATTTACAAAGCTGGCAGAAAGTCGCCCTACCGCTGTTAATCTTTTTTGGGCACTGAACCGCATGCGCAAATGTTGGCAACAACATGCTACGCAAGCTAAAGCTCAGTTAGCAACCAGTTTATTGAATGAAGCAAAATATATTCATGAAGAAGATATACGTATCAACCACGCCATAGGAGCAAACGGTGCAAGCCTGCTGCCCGATGGTGCTCGTGTTCTGACTCACTGCAATGCTGGTGCGTTAGCCACCGCTGGGCATGGCACGGCATTGGGTGTTATCCGTTCTGCAGTCGCCGCGGGTAAAAAAATTAGCGTGATCGCTGATGAAACCCGCCCATTTCTGCAAGGTGCACGCTTAACTGCCTGGGAAATGGTTCAAGAAAAAATTCCTATAACACTCATTACAGACAATATGGCAGGCCACCTGATGGCAAGCGGAGAGATTGATGCTGTCGTTGTTGGTACCGATCGAGTCGCCGCTAACGGTGATGTAGCCAACAAAATCGGAACCTACATGGTAGCAGTGCTGGCGCACCGCCATCGCATTCCGTTTTACGTTGCCTGCCCGCTATCCACGATTGATATTTCAGTCATGAGCGGCGAACACATTCCTATTGAAGAAAGATCAGCACAAGAAGTAACGGGTTATCGCGATTATCAATGGGCTGCAGAAGGAGTAAAGGTGCGTAATCCTTCGTTTGATGTGACACCCGCTGAACTAGTCACGGCATTGATCACTGAGATAAAAGTCGTTCATGCTCCGAATGAAAAGAATATTAAAGAATTATTTTCTGACTAAATTTGCACTGAAATTTTAAGCTACTTCAAAAGAATTTTTTAGTTAGTAATGCAGGGATATTTTCAGGGGGAACGGGTCGTGAGATCAAATACCCCTGCACTTCATCACAATTCATGGCTTGCAGTATCTCTAGCTGTTCAGTGGTTTCAACGCCCTCGGCAACAATCGCAATATCTAAGCTACGCCCGATTGAAACAATGGTTTCACATAGCGCCCTGCTCTGATGATCCGACGCTAGCTTGAAGACAAACGATTGATCAATTTTGACGACATCAATATCCAAACTTTGTAATTTCGATAGAGACGAATAGCCAGTACCGAAATCATCGATTTGCAGCTCAATACCCATCTCATGTAATCGCTTCAATTCATCGATAGCCATCCCTGTTTCATCCAGCATGCTGGATTCAGTCAACTCAATCGCGACTAACGATACTGGCAAGTCATACCGTTCAAGATTTTTTATGATCGATAAGCGCAGCCCATCATCAATTAACTGAAGTGACGATACATTGATGGATACTGGCCTGAGCGCACAACCCTGCTCACGCCATGCAGCCAATTGTTGGCAGACCTTGCGGATAACCAAATCACCCAGCGGAATGATCAGTCGTGATTCTTCTGCAATCGGTATGAAATCAGCAGGAGAAATCAAGCCACGCACGGGATCACGCCAGCGAACTAATGCTTCCATGCTGGCGAATTCACCAGTAATAGCAAATGCCCTAGGCTGGTAGTAAACGACAAACTCGTCGTTTTGTATGGCTTGTTCCAGTGCGCGCTCAGTAGAAACTCTGTCTCGAATTTTTTGTGAAAATTCTTCGTTATAAAACCGACAGTGCGATTTACCCTCTGATTTTGCTTGATACATCGCAATGTCAGCGGCTCTTAACAAACTATCGATATCCTCACCATGATCAGGAAACACGCTGATCCCTATCGAAGCTTTGGGTACAAATCCCCGCCACTGCGCTACTGAATTTTCCAAACTAATCGCCTTCAATAATTGTTCAGCAATCGGTAACGCGTCTGCCATATCGCCAAGACAAGTAATGATAATTAAAAATTCATCGCCACCAATATGCGCCAAATAATCTTCTGATCGTAGCGCCAGCCTCAAGCTATGTGCAACTGCAATGATTAGCTCATCACCGATCTTGTGGCCGAGTGAATCATTAATGTCTTTAAAATTATCTAAATCAACATACAGCAAGGCCATACGATGATTATTTTCAATCGATTTTTTTACTACGTTAGGCAGGTAATCATTTAGCCAGCGGCGGTTAGGCAAGCCCGTCAATGAATCAGTGCGCGCCATGACAGCGAGTGTCTCCGTTTGTTGTCTGGCTTCAGAAACGTCGCGGATAGTTATCGCTACCCCATTACCTGAACGAATTGCCCGTCGCTGAAACCAACCAGCAGCATGTCGCTTTCCATGAGCAACATGAAATTCATCTTCTACAAATCCATCCTTAAGGACATGAGCAAAAAAATCAAACAAACTTTGCAAGGCTTTACCTTGGTAAATCTCAGTTAAGCTCTTTCCAATTAACTTGGCGCGCGGGTAGCCAGCCATTTCCGCTGCTCGCTCGTTACAATCTGCTATCAACAACCGATGGATTCGCCCATCGTTATGATAAGTGGGTTGAACCATGTAAAACGCTTCATGCGCACCATCAACAGCTAAGCGGAATGTCGTTTGAATTTCAGATTCACGTCGCTGACGTTCGATATTTCTAAGATGCGCATACGCACCTCCTACGGCAAACAACAGCGTGAGTGCACTAAACGCTAAAGCAATGCCCAGATAGGTCAATCGTGTCGAGGCATAGGAAGCTGTCGCATTATCAACATCTATAGCCGCAGCAACTACCAACGGATAGTCTTCAATATTTTTCCAGCTAACTAAACGCGAACGTTGATCGATGAATAGATCTTCAGATTGGCGCGCGCTACCCTTGGATAAAGCAAATTGCGGTAACTCTTTATAAAAGGACTTAGTCGACCCGCCACCCGATTGGCTCGCAAGGAGCACACCATCGGTGAAATACACTGAAATAAAATCACCAACTAATAATTGCGACTCGTCATAGAAACCAGTGACGTAGTTAACTTCCATGGCGATCAGCACCACTCCATCAAATGATCCATCCGGTCGGTTAAATGCACGCGTAAATCGTAAGATTTTTTTCCCAGCAAAGCCGCCACGACCATCCGCTGGAGGAGAAATCAATAAACCACTCTGGGGATCTTTGCTGTGCTTTGCAAAAAAAGGCAAATCACCCATATACGTATTTTTCGGGAGCTGCCGGGTCGATGAAACCGCATAACCCTGAGAATTAATAACTACCGGATAGATCGTTTTTTGAAAGACACCTTGA
>JAIPCX010000034.1 GCA_021737945.1 Polynucleobacter sp.
GGCCTCAAAACCATCTTGGGCCAAACGAACGGAGTAGCCCGCTTGAGAAAGGAAGATTTCCGCTGAACGACGAATCGTATTGCTATCGTCGACGACCAACACATCAGGTCGAATTTTTGTCTGCGCTGTTAGTACATTCATTACGCCACCCGCAGCAAGCTTTACGAAAATGGCGCAACTCTAACAAAAAAGGCAACTACTTAAAATATTGACAAATAAAATTCCTTCAGTATGGGCTTTTTGGCGACAAATCTCTTAAAACTAGCTTCACACCACCCGCATTCAGCAAGATGGCGTATGGATTGAATCAATTAAATCGCAACCATTTCAAAGTCTTCTTTGCGCGCACCGCACTCTGGACACGTCCAATTCATTGGTACTTGATCCCAGCGAGTGCCTGGGGCAATGCCTTCTTCTGGTAAACCAGCCGCTTCATCGTATACCCAGCCGCAAATAAGGCACATCCATGTCTTGAATTCTTGCTCAGTCTCTTTATCGCTCACGGTACAGCCCTTAAAGTAGAATACTTGGCCTTCTATATTAATCTTTTCCTTGTGCAAAACCAAACTTCTCCGCTTGTTTTAACCTTTGGGGTCGCTGATCCCGTCGGCGCGACTGGAATACAAGCTGACCTTGCCGCATTCGCTGCAATGGGATGCCACGGTCTCTCTGTGATCACTGCACTGGCGATTTCTGACACCACAGGGGCTGAAGATGTGCAGGCCGTTGATCCTGATTGGGTTGCGGATCAAGCACGCGTACTGCTAGAAGATATGCCAGTAAGTGCATTTAAGGTGGGTTACATGGGTAGCATCGAGCATGTATCTGTCATTGCTGAGATCGTCTCTGATTATCCAGAGATACCGCTGGTGCTGGATCCCTTCACCACCATGCTGCCTGATCAAGACGCTAGTGAAGAAGTATTGATGGCCATGCGTGAATTATTAATACCTCAGACGACATTGCTACAGGTCTCGGTGGATGAATTATCGCGACTCGCAGAAACCTGGCGCGAACCCAGCACAGAGAATCTGATCGAGCTGGATGCGCTGCAATTAATCGAATTCGGATGCGAGTATCTATTTGTGACTGGCGCACCCGGAGAAGCCGCTGATGTGACGAATTTACTTTTTTCAGAAGATGGCTTGGTGCGGAGCGCAGGTTGGCCCAGACAAGCAGGGCCATTCGTCGGTGCAGGCAATACCTTATCGGCCACTATGGCAGCCATGCTGGCAAATGGCCTGGATGTACCCGAAGCGGTATCTGAAGCTGAAGAATTTACCAACGCTGCACTGACACACGCTCAGCGACTTGGCATGGGTAAGTTAGTACTTGATCGCTTTTTTTGGGCGCGTGAAGGCGATATCGATCCAAACGCATCCTGAAATACAATAAATAAAAAACACTTATAAGCTTCAGTGCTGGAAGCTATTAACAACCACGGGAGATAACGTGTCGAAGAATGAAACCCTGTTTGCCCGCGCTCAGCGCAGTACGCCTGGTGGCGTCAATTCACCGGTTCGCGCATTTAAATCAGTCGGCGGCACACCCCGATTTATTACGCATGCCGAAGGCGCGTCGTTCTGGGATGCCGATGGCAAACGCTACATAGACTACATAGGCTCATGGGGACCGGCGATTGTCGGACACGCGCATGCGGATGTTGTTAAGGCAGTTCAAGAAGCAGCAACGCGTGGATTATCGTTTGGCGCACCCACCGAGGGTGAGATTTTGATGGCCGAAGAAATTTGTCGCATCGTGCCTTCCATCGAACAAGTTCGACTCGTATCGTCAGGTACCGAAGCAGCTATGAGTGCCTTGCGCTTAGCGCGCGGCGCAACCGGTCGTGACTTAGTGATTAAATTTGAAGGCTGCTATCACGGTCACGCTGATTCCATGTTGGTTAAAGCGGGCAGCGGCCTTCTAACTTTTGGCAATCCAACATCGTCGGGCGTACCGGAAGATTTTGCCAAACACACGATGGTCCTGGATTTCAACAATCCAACCCAGCTCGAAGAAGTCTTCAAAAAAATGGGGCACCAGGTTGCAGCAGTGATTGTGGAACCTATAGCAGGCAACATGAATCTGTTACCCGCAACGCCAGAATTTTTAAAAGCAATGCGCGATCTCTGCAGCCAATACGGTACGTTGTTGCTGTTCGATGAAGTGATGTCGGGTTTCCGAGTCGCTCTCGGTGGCGCGCAGTCATTGTATGGAATACAACCTGATATGACTGTATTGGGTAAAGTCATCGGTGGTGGTTTACCGGTGGCGGCGTTTGGTGGTCGCGCTGATTTGATGAAGCATCTCGCTCCACTCGGTCCGGTGTATCAAGCAGGTACGCTATCCGGTAATCCAGTCGCTGTAGCCGCAGGGATGGCCACGCTAAAAATTATTCAACAGCCCGGCTTCTATGAAAATTTGACCAAGCAAACTCGTAAACTCATTGATGGCTTATCCGCACAAGCTGCGGCGAGCGGTATTGCCTTTTGTGGGGATGCGGTTGGCGGGATGTTTGGTATTTATTTCAAAGACAAAATACCGACCAATTACACGGAAATGATGACGTGTAATAAAGACCTGTTTAATCAATTTTTCCATGCCATGCTAGATGAAGGTGTCTACCTCGCACCGTCTGCCTTTGAAGCCGGCTTTGTGTCTGCGGCACATGATGATGCCGTCATTGATCAAACGATTAGTATTGCGAAAAAAACGTTTGCTAAGTTGAGCAAATAAACGCCTTCCAAAATAATTAGGGTGCATCGCTGCACCCTGATTAACCCCTGATCACTTCAGCCAACCTCGCCGACGGAAGTACCAGAACGGTGTGACAGCGCTAATTATCATTAGTACCAGCGCGAGCGGATAACCGAGTGACCAGTCGAGTTCGGGCAGTATGCGGAAATTCATTCCGTAGATACTAGCAATCAGTGTCGGCGGCAAAAATGCGACCGAAGCGACCGAGAAAATTTTGATGATCTTATTCTGATTGATGTTAATGAAACCGACCGTGGCATCCATTAAAAAGTTAATTTTGTCGAACAAGAAAGCAGTGTGACCATCCAATGATTCGATGTCGCGCAAAATCTGTCGCGCATCATCAAATTGATCCGAATTGAGCAAGCGGCCGCGCATCAAAAAACTCACCGCGCGACGTGTATCCATCATGTTACGACGTATGCGGCCATTCAAATCTTCCTCACGAGCCATGGCGCTCAAGGATTCTGCGGCATCTTGGTCGCTGAATTCTTTTTGCAAAACGCTGCGACTGACTTCTTCCAGATTTAGATAAATTCCTTCGAGAGCATCAGCTGAATACTCGACATCAGTCGCATACAGATCAAGCAACACATCTTTGAAATCACCAATAGAACCCGGGCGCGAACGCGCACGCAAACGTACTAATCGGAAAACTGGAAGATCATCGTTATGGACGGAGAACAGTAACTCTTTCGCCAAAATAAATGCGACAGTCACTACCCGAGATTCACCTTCATCTTCTTCCAACAGGAAATCAGAACGCAGGTGCAGATCGCCATTATCAGCCTCGTAGTAACGTGCGGAGGCTTCAATGTCTTTGACTTCATCTTCATCTGGCAGCGTCACGCCATAAATCTGACGAACCCAATCGCGTTCTTCATCGCTGGGATCGGTCAAATCAACCCAGATCGGCGATGTTTTTTCCAAGTCCTCTCGGGTCTCGATGTTGGCCTGACTTAGTCGGCCATTTTGCAGCACGAATACATTAATCATCAGCTCTCCCAGCCGCGTAGCACGCAACATTGATAGCAACTAAGTGTGGCTATCTGAAAAAATAAAACCAGGAAACGCGGCCGTAGGACCATGCGCGCCCGCTCACCGGAACCCGGCCAGCGGCGCAGTGATGTGCACCTTAACTTGCGACGGGCCCGTCAAATGACGGTCGGTGAAATGAAGAGGGACTGCCCAAAGAGGGTCTCCGTTGTTCTAAACCCCGCGAGTTTACTGAGATAGCGCAGCGGAGGCAAGGTCAGCAGCACTCGGTTTACAGATAATTTGAATTTGTATGATCAATCTGGGTTGAGCAACATTAGGGGGTTACCAAATGACGTCTGGTTTACGGCAGGTCTGAGCTATTCATGCGCTGCTGTATGAGAGCGCTGCGGCGAGCAAGATAATTCGAGTCCATGTGTTTACCAAAATAGCGCGGGTTGGGCAGCATGACCGCCAACCGTGCCGCCTCCGAGGGACCTAGCGCTGCCGCCGAAACGCCAAAGTAGCGCTGCGCACCGGCTTCTGCGCCAAATACACCCGAACCCAATTCAATGACATTTAGATAGATTTCAAATATACGACGTTTGTCCATCACCATTTCCAGCATGAAGGTAATCGCCATTTCCTCGGCTTTACGCAAATAACTGCGCTGTCCTGAAAGAAATAAGTTTTTAGCGAGTTGTTGAGTGATAGTCGAGCCACCAGAAACCACCTTGCCCTTCTTGGCATTTTTTTCGTAGGCTTTCTGCAAGGCTTCCCAGTCCACTCCATCGTGCTCGGCAAAGTTTGCATCTTCAGCCGCGATGATGGCTCGCTTAAGATGAACCGAGATTCGGTTGTAAGGTACCCAGGTGTGCTGCAATTTTGCTTTCGGATTTTTTTCCTGAAGTTTTTCTAATTGCGTTCGCATAAACGCTGTTGATGTTGGATTGTGATTCACCCACCAGTAAATATGCAACAGATACCACGCCTGAATCAACAGCAGCAGCGCCAATGGCAATGCCACCAACCAAAGCATGATCGTGCGCCGAAGTTTCATAGCTGCGTTCTAAGCCACTGATAAACCGAGGCAGTCTCGGGACGCACACCGCGCCAAACAAAAAAAGATTCGGCGGCCTGTTCGACCAACATGCCCAAGCCGTCGCGAGTCATCGCGCCATGAGACTCTGCAAGTTGCATAAACAAGGTGGGATGAGACGAATACATCATGTCGTAGACAAAACTCTGAGATGCAAATATCGATGCAGGCACAGCCGGAAGTTCAGAGGCCAAACTCGCTGATGTGGCGTTGATTAGTAAATCAAAATTCGATTGTAAATCGGCAAAGCTACTGGCTTGCAAAACACCCTTCGCTTCATGCGCAAACTGCTCGACCAATATATTGGCACGCTCGGGTGTTCTATTAGCAATAACGATTTGCGACGGGCTCTCAGCCAGCAAGGCTTGAATAACGCCACGTGCCGCGCCACCTGCGCCGAGTAAAAGTACGGTCTTGCCAGAAATCGCAAACTTAGCATTGTGGCGAATGTCGCGCACCAAACCTACACCATCGGTGTTATCGCCAAAAATCTCGCCTGCATCAAATCTCAAGGTGTTGACCGCTTCAGCAGCACGCGCACGTGGTGATAGCTGGGTCGCTGCACGAAACGCATCCAACTTGAATGGAACGGTCACATTCGCGCCGCGACCTCCTGAAGCGATCAATGATTTCAGGGTCTGATCAAATGCATCCAGCGGCGCCAGCAAACGTTCATATTCAATCGATTGTGAAGTTTGCTCAGCGAATCGCGCATGTATTTGAGGCGATTTACTATGCGCGATAGGATTACCAATGACTACGTAACGGTCGTTCACACTCACCACTTATCCCCCGGCAGCGCTGGTTTCAAGCACTTCATCGCGCGTGAAACGAAAACGCGTGATTATCTCCCAAACATGAGTCTTACCATCACCCAGAGCACCTTTAGGAAAACTGCCGAACGGCGCAGCACGGCGCACAATCGCCAATGCCGCATTATCCAGCATACGGTTACCTGATGATTTTTCTATCCGTGGTCCGCCCTCTTTTTCATAAATCGAACCGTCTTGATAAACCGGTATGTAAACGATCAAATCACCGTACATTTTTTTACCCTCCTGCTGAGGAAAATATCGCGTGCCGGTGCGCTCTATTTGTTTTTGCAGCGTGGCGTAATACACGGCATACGATACTTCGCGCGTGCTAGGCGTTAGCTGACTTTTTATAGGACGCTTGTTGTAGTCAGCAACCTGCCGTGCAATTTCTGCTTCTCGCCTAGCTAAAGCCACTGTGTCCATAGACTCGGGCGTTGCGCTGACATTCACTGATTTTTTTATCGATTTATCAGCAGCGTTAATTCGCTCTTTAGACAACGTCGATAATTGAGACAGCATGCGTTCCTGCTGTTGTTCAAGCTCGGCGATTTTTTTACGCTGAGTTTCTATGTGATTACCATCGACTGACTGCTGAAGATTAGGCAAAGGCGAACGCGCTCGACCGAGTTCAGCATTTCCTCCGCCGGATAAATTCGCTTGTGCGAGCGCCTCAGCATTAACGGGTGCTTTATCGTGCCGCGCATTGACGAGAATAATTTCTAAACCACTAGACAAGGGTTTTGAAGTCGGAATCGTTGGCGGCGCAAATTTTACTGCCAGTAAAGCTGCATGCAGCAAAAATGAGAAACCTACAGCTATCCAAAGCCGTTGATCTTCTTTTGCTGTAACGCTGATCATAGGGCCGACGTCGATGAATCCGAATTGGATTGAATAATCGGATCGGCACTGACAGTCAATGTATTGGCATCCGCCTCTTCACTCAACACTTGCTCGACGACTTGCTCGCTCTCATCAGTGCTATCGCCATCGTCAAAATCACTATCCTCATCAACGGCGAGTGCTGCCTGACTGACTTCCAATAAGCGAGCTTGGACTGATAAGTCGACCTCGTCCCATGAAATGAGTTCTATCGTCAGTTGAGTGCCGCGCGGATGTTTAACGCCCACCATTGGGAGAATCAACGGGATATCCACCAACTTAAGCAGATCATCTTTAATCTGAACGGCCTGAACTTTACGTGCTTCGTGTTGGCTGAGCCAACGCAAACACCAATAATGCTCCATGATGTTTTGAAAATCGGCATAAGCAGCATACGCCGCATCGAAAGCAGAAACAATCGCAAATAAATCAGCATCTCTGGCCTTGAATGGCGCGACCAGAGGGGCAGTTACGCCATGTTTTAAGCAAGCGAGTATTTGCCATTGGTTGACCAGATCGGTGTAACGCCGCAACGGTGATGTACTCCACGCATACTGATCAACACCTAATCCTTGGTGGGGAGCTGCGTGCGTGAGCATACGAACTTGCATGCGTGCCGCCCAACCATTTCCGGAACCCTGAGTGCGATAAATGCCGGGCACACCATGCTCATGCAGTAGTAGTCCCCAGCTGCTATTGGCGTAAATCATTAACTCCGCAACAATCTTATCTAACGGAGCACCGCGCTTGCGGCGATTAATCGTAACGATCTCATCTTCCACGTAAAAATTAAAATCAACGCGATTATTTTGTTCTGGTCGCAAACCAAAACTTTCACGCTTTTGCATACGCCCGCGCTCTAAGGTCTGAGCCCATTGCCATAGCAGTTGAATTTCTTTTTTATGAGGGTACTCTCCCAGACTGGCCGCCAAATTTTCTTCGGTAACTAGCTCGTCGAGATCGTTGTGACGTAAGTTGGCGGCAACGGGTACCGCTTCGGCTACTGTCTCGGTCGCAATCACGGACCAATCAGCGGTATCGATCGTGGCATACAGCGATAAAGCCGGACGGGCATCGCCTTCGGCTAAAGTGAATTCACTTACTAGCTCATCAGGCAGCATGGTGATTTTATCGCCAGGCATATACACCGTGCTCATACGCTCACGCGCTAATTTATCAATCGCATCGCCCGGTTCAATGCCCATGCCCGGTGCTGCGATATGTATACCCACTCTGATTTTTCCGTCATCTAATACACGCACAGAAAAAGCATCGTCGATTTCTGTGGTCGTCACATCATCGATAGAAAATGCTTGGACATCCGCGCTCACTAATTGCGGCTTAGCGGGTATAGCTATTTCAGGAAATCCTGTACCTCGCGGAAAACAGGCGGAAAGAAAACGATTCATGTGCAATTCCCTCGCTGAGGAAATTGCGCCTACTGAAAGCATTAATCGCGCTGGTGTTGTTTGAAGTTCTTGAGCAGCCGTATCCAACGCTTTGTATTCGATGCTGTTCTTATCTGGCTTGAATAACAGTTGATTCACCAGCGACGCCATGCTTGCCGGTAGCTGACCAGCTTTGAGTTCTTCTACTTGTTTTGCTTGCAGCAGTGCTTGCTGCTTTTTCTTTTCGACGCCGGCTAATGCTGCCTTTAATATTTCTGCAGGAGCGGCCTTGTACCGGCCTTTACCTTTTTTGTGAAAGTAGACAGGAGCTGAAGCAAGGGTCAATAACAATCCTGCGGATTCTTCTGGACTTGGAGCATGACCAAAATATTCCTGACCAAGATCAGCAAAACTAAATTCTTGCTCGCCCGCGACTTCCCACAAAAAACTGACATCCATCTGATGTGACAACGACGTCGCCCTGGAAATCAATTCACCAGGCGACGGCGTATCGAATTGCAACAACACATCGCGCGCGCGCACTTTGCTGCGCTTGCCTGTGAGTGTTTCGACTTGAAATGCTTCACCTTGCTGAGTTAGCACGGTGCCTGCTTTAAAGTCGCCGGATTCTTCGAAAAATAAATTCATTGATGAGACTAAAAAAAACGTAACTACTTCGATTCACTAAAGCATGACGCCGTTAGTGTGCGCAAAACTCAATGATTTCATCCATATAATTTTTGAAATCAGATAAACCATGATCACTGCCTTGAATAATCTTATGACGTGCGCCGGGATAGTGTTGCACCATCTGCTTCCAATCCAGCACTTCATCACCCGTCGCGGCCACCAAAAAATAACGCTCTGGCCGACTTATTTTTGAAATTTCAAACGGCGTTAATTCATCCACATAGTCAGGGCGAAAATCTATCTGCTCGTTAGTGTGCCACGCCGTTTGAGTACCTATGTGTTTTTGTAAATCACGTGCCGGGGTAATGGCTGGATTCAGTAATACCGCTTTACAGGAAAGATCTTCAGCCAATGCGGTTGCGTAATAACCGCCGAGTGATGAGCCGATGAGTACAAGTTCGCTGGCATCGATGCTTGAACACAGCTTACTTGCCAACTGCATTGCCTCTTTCGGTGACACGGGCAATTGCGGGCAAAGGAATTTATCTGCTTGATCTATCGATTGAAAATAGTCCTGCAACAGACGGGCTTTGAATGACCGCGGCGACGAACGAAAGCCATGCAAATAGAAAACCATTCAGTACGATCAGGGAAACTAAGAGCGCTCAGGCGCCTGCAGCGCATCGAGCAATTTTTGATGAATGCCACCAAAACCACCATTGCTCATCACAAGAATAGAATCGCCCGGCTTGGCGGCCGATGCCACGGCTTCTACCAGCGCCGATAAATCATCGAACGCGCGCGCCTTTTCACCTAACGGCGCAAGAGCGGCTGCAAGATCCCAACCTAATGCTTCTTTGCCTTCACCTTTTGCACCAAATCCAAATACCAAATCGGCCTCAGACAAACTGCCCGGCAGCGCACTTTTCATTGTGCCTAGCTTCATCGTATTTGAGCGTGGCTCAAGTACAGCAAGGATACGAGATTGGCCTTGCTTACGACGCAAACCCGCTACCGTTGTCGCAATCGCCGTTGGATGATGAGCGAAATCGTCAATCACGGTAATGTTATTAACCACACCGCGCACTTCCATACGGCGCTTTACGTTTTGAAAAGTCGATAAGGAATCAATCGCTTGCGTTGGTGGTACTCCAGTATGCCGAGCCGCTGCAATGGCAGCAACTGCATTCCATCGATTATGAGCGCCGGTGAGATACCAATTCACGGTTCCCTGTCGTTGCCCCTTGTGATACACATCAAAGCGACCATCATCATGTTCAACCATGCCCCAGCTCTCTGGACTCGCATCGTTAAACCATTCAACTTCACTCCAGCAGCCACGTGCCATAACTCGCTTGAGCGATTCCTCGGCACCATTTGCGATAATTCGACCAATAGCGGGCACAGTACGAATTAGGTGATGAAATTGCGTTTCAATCGCAGCTAAGTCAGGAAAAATATCGGCGTGATCGTACTCAAGATTATTTAGTACGGTCGTGCGCGGACGGTAGTGAATAAATTTGCTGCGCTTATCGAAAAAGGCGGTGTCGTATTCATCGGCTTCGATAACAAAAAACGGGGCCTCGGCGGTTGTTCCACCTAATCGGGCAGAAATACCAAAATTCAAGGGCACACCGCCTATGAGAAAGCCAGGGTTGTAGCCGGCCTGCTCGAGTATCCAGGCCAGCATCGAAGCGGTGGTCGTTTTACCATGCGTGCCGGCGACGGCTAATACCCACTTATCGTGCAGTATGTATTCGCCCATCCATTGAGGGCCTGACATATAAGGTAGGCCACGATTCATAATCGTCTCCATCAGCGAGTTACCGCGCGAGACGACATTGCCCACCACGTAAAGGTCGGGTTGCAGACTCAGCTGATGCTGCCCATAACCCTCGATAAGTTCGATACCTTGCGCACGCAATTGCGTACTCATAGGCGGATACACATTCGCATCGCAACCCGTTACTTTATGTCCGGCCTCTTTCGCCAAAACTGCAAGGCCACCCATGAAGGTGCCGCAAATGCCAAGAATGTGAATATGCATGAATGAACAGGTCAAGGTAATCTATGGATTTTACCCGACCCTGCCAGATAGGAAATGCCATTCAGAAGCTTCTCGGTTAGTCTTCTGCGTTAGCACGCCAAATGTTACTACTCCACCCCTCCCCTAGAGTCTTCAATGAAAATTAACTATCCCAGCGATGCACAAGCGTTGCGCGCCGAAATAGCGGCGGCGGCGGCACGCATGATTGCAGAGGATGGCGCAGACTATGGAACGGCCAAACGAAAAGCGGCCAAGATGATCTTGGGTATTCAAAAAATTCCTGGCGATGTGCTACCTGACAATGCCGAAATTGAGGCAGAGGTTCGTGAGTACCAAGCATTATTCTTTGGCGAAGAACATGCAGAACACCTGCGTCACCTGCGGTTGATCGCGCTGGAGGTGATGGAAAAATTACGTGACTTTTCACCGTACCTGACCGGAGCAGTGCTAAATGGCACGGCCAGCGAGCACTCCGATATTCATATTCAATTGTTCGCCGAGAGTAGTAAAGATGTTGCTGTTTTTTTATTAAACCAAGGGGTTAACTACGAGGTGTCGGAGGCCAATCATTTTCTTCACGCCGGCCGCTCGCTAGAAATCTTATCGCTACTCTGGAAGGGAGAAGCGGTGCATCTCACCCTTTACGAACAAGATGATCAACGACAGATCGCTAAATCAGCCGGCAACCGGAAGATGGAAAAAGCTGATTTGAATGCCGTTCGCGCACTAACTAAAGAGAATTCTTCAGAATGAATAAAAAAATCCTTGTTTTTGTTTCTATCGCCATCCTATCTGCTGTCTTTGGTGCTTATGTTTCATTTAAAAATCAGTCTACTGTTAAATCTGACAGCCCGGCGGTAGAGTCGCTAATGAAAGCCAACCTGCCCGACACGCAGGGACAAACTCACTCATTGTCGGAATGGCGCGGCAAGATCTTACTGGTGAATTTCTGGGCTACTTGGTGCCCACCTTGCGTGGAGGAGATGCCGGAACTGGTCGATCTGCAAAACTCATCTGACATTAAAAATCTGCAAATTGTAGGCATCGGTGTTGATTCACCATCTAATATTCAGCAATTCACAAAAAAATTCCAGATTAGTTACCCCATCCTTGTGGCCGGCATGGAAGGCACAGAAATCGCCCGCGCACTTGGCAATCAAGCGGGTGGCTTGCCCTTTACCGTCCTAATCGATGCCGAAGGTCGCGTTCGCCAAACATATCTTGGCCGCCTAAATATGAATCAGGTAAAAGCTGATTTAGCCAATTTATAGACACGCCTCACCGCCCAGTAACTTGCCCATGGCCGGCGGGGACGCGAAGAGCCTAATGACAATAAGCTATAAATTGAATAATCATTTGGGCTTGCCTCCAAAGGCTTTTGGCGCGAAAATGCAGCCTTCTTCGCCAAATTCCCATCTAAAATGGCAAAAAACCTCATTCTTTTGAATGGCCCCAACCTTAATTTGCTAGGCACCAGAGAGCCCGAAGTGTATGGTGCGACCACGCTAGCTGAGATTGAGCAGCAATCGCGACTTGTGGCAGAGGCGGCTGGCGCGCGTCTAATTTGTTTTCAGAGCAACCATGAAGGTGCTTTGATTGACCGAATTCATGCGGCAAAAGCAGAAGGGATAGACGCCATCGTGATTAATCCGGCAGGCCTCACTCACACTAGTGTGGCGTTACGGGATGCGCTGGCTGGAGTCAACCTACCCGTAATCGAGGTCCACATTTCAAACGTACATAAGCGCGAAGCCTTTCGGCATCAATCCTATGTATCGGGCGTTGCAGAAGGTGTAATTTGTGGCTTCGGCGTTGATGGATATCGCATCGCCATCGAATTTGCCATTAAAAAGCTATAATTAGGGCCCATTTAGCATTTATCCTGCGGTAATTCTCTGGATCGCCTCAATGGCAAAGGGGAGTTCGCCGCTTCATCATTAACTCGCTAACGGACATCGAATGGATTTACGAAAGCTCAAAACCTTAATCGATCTGGTCGCAGAATCTGGCATCTCCGAACTGGAGGTGACTGAAGGCGAAAGCAAGGTCAAGATCGTCAAGGGAGCACCCGCAGGTCAGAACCAGATGGTAATGATGCAGGCACCTTATGCCACAGCCGCGCCCGCTGCGGCGGCCACCGTAACACACGCCGCCGCTGAGCCAGCCGCTGCGGCAGCAGCCGAACCCTCAGGGCATGTGGTCAAATCTCCGATGGTCGGAACTTTTTATCGATCATCCGCACCTGGAGCTGCCGCTTTTGTTGAAATAGGATCTAGCGTGAAGCAAGGCGAAACCGTCTGCATCATTGAAGCGATGAAGCTGCTCAACGAGATCGAAACGGATGCCGCTGGCGTGATCAAGCAAATACTGGTTGAGAACGGTCAGCCGGTCGAATTTGGTCAACCATTGTTCATCATTGGTTAATTTCGCATCCCGCGCTCAAAAGCGCGGCCGAAATCCCTGCATAGCAGACGATAACGCCAAGCTGGCGTCGACAAAGGGCTAGTCGTTTATGTTTGAAAAAATTCTCATTGCAAATCGTGGCGAAATCGCATTGCGCATCCAGCGTGCGTGCCGTGAAATGGGCATCAAGACGGTAGTGGTGCACTCAGAAGCTGACCGTGAAGCGAAGTACGTAAAACTATCGGATGAGTCGGTCTGCATTGGCCCGGCTGCCTCGGCACAAAGTTACTTATCGATGCCCGCTATCATCAGCGCCGCCGAGGTTACTGACGCAGAAGCGATCCATCCTGGCTATGGATTTTTATCTGAAAACGCCGACTTCGCAGAGCGCGTTGAACAATCGGGTTTTGTTTTTATCGGCCCTCGTCCGGAATCTATCCGCCTAATGGGCGATAAAGTCTCAGCCAAGCAGGCGATGATCAAAACTGGCGTTCCTTGTGTGCCCGGATCAGAAGGCGCCCTCCCCGACGACCCCAAGTTCATCATCCAGACGGCGCGACAAATTGGTTACCCGGTCATTATTAAGGCCGCTGGTGGTGGTGGTGGTCGCGGTATGCGCGTGGTGCATACCGAAGCGGCGCTACTAAACGCGGTCTCCATGACCAAAGCTGAAGCCGGTGCAGCGTTTAGTAATCCCGAGGTCTACATGGAAAAATATCTGGAGAATCCACGTCATGTGGAAATCCAGGTACTTGCGGATGAATTCAAAAATGCGATCTGGCTGGGCGAGCGCGATTGCTCTATGCAACGCCGACACCAAAAAGTTATCGAAGAAGCGCCGGCGCCGGGCATTCCACGCAAGCTGATAGAGAAAATTGGTGATCGCTGCGCTGAAGCCTGTCGCAAGATTGGCTATCGCGGTGCAGGCACCTTTGAATTTCTTTATGAAGCCGGTGAGTTTTATTTCATCGAAATGAACACCCGTATTCAAGTCGAACATCCGGTGACAGAAATGATTACCGGTATCGACTTGGTGCAAGAGCAGATACGCATCGCTTCCGGCGAAAAACTCCGATTCCGGCAAAAAGATATTGTGCTGACGGGACACGCGATTGAATGCCGGATCAATGCAGAAGATCCGTTTAAATTTACGCCCTCACCCGGACGCATCCAATCATGGCACGCCCCCGGCGGACCGGGAATTCGCGTTGATTCACATGCCTATGCGGGTTACTACGTGCCACCGAACTATGATTCCATGGTGGGTAAAGTCATCGCTTACGGTGCAACGCGTGACCAAGCTATACGACGTATGCAGATTGCCTTATCTGAAATGGTAGTGGAAGGTATTCAGACCAACATTCCTTTGCACCGCGAGTTGATGGAAGATGCGCGCTTTGCTGAGGGTGGGACCAACATCCACTACCTAGAGCAGAAACTTGCGAACAAAAAATAAGCGGCTGCGATGAGCTGGACTGAAATCGTCCTTGAAGTGCCGCGTCAGCAGGCAGAGCACGTATCGGATGCATTGATCGAAGTCGGTGCTTTATCGGTATCGGTAGAAGATGCGAACGAAGGCACGGAAGCCGAGCAGCCCTTGTTCGGCGAACCTGGCATGGAACCTACCGAACACGCATGGGAAAGTAGTCGCGTGGTGGCACTCATCAATGCCAACGATGACCCCGCAGAACTGGTCCACCAAGCCTGTGCGATGTGCGATATCAATACGCTCTTACCCTTTACATTGCGCTCAGTGGCTGACCAAGATTGGGTCAGGCTAACGCAATCGCAATTTGAACCTATACGCATAGGAAAAAATATTTGGGTGGTGCCTAGCTGGCATGATGCCCCGAATCCCGATGCATTGATTTTAGAACTCGATCCCGGACTCGCCTTCGGAACGGGTAGTCACCCCACCACAAAGCTGTGTATGGAATGGTTGGAAGTGAACCTACGCTCACCTCAGTCAGTACTCGATTACGGCTGCGGGTCGGGTATTTTGGCGATGCTAGCCAACAAGGTCGGAGCGCATCCTGTCGACGGCGTTGATATCGACCCGCAAGCGATTGTGTCTGCGCGTGAAAATGCCGAGCGTAATCAATGCGAGGTTACTTTTTTTCTGCCTGAAGACTTTGCGGCTGCTCGTCAAAGCCATCGCTATGACGTAGTGGTGGCGAATATTTTGTCAGGACCACTGAAAGTCATGGCGCCTATGCTCTGTGGCCGAGTCGCCAAGGGCGGCTGGCTGGTGCTCTCCGGTGTGCTGGCTCGGCAAGCCGACGAAGTCATCGCTTGCTACAAAAACTATATTCAGCTGTCGGTCAGTGCCGAGTTTGAAGGCTGGGTCGCGCTTGCAGGTTCCCTTGAAAACCTTGCAATAGATTAAGATAGCGCGTCATGCTTGCTACCCGTTGCCCCCATTGCCAAACACGCTTTCGCGTCACGCCCCCTCAGCTCGAGCTGCGAGAGGGCATGGTTCGCTGCGGCGCCTGCCGTGAATCATTTAATGGTCGCGAGCACTTGTTGCACGGCGCCGAGGATATGCCGCCAGAGGAGCTGCTCAGTACGGAAGATCTCGAAGGGCGCATGACCTTGGTTGATTTTGGCTCGTTACGGGCAAATCAGAATCAACCTACTCCACCATCGTCTATGCAAGACGAGCTGGACGCTTTGTCAAAGGCGATTTCAGATTTGCAGAGTAAACCCTGGAGCGCGCCAGAAGAAACGGAGTTCAGTACTGAATCTGCTCCGATGATGGCAACGCCCACACCTTCTTTTGTGGAAGAAGCAAGAAAGCGTGAGCAGAGCGCGAACACATGGAAATGGGTGCTCTGGTTAGGCATACCCTTTCTTTTAGTCGCTCTTCTCGTTCAGCTAGGCTATTTTTACCGCGCCGAGATTGCCGCGCGCTCACCTGAAGCGGGACGTTATCTGCGCGCCCTGTGTTCACGCGTTGGCTGCCAAGTTCGGCTGCCTGAGCACATTGATTTGATATCGCTAGAATCGAGTCAGCTGCAACCGGTGACTGATCACCCAGGACAATTCACCTTAACCGCACTCATTCGGAATCAGGCTGATACGGTTCAGGCCTGGCCCTCACTCGAACTTCAGTTAAAAACTGATGTTGGTCAGATATTAGTTCGCAAAGTATTTACCCCACTCAACTATCTCAACACCAGTGAAGTCAAAAAAGGATTTGCCGCCCATGCTGAACAAGAAATTCAAATCAGCTTCGAACTCAGCAGCGAATTTCCCGGTGGTTTTAGCGTCATTCTGTTCTACCCATAACTTCAACACGATCTGATCTTTATACCGAGACAGCTTCAAAACCAATAATCAAACTATTATGACTTCACTGATCTGCGGCTCGATGGCCTTCGACACCATTATGTCTTTTCACGGACGTTTTTCGGAAGCGCTTCTAGCCGATCAACTTCACAAAATCAACGTCGCTTTCTTGGTTCCCGGCATACGCAGAGAATTTGGCGGCTGCGCCGGCAACATCGCGTACAACTTAAAGCTATTGAACGGCGATCCTCTCATCATGGCCACCCTTGGCAAAGATGGTGGCACTTATGTTGAACGTCTGGACAAATTAGGTATTAGCCGCCGCTGCATTCGTCATATCGATGATGCGTATACGGCACAGGCATTCATTACGACGGATGCAGATAGCAATCAAATTACCGCTTTCCATCCGGGCGCCATGGGTAGCTCGCACCTAAATAAAATTCAAGATGCTGGCAAAGTAAAAATTGCGATCGTTGCGCCCGATGGTCGCGATGGCATGATCGAACATGCTGAAGATTGCGCACGCCTTGGTGTACCGTTTATCTTTGACCCAGGCCAGGGTTTACCTATGTTTAGCGGTGAAGAGCTGACCCATTTCATCGAACTTGCGACGTATGTTGCAGTGAATGACTATGAAGCAGAGTTATTGACTGAACGTACCGGACTATCGCTAGAACAGATCGCTGAACGTGTTTCAGCGCTTATCGTTACACGTGGCGAACAAGGTGCAGAGATTTACACTAGCAATGAGCGGTTTGATATTCCTGTCGTTGGCGTTGATCAGGTTGTCGATCCCACCGGTTGTGGTGATGCTTTCCGAGCCGGCATGCTATATGGATTGACCCACGATATGGATTGGATGACTATCGGTCGCCTGTCTTCACTGATGGGTTCGATCAAGATTGCTAGCCAAGGCGGACAAAACCACGCGCCTAAGCTGGCAGAGATTCAAGAACGCTTCCGCAAAGAATTCGGCTATAGCTTTTGATGTACGAAGTGACAGAGATTGTTTAATCGATCGCGATCAAACAATCTCTGAGTCGTTAGCTGAGTAAGGCTTCGATCTGATCAAGGGTCATCTCGGTGCGCACCTCGAGTATTTTCTGACGGCTGCTGTGACCACGACTCACGGTGACATCTCTTTTGGCGAGCTTCAGTCGCTCGGCGATGAAGTGTGTCAGTGCCTCATTCGCTTTGCCATCGACTGGTGGCGCATGCAGCCTAATTCTGAGTGCACCTTCAATCAATCCCGAAATTTCCGTTCGTGAAGCGTTGGGTTGTACATGAACAGCGATACGCAAACTCTCTCCATGACGGCTACACCATGGACGCTCCATCAGATCAAGCCAAGTAGCAAACTGTCAGTGACAAACAAGACGACTCTTAACAGTAAAAACGCGAGGATAGGCGAGAGATCAACCCCCGCTATCGGCGGAATGAAGCGACGCAAAGGGCGCATCAACGGTTGATTCAAGGCGCGAACGATGGGAGCGATGGGCGCATCAGGATTAACCCAACTGAAAATGACCTCCAAGAATAAGAGGCCAATAAAACCGTAAATCACCCAATGTAGTAACGAGCTCAATGACAGCAAGAACCAAGGCTCAACTGTAAATGACGACCGTACACCAAGCTCAATGGCAACTGATAACAGAGCAACCAGTAATGCGCCTACCAAGCTAGCCCAATCAAAACCGCCCAGCCCTGGTAAAACACGACGCAGTGGCAACACCAGCCAATCCGTCGTCTTGAACATAAATTGCCCTAGCGAAAACGGTGGGCGCACACGCACGGCTTGCATCCAAAAACGTAGCAGTAAGACCCCAGCTAGTAAGGTCGACACCGTATCAATGATCAGACTAACGATGTTGGCAACCAAAGTTCACCCTAACAATCTGGTTTTAATCTGAAAAAGTTCGCAGCTCGACACACCATCAGAGCAAACTATAAAAATCCCGCGGCAGATCCTAAGTCTGCTGCGGGATTTTGTCGACTGACACTCGCTTTACTCAGCAAGTCAGGGACGCACGCCAGTAGGAAAAGGCCAAGCGGCAGCTGGACTGAGTATGGTCTTCAAGGCCGATGCTGAGGCCGGTGCCGGTGCCGGTGTTGGAGCGGGCGCTGGTTTGTGCGCAACTGGCTTCTTAGGAGCCACCTTTTTAGGCGCGGCTTTTTTAGGCGCCGCCTTCTTCGCCACAACCTTCTTCGCTACCGCCTTTTTAGCTACTGCCTTCTTTGCAGCAGGTTTTTTCTTTGCGACTACTTTCTTCGCAACGGCTTTCTTAGCAGCTTTTTTGACGGCCTTTTTAGCAGCAGGCTTTTTCTTCGTAACGGTTTTTTTAACTACTTTTTTAGCCGCCTTTTTAGCAGCAGGCTTTTTCTTAGCGACTGCTTTTTTGACGACTTTTTTTACGGCTTTTTTAGCGGCAGGCTTTTTCTTAGCTGCTGCTTTCTTAACGACTTTTTTGACCGCTTTCTTCGCTACGACCTTCTTCTTGGCCAGCGCCTTCTTTGCTACCGGCTTCTTTTTGGCAGCCGGCTTCTTTTTGGCTGCGGTTTTCTTCTTGGCTGTTGCCATTTCTTTCTCCTTCACGTGATCAAATGTCACAAGGTACAAAAGGGAAACCCGTTTGGACCTGAAGGACCAAGCGGATTATTCAATGGCGCAAACCAACATGGGGTATGCGCTAATGAATGGGGTACACACTGAACCGCGGTTCGCAAGAAGCCCGATTCAGAATAGGTCGCAACGAATTAATTTAACTCTTCTACAGCTTTGTAACCTGATCTCACACGAGAAAGAGGCCAAAGCCCACCAGTCAAATCACCACCGCACGTCGCCAACCAAAAAAAACGCCGACCAACAGGCCGGCGCTCAAATACATTTACAAAAAGACGATCCCGTTTTGTGAAGGACACAGATCCCAACCCGTATGACTCAGGCAGAAAGGACTACTCATAAACAATCGATAGGGCCCAATACTTTCCATCAAATCAGGTGCTCACCTTTCTGCTTTTAGCTATTCTGCTTTTGTAGAGACTTCATCATTCCCAGTTTAAGGCTCCGCCAGTCTGGTACTCAATGACTCTAGTCTCAAAGAAATTACGTTCTTTCTTCAGATCGATCATCTCGCTCATCCACGGGAAAGGATTCTCTTCCTGAGGAAACAGCGCCTCTAAACCAATCTGCTGCGCACGACGATTTGCGATAAAACGCAAGTAGCCTTTAAACATTGGCGCATTCAATCCAAGCACGCCACGCGGCATTGTATCCTCTGCGTAGCGATATTCCAACTCTACTGCTTCTAAAAATAGCGCCTTTATCTCTTCTTTGAATGCAGCAGTCCACAGATGCGGGTTTTCCAGCTTGATCGTGTTGATCAAATCGATCCCGAAATTGCAGTGCATGGACTCATCACGCAGTATGTACTGGTACTGCTCTGCCGCACCCATCATCTTGTTTTGACGACCTAGCGCCAAGATCTGAGTGAAGCCGACGTAAAAGAACAGGCCTTCCATCAGGCAGGCAAAGACGATCAAAGACTTCAATAATTTCTGATCGTTCTCCGTGGTGCCCGTGGTGAAGGCCGGATCTGTCAGGGTATCGATGAAGGGGATCAGGAACTGATCCTTGTCGCGGATAGATTTGACCTCATTGTAGGCATTGAATATCTCGCTTTCTTCCAGACCCAGAGACTCAACGATGTATTGATAGGCGTGGGTATGAATCGCTTCTTCAAAAGCCTGCCGCAGTAAATACTGGCGGCACTCAGGGGCAGTAATATGACGATAGGTGCCAAGCACAATATTGTTGGCAGCCAGCGAATCGGCAGTCACGAAAAAGCCCAGATTGCGCTTAACCAAACGGCGCTCGTCTTCGGTCAGACCATTCGGGTTTTTCCATAATTCGATGTCGCGCTGCATATTGATCTCTTGCGGCATCCAATGATTGGCGCAACCCGCAAGATATTTGTCCCATGCCCACTTGTACTTGAAGGGCACTAGCTGATTAACATCAGTCTGGCCATTAATAATACGTTTATCAGCTGCCTGCACGCGCTGAGCAGTATCGACTGGCGGCTCAGAACGAGCAAGAATACCCGGGTTGAGCGGCGCATCCGCATGCGTCGAAAACTGCGGCACGCTAGGTACCGCCTGAAGGTGTGGACGAGGTTGTGCTGATGCACGTGAAGCGGTTTCTTCATCCCAAGAGAGCATGTGGTTATCCTTAGTTTCTTAAATCTTTTTCGTTACGCAGTCGTTAGCTGCTGCAGGGTTGGTTAGAGAGACAAAAACTATCTAACCAATCCGAATTTTTTACTGACAAGCCTCGCACTCGTCAAAACCAGGATCACCGGGTCTCATCGTGCAGGCTGGACCATCAGCTTCAGCTTGCGCTGCGCCTGCTGCCGTAGCCATATCCGCCGATACCGCATTTAAAGCCCCGGTCTTGCTGGTGGATTTTTCGGCATGCGTGGCGCCCATAGTGCGCAAGTAATAGGTTGTCTTCAGACCGCGCAACCAAGCCAGCTTATAGGTCTCATCCAGCCTCTTGCCTGACGCACCAGCCATATAGATATTCAGCGACTGCGCCTGATCAATCCACTTCTGACGACGCGAAGCTGCTTCAACCAACCAGCTAGGATCGACCTCAAACGCGGTGGCGTACAGATCACGAAGGTCTTGTGGAATACGATCGATGCGCGCCAAACTGCCGTCAAAATATTTGAGGTCGGCAATCATCACTTCATCCCACAAACCACGCGTCTTAAGATCACGAACCAGATATTCATTGATCTCAGTAAACTCGCCTGAGAGATTCGATTTTACGTATAGGTTTTGATACGTAGGCTCAATACAAGCAGACACACCAATGATGTTCGAAATGGTGGCGGTTGGCGCAATCGCCACGCAATTTGAATTACGCATACCGTACTGCTTAATACGCGCGCGCAAGCTTGCCCAATCCATTGTTTCTGATGTGTCGACTTCAAGATAGCCGCCACGCTCTTCAGCGAGCAGCTTCAAGGAATCCTGCGGCAAAATTCCTCTATCCCACAATGAGCCGCGATACGAACTATAGGTTCCGCGCTCTTCCGCCAATTCAGTCGACGCCATATAAGCGTAATAGCAAACGGCTTCCATGGAGCGATCAGCAAATTCAACCGCTTCAGTTGATGCATACGGTATGCGCATGACATGTAAGCAATCTTGGAAACCCATGATGCCCATACCGACCGGACGATGACGCAAATTAGAATCACGCGCCTTTTTAACGGCGTAGTAATTAATATCGATCACGTTATCGAGCATGCGCATAGCGGTACGTATGGTCGCGTGCAACTTCTCGTGATCGAGCTTGCCATCCTTCATATGCGCTGGCAAATTCACTGAACCCAGATTACACACTGCGATTTCAGAGTCATTGGTGTTGAGTGTGATCTCGGTACATAAGTTGGAACTGTGTACAACGCCGACGTGCTGCTGAGGTGAGCGAATATTGCATGGATCTTTAAACGTGATCCATGGATGGCCAGTCTCAAACAACATAGAAAGCATCTTGCGCCACAGATCCAACGCCTGCACCTTCTTGAATAATTTGAGCTCGCCACTCGCCGCTTTAGCCTCGTATGAAAGATAAGCTGTTTCGAATTGCTTACCAAACTTGTCGTGCAGATCTTCGACGTCAGAAGGCGAAAATAAGGTCCACTCACCCTTCTCCATCACGCGCTTCATAAACAAATCAGGAATCCAGTTCGCTGTGTTCATGTCGTGCGTACGACGACGATCATCGCCCGTGTTTTTGCGCAGCTCGAGGAACTCTTCCACATCCAGGTGCCAAGTTTCTAGGTACGCGCATACCGCACCTTTACGTTTACCACCCTGATTGACTGCCACCGCGGTGTCGTTAACCACCTTCAAAAATGGAACCACGCCCTGCGATTTACCGTTCGTACCTTTAATGTGAGCACCGAGTGCGCGCACAGGGGTCCAGTCATTGCCCAAACCACCCGCATACTTCGCAAGTAGCGCGTTTTCTTTAATAGCTTCATAGATGCCATCCAGATCATCAGAAACGGTAGTTAGATAGCATGACGATAGCTGGGAGCGCTGCGTGCCAGAATTAAATAGGGTCGGCGTCGAGCTCATGAAATCAAAGGTCGAGAGCAAGTTATAGAACTCGATCGCGCGTGCTTCGCGGTCGATCTCGTTGAGGGCCAGACCCATAGCAACCCGCATGTAAAACGCCTGAGGCATTTCTATGCGTGTTCCTTCAATATGCAAGAAATAACGGTCATACAAAGTCTGCAGACCGAGATAGCCGAACTGAAGATCACGTTCAGCGACTAATGACTTCGCGAGCTTTTTTAAATCAAACTGTGCGAGCTTAGAATCCAACAAGTCGGCCTCTATGCCCTTCTTGATGAATTTAGGGAAGTAATC
>JAIPCX010000035.1 GCA_021737945.1 Polynucleobacter sp.
ACGTATGTGTATGAAGACGGTGATTCGTTATTAGAAAAAATGAAAAAAGTGGCGACTAAAATTTATGGTGCTGCTGATGTCAGTGCTTCGGCCAAAGTGAAGCAGCAGCTCAAGACATGGGAAGAGGCGGGTTATGGCAGCTATCCTATTTGTGTTGCCAAGACACAGTCATCGTTTAGTGCAGACGCTACGGTGCGGGGTGCACCGAGTGGTCATATTGTGAATGTGCGCGAAGTCAAACTAGCGGCGGGTGCACAATTTATTGTGATGATCTGTGGCGATATTATGACGATGCCGGGCTTACCCAAAGTACCTAGCGCAGAAAAAATTGATGTCGATGACGAAGGTAATGTTGTAGGTTTGTTTTAATCGCTACGTCTGTTTTCATGACTATGCGATGAATGAATTATCGATTGGACCTTAGAAACGAAAAAGCCCGCAAACTTTAATGTGCGGGCTTTCGTTTTTTGGCTCACCGACCTAGACTCGAATCAAAGACCTGCGGATTAAGTGAAATCCAGGATCGTAAAATTTTTATTAAATCAATGAGTTAAACCCTCGATTAGTGCGCGATGGAATCGTTCCGGATCTTGCATCTGTGGCGCATGCCCCAGCTCAGAAAACAATACTAGCGATGCACCGGGAATCGCCGCACCGGTACGGCGAGCCAGTGCGGGATAATTACCTAAACGAGATTTGATTTCAGGCGGTGCAAGATCCTTTCCAATCGCGGTGTTATCTTTTTCTCCGATCAAGAGCAGCGTTGGCACTCGCAGATTTTTAAATTCATACATTACTGGCTGCGTAAAAATCATGTCATAAATTAGCGCCGAGTGCCAGGCTACTGTGAGCCCACCCGGCCCGCGATACATACCAGCGAGCATTTGAACCCAAGTCTCATATTCGGGTCGCCATTCATTCACGTAGTAGGTGCTGCGCTCGTAATTGCGAATCATCGTCGCTGTCACATTTCGTTCACGCGCGTACCATTCATCGACAGACAGCGCGGGTACGCCTTCGGCCTTCCAATCTTCAAGGCCAATCGGATTAACCATCACCAGCTGCTGGACCCGATTGGGAAACATCAGCGCAAAACGCGTGGCCAGCATCCCGCCGGTGGAATGACCTACCAATGTGACTTTGTCGATGCCTAGTGAATCGAGCAGGGCTTTGGTGTTGTGAGCGAGTTGATGAAAACTGTACTGGTAAGCGGTAGGGCGACTAGATTTGCAAAAGCCTATTTGATCCGGTGCAATCACCCGATAGCCCTGCTGTTGCAGAAAACGAAGAGTCCCCTCCCACGTAGCGCTGCAAAAATTTTTACCATGCAAGAGTACTGCGGTTCGGCCATTTGGCTTTTCTGGCATGAGCTCAAGATAAGCCATCTGCACTGACTGACGCTGCGACGTGAAATAAAACCGCAACTCGGGCCATGGGTATTTGAATCCCTCGAGCTCGGACCCATAGACTTCTTCAGCCTTCGTAAGAGGGACTGCAAGAAGAAGCATCAGCAGTATCAAAAAATTTCGCATGTGGATTTTTTCTCCAGTCTCTTGCAGCTAGTTGCACGCATACGGATATGTTTAGAATCAGTCGTTGGGGTGGACTGACGAACACAGTATAACGAGCTGAGGATTCTCAAGCCTTAGGTTCTCGAATGGCCTCATGCAAAGACACTGGGGGCGAACTAATCTTCCTAAACCTTATATTCAGGATTTCTACAAACACTGCAAAAGCCATGGCGAAGTACAAGTAACCTTTGGGAACTGCTTGGCCCATGCCATCAGCAATAAGCACAACGCCGATCAACAGCAGGAAAGACAACGCCAGAATCTTGACTGTAGGATGCCTCTGCACGAACTCGTGAATTGCTTTGGCGAGAAACACCATCACACCGGTAGCGATCAAAATTGCAATCACCATGATGCTGACATAGGGCGTCATACCCACCGCAGTAATGATCGAGTCCAGTGCAAACACCATGTCAAGAACCATGATCTGCAAAATGACAACCGCAAATGCAGCTTGCTTGACTGGCCCAGAAGAGCTGTCCGGACCCTCCAGCTTGTTGTGCATTTCAGTCACTGATTTAGCGATAAGAAAGACGCCACCACCAATAAGAATCAGGTCCCGCCATGAAAAATCGTTATTCCAAAAACTGAAAACGGGCTGAGTTAGCGAAACAATCCATGCAATCGCAAACAAGAGACCAAGGCGACTTATCGCAGCAACACCAAGACCGATCTGCCGAGCTTTCGCACGCTGATGCTCAGGCAGTTTTCCCGCCAAGATGCTGATGAAGATGATGTTGTCGACGCCAAGAACCACCTCAAGTGCCACAAGCGTTCCCAAAGCAATCCATACTTCGGGAGAATAAAGCCAATCAAACATATAAAGTGCCTTTGATTTTGAGGATCGCCAACCAGCGCCTGATGATGGGCGGATTGATAAAATGCTTGTTTGAGGTGGTCACAGTTCCGTTGCTAGTGCTGACTTAGCTCTTCGAAGTCATAGCTTCCAGCCATATCCTAGATAAATGACCGGAGTGTATCGGCGCTCAGAGATGGGGCTGTGGGCTTGCGGATCAGACAGACGATTGATGCTAGTGCCAAAGAAGAGGGCGCCGCTGCCAGAACTTATTTTGTAAAACCCTGTCAGTCCAACTGAGACCGCGGTACCTGCACCGATATTGATCGCGGATCCTGTCTCGCTCTCTGAACCACGTTTACCCCAGTAATAGGTGTTCATTGCGGCGTTTTGCCAGGTAGCACCAGCGATACCATTTAAGCGAAAGCCTTGTTCACTGATCAGTGGGCGAATGAACTGTACCTGTGCGACCTGCCCGTTGCTGCGACCAGTGACGTCAAAGCCATACTCTAGATTTAATGCACCTAGTGGGGTTGTCCAGCGAAGGCTGGGGCCAGCGTCGATTGCGAATTCACGGTCAGCCATACCTGCAGTACGTTTGTTGTCGCTAGCGTCATATCCGAAACGTGGCTCGGCATAAAGACCGATTCTCAGTGAACGGTCTTCCGTTGTGAATCCCCAGAGACCCGCCTTCAACCCGGAGATGTAAGCAATATCGCCCCAGTTGTATTGCACGACTGGCAGCAACATCATGCGAAGTTCACTACTGCCCGAAGTTTTTGGAAAAGCACCTGCACCAATACCTAGGAAATTACTGGCAGACGGTATGGGCTGCTGAACTTGTTTTTCATTTAGAGTCTGGGCTCTTACAATTTGTATTGAGAGCGAGCCGCTAATAAGTAATGCTATAACAATGTGTTTTTGTAAATGGTTCATTTGTTTTCGTTTCAAGATATTAATAGGTAAGGCACAGTTCTTTTTTTAAATTTATTTATTTTATGTCTTATTCTAACCAAATAACGACACGGTACTGAAAAGCGAGTTCAGCATCCTCTAGTCCAGCAATTGCTGAAGCCACCCAACTAGCATACAGTTGACGCTGAAGTATTTTTGGACTTGGGTTTTCAAAACAGAGCAAGTACATGGTGACTTCATCATTTTTATTTGCTGATTACTTTTTTGATTAATTCGGAGTTTTTCTCACCATTTTCTGCGCGACAACATTTGCCCATAGATTCACTAGATTATTCAAAAGAACATGAAAGTTATTACCTTTTTCGTCATCGCCTTTTGCCTGCTGATCACGGGTTGCGCCAGCAAAATCCGCAGCGAAGTAACCGCATTTCATCATTGGCCGACCGATATCGGAGAAAAACATTTTCGGTTTGTACATTTAGAAGGCGAGCCTATTGGACTTGAGCGACAGAGTTATCAAAGCCTGATAAGTGCAGAATTGACGCGGCTGGGATTTCGCGAAGCTATTGGTACCGAGGAGGGAGCGCTGATGGTGAGTTTCAATGCATCAGTCAGCGCTAGAGATGTGGTTGTGATCGAAACAGTGCTGGTGGACTCGTGGTATGGCACGCCTTGGCATGGCGCCGGATTTTACTCGCCCTATTGGGGCGGCTGGCCGGGCTATGGACCCACTTTCTATGGTCCCTTCAGCCCTGGTATACCTGTTCCACGCCAACGTGAGCGTCGGTTCTCCGTATTTGACCGCGAGCTGAAACTGAAAATGACCAATGCTGCTAGCAGCCAGCCGCTGTTCGAGACGACAGTGCGAAGCGAAGGCAAGGAAGGGAATCTGGTCAGAGTCATGCCTTATCTAGTGCGCAGCGCTTTCACTGATTTTCCGGGTAAAAGTGGTAAGCCGCATGTGATCGAGATGAAATTCGATCCTGCAAACTGATTACGGTGCTCAACCCTTCGCCAGTGCGCCAAGCTCCGTGTCCAGACCCAGGGTATTTATTGGGTAATTCAGGAAGCATAGATTAATGAGCTAGGTAGATTGAGCGAAACTGTCATTAAAAATGGAGGTAGACCAGCCTCATTTTTTTTCAGCTTAGCGACGTTGGATTCGCCGAATATGCTGATAAAACGCGACGCTTCTTTGCTTGCAAAATAAAATGCGCTGCTACTTATTCTGGTTTTTGCAAAATGGTTTGACTGAATTTCCGCAATCGGCTTTGGACGTCATCGACGAAGGTATAAACAGCCGGTACCACCAGCAGTGATAACAAGGTTGAGGTTATCAAGCCACCGATTACCGCTACCGCCATCGGGGAGCGGAAACTTGGGTCCGCCCCGAAGCCAAGCGCTAACGGCATCATGCCCGCTCCCATGGCAATCGTGGTCATCAGAATCGGGCGGCTACGCTTGTGGCAGGCATCTACCAGCGCATCGAACCTTGACATACCCGCGCTGCGCGCGAGAATCACATAATCAACTAGCAGAATAGAGTTCTTGGTCACGATACCCATCAGCATAATTAAACCGATCATGGAGGGCATCGACAATGCCTTGTGAGTCACCAGCAGACCAACAAACGCCCCACCGATTGAGAGCGGCAGCGCTGCGAGAATTGTTAGTGGCTGCATGAAGTCGTGAAATAGAAGCACCAGCACACCATAGATGCAGAGCACACCTATGAGCATGGCGATACCGAAGCTTTCGAACAGTGCCTGCATTTCTTGCGCATCACCCAGCTCGGCAATGGTGACCGAGGGTGGCAGGTTCTTCATGCTAGGCAGCGCCCGTGCTTCTACATTTAACTCACCTAGTGAACGATCACCCAACTCCACCTCCAAGGTGACATTACGACTTCGGTTCAGCCTGTCGATTTGTGCAGGACCGCTGTCCATACTCACACTGGCGACTGTCCCCAGCATCACGGGACCTTGCCGCCCAGGTACCAATAGACGCTCGATCGCTGCGAGATCAGCGCGCACATCATTTGGTAACTTGACACGAATCGGCACTTGACGGTCCGACAAATTTAACTTCGGTAGATTGACGTCGTAGTCACCGGCAGTAGCAACACGCACGGTCTCTGCAATGCTCGCAGTGGTCACACCAAGGTCGGCAGCTCGCGCGGCATCAGGGCGAACGATGATTTCGGGTCTGACCAACGATGCGCTTGAATTGACATTGCCAATGCCATTGAGCGTTCGTAACTCGCGCTCGACCATCCGCGCTGCGGTCGTCAGCGCAACCGGATCATCACTTTTCAAAACCAGCTGCATCTTGACGCCGGTATCTGGCGGGCCGACGGTGAAGCGGGCACCGGGAATTTCATCTAGATTGGCGCGTAACTGATTCTCCAGATCCTGCAATGACTCAGAGCGCTTATCGCGATGAATGACGTTCAGCGTCAGCACAGCGCGCCGTGCCTCGGCAGCAGCACCCGGTGCGAATGCGTCGCCACTCGAACCACCACCAATAGAGCTAAAAATACTCTCTACACCTTTAACTTTCATTGCGGCTAGTCTTGCCTGTTCAGCCGTTGCAGTGGTCTCGGACAATGTGCTGCCCGGGGCTAGTTCGACTGTGATCTGCGTTTGTCCGCGATCAGCTGGCGGTATGAAGCCGGTTGGCAGCAAAGGTACAAGCGCCAATGACGCCACAAAAAACAGCGCCGAGGCAATCGCTGTAATCCAACGATAACGTAGGCACCAGCGCATGATGCGCAAGTAGTTGCGCATCAGCCAGCCATCTTCTGGCTGCACGTGCTTGGCCGGTTTGAGCAAGTAGGCCGACATCATCGGCGTCAGTAAGCGCGCCACTACCAAGGATGACAATACTGCTACGGCGGCAGTCCAACCAAACTGTTTGAAGAACAAGCCCGGCACACCACCCATGAATGCGGTTGGCAAAAACACTGCGACCAAGGTAAAGGTGGTTGCAATCACCGCCATGCCTATCTCATCTGCGGCTTCGAGCGCCGCTTGCATGGGTGTTTTACCCATTTGCAGATGTCGCGCGATGTTTTCTATCTCGACAATTGCGTCATCCACCAGCACACCAACCACTAGCGCTAATGAAAGCAGGGTGACGGTATTAATGGTGTAGCCAAACCATGACATCGCTAGAAAGGTCGGGATCACCGACAATGGCAAAGCAGATGCAGCCACCAAAGTCGCACGCCAATCACGTAGAAACCATAGCACCACCAGCACCGCTAGTAACGCGCCTTCGTACAACAAAATCATCGAACCTTCGTAGTTCTCTTCAACGGGTTGCGCGTTATCGATTACCTCCGCAATACGAAGATTAGGATTATCTGTCTGCAATGCATTTACCACCTCGCGAATACCCTGCGCCACCATCAATTCACCGAAGCCTTTGGTGCGCGAAACTTCGAAGCCAACCACCAACTTGCCATCCTGGGTGGCAATGGCGCGTGGCTCAGCAACGGTATCTTTAACAGTTGCGATTTGATCCAGCCTTACTCGCCGGCCATCATCGAGCGAGATTTCCATCAGAGCTAATTCTGCAGCGGTCTTGACGGTAGCAATAGTACGAACCGACTGCTCTGCGCCGGATACATCGCCACGTCCACCCGGTGCCTCTTGCTGAACCTGACGCAGCCTGCGAGAGACATCAATCGCAGTGACGCGAAGCGCATTCATGCGCGACGTATCCAGCTCGATGCGAACTTCACGCGACACACCGCCAATACGCTTGATAGCACCGACGCCTTTGACGGTTAGTAAGCGTTTGGTGACTGTGTTATCAATGAACCAGGAGACTTCTTGTAAGTCAGGCGGACTGCCAGAGGCATTGGATGCTGCTGCCACGCTAAAGGTGAGAATCGGTCTACCGGCAGTCGATACTTTGGTCACGGATGGATCGCGCATGTCAGCTGGCAGATCAGCGCGAACTCGCGCTACGGCATCACGTACATCATTGACCGCATCCGAGAGATTTTTTTCAAGTACAAACTCAACCGTGACAGTCACCTGCCCATCGAGTACCTTGGTATAAATGTTTTTAACACCCTGCAGGCTGGCAACCGAGCCTTCGATCTTGCGTGCAACCTCGGTCTCGAGTTGCGCTGGCGCTGCGCCCGGTAGCGACGCCACTACGTTCACAATGGGCAGCTCGATATCGGGAAAATCCTGAATCGCATTCGAGCGAAATGCGAGTAGCCCCGCGAGAGTTAGCAGAGTAAATAATAAAATTGCGGGAATCGGACTACGAATCGAGAGCGCGGAGAAATTCACTTGGAATCCCTCGTCTCGCGTTTGTTATCAATCGCTGACGCATTACTTCGGGTTACACGAACCAAATCACCATCGTTCAAGAAACCAGCACCGGCCACCACAATCTCATCTGTCAGCGAAATGCCTTCGGTAATTTCGACCTGGTCCTGAAGATAACGACCAGTCTTCACCTTCATCTGCGCCACGCGTCCATCGGGCTTGATCTGAAATACAAAGCTAAAGCCATCGCGCACAACCACTGCCTGTTGCGGTAGCGTGACGCCGTTGCCGCTGCCAAGCGTGAATTCACCACGCGCAAACATACCGGGTTTTGCAGCTGCCTGACCCGTGGCACCGGAAAGCAGATCAACGTATACCAATGCCGATCGATTCTGTGGGTTGACGGTAGGGCCGATCATGCGAACCTTGCCATTCAAGTGTGTGCCATTCGCTGCGACCAATTTCACACTTGAGCCAACACGTATACGTGAAAGCTCGCTCGCCATCACCTCGGCGCGCCACTCAAGCCTTCCTTTGCGAATCATTCGAAATAGCTCGTTGCCGTTTGCGACAACTGCACCCACTGTCGCGCTGCGTGCAGAGATCACGCCACTGTCCGGCGCGAGAAGTTGGGTGAATTTCAGTCGCAGCTTTTGTGCACTGACCGCTGCCTCGGTCGCAGCGACGCGCGCACGCGCGGTTTGCTCTGATGTGAGGAATTGATTGATCTGCTGAGTGCTGATAGCACCGGTATTAACCAACGATCGTGCACGCTCTGCAGTTGAGCTGGCCTCGGCAAGTGTCGCTTGGGCCTCCAACAAAGCAGCATTGGCTTGAGCAAGATCGGCTTGCACTGTCTCATCAGAAAAACGCGCAAGGGTTTGACCGACACGCACTACATCACCGACATTCACCAGCACTTCGGTCAAGCGCAGCCCATTGGCTTCGCTTCCGATACTCGCCTCTTGCCAAGCGGCGATGTCACCATTCGCGGCCAGTGTCTGCGTGAGGCGGGTTAGTTGTGGGCGTGCGGTGCTAACGGTCAATGCTGCCTTCGCGGTAGATGCTGGCTTGTTGATTTCCGCTCTGTCATCGGCCTTGCTGCTTTGAGTTGGCAAGAGCCAAACGACGAGTACCAGCAGCATGGCTAAACTTGCGATAGCAGGTCGCGGATGCTGACGCGGGAATTGTCGGATTAGGTGCAAGGGAATCATGGTTTCGACTCTGAGGGGGTTTTATCGGAATAAGTTGGCGATTGCCAGCCACCGCCAGCGGCACGGTACAAGCCGATCCACGCTGCGATACGTTCGCGCTGAAGATTGACCAGTGCGGTCTCTGCGCCAAGTTTGCTGCGACGTGCTTCCTCGAGATCGATCAGGCTGTCAAAACCTTTTTCGTAGCGCAGCTTGGCAGCCTCGAGCGAGGTCATGAAGCCGTCGATAGCGATTTGTGCGTCATTGCTACGCGCCGCAATGCTATCTAGATTAACTAAACTCTCTTCGACCTCACGCACCGCGCGGCGTACCGTGGCGCGGTACTCACTTGCGACCTCTTCATAACGCGCTACCGCTGCAGCCATATTGGCGCGTCGCCGATTACCATCAAAAATAGGTAGACTCAACGCAACAGGACCCACCGTCCAACTGTTCAAGTTGAATGCGCCATCGCCGGTCTCAAATCGATTGCGACCAATGTTTCCAGACAGTGATAGCCGCGGGTAACGTCGTGCTTCTACGCTACCTACGTCATTACTAGCCGCAGCAACCTGCTGCGCCGCTGCATAAACATCAGGACGTTGCGCTAGCGTTGCAGCAGGAAGCGTTGCCAGAGGTACTGGCGTCGGGAGTGGCAGCGCAGCAGGTACGCTATCGAGTTTGGCGCGCAGATCGCGTTCATCGAGACCGGTCAGCATGACCAGCGCTTTGATGTCCACATCGCACTGTGCGCGCAGCGCAGTCACGCGGCTACGTCCCTCTGCCTCACTGGCTCGCGCCAGCGCGGAATTTGCCGGCGCTTGAAATCCAGCGTTAACCGCCAATTCAGTCAGGCGCGTAATCTCTGTGCGCGAAGCAGCGTCGACTTCCGAAATTGTCAGCAAATGTCTGCAGCCTCGCAAGGCAAAGTATTGATTCGCCGTTTCTGCTGCAACCGATACGCGTGCCTCGTGCCAGTTAGCCTCGGCGCCTTGTGCGCGGCGCTGCGCCGCATCTCGCGCCATGCGGTTTGCACCGAACAAGTCAATCTCCCAACTGGCTTGCAACGAACCCTGATAAACATTACCACCGGGGAAAGGTGGAAACGCGCTGCGGCGCTGCGCACTGACGCCAGCATCCATCGTTGGCAGTAGTGCACCATTTGCCGCAAGTCTTTCTGCGTTCGCTTGTTCGATCCTCGAGCGAGCAGCACTGACACTAGTACTAACGTTTTGCGCGGCATCGATCAGATCGATCAGCAGCGGATCTTGTTGCTGTCGCCACCAGTCTGCTAGCGCCGACACTTGTCCATCATGTGCCAACGCGCCCTCACCAGGCATCGGGGCTATCCACTGCGCGGGAGGAGTTGGGTCAGGCTTGGCTGTTGGCAGCAACGCGTTAGTAATGCTGCAGCCATACAGTTGCATGCACACCAGCAGGAGCATTGGAGCCGAACACCGAGTGCGGTTCTGGATAGGTAATAAAGGCATTATGTTTAGGTATGAAAACCATGCACATTATCTCAGAATTCATTATTTAATACCTTTTACGGAAGTAAAAATGCTAGCTTAAGTACCGCTGACCCACTGTCCGTTTAGGACTTCAACATAAAAGTTTTTTCACCATAAATTATCCTGTTTATAAGACTTGATTCTTTATGAAAGAAGAGAATTTGTGTGCGACGAGCTTCAATTTCTGCAAGAATTCCTTGAGGCACTGATGCGCTCTGTTAAACCTGGCGAGGTCAAACAGCACAGGATTTACCTATATTTAAATGGTAGATGTCAGTTATAAATCGAATAGTTCTGTTTTCGAAACTCGTTCGGCGCAAGATTACCCTCGCGTTTAAAGAATTTCACAAAATTAGTTGGCTCATCAAATCCGAGTTGATCGGCAATCACTGATATCGGCATCTGAGTATGTGTCAGCAGGCGCTTTGCCTCGAGAATAATGCGGGCAGCTATGTATTGCTTGGCTCCAATCGCTGCGGAGGCTTGCGTTGCTCGGCTGAGACTCTTTACGGTACAGCCTAGTTGATTAGCGTAATCAGCGACTTTATGTTGGATACAGAATTTTTCTTCTACCAGGTTCTTGAATCGTCTAAATCAAGAAATCTGTGTTGAATCAAATTCAGTATCAATCGTCCTGTTATTTGACAGTAAAACTCTGAGTAGCAGAGACTTTAGTTGAAAACGTAACATGGCGTTTAGTAGTAAACGATGTTTGTCGCTTTGCGTGTCTTGAGCCATCTGAACAAGAGTAGCTGAAATTATTTTGTACTGAATTTCGTTTAAATTGGTAAACGATTGAACTTCGTGTACGTCATCCAGCTGAAATTTTTTTCACCTGAATTATCTGCAGCTGACGCCAAATATTCAGGGCGAAAAATGGCTGTCCATCCATCCCATCCATCGCTCAGATCGAATTCCAATGCCTGGTTTGGTCTAACGAGTAGTAATGATCCCTTTGTACACGTTAGAGGTGTGTAGTCGACTACTGGTCGACAACGTCCTTTTGTTACAAGTAAAAGTAAATAAAAATTTATTTGATGAGCCTTTCGAAATCGATTTTCTTTCACACGATTTTTCAAATCGCTTACCGAAAATAATTCGATATCCAACCCATACGTGGCCGGAGGTGTGTACCTCGCACGTTCCAAAGGCGCAGATCGACCTTCTTTTTTAGTGAGACGCGCTCCCGTAAATTGTCCGTTTTTTACCATAATTACTCCGTAATTTACCGATGAAAGTGTGGTGATATTGCCTAATATTACCCATTATCACTTTCGACGTCTTTCGTCTTTTTATGGAGTCTTTTATGAAAACCAGTACCTACAAATGTTGGTTGCTGTTAGTAGTTGGTTTGTTAACGTTTAATGTCGCAAGCTTTGCTGCAACGTCGTCAGAAAAAGGGGAAAAATCTATGAAGCCACCAGTTAAAGAACAGGTTGTACAGCTACTCAAGAGCATCGAGACCGGTGATCCACAGCCGGTTAGCTATATCAATGCCAATAAGTATATTCAACACAATCTAAATGTTGGGGATGGTTTGGCTGGGTTCGGAGCAGTCTTGCAGCAGCTTCCTAAAGGAAGTGCAAAAGTTAAAACAGTGAGAGTTTTTAAAGATGAAGATTATGTTGTTGCTCATACTGAATACAACTTTTTTGGACCAAAAATTGGATTCGATGTGTTTCGATTCGAAGCAGGACTGATTGTCGAGCATTGGGATAATTTGCAGGAAACACCAGCAAAGCCGAATCCAAGCGGCCATACGATGACCGATGGCTTAAGCGAGACGATCGATATCGATAAATCAGCGGCGAATAAAAAAGTAGTCTCTGATTTTGTAAACGATATTTTAGTGAACGGTAAGTTAGAAAAACTCACGAGTTACTTTGATGGCGACAAATACATTCAGCACAACCCTGCAATAGCCGACGGTTTATCTGGTCTGGGAGCTGCTCTGAAAGCCCTGGCCGAGCAAGGTATAACTATGAAGTACAACAAGGTGCATAAGATTTTAGGTGAGGGTAATTTTGTGTTGGTTATTAGCGAAGGTGAATTCGCAGGACAGCCGACCTCGTTTTATGATCTCTTTCGTGTTCAAGAAGGAAAAATTGCTGAGCACTGGGATACGATGGAAAAAATTCCCCCACGAGCAGACTGGAAAAATCCGAACGGTAAATTTGGATTCTAGTTTTGCGATTCAAGTCACGGCGCGCAACTGTACACGCTTGAAGCTCTCCGGCAGGCGATTAATACCAAATAAGGTTTGCCGAATCCAAGCGTGGACTAATTTATGCCTTTTGTTTTGCGGTTGCTCTTACCAAGCGTAATGCCGCAGGACCAAAAATGCTCGAAATACGATGACGGTTCTTGGCAAAAAATCGATAACCCCAATTTAGCATTGGGCGCAAGCTGGGTCGCGAGAAAAGCCAAGCCAGGGTAGGCAGATTTGCTCGCTGATAGGCAGCAGAAAAAACATCTACGCCATTAATAAGTTCACCGTCATCATATTGCGCATACATAGAATCAAGCGCTTGTTGACAAGACACACCCACGGCTTCTGCAGAGTACTGCGATGAATTCACATCCACAAAACTTAATAGAGCAGCCTGGTTACGCCGCGATAAAAATAAAATCTCTGCCTGACATAATGGGCAGAGACCGTCGTAGTACATAGTGAGCTTTTTCATCATCATTACTTATGTTTATATTGCGTTGAGCAATAGGCTCGCATAACCGACTTATCTCTGAGCGCAGCGTGTTTTGTTGCTCTACCCGTGACTCTTTTGCGCCATAGGTTAAACGAGGATCGTTTAAGTTCCGAGCGCATGATGGTAATTACTTGCGATTCAGATAAGCCAAAGTTTCGCTCGATAGCATCAAATGGTGTGCGGTCCTCCCACGCCATTTCAATCAAGCGGGAAGTATCATCTTTGGAAAGAGAGATAAGAGTTTTAGCAGTCATCTCGCAAGTTTAAGACTTATTCAATAAGTTAGCTGAGGCCAACATAAAAAGGCGTTGAGATAACTTCTTAATCTGTGGTTCTCTGGCCCAAAATGACAGCTAATCACTGGCGCTCAGCGAACGATCTGTTCTTCCGTAAATCTCGACCGTTTCAATATTACCCCTCAGGGGTGAGGTGTCATCATCTCTAAATCTCGCTGGCTGAAAAATATCAGGCCAGGTCACTCCTGCTGTAATTGTTTGCTCCATTTGTAAATATCATTAATCAAAATTCATCCCTGAGCTTGCTAATTACATAAGCAGAACCTCGGTGGCTTAAGTGATCATCATCGATATAAAACAGTACGCCATCCTTTGATCCATAGCAGCGCTTTTCATCACATAAGGCTTTAGCCAAATCAATAACTTTAACTTCGGGTCGTTGCGTAAGGATTTTATTCACCATTGTTTTGAAAGCACTGGTTCGCTTTTCAAAGGCTGCTCTGCTTATTGAGCAGCTGTGTGTTTCATTCGGCGCTATGTATAAGGGACGAAATGAAAAACAGCGCCTGATATCAAAACCGAGTTCGGGTACATCATGCAAAAAAGTGACTTTTTTTCCAGCTGCCAGCAGTGCGTCTAAAGTTTTAGTCAACCCTATAGAAAAAACAGTGCTGTTATCTGACTCACCTTGCTTTACACCTTCGAAGTGAAGAACCCAGTTACCAAACTGCGTTGACTCGATATCACCATAACCTAAACCTGTCGTATACATCGGCCCCCTGCTGGTTAAAATCACTTCCTTGATGCTTGGGTCAGCAATAATTCGCTGTATGGCCTGTGTTCCCTTTTTTAAACAGTTTCTAAAGTCACCGCCCTGATCTTGTATCACTACTTCCAGGAGTGGAGGGCAACCGTCACTAGCGCCATATAGACCGATATCCTGACCTTTGGCCTTGAACAGACTGCGCAACGCAGAATAGATAGTAAGAGCATGACTATCTCCGATCACGACAACGGAAGGATTGGGGCCGGTTGAATGACAGCGGGGGCTATCATATTGTAGGTCGTCGCAATACCATCCAGCGCTATCCGGGATATCAAAGTTTAGATCAGCTAGCTGCGCCTTGACCTCTTGATTCGAAATACGTCCTTCGAATCCGCCCTGCAAGAATGTGGTTAAGCCCACTCCACCCAAGATAATCATTGCAATAACAAGCAGTGTGACTTTAGTTTTTGTTTTGCGACCGAATCGAATTGGCCGCTCAAGAAAATGAGTGCTAAGGATGGCCAAGAAAAATGACGCAATGACTAGAGCGAGACGCAGTAACCAGTCTGGTGTAGCACCGCTAATTATGCGTGCAAACGATAGTAGTGGCCAATGCCAAAGATATAAAGGAAAGCTGATTAAACCAACACCGACCACGATCTGATTCGATAAGACCGAATTATTCAGCCAGGCTTTATCTCCTGCAAGAATGATCAATACTGTTCCTGCTACAGGTATCAGTACCCAGTAACCAGGAAAAGCAATGTCTTGGTCAAATAAAAAAAGACTATATAAAATCAACAGTAGTCCCAACGAAGTGAGACCGTGATTGATAGATTTGTGTGCTAAGAATTTATACTTCGTAGCTTCGAATGCACTCGCTTTACTTTGCATAAAAAGTGCCAACAGACAGCCAGCTAACAACTCCCATATTCTGCTGAATGGCGAAAAAAAAGTCGCTGAAGCTGCTGCTTCTATCATCAATAGGTTGATTAGTAGCGAAGCAAGAAAAATTACCCCGCCCACTTTCACCAAGTTGATTTTGTGTTTTAAGCAAAGACCGGCAAGTAGAGGCCACAGCAAATAAAACTGCTCTTCAATACCCAGACTCCAAAGATGTAATAGGGGCTTCGTAGCAGCGGCATAGTCGAAATATCCGCTTTCACTCCAAAAGATAAAATTCGGTATGAAAACTGCGCTTGCTGCTATGTGCTTGCCCAGCATTTTGTATTCATCGGAGAGCAACGCAAACCAACCAAATGCGAAAGAGGCTGATAAAACAAGTGTGAGCGTAGGAAAAATCCGTCTAATTCTTGCTGCATAAAACTCACTAAAGCTAAAATTTTGATTTTTCTGACTTTGAAGAATCAGCGAGGTGATCAAAAAACCTGAAATTACAAAAAAAATATCTACGCCGACGAAGCCTCCGGGTATCAACGAAGGGAATGCATGAAAAGCGACGATTGCTGTAACTGCGACTGCCCTTAGCCCGTCAATATCCGGTCGGTAGCTTAGCTTGATCAAATTTTGTACTTTCGTTTGGACAGACTTTGATTGTTTTTCCATGGGCAATGATTGGAAGCCAGCAGATTTTGATCTGTTGCCAGTTCAAGGGCATAAGCTAAGAGTGTCTTCCTTCATACATCAATTCATTTTCGAACCCACAGAACTCAGGCTTATTGAACTGAGATTCACTTCATTCTCATACAGTTTGCCAATTAGACATTCAGAACCTGCCAATACTGCCCGTTATATCCTGCCCGCTGTCTAATTGTTAAGTCTACGGGTACTTACAGTTTTTCACTATACTAAGAACTAAGTAATTAAAATGTTTTCGATTTGAAAATGGCTGGTGGCATGTATTTCGATCTTTGGTTGCAAAAAGTCACACGTCAGGCATTGAGTATGTGTAGGTAACAGGATACGCAGTTGGTAGGTGATGGTAGTCGAGTGTTGATAGGTAAAAAAATCTTAAACTAAATGATTGAGTTTGCAATGAAACCATTTCTCTGTTTTGTGATGATGACGGTCTGCTCGGTGTCTTGGGCAGAGTGGGAGACGACGGGTAAAGCGTATGATATTACTCATTATCATGATAAATCTACGATACAAAAAAATGACATAACTGCACAGATGTGGGTGATGTATGATTTTCCAGAGGTGCGAACTAATACAGATGGAGATAACTATAAATCAGCAAAATCACTTTTAGCATTTAATTGTAAGTATCAGACATTGACAATGGTTTCAGTGCTTCAGTATTCTGGTTCAGCGGGAACTGGTGCAGTTGTTTTGTCTGACACATTTAAAGAGAGTGAATGGATATGGGATCAAATTGCTCCAAATACGCTAGTTAAAACGGAGTGGGATATCGCATGTGGTAAGAAGTAATATTACTTTTAAGTGCTTTTACATCTCTGGCATAAAGTAACCGTGCGATAAAGGTTTGATTTTATGATGCGTATCGTATAAATAGATTTACTAAATCACCGAACGCACACTCCCAACACCAATCTTTAATTCCTGAGCGATGAGGTTGATACCCATACCTTTCTCACGCTATTGTTTCAACGCAGAGCTCATTCCACCATGCATCTTCAAAGGTCGTCCTAATTTATCGCTATTTGCGACTGCTCGTTGCTGACCTGGTAGCACGCGTTCACGAATCAGATTTTGTTCAAACTCACCAACTGCAGTGAATACAGAGAAACGATTTGGTTCAATTTAAATAACGTTATGATTGTGTTCGATAGCGCACATAAAAGATTTGTGTGGTGAAATATAGCAACCAAAAGTTAAGTGTCTATTTATGACTACCAATATTGATAAATCGAAAAATAAGCTGTTGGCAGCTTTGCCAGAAGAAAATTGGCAGCGATGGGAGTCGCAATTAACAATAATTGATTTGAAGTTGGGTCAGGTACTTTATGAATCTGGCGGCAGAATGGACTTTGTCTATTTTCCAATTGATGCCATTGTGTCGCTTTTGTATGTTTTGGAGAGTGGAGCTTCCACTGAAATTGCGATTGTTGGCAACGAGGGTATCGTTGGAATATCACTTTTTATGGGTGGTGAAACCACTCCCAGTAGGGCTGTTGTACAAAGTGCTGGCAAGTGCCTACGACTATCAGCCAAAAATTTAACCACAGAGTTCAGGGACTCCTTACCTGTCATGCACTTATTGCTGCGGTACACGCAAGCTTTAATTACTCAAGTGACTCAGACGGCAGTGTGTAACCGCCATCATTCAATAGACCAGCAACTTTGTCGCTGGCTCTTAATTAGCTTAGATAGACTGGTAGGCAATCATCTACTAATGACTCAAGACTTGATTGCAAATATGCTAGGTGTACGGCGTGAGGGAGTTACAGTTGCAGCAAAAGCTTTAGAAACTGCTGGATTAATAAAATATACGCGTGGAAAAATAGAAATAATAAATCGCGTGGGGTTGGAAAAACGATCGTGTGAATGCTACGCAGTCGTTAAAAAAGAATATGACCGACTGCTACCGAATAAAATTGCAACGTAATTTTTTAAATTTTTTTGTTTCAATTTAAAAATTTAAGATATTAAGATACGAATTTTAGTATCGAAATAGTTCAGTGCAGAGTTCTCTATTGGCATCGGCCAACTCTCCTCGTACAAAAGGTTATTCGTCATGAGTAGAGAAATTTCCGCTTACGCCGGGCCATTCGCTTTTTTCAAAAAACATTACGTAGACTCCCCCAAATCTGAGACAGTGTAAAAATAGAGTCTTCCGGATGTATGGAGGGCTTATCAATGAAGAAATCGCGATTTACGGAAAGCCAGATGATGGCGATCTTGGAAGAAGGCGGCTCAGGAATTCCAGTAG
>JAIPCX010000036.1 GCA_021737945.1 Polynucleobacter sp.
CACCACCGGCTGCGCCGCCTTTGACACCAAACACGGGGCCAAGCGAGGGCTCACGCAAACAGATCACGGTTTTTTTACCAATACGATTTAACGCATCACCTAAACCCACGGTGGTAGTGGTTTTGCCTTCACCTGCAGGAGTTGGGCTAATCGCAGTCACAAGCACTAGCTTGCCATCAGGCTTACCCTTCAATGAGTCGACATAGTCGAGTGAAATTTTGGCCTTGTAATGGCCGTAAGGCTCTAGATAATCATCCGCGATACCAAGACGGGAAGCCACCTCAGTAATTCGCTTCATCGTCGCTTTTTGGGCAATCTGGATATCGCTAAGCATACGGCTTCCTATCGGGTAGTTTGTTGTAAGAATTCAGTCAATACTCCATGCAGAAAACACAGAGTAGGAAGATGAGATTTACGTCACAAGATTTTGCGGTGAACCAGCAATCGAGGCCTCAACATTATCGATTAGCTGATCGGCGAGAAATTGCATCGCTCCGTCAGATGCCCAAGCTACATGAGGCGTCAGTATGAAATTAGGGGTGCGCAGTTCAAGCAGCGGATTACCCTCTTTAGGCGGTTCTTTGGTCAGCACATCAAAACCTGCACCAGCAATAAGCCCGGTTTCTATGGCTGTTTTAAGTGCCTGTTCATCGACTAGCCCACCACGAGCGGTGTTAATCAAAATAGCACTACGTTTCATTTTTTTGAATTGCTCGATGCCGATAAAATTCCGTGATGCCGGCGTTAACGGACAATGCAAGGAAATAATGTCCGACTCAGCTAAGACATTTTCCGGATCAGTGAATTCAACATCAGGCGCTTTGGGTGGTGGATGGTCAGCAAACAGCACACGCATGCCCAGCGCACGTGCAATACTTGCCGTTGCTTGACCAAGTGCACCTTCACCGAAAATACCTAAAGTGCTACCGTGCAGATCCTTGATGGGATGATCAAAAAAACAGAATTGATCTTGTGCCTGCCAACGACCGCGCAAGACATCCTCCCGATAAGCAATGAGATTACGACGCAGCGCAAATATCATTGCGAATGTGTGTTCAGGCACCGTGTGTACAGCGTAATTACGAATGTTCGCCACTGCGATGCCTCTCTCGCAACAAGCATCGATATCGATCACATCATAGCCCGTAGCAGCAACCGCGATCATCTTCAGATCAGGCAGCTGTTCTAAACTAGCTCTGCGGATGGGCACCTTGTTGGTGATGGCAATCGTGGCGCCAGCCAAGCGGCCGGCCACCAACGATTCTGCCGTCTGGTCATGCTCTTCCCATACGTGAGAAAAGGATGGGCGACGTACCTCAGCCTTTAACGACTGCCGGTCCAGAAAGACTATGCGTTCCATGCGTTTCCTTGCTGTGTTTGTGTGTGTCACGTACGATCAGACCAGACGGTGCGGAATGATGGCGCCAATATTCTCCAGCGGCAGCAGTACCACTGCCAGGCGTGACCTTGATGCCGCAATCAAGCATGGCCATTTCTGCACCAGAGATAGCCGCCATCAAGTGCACTTCATTCATGTCGCCAAGGTGGCCAATACGGAATAATTTACCTGCCACTTTGGAAAGGCCAGCACCCAGTGATACGTTGTAGCGATTAAATGCTCGCGCGATCACATCAGCACCGTTGATACCTTCGGGAAGCATGACAGCTGAAACGGTGTCGGAATACCACTTCGCTTCTTTTGCGCACAGCTTCAAGCCCCAACCTTTGGTAACAGCCGCACGTACACCTTCGGCGAGGTAATGGTGCCTCGCTACGATGTTGTCCAAACCTTCTTCTTCAATCATGTGCAACGACTCAACCAGGCCATACATCAAGGACAGCGCTGGCGTATAGGGGAAATATCCCGTTGCGTTAGCGTTGATCATGTCGTTGAGATCAAAGTAGGCGCGTTTGAGCTGGGCGCTATGACGCATCTCCAAAGCCTTTGGGCTTGCACAGAGAATGCCTAGGCCTGCTGGAAGCATCAGTCCCTTTTGTGATCCCGAGACAGCCATATCGACGCCCCAGTCATCGAAACGAAAATCAATGGAACCCAATGACGAAACACCATCAACAAATAATAGTGCTGGATGTTTAGCCTCATCGAGTGCTTCACGAACACCTGAAATATCAGAGGTCACACCTGTTGCAGTTTCATTGTGGCAGGCTAAAACGGCTTTGATGCGATGTCCAGTATCAGCCTTCAAAATGTCTGCATACTGCTGAAGAGGCACTCCTGTACCCCATTCGCAGTCAACGATTTGAACGTCCAATCCTATGCGAGTACACATGTCTATCCACAAATGACTGAACTGACCAAAGCGCGCAGCCAGTACACGGTCACCAGGCGATAGCGTGTTAGTTACCGCAGCTTCCCAACAACCCGTACCCGATGATGGGAATACAAACGGAGTGCCATGCTCGGTACGAAAAACTTTTTTCAAACCCGGCATGATCTCGCGGGTGAGTGCCGGAAATGCTGGCGAACGATGGTCTTCCATCGACACCATCATTGCTCGCATCACTCGGTCAGGTATGTTCGTTGGTCCGGGTACAAATAAAAAATTACGTCCAGCCATGATGTGCTCCTTCCATCTCGGTTTAATTATATGAATGACGTTTGTCGCCGCTCTCGGTAGGAGCGGGGGTAAGATCGACGTATGGGCATCAGGCGGAATACACCGGGAAAGCGTCGGTCAGTTTTTTGACATCTGCTTTTACGCGCTCAATGTTTGCTGCATCTTCTGGATGATCAAGTACATCGGCGATGAGATGCCCGACCTTCGTTGCTTCAGCTTCCTTAAAACCACGAGTTGTCATCGCTGGACTTCCTAAACGAATTCCGGAAGTCACAAATGGTTTTTCCGGATCATTAGGTATGCCATTTTTGTTGCAAGTAATATGCGCTGATCCTAAGACTGCCTCAGCAGCTTTACCAGTCAGTTTTTTGCTACGCAAGTCGACCAGCATTACATGCGATTCAGTACGGCCAGACACGATACGCAAACCACGCTCAATCAACGCCTTGGCCAAGGCATCTGCATTTTTTAATACTTGCTGCTGATACGTTTTGAACTCGGGTGCAAGTGCCTCTTGAAACGCTACGGCCTTTGCAGCGATTACATGCATCAACGGGCCACCTTGTAAGCCAGGAAAAATCGCGCTATTAATTTTCTTTGCAATTTCTTCATCGTTCATCAAAATAATACCGCCACGAGGTCCGCGCAGGCTCTTGTGGGTAGTTGATGTAACGATGTGAGCATGCGGTACCGGATTGGGATAGACGCCGCCAGCGATCAGGCCGGAGTAATGTGCCATGTCGACTAACAAATAAGCACCTATGTCGTTCGCTACTTTTGCAAAGCGCGCCCAATCGATTTTTAGAGAGAACGCTGACGCACCGGCGATAATGAGTTTTGGTTTTTTCTCATGCGCGAGTTGTTCCATCTGTGCATAGTTAATGTCTTCGTGCTCGTCTAATCCGTAGGAGACCACGTTGAACCATTTACCGGACATGTTGAGCGCCATGCCATGAGTGAGATGCCCACCCTCAGCCAGCGACATACCCATGATGGTGTCGCCAGGATTTAAAAGCGCCAAAAAAACTGCCTGATTAGCCTGCGATCCGGAATTGGCCTGCACGTTTGCAAAATTTGCTCCGTAGAGTTTTTTGAGTCTCTCAATCGCCAGCGACTCGGCAATATCAACGAATTCACAACCACCGTAATATCGCTTGCCGGGATAGCCCTCGGCATACTTGTTAGTTAGTTGTGAGCCTTGCGCCTGCATCACTGCGGGCGACGCATAGTTTTCTGATGCGATTAGCTCAATGTGATCTTGTTGGCGCTGATTCTCTAGCTGTATAGCTGACCAAAGCTCGGAATCGACCTGCTCGATGGTTAGGCTGTTTGGAAATGCGCCAGCAGCGCTTGCTACTTTCTGCAACATCGAGGCTCTCCTAATGAAATAGAGGTACTGAAACACAAATGAAACTTAGAATACGACAGAATCTAATAACTTACCGGTGAGTTCAAATAAGATAAAATAAATTATTCTTAAATAACACTTAAGAAATTCTTATGTGTAAAGAAAATTTATCAAAGTAGATATGCTATTTATAGTCAAAATAGCATTGGATACCACCGAAGACTTAGAGTTTCTCTGGGTTTGCTGATATCAAGTAAATTTAGGCTGGCTAAATTTGAATTAAAACTACGTACTTAGTAAATTTATAAAAAGTAGCTAATTATGCTTAAGATAAGGTCAAGCGAGACACGGCTGCTACTAGCGATGATGTCAGTAGAAAAAAAGATAACTTATTATTTTGATAAAGTTGAGACCGAAAAAAAACGTACTAATCATTTTTTAACGCTTTGCATCTTACGAAAAAAAACAACATCTTGCCAAGGCAACTCAGATACAGACTTTTCAAATACTAAGCCGACATCGCTAGCTTCTTTTTTTATTTGGGCGACGGTCATCGTGTGCAAGCGTTTGATAGGCACCTTGGGATCGCCCGCTCTGTATTCCACAAATACTATCGATCCACCTGGCTTGACGGATAGCGCCAAAGCCTCGAGGAATTCACGCGGAAATTCAAGCTCATGGTAAACATCGACCATGATGGCCATGTCTAGTACAGCGCTTGGCAAGCTAGGAGTGAACGCAGTGGCCTGTTTGACTTCAAATTGATGTTTTGGGTATTTTTGAGCAATCTCCTTGAGTCGCCCTACCATCTCAACTTGAACATCAACGGCCCACATTTGTCCATTTGGCTTAATACGATCAAGCATTAACATGCTCAGGCGCCCAGTACCTGCACCGATATCACCCACGATCATTCCGGGCTTTAAACCGAGTATGTCGATCAGCTGATCGGTTCTCTCTTCCGACTCACGCTCTGCTCTATCTAACCACGAAGCACCTTGCCATCCCATGACTCTGGCGATTTGCCGATTACAGTATTGCTTCAAAATTCCGTCGGGGTGTCCAGTTTTTAAAGTGACATACTCACATTGTGTATTTGTCGAAATAGCCGTTTGAGATTGAGCCTCGGTAGACATGAGCACAAAACTACTAATAACCATTAAAAGTAACAACCAATCTAGGTTAGTTACTAATTGAGTTGTACGTGTCTTCATCATGTCGAGTAAAAACCTACTGAACTTACTAAGCACGAAATGCTTGCTACTAGCGTGAGGCGAAATCGCATCGGCAACCACGATTCTAATTTATAGTTTGGATAACGCTTCTGGTCGACTCGATAGCAAAGCCATAGCAGTACGGCCATGAAGAGTAAATTAAACGGTGGTGTAAGAAGTGTGACTACCCAAGCGAGCAAACTAGGCGTGATTCCCCAAATCCACGGTGCAGGATTCGTTGTCGCAGTCGGTGACTCACGCATCTCAAGCCCCCAATGTATCGCCCCCAAAAAACTAATGATCGCGACAGCGTAAGAACTTAATGCATAACTGATGAATGCGTGGGATACGTAATTTGGCCAAAAAAATGCAGTCGACAACGCCACAAACGGAATCAATCCCGCATATCCCAATGCATTAACCCACGCAGGTGGAGCACTTGAATATGGTTCGTTCTGATTCATGATTATTTAGATGGTTTGTCAGGTACAACTGTCGATACGGCTTGCTTATCAGTTAATGAATCTGGCTCGCACTGTTTATCACCGTCCCATCTTTGTCCGCACCAACAGTACCCCTCGGCATTGATGAGACATTTATCACTCCCGCAACAACGCTGGTCTTCTTGCATAGTGAACCTACTCCTTTGGGTAAAACAGTTTTTTAAATTACGTTTATTTATTTCAGATTGAATGATTCGCCGCAGCCAATAGTATGATTATTTGTAGGGTCAATGATTAGTTATTTTCTATCACTCAAATTATCAATCAAAATGAAATATCATTCGATGCAATGCTCGAATTTATCTAAGTGTATCCTGATACCATGCCTTACAAAAAAAGATCCTCCCTCTTGCTACTTGGCTTCGTAAGCTCGCTACTTTTTACCACCATGACGCATGCTCAATTGCTTGATTTTACAAATTCCCACACCGTGAATGAGATGTGGGTTGTAAATGACGGCGTTATGGGCGGCGTGTCGCAGTCACGCATTAGCAACGATTCAGAAGGCGCAGTGTTTGAAGGTTTCGTTTCGCTAGACAATGGTGGTGGTTTCGCATCGGTACGTAGCTCCATTGTCATACCAGTGGAAACCCCCGCACTAAATGTCACGATTCGAGGTGACGAAAAACGCTATAAACTGGTCTTGCGAACTGATACTTCACCCAGATCACCGCTGTATCAAGCAGAATTTTTCGCCACCCGAGAATGGAAAACTCATCGCTTTGTATCTAGCGATTTTAAAGCGAGCTTTCGGGGACGACCCGTAGACGCTCCCGCACTTGATTTTTCTGCCACGAAAGAGATCGGCGTTTTAATTGCTAACCAGCAGTCAGGTACATTTCGACTACAACTAAAAAATGTGCAGTCTGCCGGTGATGCACCGCGCTGATCAAATCGTGTTTCAGAGCGCGTAGTTTTCCAAACTATCTAATCATCAAACACAACTAGTAAAGTATCCGTACCCTACATTCGGGTGATTTTGAGTACCCTGCAGATCGTACCGTATCGTCGGCTGCAAACTCAATTTGAAACCAAAAACAAAAGGGATTCACATAACGGTAATTCCAAACATAGCCTCGGCCGCGCGCCAATCCAAAGCGATCTTTTGATTCCCCAATGATTTCTATCACTTGATTGCGAGTCATACCGGGTACGATGCGCTCAAAGTTTTTCTCATCAAGTACCTGCGTCCAACGCTGCACTATTCCATCGTGATTCAGATAAATGAAAAAGGTTTCTTTTCCAAATGGACCCTTAGAATAAATCAGCAACTGCCCATCGGGCGTCGGCAGCTCGGTTGATGGCTTACCCAATACGCCAACAACATCATCCTTGCTGCTACCTATCATGCGGTTGGTGGGACCGTAGCTTGCACAACCACTGAGTAAACTAATCAAGAGAATAATGATCGACGACGAAATGCTATGCTTTATGTAGTTCATAATCTTCAGATAAGTTGGTTAGTACCCATTGGCCATTTTTCATTCATAAGGGTGGTGTAATGTACCCAAGACGAACGTCTATAGTTTGGTCATCCCAAATTGTAATTTACCTAATTTTTTTTCTCACGAAGGCTGCCATGGCTGTTGAAGAAGCACCCTATCGCGTTTTAGTTTCTGAGCCTCCGTTTGAGCAACGACATTACCCGAGCTTTGTCGTGGCAGAAACTGAGCTACCCGGAGATTTTGATTCGGCAAGTCGAACGGGGTTTCGGCGTGTTGCAGCGTATATTTTTGGTGAAAATAGTGGTGATTCAGGCAGCAGCCGAAAAATTGCCATGACCGCCCCGGTTACCGTTACCCCCATTCCTTCTGGCTGGCGACTACATTTTGTCATGCCCAGCCAAGAAAAATTAGACACGCTGCCTAAACCGAACAATTCACAGGTGGCTATTCGTCGCGTTGCCGACCATGAGATGGTATCTATACGATTTAGTGGATGGGCGACAGCGTCAGCCATTAAAGAAAATACAGATCGACTAACCGAGTGGGCTCTGTCGCGACAGTTAACCTTAGTTGGCACCCCTCAGGTCGCACGCTACAACGATCCATTCACGCTACCCTGGCGCAGGCGCAATGAAATCCTAATTGAGATTGCTAAGGATGCCATCACTAAGTAAAAACACGGCGATTCGCGGCTAAGAAATCTTTAATTAAGATACTTAAAAATAACTGTACAAGTCTAGAAGGCTCAAAAAATAATTCTTTACTTTTGTATCCGGTCGAATACAATGCGTAAATGTACACAGCTAAATCTCTCCCTGAGTTTTCAGACTGGCTAAACAGCCTGAAGGATCCAGTAACGAAATCCAGATTAATTCGTCGTTTGGAGAAAGTAGCACGCGGTTTGCTCGGCGATGTTGAGCCTGTAGGGGAAGGCGTCAGCGAGATGCGAGAACACTTCGGTTCCGGATGGCGAATGTATTACGTTGAACGACGCAGCACGTTGATCATCATGCTAGGTGGCGGAGACAAGGCGACTCAGCGTGCTGACATGAGCAAAGCAATTGCTTTATCGAGAACGATTGAGGAGTAAATAATGAGTAAAAAAATTAAGGTAGAGGACCTACCTACTTTCGATCCTGCCGAACATCTGAAAGATGATGCTGACATTGCTGCCTACCTATCATTAGTCATTGACGAAGGCGATGCAGGTGAACTCGCGCACGCTCTAGGAATAGCAGCAAGAGCACGTGGTATGGCAAACATTGCCGAACAAACTGGCATCGGCCGTGAAGCACTATATAAAGCGCTGCGGGCTGATTCTCAGCCACGCTTTGACACCATATCTCGTGTCTGCAAAGCTCTAGGAGTTAAGCTGGTTGTTCAACCAACAAGGGGGTAATTTACTTTCTTAGGGAATACAGGCTCAATTAAATCAGCATAAATCTTTTATCCGTCGCGGCACACCCTGCTTTAGCCCCAAAAAGCCCGTAGAGGAATGTTTGCGGACTTTCTTCAATTCTTGCTTGTCTCAATTAGTTAATCATCAGTGGTGAAATTACTCAAGATGCGTCGCCAAACAATTTTTTCCGCATCTTAGGTTCTGAGGTTTTAGTGGCTAACCATATCGCCATAAATGCCTCAGATAGAGCGGGATCGTTTATTTCGCCTATTTTTTTCGAGCCTATCCAAAATACTAAATTACCCGAAGGCTGGTAAACGCCGGTTAGCCTGTCGCCCGCTTTAACCGATGGAATCAAAAAACGCAGTTGATTCAACCACTGCTGTGACGTGTCATCACTTAGGGGTATCTGCTTTTTAATTTCAGCAATCGATTGCTTTGCGATCTCCTCACCACTGAAATTGCGTGAATAAACCAGCGACAGCGCAAACGGATGCCGATTCCATTTTTCTGGCGCCCATTCAGGCGAAGACCAAAGACTGATGTGATAAATCTCTAATCCAAAAAACGTAAAAAGATGATGACCAACTAACCGTGGTTTGGTTAAAACCTCTAACCCGACCGGTGGCTCTTTTATCTCTTCAACTGCGCTATGGGCTGACGAAGATACGGTTAAAGAAAATGTGACGAGTACAAAAATAAAAAACGATGGTAACCATCGTACATGACGCCAAATAGCAAACTGCAGAGTGCCATAAGTAGATATCGACGATTTTAAAAACCACTCGCTGTAGGCAAATAAGTCATTGATAAATGGAAGTCGATTCACTTTGGCACCATCATTGTTAAGGTTGCTCCTAGCATTCATTTGATTTCACACTTCAATGCCTTCAATCTCCATCAACCGGATCAAACTTTCTTCTAATATTAGGCGAGAAGCGCCTGCGGCCTGGTTTAGTTGCGAATGTAGTTGCGCATCTTCCTCGTTACGGTTCGCGCATTCGCTACTGTACTTTTCAAATGCAGTTAAATTGATGATCAACTCAGCAAGATGATTAGGGCACTCACACGCAATCTTACTCGTAAGAGCAGCGATGCGCGAGAGCTGTTCATTAGTAAAACGAGGTGATGTTACGGGTTGATTTAGTGCAGGCCTGGAATTAGACAAAGTCGGCTTGATGGAACGGCATGCACGGTATATTTCTGCAGCAGCTACCGATCCTTTTAAGCAAACCACTCCCGCATCCTCAAGCTCCAGTATCGATTTTTTAGTACCGAAATTAAAAATCACCAACGCTGATTCACAGCCTGTCTCTGATAAGTAATGACGTACATCGGAGAGCGATTCCTCGTTCAAGGTCACCAGATCAACAATAACAATATCAGCTCGCTGCTCCATGACGGAAGAAAGATTTTTATTCGGAAAATCGACAACATTAATATCTTCATGAATCAGCAAATCGCGGCTAAGACGAAGGCGCAAGGCGTCGTTTGCAAAAACGACGCGCAACTTGGATAACTGTTCTGTGTATTTGCTCGGCTCACTCGCTAATGATGCATTGAGTCGGTCACGAAGATCGTCATTGGACAGTTTGGCCAAACTACTGACAGAGTGACCTAACTCGGTCAATCGTTTCACCAAGGTTAGCTTGGCAATATCGTTCTCTGAGTAAAGCCGCCTTCCCGTCTCACTACGACCAGGAACGATCAATTCATAGCGCCGCTCCCAGACACGGATGGTTTCTGGGTGAGTTTGAGTGCGCCTAGCGACGACACCAATTGCATACTGATGTTTATTTATTAATTCCATTGATAACTCTGCGTCCAAAAATTAGCGCCAACATATTCAGGAATGAACCTTAAATTGCTTTTTTGTTTATATTTTGCTTATATAAAATCGTAAGCACAAATAAAAGTATAGCAGTTTACGTCGAAAAATATGAAAAAATAGTAATTAAATTACATCAAAAAAGACTATTTTTACATATATTTTATGTTTTGAAAATATTTTGAACATATAAAATAGGCTATTTAAGAATATTTCAATTATTTTTATATCTTGTTTATTTTTTTCTTGACAGGATATGTTCAACTGGTAGACTACGCAGTCATGTAATCCACTAATTAGTTTCATCAACTTACCGGAGTCAACCATGTTTAACAAAGCCATCCTCGCAATCCTTCTTGTTACCAGTACCGCTGCTTTCGCGACACCTGCCAACAACTCGGCTTCTATTGTTGACGGTGAAAAAATAGCCTCCCTGGATATCTCCAACAACAACTGGGCTGTCGTCGCCAACAACAGCATCAACGGCAAGATTAAGCTGCGTGAGTTTTATGACATGGGCGATTTAGGGGTTCAACAGATTGACTACGTGGTTTCATGCGCTGACCAAAAACTGTCACTGGCAGGATTCAAAGTACTCACAGGCATGTCATCCAAAACTAACAACGAAAGCGAAAAAAATATCGCTGACTTAACGTTTTACACACCGTATATCCAGCACGACATCAATATCGTTAGCAAGGTTTGTAGCGATGAAATGTTAACTCGCACTGCAAAAGTAACTAACCAATCTGAGTCAAATTAAAATCAAACGGATTTAACTATGAAAACTTCAGTTATCAAATTCTCTTCCGACCGCCGCCAATTCATGCTCAACGTTGCAGCTGGTAGCCTTCTCATTGGTGCCGGAGTAAAAGCTAACGCGGCAGAGTTAGTAGCAGAAAACGATCCACAAGCAGTTGCTATGGCTTACAAGGCTGACGCCACCAAGGTTGATAAATCAAAACAACCCAAGTACGCCGCAGGCCAAGCTTGCAGCAATTGCGCTCTATATCAGGGCGCCGCTGGTTCGGCTGCTGGTAATTGTCCTTTGTTTGCGGGCAAGCAGGTTTCAGCAAAAGCATGGTGCAACGCGTGGGCTAAAAAAGGCTGATTCTGAAAAACTTTCGTTATGAGAGGCTGGGAGTTTTTTGTTGCAGTCAGACTGCCTAACAAAAAAATCCTAACCTCTTTTAATTTGAAAGCTGTTTAGTCACTAGGCTAAGTATTCAGACGATGGGTTAGTCATTAGCGTTTGTTCATAATTTGAAGTGCGATTAGTTTTGGGGTTTCTTACATGTTACAGTCTTCAAAATTACATTCGTATGCGCATGCAATTAAGGCGGTTGACTCAACTCGCAGAGTTATTACACCTCAGTCGTCGACACTGGGTCTTACACTAGAGTCTGCAATGCAAACGTGTGACGCATTGCATATGCTAAATACTGCTGACGGTTTCGATTCTGTGGGACGCAAGGTAATCGCTGAATCAACGTCTCGACGAGCACTCGACAATCCTCAAGCCTGCCTTGGTCACCACTATGCAAGCCGCACGGTGTACCTACAGGATGATGAAATCATTCTTAGTACGCAAAACTCCACTCGGCTTTTTTTAGAGCCCAAACTTGTTCTGAGGTTTTCTCAGACTCCAGATTCCGCTACTTCATTAGAGCAATTTACTCAAATGTTTGAGAGCGTTGCACTGGGAATAGAAATTCTGAAGGCGCCCTTTAAAGGCGATGCATGGTCATTTGAAGACAAAGTCTGCTCAAATGGCATGGGCATCATGCTAGTTATTGGTGAAGCGAAGACGCTTTCTGAGAAACGTAAACGCAATTTTTCTAACGTCGTTAGCCATGCCACGTTCAGCTTAAACAGAGTAAGCAAACTAAGCTCACAATTACTTAATTTCGCATCGGGACGAGATTCGGTAATGTCATCGATCAGCGATTTGTATGAAATTTTTCAACGCCAATGGCAAATCGATGGATGTTCACCTTTCCATCAAAATGACCTAATCTCACTGAATGCGCTATGCGCGCCAGTCAAGATTTCCGCGGGTGATGAGTATGTCTGCGTTGCATCGGGTATTGATCTTGAATCAGTTCGAATTCGCCTAACACAGTAGCTATCTGATTCAATAAAGCTCTTGGATAGCAAACAGCATTCACAAAATGAGTTTTATCCATAAGCCAAGCATCAACGTTGAAACCGACGTTTCAAGCTTTATTTTGTCACCCGGTGATGCCTTACCAGCGTCAGTGCTCGCTGATTTGCGTACTGACCACGCAGGAGAAACAGGGGCGGTTTTCATCTATCTAGGAATTTTACAGTTCACTCGTAATCAAGCACTGCGAGTTTTTGCTGAGCACCACTTGGCCACTGAACAATCGCACTTGCGGCATATAGAGTCGTGGTTACCCAAAGCTCAGTACAGCTACCTGCTACCCCTTTGGCGACTCGCTGGTTTCCTAACGGGCGCACTGCCAGCACTAGTTGGTCCCCGTGCCGTCTATGTAACTATTCAAGCGGTTGAAACATTTGTTAACCAACATTATGACGATCAAGTTCGCGCCCTAGCGTCAATGCCAGCGCTTGCCAAACTTCGTCAAGTGTTGCTCGAGTGTCAGAATGACGAAGTCGCGCACCGCGACCAAGCTGCTGCTGCCCTAGGGCAGGAAAAAATTGGGCTTTTGCTGCGATTTTGGTCTGTGCTTGTGGGTGCTGGCTCGCAGGCCGCGGTAGCAGTCTGTCGCCACATATAATCTTCAGAAAAATCACACGTAAGAAAGTGACGCGTAAAATAGAATTTTTTGAATTTAATTTTTCTTACGATTTGAAAAAAATTCTCAACGTCATATCAACTCATTGGACTTTTTAATGTCAGAAAACCTAGCAACTCGAGCCAAGAAAAAATCCATTTTGACTTATTCAGTTCTCGCTGCATTATTTGTTGTAATTTTTGGCGGTATCACGCTAATAGCGTTTTTTGTTTCTAAGTTAAATTTTTAAGCGTATGTTTTCTAAACTATGCAGCACAATACGCAGTGGTCTGTTGATTTTTCCTCTTTAATGTCTATCGATAATTTTCCACCCACTCGAGCAGCTGCCCTAGCCCGCATTAACGCTGTGCGCCCCAGTGACTATGCACGCAGCCGTAACACGCTAGAAGGTGCCGTAACCTATCTATCACCCTACATCACACACGGCTTGGTCAGCTTGCCCGAAGTGCTCGCTGGTGTGACATCGCGCTATCCTCTCGATGCTCAACACAAATTCGTTTTTGAACTCGGATGGCGTGAATATTTTCATCACGTCTGGCAGTTTCGGGACGCAGGAATTTTTAGCAATTTGCACGAGGGTCCGCTACCTGAATCGGACTACGTCAAGTTACTGCCCGCGGATATACGACTTGGCACCACCGGCGTGCCTGTCATCGATATGGCTGTACGCACTCTCTACGACACGGGCTATCTGCACAACCATGCACGCATGTGGCTGGCTAGTTACGTCGTGCATATTCGCAAAGTGCACTGGCGCTGTGCCGCGGATTGGCTATATGGCCACCTGCTAGATGGTGACTTAGCCAGCAATCACCTCAGCTGGCAATGGGTCGCGGGTACGGGTAGCACAAAGCCCTACCTATTCAATGCAGAGAACGTGCAACGCTACGCACCTTCTGACTGGCACAGCCCGGGAAGCGTCATCGATCAATCGTATGAAATGCTCGACCACATCGCACGCCAGCCCACGCACCATAAACGTGATGCGCATGAAATATCGCACGCTGACTCGATAGGAATTGAACCACCATTGAGTACGACTCCACCTAATGATTTACGTTGGACAGCGCCCGACAAAGCGGCTGTTACTGGACACGACGTTTGGTTGGTGCACCCTTGGAATTTAGGTGAACTACCTGCGACGTTACCCGTTGGGACAGTGGTGGTGGGCATACTCTTGACTGACTTCCACAACGCCTGGCCCTGGAGCGAGCGACGCTGGCAGTTTGTGACAAGCCGTATGGCTGAACTTACCAGCGTTCGCTGGTTAGCTGATGCTGCCACCATCGGTGCTGCACTATCAGGAGCACGCAGTGTCCGTAGCATTGATGAACTTCATCTCAAACCGTGGCTGTCACGTTTGGCTGACTGCCAGCCTGCGCCTGCACTGTTTGCAGAGGTGAATAGATGCTGCAATTCATTTTCAAAATGGTGGACACAGGTTTCGCGCGGCGAGATTCAGAATCTCAATAAATAATTTCCACATTGTCTAATCACTGTTGCTTGTAGCACTTAGTACTCGCGATGTATTACCGCGAAAATTTTTTCTCATCGTCGGTTGTGATCACGCTTGAATAGCGAGATGAGCGATAAACCCTGACCTTGTCTCTCCATGCTGTTTTGCTTTAGCATCCAAACGTGCCAATACGCGCTTCGGCAGTGTAATGTTCACCCGCTCAATCTCATCAGAAAGCAAAGCAGGATCGATCTCAGCTATTGCCCAGACCCAGCCTTTGAATTCACGTTTTTTTTGAAAAGTAGCGATGCTACTAGGCCTAGGTACATCCTCACCTGCATCTAGCGCAGTCTCAATCCACAACTCAATCGCTTCTTTGGCATTTTCGATGGCCTCATCGATGCCAGAGTCAGCTGCCGAAAAGCAACCAGGCAGATCAGGCACAACCACGCTCCATGCATGCTCCTCATCTCCAGGTTCGATTGCTATTGGATATTTCATGGTGTTTTCCTCATTTCAATCCAGCTTGCTTCAAGAGAGCAATCAGTTCCTTGCTAGTCATCTTCGGATAATACACACTATACACACATCTGTCAACGCATCACTCGTTCAAACGGAAGTCCTTTCTTGAGTCAATCGCAAAAGGAATCCAGCACATTTCAAGCAACTGCCGACGGCAGCTCTACCCAAGAGGTTGTATACGCCGGTGACTTACGTTCTTGCCGCATACCCCATTCCTCGCCTGCATCTTGCGACGAAATCCTGACTACCCCTCGACCAAATCGCTGATTCACTCTATCTAAGACAGCCATTAGCTTTGACTCTTCTGCTGGCTCAGATTCAACAAATAAATCATTTTGTCGTTGCGTGTTTGGCGTAATTTCACTCAGCATCACTCCTGCTTTTTTATAGGCGTACTCGGGTCGCCATAGTTGGTCAATCAATAGACCTGCCCAGCGATTGACGATAAGACTGCTATCGGTTGGAGTAATTAATGGAACGGCCATCACAGGGTGATACTGGGGCAGCTCTGACCGGAATCGATTGGTATGTAAAAACACTTGCAACATAGCGGCGTGTGACTGCTGCGCTCTTAGTTTGGCGCAAGCAGTTTCTACAAACAAAGCAACGGCCGCTTTTAGTGACGCAACATCGTGCACAGGATTACCGAAGCTTCGGCTAGCGATAATTTGCTTTCTGGGTGGCGTGACTTCTTCCATCGCCACACAGGCCACTTCTTGCAATTCGCGCTGTATCTTCTCAACTACCACACCAAATTCTGATCGTAGTGTGGGTGTATGTGCTTCTCTCAGCTCGTGCACATTCTGTATGCCGTACTCAGCGAGTCGCGGCGCAAGTTTGCGCCCCACTCCCCAAACTTCATCGACAGGTATTCTCGATAACAGCTTGATTTTTTGTGCTTCAGTCAATGCGTTGTAATTGAAAACACCTTTCGAACGTGGATGCTTTTTAGCGATGAAATTCGCCAGCTTAGCTAATGTCTTAGTCGGCCCAATGCCAACACACACAGGAATGCCTGTCCAACGCATGACCCTCTCACGCATGGCATAGCTGATCGACCTAAGCTCAGCCATACCTGTGAGATCAACAAAACATTCATCGATTGAATACACCTCGTGTCGCGGCGAAAATTCAGCTAACAAGTTCATGACTCGATTCGACAAATCCGCGTACAAGGCATAGTTAGAACTCAACGCGAGTATGTTGTGTTCTTCTGCGAGTGCTTTCGCTTGAAACCAAGGTTGCCCCATCTTGATACCGATCTCTTTGGCTTCATTCGATCGCGATACAACGCAACCATCATTATTCGACAACACGACTACTGGCTTACCGGCTAAGTCGGGACGAAACAATCGCTCACAACTGACATAAAAATTATTGCAGTCGATCAGTGCTAGCTGTTGTGTGGGTTTTGATTGCACGCTCATTTAGTACAACTTGTGCAGATTGAAGGTAACGACACCCCAAATCGATAGCTCTTCGCCTTGCTTGATCTGTATCGGTGGATAGATAGGATTCTCAGCGATGAGCTTAACCACACCACCGCGTCGATACAGTCGTTTGATGGCGAACTCATTGTTCAGCACCGCCAACACGATGGCGTTGTGGCGTGGATCGATGGAGCGGTCGACCAGCAAGGTATCGCCCTCGTAGATGCCGATGCCGGTCATCGAGTCGCCACGCACCCGGAACAGAAAGGTTGCCTCTTTATTACGAATTAGATGTTCGTTAAGGTCGATACGCTTTTGGCTGTGATCAGCCGCAGGCGACGGAAAACCCGCATGAACACTGGCGACAAAGCTCGATAGGAGCACGGGTACGGCTTGAATGGGGATGGGTTGCATGTCTCGGTTAATACTGTATTTTTATACAGTATCTCACAAGGCCTTGCACAACCACAATCCAGGCAACTAGTTCGCTAATTTATGCCCATAACTGGAGCCGTCGCGTGACTTCTACTGAATCATCATGCCCATCAGTGCAAGAATCCAAGAAGGTGTATGAGTGTGGGTAAAATACAAGAACTAGTATTTCAAGAAACTGAAAAGCGACTAAGTTTTCGAGGGCAATTCACGATTCTTCATAACTACAATAAACAGGAGGCAAGGTATGAATACATTAGTCATTAATGGTTTCAAACAGATAACCGCATTAATTTTATTCGGTATCGTCTCAACGTATTGCCATGGGCAGGTATTAGATCGAAAAACCTTAAGCCTAGAAGCGGCAAATAAAATCATAGCCGGGGCTATACAAGAGGCAAAAGCTAATAATTGGTTAGTTGATATCGCCGTCGTCGATGAGGGCGGAAATCTCCTTAGCTTTCAACGTATGGATGGTGCGCTGATCGGCAGCATTGACGTCGCTATCGGCAAAGCTCGTACGGCATCTATCTTTCGCAGACCGACAAAGGTTTTAGAAGAGGCTGCAAAAACTCGCCCTGCGATAGTTACCCTTCCTAACGGCGTACTTCTTCAAGGGGGTGTACCGATTAGTGTCAATGGACAAACTGTGGGCGCTGTTGGTGTAAGCGGGGTCACGTCACAACAAGATGAGCAAATTGCCGAAGCGGGCATACGTACCGCTGGCTTTTCCCAGTAATTTTTAAATCACATATAAAAGTCACATCGAAAAAATCAATG
>JAIPCX010000016.1 GCA_021737945.1 Polynucleobacter sp.
GACAATGTCTTAGATACTGGTAGAGATGGCGTACTAGTGGTTGCTCAACAAGACAGTACTACGGGCTCACCTATCGATCACTGGATGATTTTGATGTCAGACTCCTCGATAGCTGCCGCCGATTTCACAACTACAAGAACGCCTGAGTTGGTGTAGTTTGCAAGATGATTAGTTATTCTTCAGATTAATTGTAATTGCTAACGAGCACCTACCCATCCATCTCCCCATTTCACCTCAGCTATAATTAGCTAGACGCTTCTTCAGCAAGAAAGGTCAAGCGTCTCGCCGTAGTTCAATGGATAGAACGAGTGCCTCCTAAAAGACTTTTTTGTGACAGACTTTTTATTGGTCTATCAGCAATGAGTAACGCACTTTAATTTCTGTGTTCAACTACAAAGTGGTGCTGGAATGGTCGCACCCACTTCACCACCACATCACAACATCTCCAAAGTCAGCAGTGAATGAATTGAGTTTACCTACTCATCATTAATCTTGTTCCTTCGTTCCAAGTACTTTTAATTGAACTGATTGCCTGTTGTCTTTGATCTTAATTGGTTGGATGGTTCCTATGCCTTGAAGGGAATCAGCAATGAATCATCTGACAGAGAATGAATTAAGGGAATTGATCGAATTAGTCGTTCACTCCCACGGCTCATATCTTTCAGAGGAAGCATTTAACGATGCTGTGCTGATGCTATTTGAGAACATTGCGGGTATGGAGTCTTGTTTACTCCATGACCATTATCTTGGCCTACTTTGGGATTTATATTATGACCGACACAAACTCAATCAATAGTTCATCTCGCACCTCATCAGCAACAGCACCTTCAGCACCTCTTGATTCTGAACGATTAAAACAAGCCTTATCGATTGGTCTAAAGACGCTAAAGGATTCAGGAAGTAAGGCAGCTGCCGCTCGAGCGATTTACGACTTAATTCACATGGAATCTCGGGACGTTATTCTTCAGGCTTTTATTGACGGAGCCACCGTGACCGTTAAAGGGGCTCCCACCTATTACCACACCATTTCCCGCAAATTCAGACGGAAGAACGCCACAGTTTCTGCGGAATAATTACCGTTGTCTTTTATCTCTTCCCATTGGATGGTGGGCATTCCTAACCCAAATGCCCAACCCTCCCCATGCCTGTCTCCAAACGGTCTAATTCGTCCTATTGGTACATTCAATTCCAATATAACGGTAAGACGTACATCAAGTCATCAAAGACAACCGATAAATCCATCGCCAAGCAGATGGAAGCCCTTTGGCGTAGCCAATTAATTCAATCTCATCAGCTGGGAGTTAAGCCATCAATTAGCATCACAGAGGCATTCCAGCGTTATTCCACTTCTAAGTCTGATCTATCAAGTCATAAGGCACTTTCACGGTGGTGTAGACGAGCAACTACGTATTTTAATAATCACTCTTTAACCAACGTTCATCAAATCACATCCCGAGATATTGAGTCGTGGCGAATCTCCCTTCAACAGTCAGGCTTGGGTAATCAGTCGATTAAACACGCCATGAATCAAGTGGGTGCGATGGTCAAATACATGAAGAAGTTAGGATACAACGTCTCTGAGATTGAACTACCAACGATTCGCACCTCCAAGGGAAGGCTTAGGTATTTGTCGGTTGATGAAGAACGGCGACTCTTAGCTGAAATAGACCCTTACCGAGAAGTTAAAGGTCTTCCACCGTTTAATGAACGACACACCGAACTTCAACGTCAGATGGTCGACTTTTATGACCTTGTTATTCTTTTACTCGATACTGGGGCACGGCAAGGAGAGATATGCCGTCTGTCATGGGAGCAGATTGATCTGTCCAAACGAACGATTCAATTATGGCGACCGAAAGTGTCCAATGAATCGGTGTTGTATATGACTAATAGGGTTTATCAGATTTTACTTCGCCGATCAAACAACCCTGATGGGTCGCATGTGTTTAGAAGCAAATCCGGAATTAACAGGAACCACACCACCAACCCTTTTAGAAAGGCATTTAAACGGGCTGAGATTGATGGAGCAACAGCACATACCCTAAGGCACACTCATGCCACTCGACTAATCCAACACGGTTTAAGCCTATATGAAGTGAAGGAGATATTAGGTCATTCGGATATTAAAACCACCATGCGATATGCCCATATTGAACAACAATCCGTCTCAAGGAAGGCAACGATGGTCATTGATCGGTTTAATGGGGATGGGGACAGTGATTGATTGGGGCAATGAGGCAATGGGGCAATGAGGTTATTAATTACCATTATTACCATTTAATTAATTATTATCTAATATCGGTTATTAATTGGTTATTAATTAATTAACCCCACCCCCGAGAAGATAGTAGATGGTTATTGTTTGTTAAAGAAAAGAATCGGGCTACTATCTGCTCGGACGTAATTTAGTTATATAAAAGTAACTTTAATCATATTTAAAGATAGTTATCAGTTTAACTATTTTTATATTGATATTAGTTATTGATTAATTACCCCAACCCACCCCCGAGAAGATAGGAGGTGGTTATTGTTTATTAAAAAGAATAATCGGGGTCCTATCTGCTGACGGTAAATGGAGTTAGTAAATCAATCCCATTTCGCCCAATCTTGGCAAATAGCCCTGTTTAGCCAAGAAAAACAGTAAAAGTTCTATATGGGTAGAGAGTGATGACTTTTACTGGAAAACAAGGACGATCTAAACCTAAGCCAACCAGATTAAAGGTAGTTATCACCCAAACCTAATGACCCTGCAAATCACATATCCATCAGCCATTGTGCGAAGCACGTTCGTATCGAAGATGCGAACAAAGGATGGGCCCACCATCTTCCTCAATAGCCCTTACTCAAACATCCCAAAGACATTCTTATCGAATTTATAAATACTTCACCAACAAGGAGTGTTTATGAATCTTATCCCCAAAGACAAAGCCCAACTATTAGCCCTGCTTCAGAAACAGCCAACGATTAATGTCATTGATGTAATAGAAGGCAAACCTGCCTCTTTAGCCGAGAAAATCAGGTCATTGAAAGACCCAAATCTGACGGTAATCATTGTTAAATCCAAATAATTATCTAATACATATGTATTAATTTAAACTTTATCTAGGGATTACATCAGTTTTAACTTAAAGTCGGTGGAGATGATTTGTTCTGGATTGCTCAATATTCCAAACGAAAACATAAGACAAGAGCTAACTATGCTTCAGCGATAGGATTGAATAACCGCATTAACCCTGGCTGAATCAAAGGGTCGTGGTTGACGGTGGTAGAGAAGTGATGAGGTTTTGTTTGTTGTGGTGTGAATAAGTCTGTTATCTGATTCCGATGAAGGTAAAGAACTATGTTAGCTGCACCTCAGCCATCCAACCCATTAATCAAAGTTGCACTTCGTCCTTGAATTCACCATTTAATAAATATCAGAGAAGTGGATTGTTAGAATAATTTTATGAAATCGTTCATATCTGCAGTAAAAAAATCCATAACTGTTCGTGTGTGAATCCACCTTAAACGACTATTTACATGTGAAATATGGTTCCTTATATTTCTTATAGTATTAAGCGACATAAGAAGTTGGTCAGCATCGGCAATCTGCTGCAATCGCTTCAAACGATCTTTGTCGTCCAAGTACTTTTTTAATAAATCGAAACTTTGAGGTGATTTGGCCTTCATTTTTTGCAATTCATTAAAGAAGGTCGTGATTGTGCCGAAACGAATTTTTTCCTTAACATCAAATTGTTCTCGGAATACTGACCATTTTTCATCGTTAATTGAATTAAGTTCTGTCAAAAAATGAATAAAAAAATCTTTAAAATAAGACACACTTACTTGTTCAATTTCAATGACAATAACTCTTATGTCATCTCGAATGATTTTATATTTTCTCTCCCAAACACCATCTAGTGGTCCGTATTTTATGTGTGATATTTCTCGAAAAATTTTTTGGAAGGAATCATTTGCTTCCAAACTTGCCCAAGGTATATTTTCAGTTGTTTCGTTTACTTGATCAATATCTCTAGCCGAGTGACCACCATCTCTAATTAAATCTAATTTAACTACATTTTCAAACTTAAATTCATTGAGGAAAGATTTTAATACTCCACAAAAAAGAGACCCAAAAATTTCTTTTTTTGTTGAGCAATACATAAAAATCTGAAAATAAGATTCATTAGTGTGTGTTTTTAGCGAATAACGCAACAAAAAATGCGAAAGTTTTTGGTGGATTCTGTGATCGACTGCTTTTGTTTCACCTATTTCTGCACCACTAATGAAATTTAGAAAGCTATAGCTTAAAAATGTAATAGCAGGTTTAAGAAATCCTTCGGCAGCCAACACCTCAGCGCCCTCAAATGCAAGAGAAATCGGATCATCGTCAATATCATAGAATGTGCAGCATGCCGCAATTAAACTTCGTGAAGTTTTAAAATATACGGGTCTATATACGACGGCATCAAAATCACTAACATTATCTGCAGACCATAAAGCAGCTTTACGCGGAATAACTTTCGACTCTTTTAATAATGTTACAAAAATATTGCTAAGATAATCCTCTAAAGAATAATCTTCAATAATTGAACTTATTATTGGCTCTGACAGCAACAAGCTTACTGAATTTATGTTGAGTAGATTCGATTTATTATTCAAGACTTGCGCTGCTAAAGAAATTGATTCATTTTCATCCACATTCCACATTTTTAGAAACTTAGCAAGCTCAACTTCGGTAACAAAGTTAGGACTAATCAAAAAAATAAGTGAACTCACAATACTAGAGAAATCTTGACTTGATCCATTAGGGAAATCAGAGAAGTCTGTTTCATAACCATCTCTAATATATGACCTGAGAAGAAGATAATATTTTTTTGGATTTAAAAAATAGCCAAATAATCCTGATTGAATTCCAAGTATGTTTGGAAGTAACCATAATGAATCGTAAGAAAGATTTTCCTCTGGCTTAATATTTTCAAGTTTTGTCATCCCATAAATATTGAACAACGAAGTAAATTCATTTTCCCCAAGATGTTTTTGGGAAAATCTAATTATTTCATCTGCATAACCATTAAAGTTTTTACTACATGCCACAGGCGATAAAAATAATAGCGTGGATAATCCTATGCATATTTCTTCAAATTTTTTAAAATCTTTATTTAATGTCAATTTATCTGGAGACGCCAAACTTGGCTCTTGATTATTTTTATTTTGTAGAATTTTTGTATATGAGAATGATAAAAGTTCAAAAAATAAATTCCAGTCAATATTGCTAGTCTGGCTTTGAATAGTGAGTTTTTTTCGTGGCGTGAAATTGTACAAATCCCACATTACTGCTGTTAGTTGTTCTCTGTCTGTTTTGAGTTGCTCGATAAAATTATTATTTTTATGAAATTCCTCGAGTTGAGTAAACATACTTGGCACGAGTGAATTTTTTGGTTGAGAATACTCTTGAACTACATCTCGAATTTCTATGTCGATATTTTCTGCTTGTTTCACTATCTTAAGCTCAGTTTTTTTTTCTGCGAAGTCTTTATTTTTATATGAATCAATAACATTTATCCAATCGACGCTTATGTCAATTTTTTCCAATATATTCCACAGTGCTTCATCAAATTCAGAAATACTTGAATGGTCTAGCTCGAACTCTTGATCTAATATTTGAAATAAATCTTTTTTATCAAGCTCACTTATTTCTATTTGAGTGGATGACATCGCACTTATTAATTTCAAAACATTTTTTGAGTTAGGCTGCTCCTTGAGTTGTACATACGGGTCAACGATCCTCATAATTATTCCTTTTTTTACTAAAGTATGAATAAATTTTCTAAAGTTCAACTCTACTTTATTGTTTGGTTCTGAGGCTATTTTTTGTATATTAAATGGCTTTTGACGTAGTACTACCTCCCCACCAACTCCCCATTTCACCTCAGCTATAATTGGTGTGACGCTTCTTCAGCAAGGAAGGTCAAGCGTCTCGCCGTAGTTCAATGGATAGAACGAGTGCCTCCTAAGCGCTAGATACAGGTTCGATTCCTGTCGGCGGGACCAAGATCAAAGAAAGCTTACTGGCAGAGCTTCGCTAACAGCAATTCATCTGAACTGCCTTTGCGCACTGAAATTAAACGTAGCGCTGTTTCCATAGATCCCACTACGTCGCCCTCGCCATTTTTGCGGCTGTATTTCAGTACTTTTTCTGAGCCTGATTTACGGGCTTCGCAATCAACAGTCGTCAGCGCCTTCTCTGACAGTAATTGTTTACCTTCGAGGTTAGTGACTGGACTAGGGTAATTCGTCAGCGTCCAGAGTTGTATCGTTTGGCCGGTGCGGTTAACAAATTTAGCATCGAACAATTCATCGGTCTCTGGAGTTCGTTGGTACAGCACCCATTCTGCCGATACCGGCATAGCGCTAACCAACATCAAGACCAAAACAAAAAACTTTTTCATTAGTTGAGCTTTCGTGGTTTGCCGAAATCGCCTTCTTTAGGATAGAGAAACGTCGTCTTGCTCGGCCCCATACCTACAATTTGTACAGTCGCACCTTCTTCTCCAGCAGACCCATCGTAATGCACGCCGCCAGCAGGGTGAAACATATAGCTACCCGCCTTCAATGGCACGGTGGCTTCGGGATCCCAACTATCGTCTTTACCCGCATTCCATGTTCCCTGAATGACGGTGATGTGACGATCTTCTCCATGAAAATGCGGAGAACTCATGACTCCCGGCGGAAAATACGCCCTAATAACATATTGACCTGGCTTTGAGGGGTCACCATAAACAACGGCTAGTTTGACTCCGCGGCCTGCATCTCTCCACGCAATATTTTCCGGCAGAGTGATCTGGAAATCCTTTTCGCTAGGGGCAGAAAAGCTTGGGGACATGGCCAATACCAAAGTAAGGCCAAGCGCTGGCAAAAGAAAACGCGATTTCATCGACATGGAAGCACCTCAGGATTCAGATGATTAGACACAGAAAATTACTTGCCGACAACATAACACAAGTGCGTAATTTCACCCTTTGCGAACTTTTTAAGAGACCTATTTGCCCTCTAAAACATGAAATGTAAGCGAACAAAGGCATAATTCCATCTGGCATTACTCCGTTAACTTTGCCCACCGGCATATCAACAAAAAGGAAAAACATGAAGCTGGTACGTTATGGCCGCCCCGGCCACGAAAAACCCGGTTTGATTGACAGCGAAGGCAAGCTGAGAGACCTCTCAGGAATCGTCGACGATATCAGCCCTGATGAGCTCTCTCCTAAAGTTCTGGCAAAGCTAGGTAAAGTTAAAGCCGATCGGCTGCCTCTGGTACGCGGCAAGCCGCGCTACGGTGTACCGGTATCACACGTAGGCAAAATCATTTGTATCGGCCTGAATTATTCAGATCATGCCGCTGAATCAAATATGCCTATCCCCGCAGAGCCGATTGTTTTTATGAAAGCGATCACGGCGCTGAATGGTCCTAACGATGATGTGATGCTGCCAAAAGATTCGATCAAATCTGACTGGGAGGTTGAGTTGGGTGTGGTGATCGGAACCAAAGCGCAATATGTGAGCGAACGTCAAGCGTTGGAATATGTCGCTGGCTACTGCGTAGTGAATGATTTATCGGAGCGTGAATTTCAACTCGAGCACGGCCCTCAATGGGACAAAGGCAAAGGCTGCGACACCTTTGGACCCGTTGGTCCATGGCTAGTCACTCGCGATGAAATTCCTTATCCACAAAAGTTAGGTATGTGGCTCGATATCAATGGTCGGCGCATGCAAACTGGAAGTACCAAGACTATGATTTTTTCGGTCGCGAAAATCGTTAGCTACCTGAGTCGTTTTATGACGCTGATGCCAGGTGATGTGATTGCTACTGGCACGCCACCAGGTGTGGGCATGGGCATGAAGCCTCAGCGCTTCTTAGTTCCTGGTGATGAGATTGCCTTAGGCATTGATGGCTTGGGAGCGCAGCACCAGAAAGTACTGAAGTATAAAAAAGCGAAGTAAAAGTTAAGCTTTAAAAGCGAAGCTTTAGATGAGAATCTATGGATGCGGAGTTCGCTCCGCATCCCGCTGCAGTGCAAATCACGCTGACGCGACACGCGGCAAAAATGCGGAGCTATAAAACAAAAAGATTAGCCGCCTAGATAAGCTTCAACAACTCGCGGATCTTGTAACAGATTAGCCGCCGTATCATTCAACACCACACGACCACTATCCATCACATAGCCTCGCGTAGCCACTGACAAGGCTTGTCGTACATTTTGTTCGACTAAGAAAATAGTAATACCTTCATTCGCAACGGTACGAATCACCTCAAAAATGCGCTCAACCATAATCGGCGCCAATCCCATGGATGGCTCATCGAGTAACAATAATTTGGGATGGCTCATCAAGGCGCGCGCCATCGCCAGCATCTGTTGCTCGCCACCTGACAAATTACCCGCCAGTTGATTTTCACGTTCTTTCAGACGCGGGAAAATACCAAACCAATAATCGATATCGGCGTCAATCGCTAACTGATCATCACGCATATAGGCACCCATCAGCAAATTTTCGCGAATAGTCATCCGAGAAAAAACTCCGCGACCTTCCGGTACCATCACCAATCCTAGTCCCGGTAACTTATGCGCTGGCAAATGATCAATTCGCTGACCTAGATAACTAATCTCACCCGTTGCGTGCGACGCCGCCAGCGTATTGGTGATGGCTTTTAAGGTCGTGGTCTTGCCCGCACCATTGGCACCAATGAGTGTCACCAACTCACCTGCGGCAATATCGAGATCAATGCCCTTAACAGCCTCAATACCACCAAACGACACTCGGAGATCGTGAATACTCAGCAACGCAGCAGTTGATGTGTTCATGCAGCTTCACCACCCAAATAAGCCGCTATAACAGCAGGATGTTTTTGCACTTCAGCGGGTGTGCCTTCGGCAATGACTTTGCCGTAATCAAGCACCGTTAGTCGATCACATAAGCCCATCACTAATTTCACATCATGCTCAATCAATAAAATCGTTGTGCCCTGCTCTCGTATGGTTAGCAACAAAATTCGCAGGCTTTCTTTCTCTGTGGCATTCATGCCCGCTGCAGGTTCATCTAAGGCCAGCAGTAAAGGATCGGTCGCTAATGCTCGCGCGATCTCCACACGGCGTTGATCGCCATACGACAGATGTCGAGCAGTGCGCCCGGCCAGATGGGCGATACCCACAAAATCTAGTAATTCGATAGCGCGCTGCTGAATCGCTGCTTCTTCATCGCGCGCGGCACGATGACGTAGTACGGCACCAATAATTCCCTGATGGGTACGCACATGTCGACCCACCATGACGTTTTCCAACGCCGTCATATCGCCAAACAAACGAATATTTTGAAACGTACGAGCAATACCTGCGCGCGCTACTTCATGCGGCGATGAAGGTGAGTACGGATGATCGTTTAGTTCAAATTCACCACCATCAGGTTGATAGAGGCCGGTGATGACGTTGAATAGCGTGGTCTTACCTGCGCCGTTCGGCCCTATCAAGCCGTATATCTGACCACGCTGAATCGAGAGCGTTACATCCGACAGTGCCTGCAAGCCACCGAAGCGCTTACCTGCAGCTGAAATTCGCAGTAGTTGCGTCGTCATGCTTTGCCCCCTGCAGACGATGGTTCTGTTGGTGCTGACTCTTCAGGTATCAATCGATCTTCATGTCGAGGTGAAGGCCATAAACCTGATGGACGCAACAGCATAATTAATACTAGCGCCAAGCCATATAACAGCTGACGCAATACTTCAGCCGCAATCCAAATCTGGCCAAACAACATCATCTGCATAGGCTCAACGGTATGCCTGAGTACTTCAGGTAAGGCGGCCAGTAAGATGGCACCCAACACCACACCAGGGATATGACCAATGCCACCCAACACCACCATGGCCAACACAGCAATCGATTCAGTCAAGGTAAATGACTCGGGTGACACAAAGCCCTGAAAAGCAGCAAACATGGCGCCCGCGATACCGCCAAACGAAGCGCCCATTGCAAAAGCCAGTAGCTTCACGTTACGTACATTAATGCCCATGGCTTTAGCGGCGATTTCATCTTCACGAATCGCAATCCAGGCTCGACCCAAGCGCGAATGTTGCAATCGACGTGAAATAAAAATAGTCAGTACGCACAACAGTAAAAATAAAAAGTAATAGGCATTCACCGACGGCATCTCAAATCCAGCGAACCTCACCAGACCGCCGCTACCTGCTTCACCTGCAAAGGAAACTGATCCAACGCGCACTGGATCGATCAGATTAATTCCCTGCGGTCCGTTAGTGATGTTGACTGGACCATTCAGGTTATTCATAAAGATACGAATGATTTCACCGAAGCCCAAGGTAACGATGGCGAGATAATCACCACGCAGCTTTAACGTCGGCGCACCAAGAATTGCACCAGCAAGGCCTGCAACGATGGCTGCCAAGGAAACGATTAACCACACCGACAAATGAAAACCTTGAGTAGCAACCTCTACAGGGAGTATCGCCATCAGACCTTGCGCAACGCTAGGAAACTCCATCTGCAGCGATTCAATCACCACAGCAAATTGTGGGGAAGCGAGTAAGCCAGCGATATACGCACCAATCGCAAAAAAAGCGATGTAACCCAAATCAAGCAGCCCAGCAAAACCAACCACGATATTCAATCCAAGCGCGAGCAGAATATAAAGTAACGCAACATCAATGATGCGTACCCATGAATTACCGAATTGCGATGCAATGAAAGGAAAAGCAATCAACAACAACACAAACAGGCTGCGTGTTGCGAAGCTGTCTTTTAAAAGAGGGGAGGAATTTTTCATGTGCGTTGATGGCTAACTACGAACGATCCGCTACTCGCTCACCCATCAAACCAGAGGGTCGGACTGTCAAAACAAGTATCAACACGATGAAAGCAAAAATATCTTGGTAATGACTTCCCAAAACGCCCGCAGTCAGATCACCAATGTAGCCAGCACCTAGGCTCTCGATGAGGCCCAATAAAATACCGCCCAGCATAGCGCCATAAATATTTCCAATACCACCTAACACGGCAGCAGAAAATGCTTTGAGTCCTGGAGTAAATCCCATCGCAAACTGCACGGAAGCATAGTTCGCACCCCACATGACGCCTGCTATCGCAGCTAGTGTGGCGCCGATGGCAAACGTAAAAACAATCACGCGATTCGAATCCACACCCATGAGCGCCGCGACGCGAGGATTTTCTGCGACGGCTCGCATCGCACGGCCCATACGCGTACGTTCAACCAGCAGCGTCAGCACGATCATTGAAATAGTAGCTAATAACAAAAGTAGTACCTGAGTTGGCGTGATTAGTGCGCCAAGTATGTGTATAGGCTCAACCGGTAACACCTGCGGAAAAGGAAGTGGATTACGTCCCCAAATCATCATCGCAAATGTTTGTAAAAGTATAGAGACGCCAATCGCAGTAATCAGCGGAGCCAATCGCGGCGCATTGCGCAAGCGACGATAAGCAATCCGCTCTATAACTATGCTAACTACTATACACACAGGAATCGCACCAACAATAGCGATTGCCAGTTGAACGATGCCCGGCAAATCAGGAGCCACATGACTAATAATTTGTAATAGTGTCCAACCGGCCATGGCACCTATCATCAACACGTCACCATGAGCAAAATTGATCAGGTTGAGTACGCCATAGACCATGGTGTAACCCAAAGCGATCAATGCATACATGCTACCCAACACTAGGCCATTGAATAACTGCTGTAACAATATTTCCATAGAATTCCGATGAGTCGCCTAAGCCGTATTAGGCCGTGGCCGGACGTGGATTGAGACCTTTGGGTAAAGGGAAAGTGACATGCTCTTCAACGCCGTCTAAATTACGCACACTACCTATTCCCATAGATTTGAGCATGGCGACGACCTCTTCTACTAAAATCTCTGGAGCAGAAGCACCTGCTGTCACACCAATACGTTTTTTACCTACCAACCAAGCAGGATCAATCTGACGTGCGTTATCCACCATGTAGGACGTCACGCCATTTTTTTGTGCGACTTCACGCAATCGATTTGAATTTGAACTGCTGGGACTACCCACCACAATCACTAACTCAACTTGAGGCGCCATCAACTTGACAGCGTGCTGGCGATTGGTTGTGGCGTAGCAGATGTCTCCTTTTTTTGGCTCTGCTATCAATGGGAAACGCGCCTTAAGTGCAGCGATGATTTCTGTTGTGTCATCAACCGATAAGGTGGTTTGAGATACATACGCTAAACGATCCGGTGATTTGACATGTAGCGTTTGCACATCTGCTACGGTCTCTACTAAGTACATACCTGCATCGCTCTGACCCATCGTCCCCTCAACTTCGGGATGCCCCTGATGGCCAATCATGATGATCTCACGGTTTTCTTCACGCATTTTGGCGACTTCAACATGAACCTTCGTCACAAGTGGACAGGTTGCATCAAAAATTTTCAGACCACGTTCTTCAGCTTCAGCCTTAATCGCGCGTGAGACACCGTGCGCAGAAAATACCAAGTGACTGCCGGAAGGCACATCAGCAAGGTCTTCAATAAAAACAGCGCCTTTATTGCGCAAATCTTCGACGACGTAAGCGTTATGAACAATTTCGTGGCGCACATAGACGGGTGCACCAAATTGTGCGAGAGCTCTCTCAACGATTTCAATCGCGCGATCCACTCCAGCGCAAAAACCTCTTGGCTGAGCAAGCAAAATTTCTTTGTCCATGCTTTCTCCCTCAATACTTTTCCGGGCAATCGTGCACCGGATAGTAAAAACAATTCGTGATACTACTAATTAAGTACTTCAATGAAAACTCAAAAACAGTGTAGCCACCATCACATCACACCAATAATGCGCACCTCGAATTTTACGTGCTGACCAGCCAATGGGTGGTTGAAATCAAATAGGGCATCGTGTTCACCCATCTCTCTCAACACGCCAGCAAACCGCCCCCCACCAGGAGCCGCGAAATCGACCAGGTCGCCGACCGTATAGTCTTCGTCGGCATTCGAGTTTTCACGCAATGTGGCGAGTGAAACCCTTTGCAATAAATCAGGATTCCGCGGGCCAAATGCCTGCTCCGGCGATAGGTCAAAGGTCTGATGGGCGCCTTCAGCTAAGCCTATCAGGCACTGCTCAAGAAAAGGCGCTAGCTGCCCTAAGCCGATCTGCAATGTTGCCGGATTTTCTTCAAACGTACTGACGATCGACTCACCCTGCTGAGAAGACAATCGGTAATGAAGTGTCAGGAAAGACCCTTGGTTGATCATAGGTTGTGGCGAAGTCGGCATAAAGGTAGGTCTAAAACGAGTCTCACGCTATTGTAAGCTAGCCATCGAGTCAGGATTTATAGCATCAAGGTTTTACTTCGCTAAGCTGCGCTGTCTCCCTTGTTACGGCTACCAAACTAAGTAGCGTAATCAAGGCGGTCTTTTACGTGACTGTGATATTTAAAGGATGGATAGCATGCGTATAAACGATTTACCAGCCGGTGAACGGCCACGCGAGCGCTTGTTGTCTCTGGGTGCTGAAGCTCTCACCGATGTTGAGTTACTAGCCATCGTTCTGCATACCGGCACTACCGGCATGGGGGTGGTCCAAATGGCTGAATCCATCATCACTAAATTTGGCTCACTTGGAAAACTTATGACAGCACCGGCGCTAGCGTTGAACGACATCAAGGGGTTGGGACCGGCAAAACGCTCGCAAATGCTCGCCGTACTAGAGCTAGGAAGGCGCTGTTTTGCTGGTGAGATGAAAGCTCAACCGGTTTTCAAATCACCCAAATCGCTAGAGCAGTTTTTACAGATGCAATTTGCAGGGCAGCAAAGCGAGAGTTTCATCGCACTCTTTCTGGATGTAGAGCACCGCATGATTGCTTGCGAAACGTTATTCAAAGGTACGCTGACTCGGACCGCGGTTTATCCGCGTGAAATCGTGCGCCGAGCACTAGAACACAATGCAGCTGCCGTCATCTTTGCCCATAACCACCCTTCCGGCGAAGCCAAACCCAGCGCAATGGACAAAATGCTAACGTCCGAACTCAAGAAGGTAATGGCTTGCGTAGAAATACCGATGCTGGATCACCTGATTGTCAGTGGTGCCGAGGTATGGTCATTTCAAGCGAACGGACTGTGCTGAGTCCTTGATTTAGCAGGAAATTTTGCTTTAGCACTACTCTTGGTAAGATACCGATGTGGCAATATAAATCAAAATTAATGCCCAACTTAGGCCAATTGTTAAATTAATCCTAGGTATAAAGACACCATTTTAGTTCGCAAGTCCTTGAAAAATTTAAATATTTTCAGTATAATCGCCGTCTTTCCAATGTTGGATGTATAAAGGAGTCTGCCGTGGCACGTGAATGCCAAGTAACAGGGAAGAAGCCGATGGTCGGCAACAACGTTTCCCACGCTAATAACAAAACCAAGCGCCGCTTCCTGCCTAACTTGCAGAATCGCCGTTTCTGGGTTGAATCTGAAAACCGCTGGGTCCGCATGCGCGTATCGACTGCAGGTGTTCGTATTATCGACAAACTCGGCATCGACGCCGTGCTGGTCGACATGCGCGCCCGTGGCGAGAAGATCTAACGATTACATTTAAAGGACGACCACCATGGCTACTAAAGGCCGAGATAAGATCAAACTGGAGTCAAGTGCGGGTACTGGCCACTTCTACACGACTTCCAAGAACAAGCGCACCATGCCTGAAAAAATGGAGATCATGAAATTCGATCCCAAGGCTCGTAAGCACGTGATGTACAAAGAAACGAAGATTAAGTAAATCGTCGATTCGCCAAGTTAGTAAAGTTCGTAAAAAAGCCCCGCAAATGTTGCGGGGCTTTTTTTGCTTGAGACTATCGACTTTCGATAGTCATCAAAGCCAAGTTCTAACCTTAGGCATAGCTACGCAAGCGCAGCGAGAACTGCTCCAACGAACGAATACCCGAAGCCTCAGCACGAGCGCACCAGTCACGCAACTGGGCGAGTAATTGATCGCTACTCGAATGGGAGCGCTCCCACAGTGCAGCCAATTCCGTTCTCATTTCATGCATCGTCTTCAGGGTATCGCTGTACTTGAAGATTTCTGACAATTGCTGCTGTTGTGCTGCTTCCAGGGTTGCTGGCTCGCACTGCAGTAATTTTTTCGATGATTTCAACACGTCTTTCTCAATTGCCGATTTAGCGCGTATGTTGGCAATCTCATCACCCCACGCCTGTCGCAGCGAAAGTGCATATTTGGCCATCACGTCGTAGCGATTCGCAACGATAGACTGCAGCGTATCCAGATCTGCCACCAGCTTTTCACGATCGAAACGTGGAGCAGGTGCGACTTTCTTCACCTTAGCAAGGCCAAAGAAAGAAAGAATGGTGATGTACATCCAGCCGATATCGAACTCATACCACTTCGATGAGAGTTTGGCCGAGGTGCCATAGGTGTGGTGATTATTGTGTAACTCTTCACCACCAATGATGATGCCCCAAGGAAGAATGTTAGTTGAAGCATCCTTACAATTAAAATTACGATAGCCCCAAAAGTGACCAATGCCGTTAATGATGCCGGCGGCTGTCACAGGAATCCACATCATCTGCACCGCCCAGACGCTCAATCCAAGCACGCCAAACAGCAAAATATTAATAACTAACAGCATGGAAACACCCAGAGCTGAGCGTTTTGTATAGACATTACGCTCGATCCAATCATCAGGCGTGCCGTGGCCATATTTCTCTATGGTTTCGGTGTTACGTGCCTCGATACGATACAGCTCAGCACCTTCGTACACGACTTTGTCGATGCCACGCGTGACTGGGCTATGCGGATCTTCTTCAGTCTCGCATTTAGCATGATGTTTACGGTGTATGGCAGCCCACTCTTTGGTGACCATGCCCGTGGTCAGCCACAACCAAAAACGGAAAAAATGACTAGGTATCGCATGCAAATCCAACGCACGGTGTGCTTGGCAGCGATGTAAAAAAATAGTGACGCCCGCAATAGTGATGTGCGTGACGATCAAGGTGTAAATAACAATTTGCCAGCCAGTTGCGTGCAACAAGCCGTTCAAAAGGAAATCGAGTACGGGATCCAAGCCAGAGGTCAGGCTCATTTTTTCTCCAGAGAGTAGAACATGGGTGAAGCAAAGCGGCATTGATTTAATGCGACTTACAGTGCTTCAATAATTGAATTGTACGTTGTTTTGGCCTAGCCGGGCTTCTTAAAGAGCAACTTAGTCGGATAAAGGCTTATGAATCAAAGGCTTGTCAGTTTGATCTGAAAATTGTGGTGTTTTTTCTAACACCACAGGAATACGTATATTCAACTCTCGTATCAGCGTGAGTAAACCGCTGTTAACTTCAGAAATTATATCGGACGTACCTGACTCAGGGTCGATAACCCAAAACCCCAATTCAAGCTCTAGCCCCTCGGGAGCGAGCCGCTTTACTATCAGTTCAGGCGCTGGATCAGCCAAAACTCTAGAAATACCCAGCATTAAATTTTGCGATTGCTTTGTTAAATTCGCAATATCGGTCGCATACGCCACGGTCAGTCCGGTAGAAAGCCGAACCCGACGGTCTGATAAAGAAAAATTTTGAACCGGTAGCGACACCATCATTTCATTCGGAATGACTGTTTCTGATCCATCTGTTCCGCGCAAGATCGTGCAGCGCGCATTGATCTGCACTACTTCACCTTTGAATTTATCGACACTGATAATGTCGCCCAGCGAAAGACTGCGCTCGACCAAAATCACTATGCCCGACACATAACTACTGACTAATTTCTGCAAACCCAAACCAAGACCGACGCCTAAAGCACCACCGAAAACGGATAACACTGTTAAATCAATGCCCACCAATGACAGACTAGTTAAAACGGCGATCAATAGAAAAAATGCACGGCCCGCGCGCGCCATAACAACGCGTAGCGATGAATGAAATGTCTCCAGTTGCATCAATTTTTGCTCAAGCACCGCAGAAGCCCACAGCGCTAACACCACGGTCACACCGACCGACAGTAGGGCCTGAATAATGACCAGCAGTGATTCACGATGACGCCCGATGGGAATCATGGTCTCTTCAAGAATCAATACAAGCTCAGGCCACAAACCCGTCACGTAGAGCGCAAAACCAATCCAAACAATGGTCGCAAATGTTTGCTCGAAGGCTTGCATGAAGCGACCTACGCGACCTTCTCTGGCAAAGGCTTTGCGTAACAAAAAAAATACCGCCCGAATCAATGAAAATGAAAGCAACAGCGGTACTGCAACACGTAACAGCCCAACGTGATGCCAGCTTTTCATTAATGCGATAGCAAGCTCAATCAAAATCACCGTAAATAGCGGCGTCAACACAGTTCGAAAACTACCGGTCGGCATAGTTAATGCCTGTAAACGCTCTGATTCCAGTGAAAAACGTTTACTCCAACTGCGCGATAAAACCCAACCCGCAACCATACAAAGGGCAAGCACAAACAGTTGCGACAAAAAATCGAGACTTTGCAGATCAGCTAATAAATCTAGCCATAAGTTGTAGGCGGCGGAATAGTTCATTTTTTTTCACTCACGGTATAAGGCGTTGCCTGTCGCCAGTGCCGTTCCCAATTTTTGGCGTAGCGATCAGTCAGGCGGCGATTATCACGAAATATCAACAGATTTTCGGCGTTCAAATTCTGAGCACCCCACGTGAAATTGTAGCTTCCAGTAATGACCACGGGATGCTTTCCAAGCGCATCGATCAACAACACTTTGTTATGCGCATGGCGATAGCGCGTCTCTAACCATACGGGAATGTTATTTTGCTCAAGCAGATTCAACAATGAGCCTGCCGTATCCTCATGTTGGCGACTGTCCGCCACAACTCGCACATCAACTCCACGCTGACGCGCATCAATTAAACCTGAAGCAATCGCCCGGCTCGTTAGTAAATACGCTTGCACGAGAATCTGCGTTTTTGCTGCAGCAATCGCATCAATCAACAAAGCCTGGGTGTCATCCCACGGCGAAAATGCGACCTGTACCGTTCCTTGAGATGGAAACGTTTCGGGAATACTCTTAGTCTCTGTCGCATGACTCCATGATAGAGAACTGAACGACAGCCACAGCACACACGAAATGTTTAAAACAGTACGCAACGCTTAGGTTTTCCTTTCAATCACCGCCGCAAAAAATCCATCCGTATGATGACGATGAGGTAGCAATTTAAGATAATCATCCATGACTAATGGAATTTTTTGCTCAGCTAGCACTTCACTCATAGGACGCAATTCAAAATCAGGATGCGTGCTGAGGAAGTTAGTAACAATGGCTTCATTTTCTTCTTCCAGCAAGCTACATGTTGCATACACCACACGGCCACCTGGCTTAACCAAACGCGCAGCACTCGCAAGAATTGATGTCTGTAGCTGACTCATTTGCGAAATATCGCCTTCTGACTGGCGCCATTTCATATCGGGGTTACGTCGCAGGGTTCCCAAACCACTGCAGGGTGCATCAATCAACACACGATCAAGCTTGCCCGAGAGACGTTTAACTTTAGCGTCATTCTCATGTGCGATCAAACCTGGGTGAACATTCGACAAGCCACTGCGCGCTAATCTAGGCTTCAATTTAGCTAAGCGCTTTTCTACAACATCAAATGCATATAGACGTCCGGTGTTGCGCATAGCAGCGCCAATCGCTAGGGTCTTTCCACCGGCGCCGGCACAAAAATCAGCCACCATTTCACCGCGTTTAGCGCCAACAATTTGCGCCAGTAACTGACTACCTTCGTCTTGCACTTCAACCCAACCGTCTTTAAAGATAGGCATATTTTGAAGTGCGGGCTTTTTCTTTATACGCAAACCCAACGAGGAGTAAGGTGTGGGCTCACTCACAATACCTGCTGTCGTTAGCTCAGCCTGCACAACTTCGATCGATGATTTACTAGTATTGACCCGCAGATCAAGCGGCGCACTTTCATTTAACGCATCAACCAATTGAAAGGCTTCTTCCTCGCCTAACTGCGCGATCAATCGACTCATAATCCAATCAGGCATGTTGGTTCTGAGCGCGACAGAAAAACTATGACTATCCAGTGCTAACACTTCGGTTAACCATGCAGTCTCTTGCTCAGATATACCCGCAATCGACTCCACACCCACGGCATGAGCTAAACCCAACAAGGCAATGCGACGCATCTGCGAGCCCGAACCTGATTCTGCTAAATGCGTAAAGAGAGTTCGTTTACGCAGTAGCGCATACACCGCTTCGGCAATCACTCCTCGTTCACGACCACCTAACCTGGGATGCTCACGAAAATAGCGTGAAAGCACCATATCCGCCGCCGCGGTAAAGCGCAGCACGTCGCGCAAAGCTTCTTCAGTACTTGCGATGATTGCAGGTGGCAATCTCATAATTCGTTGCTTTCAGAAATGGGAGGCGTTCTACAGCCTAAAATGTGAGGCGTGGTAATCGCCTAAAAAGAATTCAGAACTACTTGCCTGCGGAGCGAACGACCCGACCATCAACAAGCTTAAGCGTATCGGACATCAGATCACGCACGGCTTGAGGATAGATACGATGCTCCTGCTCGAGTACACGCGCAGCCAGCGTGTCCTCAGTATCATCATCCAGCACCGGCACAGTCGCTTGCGAAATGATAGGACCGTGATCTAGTTCAGCGGTAACAAAATGTACCGTTGCTCCATGGACTTTTACGCCAGCATCAATCGCCTGCTGATGCGTGTGCAGTCCTGGAAAACTCGGCAGCAGCGAAGGGTGAATATTAATGAGTCGTCCAAAAAACCGATTTACGAACCCCGGCGTTAGTATCCGCATAAACCCGGCCAAAACAATCAAGTCAGGCGAGTGTTGATCAATCAGTTCGGCCAATGCGGCATCGAATTGTTCCCGATCTGGGTAATCACGATGATTGATTGCAGCGGTAGCGATTCCTGCAGCTCGAGCCACGTCTAAGCCCGCTGCGTTCGGTTGATTGCTAATCACTGCTGCAAATTGCGCTGGCCAATGTTCTGCAGCCGCCACTTTCAGCATGGCTTGCATATTGCTGCCGCGTCCGGAAATTAAAATAACGATGCGCTTCATAGCGCGAATTCTAACAGCGCATCCTTCTGGACGAAGGGGAATAAGCGCACTGCGCTAAACGCTGAAACAACGTCCAAACGATGGATTGCTTATTGAAAGGAGAAAAAAACTCGAAACGGGATTTTTTTCTCAGCCCAGAAATCAGCAGCGTCACGAAATACATCCAACAAATTTTCGCGCGCTTCTTTATCAAATTTCTGAGTACTGGGAAGCTGCTCTAACACCACCAAAAATCCGGATTGATCACCCGCCTCATGCAACACCTTGGTCAGGCATTCAGTCAGCGCATCATAATTTTTGGCAAATTGCTTGGGCAGATAAAACGATTCAGCAATGATGCCTAGCATTTGTTGACGTGTCTGTCCCTGCGCGCAATGAGCATAAAGAAAATGCTGGCCGAGACGAACCGCCTCCTCCTGCAATTCGGTAACCCGAAAGGCGCGGATAGATTGCACCACATTCGTTGGAACGGCGCGAAGCAAACCGCTGGCCGGAATAACTTCCTGGGCCTCTTCCTCGCGCTGCAAAGGCGCGCTGAGCATGTAAATGTTCACGGTAATTTTTTAACATCAAAAAACGCACGCAATTTCAAATTAATTGTGAATTTTGCAATGATTGCGTACGCACGTTAGTTCTAATTTTTTGACCACCCACCATATTCGGCACTTGATCGTCAGCAACTCAGGATGATACCTGTCCTTTGGTCTCGGCAAAACCCCTGAGCGACCTCAAGGGCATAAATACAGATAGTTATTTAGCAATAAACATCAGAGAGAGGCTGATTTATTGTGAAATTTATGGGGAGTGTTTGGCGCCATCCCAACAAAGTATTGAATTGAGTGGGCTAAGGGTTAAAGGCGGAAGTTGCCGAATCGAAATGGAATAGAGCCAAATCGGCTTAATGGTCAGAAGGTTTAAAAAATTGCAACACTTCGTTTTTCCTTTTTAAGACGTCAATTTGGCCCAGTTCAATCAGTGAACGAGTAAAGCTAGCCTCAAACAACAAATAGGAAGCTAGTGCAGAGCCACGCTGCTCGGTCGCACCGATCGCTGAGAGCAAAGTACGAATCGGCAGCGGCAGGCTTCCCACATGACGGCTAGCGATCAAATCTAGGGGTTGGGAGGGCGTTATCGCTAACATTTCAACAGGATGCAAAGGAGTCAGCGCTCGCTGTTCAGGCGTCAATAAGGCAAGCGTGCCATTGATACGGGTAAGCCTCTCGATATCCGACGACAGCCCATCCAAAAAAATACTAGACATGGCATGACCGGCGATTTGTGCAAGGCTGGGGTAACCCGAAAACTGACTGAACTCACGTTTCACACCGACGTTACCCGCACCAATCACCAGCACTTTGTTGGCACCGAGATGAATAGCCGGCGAAATCGGTGCCACATCGCGCATAGAGCCATCACCAAAGTACTCACAGCGATCATTGCAGTACAAAGGCACCGCAGGAAAAATAAGAGGAATCGCCGACGAAGCCAGCAGATGATCAATAGTGATTTGCTGCTGAATCGACATTCGCTGCGCCCGCTGCCATGGAGAAATCTCAGCGGCCGACTGATAAAAAATGACGTGCCGGCCCGCGGTATACGACGAAGCAGACACTGCCAACGCATCGACGGCTCCCTGCTCCAGGGCGGCATCCAAACGTGGCAGATCGATCATTTTGTTCAGCAAATCGGCCAGTGGAGAATTATCCAACAGTGAATTCGGCGGTTGTGAATGCCACTTACGCAGCAACCATCCAAACGATAGTAAAGACAGCCAGCGCGCCCCTGATCGAATCACGCCTATCGAATCGGCGCGATAAACTTGTTCGACATTCAGATTGCGCCAGACATTCAGCAGATGCGTGACGCTCTCTTCGAAATTGTCGGCACGGCTAGCAAAGGCAGTGGCATTGATCGCGCCGGCGGAGGTCCCACACACAATGGCAAACGGATTACGCTCTGCCGGCCAACCTGTTTCACTAAGCAATGAAAAAATAGCTTGCAAAACACCGACCTGGTAAGCAGCGCGAGCGCCACCACCGGCCAGAAACAAAGCGGTTTTTTGTGGTTCAGACATACCCTCAGAGTAACAGCACCCGATCGCGACTAAAAGCCCTCTGCTCTACTATCGCAACGACGCCACACTGCAGCGGCAATAAAAAAAGCGTGTAGGAAGCTCGCTCCCTACACGCCCTCATTGCAGTGATTGCAATTATTTTGGTTGCATACGAATGGCACCATCGAGTCGAATAGTTTCACCATTCATCATGGTGTTCTCGATAATAGTTTTCGCCAAATGCGCATATTCGTGCGGCTTACCTAGACGAGGAGGAAACGGAACCATGCGGCCCAACGCATCCTGTACGTCCTGCGGCATACCTAACAGCATCGGCGTTTCGAAAATACCCGGAGCAATCGTCATCACACGAATACCGTTACGCGACAAATCACGCGCCATCGGTAAGGTAAGACCCACCACCGCTGCCTTCGATGCACCATAGGCTGCTTGGCCGATCTGACCGTCATACGCTGCCACTGAAGCGGTATTAATAATTACGCCGCGCTCACCACCAGCATTCGGCTCATGATTACTCATCGCCACTGCCGCCAGACGCGCCATGTTGAATGTACCAATTAAGTTGATGTTTACGACGCGCTGAAAAACATCTAAAGGATGCGCACCGTCTTTACCGACAGTCTTAACAGCCGGGGCCACACCCGCGCAGTTGATTAAACCAACCAATGTTCCCATCGATTCAGCCGCTGCCACTACCGCTAGACCATCCGCTTCAGAGGTCACATCACACTTAACAAATTTACCCTTGAGTTCAGCAGCGAGTTTTTCACCTGCTTCCACTTGTACATCGGCGAGTACGACCTTGCCACCGTTGTCAACAATCATACGTGCGCTAGCAGCACCCAGGCCAGATGCACCGCCGGTAATGATGAAGACATTATTCTTGATTTCCATGCTCTCTCCAGATCGATAAATAAATCTACAGGCACTAACTCACATTGTGCAAATTGCGCTGCCAAGCCGTAATGATAACCGCCAAAAGAAAAAGGCAGCCTAAGCTGCCTTTTCTAATTTAAAACAATCGCATCATTAACCAAAAATACCTTTGGCTGCCAACAGCGGCACGATTAGCAACGCAACAATGTTGATAATCTTAATCAGCGGATTCACTGCAGGACCCGCTGTATCTTTGTAGGGATCGCCAACGGTATCGCCAGTAACAGCCGCTTTATGCGCCTCGCTACCTTTGCCGCCGTGATGACCATCTTCGATATATTTTTTAGCGTTGTCCCAAGCACCGCCACCGGTACACATAGAAATGGCGACAAACAAACCGGTCACGATGGTACCCATCAACAAACCACCCAATGCCCTCGGTCCGAGAATCAAACCAACGACGATAGGCACCACAACAGGCAGCAATGAAGGAATCATCATTTCTTTGATAGCGGATGCAGTCAGCATATCCACTGCCTTGCCGTATTCAGGCTTGCCCGTACCATCCATGATGCCGGGGATTTCGCGGAATTGACGACGCACTTCTTCGACCACCGATCCCGCTGCACGACCCACCGCTTCCATCGCCATAGCGCCAAACAGATACGGAATCAAACCGCCGATAAATAAGCCCACAATCACCATAGGATCAGAAAGATCAAAGGCAACGTCGATGCCACGAGCATGCAACGCATGGGTGTAGTCAGCAAACAGCACCAACGCTGCCAAACCAGCCGAACCGATCGCATAACCCTTGGTCACGGCCTTAGTCGTGTTACCAACAGCATCCAAAGGATCGGTGATGTTGCGCACACTTTCTGGCAGCTCAGCCATTTCTGCAATACCACCGGCATTGTCAGTAATTGGGCCATACGCATCGAGGGCAACAATAATGCCAGCCATCGACAACATCGAGGTTGCGGCGACTGCAATGCCGAACAAACCCGCTAATGAATACGATGCAAGAATACCTGCACAAACAAACAGCACAGGCCACGCCGTCGATTTCATTGAAATGCCGATACCCGCAATAATGTTTGTTGCATGACCGGTTGTCGATGCTTGAGCAATGTGTTTAACCGGCGCGAAATCGGTACCCGTGTAGTACTCGGTCACCCACACCATCGCTGCAGTCAGCACCAAGCCTACTGCGCATGATCCAAACAATTCCATCGCGCTCACCACACGATCACCCACCATCGTGATTGGCTCAGGGAATACCATGTTCGTCACGAAATAGAATGCGATCAGCGACAGCACACCAGCAACAATCAATCCGCGATACAACGCAGGCATCACGTTTTTCATGTCAGGGCTTGCTTTGACAAACATCACACCAATGATCGAAGCAATAATCGATACACCACCAAGGATCAGCGGATAAATCACCGCAGCACCCGGAGCAGATGCCACCATCAATGCACCCAAGGCCATCGTCGCGATCAATGTGACCGCGTAGGTCTCGAACAAATCGGCAGCCATACCCGCGCAATCGCCAACGTTGTCACCCACGTTATCTGCAATAACCGCTGGATTGCGTGGATCATCTTCGGGAATCCCTGCCTCGACCTTACCAACCAGATCAGCACCGACGTCTGCACCCTTGGTGAAGATGCCGCCGCCCAGACGAGCGAAAATAGAAATCAACGATGAGCCAAATGCCAGTCCCAGCAAAGGCTTGAGTGTTGCTGAATCAGGATTCTCTAAACCACCGATGAAGTAGTAGAACAGCGAGACACCCAACAGACCCAGACCCACCACCAACATGCCGGTAATTGCACCGCCCCGGAAGGCAACGTCCAATGCAGGGCCGATACCACGAGTAGCCGCTTGAGCTGTACGTACATTGGCACGTACCGAGACGTTCATACCTATGAAGCCGCAGGCACCCGACAGCACCGCACCAACGATAAAACCTAGCGCTGTTTTAAGGTCGAGAAAAACCCCAATCAACACCGCTAGTACGACGCCAACGATCGCAATCGTTCGGTATTGACGCGTAAGATAAGCAGCAGCACCTGCTTGAATCGCCGCAGCGATTTCCTGCATACGTGCATTGCCAGCGTCCTGACTCAGGATCCAGCTACGTGAAACCAAACCGTAAACAACGGCGATGAGGCCGCATATCACAGCAAACCACAGACCTTGTGATGCCATATCTCCTCCAATTGTTCGCAACAAAATTAACTTCCTTTGCGCCTCGACCTGTCTCGATCGATACCAATACTACTGATTACTTACCAACGACTACCTACAACTTCCACTACTGAATGAACGAAACATCCACCAACTAACACGATCTTTCGCTCATGAAAAAAGCGGACCGAAGTCCGCTTTCATTAACACTTCTCATTGAGCCAGCGCAGCAAATGCGCGGTCACGAATTTCATCGACCGGCCCCACACCCGCAATCTTGCGGTACTTAGGCGCGCCAGTTTTGCCTGATTGCGCCCAATCATTGTAATAACCTACCAATACTTTGGTTTGCTCATGATAGACCGACAAACGTTTTTTTACGGTCTCTTCGCGATCATCATCACGCTGAATCAACTCCTCACCGGTCTGATCATCTTTACCTGCAACCTTAGGCGGATTAAATTTCACATGATAAGTACGACCAGAAGTAGGATGAACGCGACGTCCACTCATGCGCTCAATAATCGCTTCATCGGGAACATCAATCTCGAGCACATAGTCAATAGCAACGCCGGCATCTTTCATCGCATCAGCTTGCGGAATCGTGCGCGGAAATCCATCAAATAAATAGCCGTTGGCACAGTCGGCCTGCTTCAGGCGATCTTTGACCAAGCCAATAATAATTTCATCAGACACCAATCCACCCGCGTCCATCACCTTCTTTGCGGCCAGGCCAAGCGGAGTGCCTTCTTTGACAGCCGCACGCAGCATATCGCCCGTGGAGATCTGTGGAATATTGAAACGTTCTTTTATGTATGCCGCCTGCGTGCCTTTTCCGGCACCGGGCGCCCCTAGCAAAATCAACCGCATTACCTATTCCTTACGTTTTTTTTGAAACCGAAACCCGCGCAACTCCTGCAGGCATCCGGTCTATCTCCCGAATAATCCGCACGAAAGTTACCACAGAATCCGTCACAGACGTTGGTTTGACCTCGTCAGAGACTTGCTCAAACAGCAAAATATCGGCGCACTCGCTCAAGATCGTCAGGCGTATCAACGCCTGCCTGCGGAACATGCGATGTTCGTCGCACTGCAATATGAAAACCATTCCAGAGCACTCGCAGTTGTTCGAGTGCCTCGATATCTTCTAGGGGTGATTTAGGCAATGATGAGTAACGACCGAGGAAATCGCGTCGATACGCATATAAACCAATATGCCTGAGCGGCTCATAACCTGAGGGAAGTTCTTTTAAATCACTCACCGCAAAGGCATCGCGATGCCAGGGGATAGGCGCTCGAGAAAATAGCAAAGCATGTCCCGCACTATCGAGCACCACTTTCACGACATTCGGATTAAATAAATCAATAATCTGATCAATCGGATGAGCTGCGGTTGCCATTGGAACCTGCTCGGTTATCAAAGACGCACACTCATTGATCAATTCAGGATCAATCAATGGCTCATCACCTTGCACATTCACAATCACCTGATCATCCGCCAAGGCCAGCGCTGTTGCGACCTCGGCAATTCTATCGGTGCCTGACGGATGGTCGGCGCGAGTCATCTGTACATCAATGTCGTGTGCTTTACAGGCAGCAAAAATAGTTGCGTGATCGGTGGCCACCACAATGCGCGACGCGCGCGACATCGCTGCTCGCTCGGCGACTCGCACGATCATGGGTTTGCCGCCTAAATCAGCGAGTGGCTTATCCGGCAAGCGTGTTGATGCCATGCGGGCCGGAATAATGATAGTGAAGCTCATGGACAAAATGCGGTCAGAAATGCAAAGGCTATCTAACTGAATCGCTCTGCTGAGAGCTAGCAGCGTTCATATCGCGCGCTTGCTCTGCCCACATAATAGGAATGCCATCGCGTATGGGGAACGCCAGATGATCGGGATTACAAATGAGTTCTTGTGCTTGCTTGTCAAACTTCAATGGTCCTTTGCACAGAGGGCAAACAAGAATATCAAGCAGTCGGGTATCCACGCAGTTTCTCCACAAGATGTTCAGAAAACGGACCTGCAATAGCCGCTTCAACAGGGACTACCCAAAGTCTGGGATCATCCGCCAAGCCATTTCGCCTGCCGCATTTTACTGCATCCTTTTCAGTGATCAGAATGATGTCCACCTTTAACGATTCAAACGGATTGCTGGAGTAATCAAAATGATCGGGCAAAGCGATATGTTCTTGTACGTTCACGCCTAGCTGTTTAAGCATCGTAAAGAAACGCTCGGGATTTCCAATACCTGCAGCCGCGGCAATCGATAAATTTTCTGGAAGTTCTTTTAGTGCTTTGGTATTCGCTCGGTTAATTAATTGCTCAGCGTGCTGACCGACTAGCTGCATAGAAAATGAATTTTCACCCACAGACTCCAAGCCATTCAACACCCGAAAATCAAACCGACGCGTTACCGGCTCGCGCAATGGCCCCGCGGGTAACAACCATCCATTGCCGATGCCGCGCTCATCAAATAACAGAATTTCGATATCGCGGCCTAATGCGTAATGTTGTAGGCCATCGTCAGAAATAATCACGTTCACTACGGGATGTGCAGTCAGCAAAGCTCGCGCAGCGCTAACTCTGTTGCGCCCCACGACTAACGGCACGCCCGCTCTTTGTAGAATGAGTAAAGGTTCATCACCAATATCATCCGGCGACATCTGCGCATTGATTTCCACCACGCGGCTGGCATCGCCACCATAGCCACGCGAAATCACACCGGGTACAAACCCTTGCTCGCGCAACTGCCTGCTTAACCAAATCACTAAAGGGGTTTTACCAGTCCCTCCAACATAGATGTTACCGACCACAATCACAGCAACCGGTAAACGCGTTTGTTCAAACACACCCACTTTGAACAAGCAACGGCGTATCGCGATGATCGCTCCGAACACCAAGGAAATCGGCCACAGCAACCACGCCGCGAGACCGCGACTTAGCCAAGTACGAGTTAGGAAAATTTCAATCGGCGATTGCTGCGTCATGCGTTGCCCGAGCAGGCTGAAGTAAATAAAGGAACACAGGCGGTCAACTAGCGCGCCGCGCCCGACTGAGCCGCGAATACCAATTTAGGCAATCCCGCAATGCGTGCCGCTTCCATCAGCTGCACGACTGACTGATGACTAGCCATCGCATCAGCATGAATCTCAACCGTTATCTCGGCATTCCCACGCGCGGCCTCACGCAAAACCGTGGCCAATGATGCAGAATCGGTAGCCGCCACGCGCTGCTGTTGAATGGCGTAATGGCCCTGCGCATCCACAGCGACCGTAATCGATTTCGGCAATGGCGTGGAATCCGCCTCGGCCGATGGAAGGCTCACGTTAAGGCTAGTGAATTTACTGAACGTGGTACTCACCATCAGAAAAATCAAAATCACCAACAACACATCGATGAAGGCAATCAGATTAATCTCAGGTGGAGCGCGCCGCTGGCCTTTGCGAAAATTCATCTTAGTCTCGCTGGCCGGTGACGGTATCAACAAAGCGCACAGCTTGCTGCTCCATGTCGATCACAAAACCATCGACTAAGGCATGAAAGTGCCGATGAAATACCAGCGATGGCATAGCCACGGCCAAACCAAAACCCGTGTTGTACAGTGCCACCGAAATACCGTGGGCGACTTGCAGCGGATCGGCACCGACACCACCCGTGGCACCAAACAATTCGATCATGCCGATCACGGTGCCAAACAAACCCATCAAAGGCGCCAAGGTAGCGATCGTTCCCAAGGTCGTTAAATAACGCTCGAGCTGATGGGCGGCTGCACGACCGGCTTCTTCTATCGCTTCTTTCATGACTTCGCGCGATGCTTCGCGGTTGCGCATACCCGCAGCAAGCACACGACCTAGTGGCGAATTACTTTCTAAGCGCTCAACCACTTCTGCGTCAACGCTACCTGAGCGTGTGACTGCAATCACCTCTGGCAGCAAGTTAGGTGGAAGAATTCTGGCGGCTCGCAAATAAAGTAGCCGCTCAATAATGACCGTAACGGAAATAACCGACGCGATGAGCAAAAACCAAATCGGCCAACCTGCTGCTTGAATGATCGCAAACAAATGCGTTCTCCTGCACAAAAGAAAGAATGGAGGCGACTGTAACCGCTTTGCTAACCTGCAGCAAGCTAGGGGGGCTAGCACACCACTGCAAGAGGCCGAGTCGAATCATCGGAAAAAAGCAATCACTTACTTTCTTATATCTTAAGTAATTATAGAGCGATCTCTAAACTAGTTATGCACAGATCGTGTGAGCAAGTCTGTGTATAAGCCCACCTAGGCTAAGCAAAGCTACTGATTCAAAGGCAAAAAATCACTGCGCTCATTAAGTAAGCATGCAATCAAAAGTGCGAGAATCCTGCTGAGCAGCGACAATACGCATTCATTTTCCACTGCGACCGTATTCATGTTCTCTGAAAGCCAACCCAGCGACGGCGGCAATTCCGACATTCTGACCGTCAGCCAACTAAATCAAGCCGTCGGTCGCTTATTAGAGCGCAGCTTTCCACTGACGTGGATCAGCGGTGAAATTTCTAACTTCACGCACGCCGCTTCGGGTCATTGGTACTTCACGCTTAAAGATGCATCGGCCCAGGTGCGCTCGGTGATGTTTCGTGGACGAGCGAAGCTTGTTGATTTTGCTCCGCGCGAAGGCGACAAAGTTGAAGTGCGCGCCGTAGTCAGCCTGTATGCCGCGCGTGGCGATTTTCAGCTGAATGTCGAGGCGATGCGTAAAGCAGGCGTTGGCAATCTGTATGAAGCTTTTTTAAAATTAAAGACCAAGCTAACCGCCGAAGGTTTGTTTGATGCTGATCGTAAGCGCGAGTTACCTGTTTTCCCGCGTCAAATCGGTATCGTCACTAGTCCGCAAGCGGCGGCCTTACGCGACGTCATCACCACCTTGCGTCGCCGTGCGCCGCATCTCTCTATCGTTCTATATCCCACCGCCGTGCAAGGTGAAGGCTCGGCAGAAAAAATTGCGGCGGCTATTAACACCGCATCCCAACGCGCCGAGTGCGATGTGCTGATTGTTTGTCGGGGTGGCGGCAGCCTTGAAGATCTTTGGTCATTTAATGATGAGCGCGTTGCACGAGCGATTGCTGAGTCAACTATTCCAGTGGTCTGTGGTGTGGGGCATGAAACCGATTTCACCATCGCCGATTTTGTAGCTGATCTTCGTGCACCAACCCCAACGGCTGCGGCAGAAATGGCGGCTATTCCAACGGACGATTGGCTAGCTGAGTTACACCAGCATGCGCTGGATTTGACCGATGGATTTCGACGCGTGCTGGACGATCATTCGCAAACACTGGACTGGATGGCTCACCGATTACAAAGCCCCAGCATGGCGATTGATCATCAAAAACTTCGACTATCGAGCTTGCTGAATCGCTTGCGACACGGCGCCACCACACCGATAGCAGGCGCACGCTTTCGCATCGAACAAGCGCGTAGCCGCTTACAACATGCCTTGCCCGACACCCGTATACGCGGCGCACGACTGAGCGCTAAAACGACACAACTGCAGACGGCATTTAGTTCGCGACTCACCCGCTGGCAACACGCCCTCAAATCCGCTAACGATCAGCTTGAACTACTCGCTCCTCAGCGCACACTAGAGCGCGGTTATGCGATCTTGGCTGACGAATCGGGTCGAGTACTGCGCCAGCCCTCAGAGATACAACCACCCCAACGGTTAAAACTCACACTGGCGGGCGGCAGTACTTTGGTCGACATCGCAGCGCGAACAACCGCAAAAGATTGAGCAGAATCGGGAGCTTTTCAGTCCATTCCATGAGAAATTGCCGCTTAGGCTATACTTCGCGCGGAATTACAAGGGCTTCAATCGGATTGAAACCCGTATAAAAATTGACATGTGAAATTTTTGGGAGGTAATGATGGCTGCAATTCTGCAATCTTTAGGACGAACGATCATCGCCGGGATCGTACTTTTGATCCTTCTGATCTTGATCGCTAGCAGCGTGGCCGGTGCCGGCCCGCAAATGGGTCATGCTTGGGGCGCGTTTTTCATGCGCTGGTTACACGTAGTGTCGGGGATCATGTGGATTGGTCTGCTTTGGTACTTCAACTTTGTGCAAATTCCATCGATGCCTAAAATCCCAGACGAGCAAAAGCCTGCGATTGGTAAAGTGATTGCACCTACGGCACTTTTCTGGTTCCGCTATGCCGCTCTGGCTACCGTCGTGACTGGCTTGTTGGTTGCGTGGATGAATGGCTACCTAGTCGATGCACTCGGCTTGCGCCAGCCAGTACACGCGATTGGTATTGGTATGTGGATAGCGCTGGTGATGGCATTTAACGTGTGGTTCATCATCTGGCCAAATCAGAAAAAAGCTCTCGGTATAGTCACTGTTGAGCCTGAAGAAAAAGCAGCTGCTGCTCGTTTGGCGATGCTGACTTCACGCTTCAACACGATGCTGTCGATTCCTATGCTGTACATGATGGTCGCGCAGCAAAACGGCGGCCTGTAAGAAGTACGCGCTTAAATAAAAAGCCCGCGCATACAGCGCGGGCTTTTTTTATTATCTATGCAAATAGCCTTTAAAGAGCATTCACCGGAATCTTCAAATAAGCGATGCCGTTGTCATCTTTCGGCGGCATCTCACCTGCACGAATATTCACCTGTACCGAGGGCAAAATCAGTACCGGCATTTCTAGTGTCGCATCACGCTCAGTACGCATTTTTACAAACTCAGCCTCACTAATGCCATCATGCATATGAATATTTTTTTGGCGTTGCTCGGCGACTGTGGTTTCAAACGCTACCGGTCTGTCGTTCGGCGGGTAGTCATGACACATGAACAGCCGAGTTTGCTCGGGCAAGCTAAGAATCTTTTTTACTGATCCATACAGCACCTTGGCATCACCACCGGGGAAATCACACCGAGCAGTACCCACATCCGGCATAAACATGGTGTCTCCTACAAATACTGCATCGCCAATCTGGTACGCCACGCATGCCGGAGTATGACCCGGCACTAACATGGTACTACCGGTCAAATCACCGAAATGAAATTTCTCACCATCGTTAAGTAGATGATCAAACTGTGAACCATCCGTGGCGAATTCAGATTCGAGATTAAAAATCCCTTTAAATACTTTTTGCACCGCTGGGATATGGTCGCCAATCGCTGTTTTGCCACCCAGCTTTTGCTTCAGATAAGCAGCCGCCGTAATGTGATCGGCATGAGCGTGAGTCTCAAGTATCCATTCGACCTGCAATTTTTTTTCTTCCACAAACTTGATTAACTTATCGGCTGTATCAGTTCGGGTGCGCCCTGATTTCGGGTCATAGTCCAGAACTGGGTCGATAATGACGCATGCGGCGCCCTCTTTTGCGTAGACCACATACGTGACCGTCCAAGTGGCCGGATCGAAAATTCCATGGACTTGGGGGTGTGAATTCGCAACCATTGTCAGCTCCGAGTAAATAATTAATCTGAACACATTATATTTACTTACAGTTTATTTGTCAATATAATGTATTTCATGAAATTGATTGCTGTCCCTACCCATTTATATAAAAGCACCCCCTGGAGGAGAGAACATGAGCGCAAACATCACACGCCACACCGACAAATTTGGCACAGCTCCGCAGTTGAGCCCATCAGATATGGCGGAAGTCGCCGCAATGGGCTTTAAGACAGTAGTGAATAATCGCCCCGACGGCGAAGGCGGTGCAGATCAACCAACCAGCGCGATGATGGAAGCCGCGGCACACGCCGCCGGACTGAGCTATGAATACCTTCCGGTCATCAGTGGCCAGATCACTGAGCAGCAAGCCAGAAAATTTGCCGAGCTGCTCGCCACCCGACCCGCTCCCCTGCTGGCGTTTTGCCGTAGCGGTGCTCGCTCACAAAATTTAAAACAATTGGCTAGCGATGTTTAAAGCGCAAATTAATTTATGAGTCTTGCCTTGTCACTGCCTGCGTGGCTAAAAACTTATCAGAGTCAGTTCATCGCTGGCGATATCACAGCCGGTCTGATCGTGACTGTCATGCTGATTCCCCAGAGTCTGGCGTACGCCATGCTGGCTGGATTACCACCCGAGATCGGCTTGTACGCCAGCCTGCTTCCTATGGTGGCCTACGCTTTATTTGGAAGCAGCATGACGCTAGCTGTCGGCCCAGTCGCTGTTTCGTCGTTGATGACAGCCAGTGCGCTGATGCCACTGGCAGCACAAGGATCCGCTGACTATATTTCGCTATCGATACTCTTGGCGCTGCTATCGGGGCTCATGCTGTTAGTGGCAGGTTTTTTACGCCTAGGTTTTTTAGCGTGGTTTCTCAGTCATCCGGTGATCAGTGGGTTTATCTCTGGTTCCGCCGTATTGATCGCTATAGGACAACTCAAGTATTTACTCGGACTTCAGTTTTCATCATCTGGTGTTCTATCCTCACTTAAGAATCTTGCGCAACATCTGCATGAAACAAACACGACAACGGCACTCTTGGGTTTAAGTGCAGTAGTGTTTCTATTATTTGCGCGCAAATATCTCGGCGTGCTGCTCAAGCAGATAGGCATCTCTGCAAAAAGTTCTGACCTACTCACCAAACTAGCACCTATGGCCGTGGTCATTATTTCAACTGCACTAGTCGCTATCTATGGGCTGGATCAAACTGACAAAGTATCGATTGTGGGAAGCATTCCAGCCGGACTACCTTCCATCGGACTACCGTCCATTCAGTGGGATCAAATCAACATGCTCTTGTTACCCGCGTTGTTGATATCACTGGTGGGATTTGTAGAGAGCGTCTCAGTCGGACAATCGCTGGCACTCAAACGCGGACAACGCATCAATCCAAATTCTGAACTCGTCGGCATTGGAGCGGCGAATATCGCCAGCGCCATCTCGGGTGGATTTCCAGTAACGGGGGGTTTTGCTCGATCAGTCGTGAATTTTTCTGCGGGTGCACAAACACCTGCAGCGGGTATTGTTTCTGCTGTTTTAATGGCGATCGTTATCGCAGGCTTAACCGAATGGTTTTACTACCTGCCACAAGCGGTTTTATCGGCCACGATTATTGTGGCTGTCATAGGTCTGATTGATACGCAGACGCTCAAAGAAGCCTGGCACTACGATAAAGCCGATGCCATCGCTCTGCTGCTGACTTTCGCTGGCGTAATCGTCTTTGGTGTGGAAGAAGGCATTGTGATCGGCGTTGCGATGTCACTCGCAGTACTTGTCTGGCGCAGTAGTCACCCACACATGGCCTTAGTCGGTCGTGTGCCAGGGACTGAACATTTCAGAAATGTGGAACGTCATCAGGTAGACGTTTTTCCAGGGCTGATCGCGTTGCGTATTGATGAGAGCATTTACTTTGCCAACTCTCAACTCATCGCAGAAAAAATCGAAGGCCTACTCAGCGAGCATCCATCGACTAATTGTGTGTTGCTGATACTCTCGGCTGTCAATCAACTCGATACAACCGCATTAGGTATGTTGACTGAGCTTGAAAAAACGCTAACAGCTAGAAGTATTACGCTGCAATTTGCTGAAATTAAGGGACCCGTTCAAGATAGGCTGCAACAAACCGATCTCGGTGAACGCATGCAAAATAGAATCTTCCTTAGCACGCAGCAGGCTTTTCTCGACTATCAAGCGAAAAATCCGTCACTCAAAATAACGATGTCAAAGCGTTGACTCTGCGGTCTGGCTAGATCACACCTGAATCACGCAGACTCGTTATCTGATCATCTGAGTAATGAAGTTCACGCAATACGTCCTGCGTGTCTTGTCCCAGCGAAGGCGGTGCACGACGATAACTCACTGGTGACGCTGAGAGGCGCATCGGTGAAGCCACCAAATCCAGTACTCCATAGCTGGGTGAATTCATCTGAATTTGCATCTCACGTGCGCGCACTTGCGGGTCATGAAAGACACGATCAATCGTGTTGATAGGCCCACAAGGAAATCCTTCTTTCTGCGCCAACTCACACCATGTTTCGACGCCATGCTGCTGCATTAAAGGTATTAATACGCCCAGTAATTCAGCACGATGCTGAACCCGCATTGCATTCGTTGCAAAACGTACGTCACTCGCGATAGCAGATTGTCCAGCAGCGCGACACAGCGCGGTAAATTGACTATCGTTGCCAATCGCCAGCATCACATGACCATCCGCGCAAGCGAAAGGCTGATACGGAACGATGGAGGGATGGGCGCTACCCATGCGTTGCGGTACGTACCCGCTCAATAAATAATTGCCTGCTTGATTCGCGAGTGTGGCTACCTGCACATCCAGCAAAGCAATATCGATATGCTGACCTTGATCGCTCTTAGCGCGATGTAACAGCGCTGCAAGAATTGCATTCGTCGCATACAAACCAGTCAGGATATCAACCACTGCCACACCCACTTTTTGTGGGCCACCACCCGGCACCTCATCAGGCTCGCCGGTAATACTCATCAAACCGCCCATCGCTTGCACCAATGCGTCATAGCCGGGTCGATCGGCATAGGGGCCGTCTTGCCCAAAACCGGTGATAGAGCAATAAATGAGACGAGGATTAATACGGGATAGTGAGTCGTAATCAAGGCCGTATTTTTTCAGGCCACCGACTTTGTAGTTTTCAATCAGTACATCGGCTTGCGCGATCAGCTTGAATAAAATGTCACGGCCCTTCTCTGTCGTGAAATCTAATGTGAGGGAACGCTTATTTCGATTCGCGCAAAAAAAGTAGGCTGCATCTTGAGCATTACCTTCAGTACGAGACACAAAAGGTGGGCCCCAGCTGCGCGTATCGTCGCCCACGCCGGGACGCTCTACCTTGATAACGTCTGCACCCAAATCCGCTAAATTTTGAGTAGACCACGGACCTGCCAGCACGCGTGAGAGATCGATAATTTTTATGCCATCGAGCGCGCCGGCCATAGTAAGACTTAGAAAAAGGCCTGAATGCCGGTCTGGGCGCGACCAAGTATCAGCGCATGAATATCGTGCGTACCTTCATAGGTATTCACCACTTCAAGATTCACTACGTGACGAATAACACCGTATTCATCACTAATCCCATTCCCACCCAACATATCGCGAGCTACACGCGCAATATCCAAGGCCTTACCACAGGAATTACGTTTCATGATGGAGGTGATTTCAACCGCTGCCGTACCTTCATCACGCATACGACCTAGCCTTAAACATCCCTGCAATGACAGCGCAATGTCCGTTTGCATGTCGGCTAATTTTTTTTGTATGAGTTGATTCGCTGCTAACGGGCGACCAAATTGTTTACGCTCCAAGGTGTAGGTGCGCGCTGTGTGCCAACAAAATTCGGCAGCACCTAAAGCACCCCAAGAGATACCAAAGCGCGCGGCATCCAGACAGGTAAACGGACCTTTTAATCCACGGATTTCTGGGAAGGCATTTTCTTCAGGAACAAACACTTGATCCATCACGATCTCACCGGTGGTGGATGCGCGCAAACCAACCTTGCCATGAATTGCCGGTGTCGAGAGACCCTTCCATCCTTTTTCAAGGATGAAGCCGCGAATTTTTCCTTCATCGTCTTTAGCCCACACCACAAATACCTGAGCTAATGGGCTATTACTAATCCACATTTTCGAACCGGACAGGCTATAGCCACCATCCACTTTTTTAGCACGGGACTCCATGCCGCCCGGATCGGATCCGTGATCTGGCTCAGTCAAACCAAAGCATCCTATCCACTCACCGGTGGCGAGCTTAGGCAAATATTTTTGCTTTTGCGCTTCGGTTCCAAATTCATAAATAGGCAGCATCACCAACGAGCTTTGCACACTCATCATGGAACGAAAGCCAGAATCAACGCGTTCAATCTCACGTGCGATGAGCCCGTAGCTAACGTAATTCAATCCTGCACCACCGTATTCAGGAGGAATAGTGACGCCCAACATTCCCAGCTCACCCATCTCACGAAAAATAGAGGGGTCTGTGCGCTCGTTACGAAATGCTTCTAGCACACGAGGCGTCAGCTTTTCTTGTGCATACACAGCCGCTGCATCGCGCACCATGCGCTCTTCTTCTGTTAACTGCTGATCGAGTAAGAATGGATCTTCCCAATGAAAACTTGCTTTGCTCATGTCGTTAACTTGTTTGTTTAATTCTCAGTTTTAATAATAGTAGGCGTGCAAATCTGACCTCAACGTATCCGTGCCGCCAACTCACCAATGATGCCACGTCTAAAGGCGAGTACACACATGATAAAAATAAATCCCGTCACCATCGTGACCGATTCACCAATCGTGTTGAACCATTCAATATGAGTGATCGTCGCTAGCCAGGTACCAAAATCACCGAGTTTATTTTCCAACGCAATGATGATGATGGCGCCAACCACAGGACCCAGCAAGGTACCCATACCACCGACCAACGTCATCAATACCACCAGACCCGACATCGACCAATGCACATCCGTTAAGGTACCAAAACCCAAAACAACTGCTTTGGTTGAGCCAGCCAAACCAGCCAACGCAGCTGACAAAACAAAAGCCAGCAGCTTGTAGCGATCAGTGTCATAGCCCAATGAAATAGCACGCGGCTCGTTCTCTTTAACCGCTTTAAGCACCTGACCAAACGGGGAATGAATAATCCGAACTATCAGCAAGAAAGAGGCAATCACAATGCCCAACACCACGTAGTACATGGTCAGGTCATTTTTCAGATCGATACTACCTAACAGCGTACCTCTGGGTATCGACTGCAAACCATCTTCACCACCGGTAAACGGTGCTTGCAAAAATACGAAGAACAGCATCTGCGACAGCGCCATCGTAATCATGGTGAAGTAAATACCTTGTCGACGTATCGCCAACTTACCCACCAGCAGACCCATCAGGGCAGCAAAGACAACTCCCAACAAAAGACCTAACTCCGTTGGAACGCCCCAAACTTTTAACGCATGGCCCGCGATATACGATGCGCCACCAAAAAATGCAGCATGACCAAATGACAGAAGACCTGTAAAGCCAATCAATAAATTAAATGCGCACGCGAACAAAGCGAAGCACAGAATTTTCATCAATAGCACCGGATACAAAAACATAGGTGCGGCCAAAGCGCCAACTAACACAGCAAGGTAACCGAGTTTTTTCAACATGGTGGCGACTCCTTATTTCTCGCGGCCGAACAGGCCAGCGGGGCGAATCAATAAAACAATCGCCATGATGATAAAAACTACCGTCGCCGAAAGCTCGGGATAGAACACTTTGGTCAGGCCTTCAATCACACCTAGTCCAAGTCCGGTCAGTATCGATCCGAGTATCGAGCCCATGCCACCAATCACCACCACTGCAAAAACAACGATGATTAAATTGGATCCCATCAAAGGCGATACTTGTAAAACGGGAGCCGCCAACACGCCTGCAAAACCGGCCAGTGCCACACCAAATCCATAGGTGAGTGTGACCATCAGCGGCACATTGATACCAAACGCTTCCACCATTTTTGGATTTTCAGTACCCGCACGCAGATACGCACCCAAACGCGTTTTTTCGATTACAAACCAGGTCATCAGACATACCACGATCGATGCGAAGACTACCCACGCTCGATAATTAGGCAGAATCATGAAACCTAAATCGGTCGCACCTGAAAGTTGTGAAGGTACTGAAAACGGCTGGCCCGAGACACCATAGAAAGAACGGAATATTCCCTCTAGCATCAGCGTGATACCAAACGTGAGCAGCAAACCATACAAATGATCTAAACGGTACAACCACTGCAGCATCGTTTTTTCAATGATGATGCCAAATAGTCCCACCAGTATCGGAGCAACGATCAGCATCACCCAGTAATTAATACCGAAATAGTTCAGGCCCATCCACGCCAGAAATGCACCCATCATGTACAAGGCGCCGTGAGCAAAATTAATCACATTGAGCAAACCAAAAATCACCGCAAGGCCCAGCGAGAGCATCGCGTAAAACGAGCCATTAACTAAACCCAGCAGCAATTGCCCCAACAGGGCCGACATAGGAATTCCAAAAAGTTCCATGTTAGACCCCCAACAATTCGTTCAACACAGCCGTTTTGCTAGCGAGTTCTGCAGCAGCGAACTGTTCAACAATCTGCCCATGCTCCATCACATAAAAACGATCGGCTAGCGGTGCGGCAAATCGGAAATTCTGCTCAACCATCACTATGGTGTACCCCTGTGATTTAAGCGACAAAATCATGCGTGCCAGTGCTTGCACAATCACCGGCGCCAGGCCCTCAGAAATTTCATCTAACAATAAGAGCTTGGCACCCGTGCGCAAAATACGCGCTACTGCCAGCATCTGCTGCTCGCCTCCTGACAACCGCGTGCCCTGACTATGCCGACGTTCTGACAGATTAGGAAACATATCGTAAATCTGTTCAACCGACATACCGCCTGGCTTTAAGGTCGGTGGCAGCATTAAATTTTCTTCGGCTGATAGCGATGAAAAAATCGCGCGCTCTTCGGGGCAATAACCAATGCCCAAATGCGCAATGCGATGGGTCGCCATCGTGATGGCTTCAACACCATTGATTTTTACCGAACCTTCACGACGACCTGTCAAACCTAAAATTGCGCGCAGCGTTGTTGTACGACCCGCGCCATTGCGACCCAGCAGCGTCACCACTTCGCCCTGCTCAACCGAAAAATTCACATCATGAAGAATGTGTGATTCGCCATACCAAGCTTGCAGATGCTTGATTTCTAGTGCCTTCGTCATTAGTGCGCCCCTTCCAATACATTCGCACTACCCATATAGGCCTCGAGCACCTGCGGGTTTTGTGAAACAGACTGATAATCACCTTCTGCCAGAATGGCACCACGCTGAAGTACGGAAATGCGATCGCAAATATCCGCCACCACATTCATGTTGTGCTCAACCATTAAGATGGTGCGCCCTTGCGATACTTTTTTAATTAAGGCCGTGACACGTTTTACATCTTCATGTCCCATACCTTGGGTTGGCTCATCCAATAACATCAGCTCAGGGTCCATGGCTAATGTCGTGGCGATTTCAAGCGCGCGCTTACGACCATAGGGCAAATCTACCGTAATGCTTTCAGCAAACTCTTCCAAGCCAACTTCCGCCAGTAATTGCATCGCCCTATCATTTAATTGATTCAGCGTAGCTTCACTTTTCCAGAAATGAAATGACGTTCCCATGTTGCGCTGCAAACCAATACGCACATTTTCCAACACGCTCAGATGCGGAAAAACCGCTGAAATCTGGAACGAACGAATAATGCCCATGCGCGCGATCTGTGCAGATTCGAGCGAAGTTATATCCTGACCTTTGAACAGTATCTGCCCCGATGTGGGGATGAGAAATTTCGTGAGTAAGTTAAAACACGTGGTCTTACCCGCACCGTTGGGGCCAATCAGGGCGTGGATATGTCCGCGCTGAACTTGAAGATTGACCTGATTGACTGCAATAAATCCTTTGAATTCACGCGTTAAATTTCGGGTTTCAAGAATGATGTCCGGCATTCGTACTCCTGGGGGGTATGTTCAGCGGATGAATATGCGGCGCAATTACTAAGCGGGACTATCGACGACCATGGCCGCAAACATCGCCTCCTAAAGCAGATATCCATCGTACTTACATGGATTATTTTTATTATTTGCTAACTAATGATAGTGTGATGACAAAAATTTCTATCCGAAGCCAGAAGTTATTCTATTTCTGGAAAATCACAAAATGAATTCTACATATACTAAGTGTGCCCCTTGGGCTGCAAAACCCTCTGGCTAGCAGCCACACCCTAAGCATGCCGCCTCCCGTCTGCAACAACGCCGAGAAATTTGCTCTGGTTTGAGCTACCGCTAAACGGTGAAGCGGATACAATGGGCAATTACTTAATTATTTGGAGTCCCGAAATGGCCTCTTTTTTCGATGATATCGGCACACTGATTAGCATGGCTATTACGCCCGCATTATTGCTGCTCGGCGTTATGCTACAGATGCGCGTGCTCAACAATCGTCTAGAACGTATCAGCGATCGTTCAGAAGTGTTAGAAGGGCGCTTATCCAGCGGCTCAGGACTACGGCCAGCGCTGGTTCACGAACTATCAGTTCTTCAGCGCCGGGAGACGGCCATTCACCGTGCGTTTGGCTTGTCGACCGCTTGCATGATTCTTATCTGCTCCATCGTCGTAGCCTTGTTTGTTGATGATTCAATCCATCTGAAACTCGACTCGCTAATCGCATTCGCCTTTGTAGCGACTATGCTGCTGTTGGTAGGAAGTTTTAGCTTGCTAATGCACGAAATTTTCATCGCCAGCCATTCATTGCCTGCCACTGCTTTGCACCGCCGTCAACCTGAAGGCCAAAATTAATTGACGTAGTTTCAGGCTGGGAGCCAGTAGCGCGGCGCCATTTCCTCCAGCCCCAAGTCGAGCAAGACCTTTTGCAGACGCTGCGATCCTCGCTGACGCGGCAAATCTTTGTAGGTCGCGATGATTAATTCGTTTTTCATCGAGTGCTCCCAACCCACCAGCTCAGTCACATTCACTTGATAGCCATGCGCTTCGAGTTGCAGACAGCGCAGCACATTCGTTACATGGCTACCAAATTCGCGTGTGTGAATAGGATGACGCCATATTTCAGTCAGCGCATCGCGAGCCAGCGATTGCGACTTCAATTTTCTCAACACACCCGCCAGCTCAGCCTGACAACAGGGCACCAATACAATATAGCGAGCTTGTTTTTTTAAGGCAAAGCTAATCGCGTCATCCGTCGCAGTGTCACAGGCATGTAACGCAGTCACGATATCAACGGTCGCAGGCAAATCCGTTGAAGTAATCGACTCAGCGACCGACAGAGGAAAAAAAGACATGCGATCAAACGCCAAATTCTTGGCTAGCGTCTGCGCACGATCGACTAATTCCGGGCGGGTCTCAATACTGTAAATGTGTGAGTCGTCATTGCGCTGCTTAAAAAATAAATCGTAGAGCATGAAACCCAGATACGATTTTCCAGCGCCATGATCGACCAGCGAAAGCGCATGCCCATCTTCTGCCAGCTGCTTTAACAGTGGCTCTATGAATTGAAGTAAATGATAAACCTGCTTGAGCTTGCGGCGACTATCCTGATTCATTTTCCCGTCACGGGTCAGAATATGTAAAGCCTTGAGCAACTCTATAGATTGGTCGGGTCGAATGTCTAATTCAGGCATGAACGGCCGTGATGGAAAAATAAAACCACATGGTAAACCAAGAGGGTTTTAAACAATGCTTTAACCAAACTCACTTAGCAAATCATTTAATCTAATCATTAAGCTAAGGATTAATTTCGCTTGTCGACAATACGGCGAGCTTTGCCTACCAAGGTTCGCTCAACGCCATTCGGAGGCAATACAGTCACTGTGCATGAAATACCAATCAATGATTTGATCATATGCTCTAGCGATGTACCGCCACGAATACCGTCACCGTGCCGCACATCCTCGCGTGTTTCGACTAATACCTCTAACTGATCTAAGTGCATTTCACGCGTTAGCACCAGCTGATAATGCGGCGCTAATGATGACTGCTGCAATAGCAATTCTTCGATTTGCGATGGAAACACATTCACACCACGAATGATCATCATGTCATCCGTGCGTCCGAGTATTTTCCCCATACGTCGCATGCTGCGCGCCGTTGGTGGTAACAGCCAAGTCAAGTCGCGCGTGCGATAACGAATCACCGGCATCGCTTGCTTAGTTAGCGAGGTAAATACCAACTCGCCTGGCTGGCCATCGGCAACCACCTCGCCCGTCATTGGATTAATAATCTCTGGGTAAAAATGATCTTCCCAAATGACCGGACCATCTTTGGTCTCGATGCATTCATTCGCAACGCCCGGCCCCATCACTTCAGACAAACCATAGATATCGACGGCATCTAAACCGGCGCGCTGCTCAATTTCAAGCCGCATTGATTCAGTCCAAGGTTCAGCCCCAAAAATACCTATACGCAAAGACGAAGCAGCAGGATCTAATCCTTGTCGTTCAAATTCTTCAATCAAATTCAGCATATACGACGGCGTGACCATGATGATGTCGGGCTTGAAGTCATTAATAAGTTGCACTTGCTTTTCTGTCTGACCACCCGACATAGGAATCACCGTACAACCTAACTTCTCTGCACCATAGTGTGCGCCAAGGCCCCCGGTAAACAAACCATAGCCATACGCCACATGCACGATATCGCCAGCGCGCCCACCGGATGCACGTATCGAGCGCGCCACCAATGAGGCCCACGTATCAATATCTTCTTGTGTGTAACCCACCACTGTCGGTTTACCCGTCGTGCCAGAAGAGGCGTGAATACGCACAACCTGCTCACGCGGCACAGCAAACATACCAAACGGATAGTTAGACCGTAAATCAGCCTTGGTCGTAAACGGAAATTTTGAAAGATCAGATAAAGTTTTCAGATCATCAGGTTGAATTCCCTGATCATCAAAACTTTTTCGGTAATGCGGCACATTCGTGTAAGCATGCTGCAATGTCGCTTTCAGTCGCTGAAGCTGCAGTGCCTGCAATTCATCTTGACTCGCTTTTTCTATAGGCTCGAGTTCTGAATAATTTGTCTGGGCGGACATCCCTGATCTCCTAATTTTTATGCGCTCTGTATAACTGATCCTGAGATCTGGTGGGATTTCCCACGCATCAGCGCTATTTTTTTTCCATCCGCATTCGTAACCACAACATCGTATACACCTGTTTTACTACTACGTGCTTGCTCAGTCGCACACGCTTCAAGAATTTCACCTTCAAGAGCCGGCGCTAGAAACTCAATCGTACAGCCCGCTGCTACTGTCTGCAGGTTATAACTATTACAGGCAAATGCAAACGTCGAATCCGCCAAAGTAAAAATAAAACCGCCATGACATGTTGCATGGCCATTCAGCATATCGGGGCGCACCAGCATCTGCATACGAGCAGAGCCTGGGCCCACATCCACCAGCTTTATACCCAGGCCTTGAGTCGCATTATCGCGAGCATACATGTGCTCAGCACTCGCCTGTGCTAAAGCCTGAGGGTCGGTAGGCAAAGTAGTGTTCATCAACTGTCCTGATCAAAATCGAGCACGAGTTTGTCGGTCGTGGGGAATGCCTGACAGCTTAATACAAAGCCACGCGCCACTTCATAATCTTCGAGTGCGTAATTAGCATCCATATCGACTTGACCCTCGATCAGCTTGCAACGGCAACTAGCGCATATTCCACCTTTACAGGCATAACGTAGATCAATACCCTGCTCTAAACCTGCATCCAATACAGATTGTTGATCACGATGCATAGTAAAACGTTGGTGGTTACCGTCGACGATCACAGTCACTTCACACACATCAGCAGACACTAACTCACCGACTGAGCGTTTACGCGTCGTCTGCGCACCTGCCACCCCAAATAATTCCATATGAACATGATCGCTAGGCATACCGAATGATTTCAAGCGCTCAGATACCTGAATCATCATGGTCTGTGGGCCGCAGATAAATGCATGATCTACATCAACCAAAGAAATCCATTGGTCTGCTAACTGACTAAATTTTTCTGAATCAATCCGACCATTAAATAAATCGATATCTTGTTTTTCACGGCTCATCACATGAATCACCGACAATCTATTTAGGAATTGATCTTTCAGATTAGCGATGTCATCTCTCAACATAACAGTTGATGATGCACGGTTTCCATAGACGAGCGTAAAAGTACTTTGTGGCTCGGCTAGTAAGGTGCTCTTAATAATAGAGAAAATCGGAGTAATACCACTGCCGGCTGCCACCGCTAGATAGTGACGTTGACTGGTTACATCGAAAGGCACATGAAAATTACCCGTCGGGGGCATCACATCAATCACACCACCTACCTCTAGTGAACGGGTCGCCCATGTTGAAAAAACACCGTCGGTAACTTTCTTAATTGCGATGCGCAGCTCATCGTCTTGTACCGCTGAACAAATAGAATACGAGCGACGCACTTCCTCACCATCAATATGCACACGCAATGTCAGGTGCTGCCCGGGTTGATAAACAAACTCAGGGGCTAAAGTAACTGGAATTTCAAAAGTAATCAGCACTGCGTCGCGAGTATCACGACGTAACGCAGAAATTTTTAAAGGATGAAATTGTGGCATGTGTCCAATGAATGAAGACGTAGTCGCTCAGTGCGGCTTGAAATAATCAAAAGGCTCTAAACAATCGTTACATCGATAAAGCGCCTTGCAAGCCGTTGAGCCGAATTGACTTAGCAATCGAGTATGCGATGAACCACATTGCGGACACTCGATATCGGGCAGCGTACGATTATTTAGTCCTGATATATCAATGGATGATAATTCTGAGGATACGCAATGCGCTGGCGGTGCAATGCCAAATACTTTGAGTTTTTCTCGGCCAGCGGCACTCATCCAATCCGTGGTCCACGCAGGCGACAACTGAGTTTGAATACTAATTTTCTCCACACCTAATGACTGCAGCGCTTGCTCGATACTTTCCATAATTACCTGCGTGGCGGGACAACCAGAATACGTGGGCGTGATAATCACTTCACATGTCTCATCATCTTGCCATGTCAGAGAACGCACAATACCTAAGTCGACCACAGAAACGGCCGGAATCTCGGGATCACACACCATCGACAGACATTCCCACAACTGCTCTGAGGTGAACATCACCATGCAGCGCCCGGGTAAGCACGCTGAAGGAATTGCATCTCTGCGAGTAGATAGCCAAGATGCTCAGTATGACGACCTTGCTTACCGCCCTGCTGCATCCAGGCGTCTTTGAATGGCATAGCCAAGGTCGCCTTAGAAAAAATACCTTGTATCGTCGTGAACCATTCTTCTTTCAGACTAGAAGGCAGTGGCGCGATATGACGATCAGCGATGACTTTGTCTAAAGCATCGTCGATGAAAAATTCACCCGAATACATCCACAAATCATCGACAGAGCGCTGCATGCGTGCATGACTTTCGTAGCTACCATCACCTAAGCGAATCACCAGATCGCTGCTACGTCGTAAATGATATGAAACTTCTTTGAGAGATTTTTCTGCTATCTGCGCGATATGCGCATCGGAAGAAGGTAACAATGATCTCAGCCACAACGCGTGCCAAACATCGAAATACAACTGCCGTACCAAAGTATCGCCATAATCGCCATTCGGCTGCTCAACGAGTAGTACATTATGAAATTCGTGGGCATCACGTAAAAAAGCCAGACCATCCTCGTCTCGGTCTAGCCCTTCAATTTTGGCCGCATAGGACAGCCATAATGTGGACTGTCCCAATAAATCCAGCGCGATGTTCGTCAAGGCCATATCTTCTTCAAGCGCCGGACCTTTACCGCACCACTCTGACAAACGCTGCGATAACACCAATGTGTTGTCGCCCGCCCGCAGGCACCAGTTAAATTTTTCTGTATCCATCATGTCAAAAATTTAGAGATTGCCTACTTCAGGTGGAATAGTAAAAAAGGTCGGATGCCGATAAATTTTGCTGGCAGACGGATCGAAAAATTCTCCGCGATCTTCCGGGCTGCTCGCCACAATCACGCTGGCTGGCACAACCCATATCGATACACCTTCATTACGACGGGTATACACATCGCGTGCGTTATTTAAAGCCATCTCAGCATCTGGCGCATGCAAACTCCCCACATGCTTATGCGAGAGCCCATGCTGACTTCGTATAAAAATTTCCCACAACGGCCATTCTTTACTCATCACTATCTCCTGAGTGCCGATTACGCTGCCTTGGATTGGGCTGCCTGTTTTTCTGCATGGGCATTCAAACCGTCACGAAACCAAGCACCGTCATCCCATGCCTTACGACGTGTTTGAATACGATCACGATTGCACGGGCCATTACCTTTTAAAACATTGTAGAACTCCGACCAATCGATCGCACCAAAGTCATACTGACCACGCTCTTCATTCCAGCGTAAATCAGGATCAGGAATACTCAAACCTAAAAACTCAGCCTGCGGCACTGTTTGATCAACCATGCGCTGACGCAGTTCATCATTAGAAAATAATTTAATCTTCCAACGCGCCGACTGAGCGCTATTCACCGACTCCGTATCGGGCGGGCCAAACATCATCAGTGCCGGCCACCACCACCGGTTTAATGCTTCCTGAGCCATTTGCTTTTGTTCTGGCGTTCCGCGACATAAAGCCATCACCACATCAAATCCCTGACGCGCATGAAACGCTTCTTCTTTACAGATGCGCACCATCGCACGCGCATACGGTCCATATGAACAACGACATAAAGGAATTTGATTGATAATCGCAGCACCATCGACCAACCAACCAATCATGCCAATATCAGCCCAACTCAAAGTGGGGTAATTAAAAATGCTGGAGTACTTTGCTTTGCCAGATAACAGATCGAGCGTCATCTGATCACGCGACACGCCCAATGTTTCAGCGGCACTGTAGAGATAGAGACCGTGTCCGGCTTCGTCTTGAATTTTCGCTAAGAGAATAGTCTTGCGTTTAAGCGTAGGCGCTCGCGTTACCCAATTCCCTTCCGGAAGCTGCCCCACAATCTCAGAATGCGCGTGCTGTGAAATTTGCCGGATTAAGGTTTTACGATAACCCTCCGTCATCCAATCTCTGGGTTCGATTTTTATGTCGGCATCAATGCGCTGCTCAAAGGCCCGCTCTTCAGGACTCAGTTCGTCGGCAGCGCTCAGACTAGTGACGCCGGTATCGACCATTTGTGCATACATAGCAGGGGCTCCTTCCCTAGGGCTAGCTTAGCCGTTATGATACGCTAAAAGCTAATTTTTGAGAAAAACTGTATCGTTTAGCAGAATGTCATCTTCCTCGCAAAATACCCCCGCATCCCCTGCTCTCGCCCGCTGGATAGCGCACAGCCTGCGCCAAAATCCACCACGCGCGAAATCCTTAGTAATGACGGTCTTTGGGGACAGCATCGCGCTTAGGGGTGGTAGTGTCTGGCTGGGGAGTTTGATTGCTCTGCTAGCGCAGTTCGGCATCAGCGAACGACTAGTTCGCACCGCCGTCTACCGATTAAACGACGAGGGCTGGCTAGAATCGGTTCGAGAAGGTCGACGCAGTCAATACCGGCTGAGTGCTCAGGGTGAAAGACGCTTCTTGCGCGCGCATCACCGTGTTTACGCATCACCAAGTTCGCAATGGGATGGCCGCTGGACCTTGGTGCACGTGCTAACGAGTGCCACTAGCGCGCAAAAACTACTGCTTAAAAAAGAATTGATGTGGGAAGGCTTCGCAGCAATTGCTCCATCACTGTTCGCCTACCCCGGAGAAAAAAATGAAGCGCTGCGCGAGCTACTGCAACGCACACGAACCAGTAAGATCGTCACTATTCTTTCAGCGACGGATGCTGGGCTAACGAATGCTGTACCGCTATCGACGCAGGTATCAACGGCTTGGCCCTTGAAAGAAGCGCGCTTAGCATATAAAAAATTTCTATCGCGTTTCGAGAGTTTGCAGCAATTACTCTCTGCGGAAAATGGGATACAACCAGAACAAGCTTTCGTACTGCGCACACTCTTAATACACGACTACCGACGCGCACTTCTGACCGACCCAAATCTACCGAATGAACTGCTAGGTTCCGAATGGCCAGGGGAGGCTGCATATACTTTATCGCAGGCGATCTACAAAAAAATCGAAAAGGCTGCCGATAAACAGGTGGCGACTATCCTTTCGCTAGAGCAGCTGGATGTGCCACCGATAGATAAACGATTCACGCAGCGGTTTCCTTAAATAATAGCGATTATCAGCTGAACCTAGATCAACTCAGCGACCATCTCAATCTCAACACAAGCACCTAAGGGAATCTGCGCCACACCAAAGGCCGAGCGTGCATGGCGACCTGCATCACCAAATACCTCTGCCAACAACTCCGATGCGCCGTTAGTGACTAAATGATGCTCAGTAAAATCCGGTGAAGAATTGACCAAGCTAACCAACTTGACGATGCGCTTAACCTTAGATAAATCCCCACCGCACGCATCTTTCAGCGTAGCCATTAAGTCAATAGCAATCGAGCGCGCAGCCTGCTTACCCTCATCGGTGGTCATGTTCCGACCCAACTGACCAACCCACGGCTTACCTTCTTTTTTTGCAATATGTCCCGATACGTAAAGTGTATTACCGGTGCGGACGTACATGACATAAGCGGCGGCCGGAGTCGCCACAGCTGGCAGGGTGATGTTTAGCGCAGCAAGTTTTTGATCAATCGACATGGCAAGTTCCAATAGAAAAAGAGGTACTAATTTTACCTCGCCACCTCTTGAAATCAGCCAAGTCACCCCAAGATGATTGCCAATTACGCAAATTTCCAACTAATTTTATTAACAGAGGACGCCATGGGCACTTCCGACAAACAAGTGATGGGCTTTCAAGCCGAAGTCAAACAGCTGCTGCAGCTAATGATTCATTCGCTGTACTCAAATAAAGAAATTTTTCTGCGCGAGTTAGTTTCTAATGCTTCCGATGCTTCCGACAAATTGCGCTTTGAAGCGATTAACAACGCTGAGCTGTTTGAAGGTGACAGCGAGCTGGCCATTCAAATTGAATTTGACAAAGCCGCTCGCACCATCAGCATCACCGACAACGGCATCGGTTTATCGCAAGCAGAAGCCGTTGAACATTTAGGCACGATCGCCAAATCAGGTACCAAAGAATTTTTCTCCCGCCTCTCCGGCGATCAACAAAAAGATGCCGCAATGATTGGCCAGTTTGGTGTGGGCTTCTACTCGGGTTTTATTATTGCTAACAAAATTACAGTGGAATCACGTCGTGCTGGTTTGCCTGCAGAACAAGGCGTCAAATGGGAATCGGCTGGTGAAGGTGAATTTAGCGTAGAAACCATTAACAAGCCACAACGTGGCACTCGCATCACGCTTCATTTGCGTGAAGGCGAAGATGATTTTCTGTCGGCCTGGCAGCTGCGCTCCATCATCCGCAAATACTCAGACCATATTTCTTTGCCCATCAAAATGCACAAAGAAGAATGGGATGAAGAGAAAAAAGAAATGATCGTCAAGGATGAACTGGAAACAGTTAATCAAGCCAGTGCGCTCTGGGCCCGCAGCAAATCCGATATCACCGAAGAGCAGTACACCGAATTTTACAAACATGTATCGCATGATTTTCAAGAGCCTTTAAGCTGGACTCACAATCGTGTCGAAGGTCGAAGTGAATACACACAACTACTTTACATTCCTGCTCACGCACCGTTTGATATGTGGGATCGCGAAAAACGTGGCGGCATCAAGCTGTACGTAAAACGTGTGTTCATCATGGACGATGCCGAGCAGCTGATGCCGGTCTATCTGCGCTTTGTAAAAGGTGTGATTGATTCAAATGATCTGCCTCTGAATGTATCGCGCGAAATTCTGCAAGAATCGCGCGATGTTAAAGTCATCCGCGAAGGCTCGACTAAACGTGTACTCGGCATGCTGGAAGAACTGGCGAACGCCGATGAGCAAGAGAAAAAAAATAAGTACGCTAATTTCTGGAAAGAATTCGGACCGGTCTTAAAAGAAGGTATAGGCGAGGATTCAACCAACAAAGAACGCATCGCTAAGCTGCTGCGCTTTGCCAGCACACAAAATGACACTGACGTACAAAACGTGTCGTTTGGTGATTACGTCTCCCGTATGAAAGAAGGCCAAGACAAAATTTACTACGTCACCGCCGACACTTGGATGGCCGCTAAAAATAGTCCGCATCTGGAAATCTTCCGCAAAAAAGGGGTGGAAGTTCTTCTACTCACCGAGCGCGTGGATGAATGGATGCTGTCTTTCTTAAATGAGTTCGACGGCAAAGCTCTGGTATCGGTAGCTAAAGGCGATCTAGATCTAGGCCAACTAGAAGACGAGAACGAGAAAAAACAGAAAGAAGAAACCGAGACCGATTTCAAAGAATTAGTCGAAAAAATGAAAGTAGCGCTCGCTGAAAAAGCAAAAGATGTCCGCGTAACTTTCCGTCTGACGGATTCACCTGCTTGTTTGGTTGCCGGTGAAAACGAGCTATCGGGTAATTTACTCAGAATGCTTAAAGCCGCAGGTCAAACAGCCCCTGACACTAAACCCACGTTGGAAATTAATCCACATCATCCGCTTGTGCAGCGTCTGAAATACGAAGATGCTAAATTCGATGATTGGAGCAGCCTACTGTTTGATCAAGCCTTGCTGGCTGAAGGTGGACAACTGAGTGACCCTGCAGGATTTGTCAAAAAACTCAACGACATGTTGCTGGGCATGACAGGTAAATAATTAAACTAAACAAAAACGCGCACCGCGATGAATTATCGTTGTGCGCGTTTTTTATACTTTTAAAAACCTATTAGCGACCACCTGCTACATCGATGGTCGTGCCCGTCACATACGATGACTGATCGGACAACAACCACAAAATTGCATCTGCAATTTCTTCAGCAGTCCCGCCCCGCTTCATAGGCACGCCTTCTTTAGCACGATCTACGCGACCCGGCTCACCGGCGCTGGCGTGAATCTCGGTATAGATCAATCCTGGACGAACGGCATTCACACGAATATTTTCTGTCGCAACTTCTTTAGCTAAGCCTATAGTCATGGAATCCACTGCACCTTTCGCTGCGGCGTAATCGACAAATTCATTCGGTGATCCGATACGCGCAGCTACTGACGACACATTCACAATGCCGCCGCCTTTACCACCATGTCGAGTCGACATGCGCAGTACCGCTTCTTTGGCACATAAAAAACTACCGATGACATTCACACCAAGTACTCGCTGCCAGCGCGCGGCATCCATCTCTTCTAAGCGCATGATTTTTTCTAATATGCCGGCGTTGTTAACTAAGGCATCAAGTCGTCCAAGCTGCGCATCCACTTGTTTAAATACACTCAGCACATCGGCTTCGACTGCCACATCGGCTTGTAACATCAAGGCTTTGCGGCCCGTTGCTCGAATTTTTTCAGCGACCTCATTCGCTGCTGCCGCATTGCTCTGGTAAGTGAACGCCACGTCATAACCACGTTGTGCGGCGAGTATCGCCGTGGCTGCACCAATGCCACGGCTACCGCCGGTTATTAAAATGACAGGATGAGTCATGATGAGAGTCTCCATTTTTTAGTTGTGCGCAGATTGTAGCGCGAGCTTAAGTCGACCCAATTCTGCACCCAGCTCTAGCTCTAGCCCGCCCGAGAGTGCGAATACGAGTGGCATCTGACCAAGAGCAAGTAAACTAGTGTTCTTTCGTACTAAATCGCTTTTGAAGCAAAAATCTCATGCCTCGCAATCCGCCTAGTTCTACCCCACCCCGTCGCAGAACACCCAAATATGCGCCTGTGACGTTGTCTGAGCAAGAAGGGGTGCGCTATCTTCACTTCGGCACGGAATGGATACAAGGGGCCATGCGCATTCGCAAGCCCGATTGGTTAGAGCTGGAATATGCGCAGCAAATGATGGCGTGGATGCTATTCATGGACCAACCCAAACGTATTGTGCAACTTGGCTTAGGCGCGGCTGCACTGACTAAATTTTGTCGACGCTGGCATCCTCAATCTTCCATCACCGCGGTGGAACTCAATCCATCAGTGATTGATGTGTGCCATTCGATGTTCAAATTACCGCAGGAAGATGAGTTGCTCTCTATCATCCAAGGTGATGCGATGGATTTTGTAGATGATCGTGCTAATCATCGTAAGGTCGATATTTTACAAATTGATTTGTATGATGCAACGGCTCGTGGACCGGTCTTAGAATCGCTTGAGTTTTATCGCAGCTGTGCGGCCTGTCTGTCACGCGGCGGGATCGCTACGATTAATTTATTCGGTGATCATCCAAGTTATCAGCGCAACGTACCAGCGATATGCGAAGCATTTGATGCTGCAATTTGTTTACCCGAGGTCCATCAAGGTAACGTCGTCGTTATCGCGTTTAAAAATGCACCTAAGGTGAATTTTGCAGATCTCTATGCGCGCGCTGCGGTCATTAACGACATCACCAAATTACCCGCACGATCGTGGGTGGATGGCATCAAGTCGGCGGTGACTGAAGGCTCGCCAATAGATCGCTAACGGCTGGCCAGCGTAACCGAACACCTAATTCGGTTTTCATACGCTCGTTAGATAAACGACGCGACTCTGACATAAACGACAGCAGCATAGGCGAGACTTGTTTCGATAATTCTGCACGCGGTACGCGCGGCGGTAGTGGTAATTTAAATGCGGTAGCAACTTGATCGAAATAGTCACCCATCTTCAACGCAGAATCATCCACTGTGTGATAAACGCGCAGCGGCTGCGCCCGAAACAAAGCTAAGGCAATGATCTGAGCTAGATCGTCGGCGTGAATATGATTGGTGTAAACATCGTCAGAATCTAGTAGTGCAGGCGTGCCTTGGCGTAAACGCTCTAACGGCAATCGATCAGCGGCATAAATACCTGGCACGCGCAGTATGGATAATTTTCCCTCGTGATGGCGCGCCCAGCGCCGCAAAACCCGTTCTGCATCGACCCGACGCTCGGCCCGAGCGTTGACGGGGGCGACCGGTCTGGTCTCGTCAAAGGTCGCGCCCTTGCAATCACCATAAACGCCAGTAGTACTGACATAAACAAGCCTGCCATGTCGGGGTAAAATGGCGACTAGATTGCGAGTGCGTTGATCCAGCGAGCCCTGCATCGGCGGTGGCGCTAAATGCACGACGATGTCAGCCAAGCCTTTGAGTCGATACAAGCTTTGAGGACTATCGAGATTGCCTAGTATAGGAATAACGCCCGCTGAGCGTAATTCTGATAACCGCTCTGACTGACTCGTCAGAGCAAACACGCGAAAACGTGATCGCAGCAAAGGTATCAAGCGCATTCCAACATCGCCGCATCCAACGATGAGTAAGCGCGGCCTACCCAAGCCATTTAATTGTTTATTTTTCATTCGTGAGATTGTATGACGTTCCAGGTACTTGTTAATCCCAGTGGTCGCCAATTTAGTTGTGATGCCGGTGAATCTATTTTAGCTGCCGCCATTCGGGCGGGTGTTGGCCTACCTTATGGCTGCAAAAATGGCGCCTGCGGCAGCTGCAAAGGCAAGCTCGTATCAGGTCAGGCTGAGATTGGTGCCCATCAAGAGCGTGCGCTCTCCGCTGCCGAACGTGAAGCTGGCCAAACTCTATTTTGTTGCGCCATGCCGCAATCGGACGTGGTGATTGAAGTGCGCGAAGTATTGGGTGTTGGTGATTTTCCGATTAAAAAACTGCCTTCACGCGTCGCCAAGCTCGAGCGCGTTACCGACGACGTAATGATTCTCTCGTTACAGCTGCCTGCAACAGAACGTATGCAATTCAAAGCCGGTCAGTACATAGAGTTTCTGCTCAAAGATGGCAAGCGCCGCGCTTACAGTATGGCCACCGCTCCGCATTCGGATGAATTACTGGCTTTACACATACGCCATATGCCCGGTGGGCTTTTTACTGACCAGGTATTTGGCACACTAAAAGAAAAAGATATCCTGCGCTTCGAAGGCCCACTGGGTACATTTTTCTTACGCGAAGATTCGCAAAAACCTATCGTCATGCTGGCATCCGGCACCGGCTTTGCCCCGATTAAAGCCATGATTGATCACTGGGCGCATCAAGAATCAACGCGCCCTGTTACCTTGTACTGGGGCGGTCGTCGACCTGCCGATTTGTATATGAACGCGCTGTGCGAAGAATGGTCAAAAACTCTGCCAAACTTCCGCTACATACCGGTGATATCGGATGCGTTGCCTGAAGATAACTGGACAGGTCGCACTGGCTTTGTTCACAAAGCGGTCATGCAAGACCTGCAGAATCTGTTTGACTATCAGGTCTATGCTTGCGGTGCGCCGATCATGGTTGAAGCAGCGCAGCGAGATTTTGTCGCTGAATGCCAATTACCGAATGAAGAATTTTTTGCTGATTCTTTTACCTCTGAAGCCGATCTCGTTAATTCTTAAATTATGAATAAGCCTGAACACTTGCACGCCGCGTTTGATCAGTACCCGACCGAGTCGCTGCTGTACATCACCAATCGTCCGCCACTGGTATTTACCGAAGGCGATGGTATGTGGATGACTGATCATCAAGGTAAACGCTACCTCGATTGGCTGCAGGGCTGGGCGGTGAATTGCTTAGGTCATTCACCTCAGTGCATTCAAGCAGCATTGACTGAGCAAGCAAAAAAAATTATTAACCCCTCACCAGCTTTTTACAACGAGCCTTCGCTCAAGCTCGCCTCCATGCTGACATCGCATTCTTGCTTTGATCGCGTGTTTTTTGCCAACAGCGGTGCTGAAGCGAACGAAGGTGCCATCAAGCTAGCGCGTAAATGGGGCAAGCTCCATCCCAATAAAAGTAACCAGCATCGCTACGAAATCATCACCTTCAATCACAGCTTTCATGGTCGCACCCTGGCGACGATGTCTGCTTCAGGCAAAGCAGGTTGGGATACGATGTTTGCGCCTCAAGTGCCTGGCTTTCCAAAAGCTGAACTCAATGATTTAGCGAGTGTTGAAGCACTGATTAACGATAAAACCGTAGCCGTTATGTTAGAGCCAGTACAAGGCGAAGGTGGCGTGATCCCTGCATCGCGTGAATTTATGCAAGGCTTGCGCGCACTCACCAAAGTAAAAGATATTTTGCTGATCGTCGACGAAGTGCAAGCAGGCATGGGTCGCACCGGTAAATTATTTGCCTATCAGTTATCCGACATTGAGCCCGACATCATGACCTTGGGTAAAGGCATTGGTGGTGGTGTGCCACTGGCCGCTTTGCTGTGCACCGAAGCAGTGGCTGTATTCGAGCCTGGTGATCAAGGTGGTACCTACAACGGTAATCCACTCATGACAGCGGTGGGTATCGCTGTGTTGGAAACGTTGATAGCACCCGGCTTTATGCAATCCGTTATCGACAAAGGTAATTACCTAAAAGCCGGCTTATTGAAATTAAGTGAACAGCATGATCTGGAAGGTGAACGCGGTGAGGGCTTACTGCGTGCCTTGAAATTAGGTTCACCTATAGGCGGCAAGATCGTTGAAATTGCGCGTGATCTCGAACCTGTAGGTCTGTTGCTCAATTCACCGCGCCCTGATTTGCTGCGCTTCATGCCAGCACTGAATTTAAGCACCGAAGAAATTGATTTGATGCTGAGCTTGCTGTCAGATGTGATACCACTTGCACGAAAAGATGCATGATCAATTACTTTTTGTGAGCTTACAGTGCCAGTGAAAATCGTTTAGAAGTCGTATTGTTTTCATAACAAAAATCACGTAAATGAAGCATAGGTCCCTTTAGATCGCCCCCTGAATTCAATGCTTTTTTTATGTTCTGCAGGTAGATACTATCGGTCTTCAACCCTAGTGATTCTGCTTTTTTCAAAATGAGCTGATAGGCCGGAAGTGCTTGCTCCATTCGCATAGTCTTGCTCATTAGCGCCGTTATTATCTTTTCTTTACGTGTAGCTGGCCGCAAATAAATTACCTCGATACCATTCTCAAATCGATGATCTTGCTGCAAACGAGCTTTTGATCCACCTAAATTTTTAATTTCATTCGCAATATCATTAAAATTCATATCCGAACTCAATCGAATAGTCGCTGTATTTTTCATGGCATATGAAATAAGAAGTTGGCTAGTATGACCTACTCTAAAGTGCTTATTCCCTCTGTCCATATGGCTGATGATTTAGTACTGCGCTATAGCTGAAAATTCCAATAAAAAAGCCTGCGTCTGCAGGCTTTTTTGTACCACCTAATCATCGTCTTATTTCTTAGCCGGAATATACAAATCCGTAATACTCCCCAAGCCCATCTCAGCTGCAAACATGGGCGTCTCAGATAAGGTGGGGTGTGCATGTACGGTGAGCGCCAAGTCTTCTAAATCCGCCCCCATCTCCATCGCCAATACAGTCTCGGCCAATAGCTCACCCGCATTCACACCAACGATACCGGCACCGATGATGCGCTTAGTAGTCGGATCCCATAAGAGTTTAGTGACGCCATCTTCGCGAGCCATGGCTAACGCACGACCGGAAGCGGCCCAAGGGAAGCTGGCTTTTTCAAATGGAATGCCTTTGGCTTTGGCTTCGGTTTCAGTCACGCCCATCCATGCAATTTCAGGATCGGTATAGGCCACCGAAGGAATAGTCAACGCATCAAACGCAACCTTGTGCCCGGCAATCACTTCAGCAGCAATTTTTGCTTCATTGGTAGCTTTATGCGCGAGCATAGGATCACCACAGATATCACCAATCGCATAGATATGCGGCACGTTAGTTTTTTGCTGTTTGTCAACAGGTATGAAACCACGATCGTTAACGATGACGCCTGCTTTTTCCGCGGCGATATCTTTACCGTTTGGACGACGTCCTACCGCCAACAACACCATGTCATACAACTGCGGCTCAACCGGCGCTTGCTCGCCTTCAAACACAGCTAACAAACCATTCGCTCGTGCTTCAAGTCGCGTGACTTTGGTTTTCAGATAAATCGCTTCGTAGCGTTTTTCAATTCGTTTCTGCAGCGGCTTAACCATGTCGCGATCAGCCGCAGGTATCAAACCATCCGCAAATTCCACCACCGTCACTTTGGAGCCGAGCGCGTCATACACGCACGCCATCTCTAGACCGATGATGCCGCCACCTATCACTAACATGCGTTTTGGTATTTGTCGTAACTCGAGCGCACCTGTCGAATCCACCAAACGTGGATCGTCGTATGGAAAACCAGGAATGCGCGTAACAGATGAACCCGCCGCGATAATCGCGTTTTTAAACGCGATGGTTTTATGACCTTCTGTCGTTTCTACAGTCACGGTGTTAGGTGAAGTAAATGTTCCCTTACCCTGCACGGTTTGCACTTTGCGAGCTTTGGCTAAACCCGTTAGACCGCCGGTGAGTTTTTTGATAATGCTCTCTTTCCAGCCACGTAGCGCGTTGATATCAATGTGCGGCTTGGACATCGTAATACCGAAGTGAGACATTTCCTCGGCTTCAGTAATCACTTTTGCAGCATGCAACAAGGCTTTGGAAGGAATGCAGCCGACGTTCAAGCACACGCCACCCAATACGGGATAACGCTCAACCAACACCACACGCTGGCCTAAATCGGCAGCACGAAACGCAGCGGTGTATCCACCGGGGCCTGCACCTAGTACTAAGGTATCGCATTCCATATCGGCCTTACCTGCAAAACTAGCGGCTGCAGGTACAGTGACTGGAGCGCTTGCAACTACGGGCGCTGCTGCAGCGGATGGTGTTGACGCCACTTCTGATTTAGCAGGTGCAGTTGAAGGAGCAGCTACCGATGCAGTGTCTTGCGCTACTTCTAGCACTAGCAGTAACGAACCCTCAGCAACCTTGTCACCCAATTTCACTTTCAATTCTTTGACAATCCCCGCATGCGAACATGGTATCTCCATGCTGGCTTTGTCGGACTCAACCGTAATCAGTGATTGCTCAGGCTTGACGCTATCGCCCGGCTTAACTAATAGTTCAATGACTTCGACTTCTTTGAAATCACCAATATCGGGTACGTGAATTTCCATCAGGCTCATAGCTTGGCTCCGTTAGGCTGTCATCGGAAAACTGATTACACGACAAGGTAGCGCCGAGCTTTTATCAAACTCTGCACCTGCAGTAACACCTAACTCAGCAAGCTCGCGCGCACTGCCGAGCGAATCGTAGGCAGCGTACATGGCACCTAAAGCAAATGTTTTACCGCTACCAATCGCCCAAAAGCGATCGAAGCTAAATACTTCGCGATAGGAATACACGCCGAATATGCCGTGAGTGTTGGCTATTAATGTCGTGATCTGAGAGGACTCATACGGATCATCCTCTTCTTCCTTAATGTTCAAAAAAAATTTTTCTTTTAAGATCTGGTGCACGCGGGAGAAGGTATCAAATACTTCATCGCGCGAACTCAAGCGGCAATCGTCGCCCATATCCGTGAGAAGTTTTTTCATCACTGGAAAATGAGCGGTGGTTCCTGCCAACGCAATATACGAACCAGCAACAGAAAAAATCTTTTCATTGGCTTCGTACGCATTCGATAGCCGCGTGTCACCGAACGTGACGAGTGAATCCGCAGCGATCGCTATTTCATTATTTTTGCGTACAACAACGCAGGTGGTCATAGGTGAAATGCTCGCGCTGATTACAGCAAAGTCTTACGCATATCCGCTAAAGATTCGGCTAGATACACAGAAAAACGCGTACCCATAGCACCATCAACCACTCGGTGATCATATGAAAGTGAGAGCGGCATCATCAGACGTGGCACGAACTCTTTACCATTCCATACTGGCTTCATCGTTGATTTTGACAATCCCAGGATGGCTACTTCAGGTGCATTAATGATGGGCGTAAATGCTGTGCCGCCAATGCCACCGAGTGAAGAAATCGTAAAGCTCGCCCCTTGCATATCCGCTGGCTTGAGTTTGCCTTCACGCGCTTGCGCAGAAAGCTCACCCATTTCTTTAGCAATTTCAACGATGCCTTTTTTATCGGCATTTTTAATCACGGGTACCACTAAGCCATTCGGCGTATCGGCCGCAAAACCAATGTTGTAGTATTGCTTGAGAATTAGATTTTCGCCATTCGCATCGAGCGAAGAATTAAATGCTGGGAATTTTTTCAGTGCTGACACACTCGCCTTAATCACAAAGGCGAGCATCGTTAACTTAACGCCAGACTTGCCAAGCGAGTCATTCGAGCTCTTACGAAACTCTTCCAACTCCGTAATATCAGCCTCATCAAACTGCGTGACATGCGGAATCATCACCCAGTTTCTATGCAGATTAGGGCCACTGATTTTTTTGATACGCGATAAAGGCTCGAGTGAGGTTTCACCAAATTTCGAAAAATCCAGCGAAGGCCAAGGCAGCAATGACATACCCATACCAGTACCTGTGCTCGCTGCTGCAGTAGCAACGGTGGAGCCCGCCATGACGCCTTTAACGAAGCCCTGAACATCTTCTAAAAGAATACGTCCTTTGGGGCCAGTGCCTTGCACACGTGCGAGATCAACTCCTAATTCACGACCAAACTTACGCACTGATGGTGAAGCATGCGGACGCTGACCATCGGCCGCAGTCACGACAGCCGCCGCGCTCACAGCTGGCGTTGAAACTGCAGGCGCTGACGTTACAGGAGCCGCTACGATTGCAGGCGCTGCCGCTGCTACCGGCGTAGGTGCAGGTGTTGGCGCTGCTGCAACAGCGGCGGCATCGCTAGGTTCGAGCATCAGCAGGAGTGAACCCATAGCAACTTTATCGCCAATTTTGACTTTTAATTCTTTTACGATGCCCGCATGACTACTCGGGATTTCCATACTCGCTTTATCGGACTCAACAGTGATCAAGGATTGCTCAGGCTTGACCACATCGCCTACTTTGACCAATAACTCAATCACTTCAACTTCTTTAAAGTCACCAATGTCGGGGACTTTGATTTCAATTTGGCTCATGTGCTTGCTCCGTAATCACCGGATATTTTTTGCGGAGAATGGTCTCATCCTGATGGATGAGACCTCGTTCATTTTTTTAGTTAGTTACTCGAGTTACTGCGTCACAGGATTCAGTTTGTTGGGATCAATCGCGTATTTCTGAATCGCTTTGGCGACGACATCCACCTCAATAGCACCCGCCTCAGACAATGATTTGAGTGCCGCTATAGTGACAAAATAACGATTTACTTCAAAAAATTCACGTAATTTTGCACGCGTATCTGAACGTCCAAATCCATCAGTACCTAATACTTTGTAGCTGCGATCTTTGGGCATAAATGCACGAATCTGCTCTGCGTAAGTACGCATGTAATCAGTGGCCGCAATGATGGGGCCTTGGCTTGCTTGCAAGGATTGCGTAACAAACGGTACCCGCGGAGTTTTTGCGGTGGGATTCAGCATATTCCAACGCTCAGCATCTTGGCCTTCACGTGCTAGCAAGGTAAACGAAGGCGCTGACCAAATATCGGCGGCTACTCCCCAATCTTTTTCCAACAACTCTGCTGCAGCAATGACTTCTCGCAAAATGGTGCCTGAGCCCATTAACTGCACACGCTGTTTGCTTTTCTTAGCCGATGGCTGCAACAGATACATGCCCTTCAGGATGCCGTCTTCCTGACCTGGCTTTAAACCCGGATGGGTATAGTTTTCATTCATCAGCGTGATGTAATAGAAAACGTCTTCCTGTTTTTCGACCATGTGCTTGAGGCCATCGTGCATGATCACAGCAACTTCGTGGGCAAAGGTTGGGTCATACGGCATGCAATTCGGAATCGTGGATGCCAGCACATGACTGTGACCATCTTCATGCTGCAAACCTTCACCATTCAAGGTGGTGCGACCAGAGGTACCACCCAGCAAAAATCCGCGTGCGCGCATATCGCCAGCAGCCCAGGCCAAATCACCAATGCGCTGCAAACCAAACATCGAGTAAAAAATATAGAAAGGAATCATGACGCGGTTGTTCGTCGAGTACGACGTAGCCGCAGCAATCCACGAACTCATCGCGCCTGCTTCGTTAATACCCTCTTGAAGAATTTGTCCGGCCTTATCTTCGCGGTAGTAACTCACCTGATCTTTATCGACTGGCTCATACAACTGACCCTGCTGATTAAAAATGCCGATCTGACGGAAAAAACCTTCCATACCAAAGGTACGCGCTTCATCAACCAGAATAGGTACTACGCGCGGCGCCAAACTTGCATCACGCAACAACACTGTCAGTACACGCACATAGGCTTGTGTGGTTGAAATTTCACGACCTTCAGCCGTTGCATCCAGCACTGACTGAAATGCAGATAACGGTGGCACAATTAATTTTTCATCGGCTTGACGACGACGCTGCGGCAAATAACCACCGAGCTGTCGGCGACGCTCATGCAGATACTTCATTTCGGGCGCATCGTCAGCCGGCTTATAAAACGGCACATCATGCAGCTGCTCGTCCGATACAGGAATACCAAAACGATCACGCATTTCACGGATGGCTTCATCATCGAGTTTTTTCGTTTGGTGAGCCGTGTTGCGCGCTTCACCTGACTTGCCCATACCATAGCCTTTGACGGTCTTAACCAACAAGACAGTGGGTTGCCCCTGATGCTCTTGCGCTTGTTTGTACGCAGCATAAATTTTGTGCGGATCATGACCGCCGCGCAACAGACGCCAGACATCATCGTCTGACATGTTGGCAACTAGTTCTAATGCCTTGGGATCTTTGCCAAAGAAATGCTTGCGTACATACGCCCCATCTTTAGCTTTGTAATTCTGATATTCACCATCAACGGTTTCCATCATGATTCGTTGCAGCACACCTTCTTTGTCCCGCGCGAGCAGCTCATCCCAGTTAGCGCCCCAAATCACTTTAATGACATTCCAACCCGCACCACGGAAATCGGCTTCGAGTTCTTGAATGATTTTTCCGTTGCCACGCACCGGTCCATCTAAGCGCTGCAAATTACAGTTAATGACGAACACCAAGTTATCGAGCATTTCTCGACCGGCCATACCAATGGCACCCATGGACTCAGGTTCATCCATTTCACCATCGCCACAAAACGCCCACACTTTACGGTTGGCGGTATCTGCGATTTGACGTGCATGAAGATATTTTAAGAAACGTGCCTGATAGATCGCCATCAATGGGCCTAAGCCCATAGACACCGTTGGAAACTGCCAGAACTCAGGCATGAGTTTGGGATGCGGATAGGACGACAGACCTTTGCCATCAACTTCACGACGGAAATTCAGCATCTGCTCTTCGCTAATACGGCCCTCTAAAAAAGCGCGCGCATAAATACCGGGCGACGAATGCCCTTGTATATAGAGTAGGTCGCCGCCGTGATGCTCAGTCGGGGCACGCCAGAAATGGTTGAAGCCTATTCCCAACATATTAGCCAGCGACGCAAAACTGGAAATATGTCCGCCCAGATCACCATCGGTACGATTGGCTTTCACCACCATCGCCATCGCATTCCAACGCATATACGAACGCAGACGCTCTTCGTATTCCAAATTACCAGGGCAGTGTTCGCCTAAGTGCGCAGGTATTGTATTTACGTAGGCGGTATGACTAGAGAAAGGAATATGCGCACCACGACGGCGCGCCAAATCAACCATACGCTCGAGCAGGTAATGCGCTCGCTCTGCACCTTCGTGTTCGATGACGGATTCGAGAGCGTCGAGCCACTCCTGTGTTTCCATCACGTCAGGATCGTTAGCGGCTTGCGCCAGTATGTTGTCGAGCTGTGCTGACATGATGGATCTCCTTACTTCTTGTATTTCTGATGGGCGATATCGGTTTGAGTATTAGACCCAAATCCGGTCCATTCTGGACGGCTTATAACTAATTGGGAAGTGTAGCAGCAGTCCCGAGTTTTTCAAAATACGATAAATGATTTCATAATGTGATATGTGGTTGAAAAGTAAATTATTTAAAGGGCACGAATATACCGGCTAGAAGTCCAAGATAAATAAACCCAAGCCTGCCTTTTGGCCGGCATCAAAATGCAGCCGAATCTATAATCTGCGTTTATCTTTTGATCCTGGGTGGAAACCATGTCTGCAAATATAATCGATGGAAATTTATTATCAAAAAAATTACGCTCGCACGTCGCCGAGCGTGCAGCAGAACTCACCCGCCAAGGGCGCCAACCTGGTTTAGCCGTAATTCTGGTCGGTGATAGCCCCGCCTCCCAGGTTTACGTCCGCAACAAGATTAAAGCGTGCGAGGACGTAGGCATCCACTCAGTGTTTGAAAAATACGACGCTACGTTTAGTGAGACTGATCTGTTAGCCCGCGTGGAAGCCCTGAATCACGATCCCCGCATTCACGGTATTTTGGTGCAGTTACCGCTTCCTGCGCATATCGATTCACACAAAGTTATCGAAGCAATTGCCGCTGATAAAGATGTCGATGGCTTTCATGTGAATAACGCCGGATTACTCATGACAGGCCAGCCATTATTTCGGCCCTGCACACCCTATGGCGTGATGAAAATGCTGGAATCAATCGACTATCCCGTGCGTGGAGCGAATGCCGTGGTAGTTGGTGCCTCGAATATTGTAGGTAAGCCCCAAGCCATGTTGCTCTTGCAAGCGGGTGCCACCGTCACCATCTGTAATTC
>JAIPCX010000017.1 GCA_021737945.1 Polynucleobacter sp.
CCTGCAGGTGAAGGCAAAACCACTACCACCGTGGGTTTAGGTGATGCGTTAAATCGTATTGGTAAAAAAACCGTGATCTGTTTGCGTGAGCCCTCGCTTGGCCCCGTGTTTGGTGTCAAAGGCGGCGCAGCCGGTGGTGGCTATGCGCAGATCGTGCCGATGGAAGATATCAATCTTCATTTCACAGGGGATTTCTCCGCGATTGCTTTAGCTAACAATTTGTTGGCCGCGATGATAGATAACCATATCAATCACGGTAATGCGCTCGATATCGATCCGCGTCGTATTACCTGGAAGCGTGTCGTCGATATGAATGACCGCGCCTTGCGCGATATCGTCGTTGGTATTGGCGGGACCGCCAACGGATTTGTACGGCAAGATGGTTTTGATATTGTGGTGGCGTCTGAAGTGATGGCGATTTTTTGCCTAGCCACGTCAGTCAAGGATTTGAAAAAACGCTTAGGCGATATCGTTGTTGGCTATACCCGCGATCAAAAAGCAGTGCATGCGCGTGATCTGAATGCGCACGGTGCGATGACCGTATTGCTGAAAGAAGCACTCAAACCCAATCTCGTTCAGACACTGGAAAATAATCCTGCGTTTGTTCACGGCGGCCCCTTCGCAAACATCGCTCACGGTTGTAACTCCGTTATTGCGACTCAAAGCGCCTTGAAGTTAGGAGAGTACGTAGTCACCGAGGCAGGCTTTGGTGCAGATTTGGGTGCTGAGAAGTTTATCGATATTAAATGTCGTAAGACTGGGCTTAAGCCATCGGCTTGTGTTTTAGTTGCCACGATTCGCGCACTGAAATACCACGGTGGTAAAGATGTAAAAGAGCTCAATGGCGAAGATCTCGTCGCCCTTGAAAAAGGGCTGGTCAATCTTGAGCGCCATGTATCGAATGTGACGAATAATTATGGATTACCTTGCGTAGTCTCCATTAATCGTTTCACCTTCGATACGGATGCTGAAATTAACTTAGTCACCGATAGAATGAAAGCGCTGGGCGTCAATGTGGTGCTGGCAGAGCATTGGGCCAAAGGCGGTGCAGGTGCAGAAGCATTGGCGCATGAAGTGGTTCGTCTTTCGGAACAGCCAAGCGGTATGACGTATGTGTATGAAGACGGTGATTCGTTATTAGAAAAAATGAAAAAAGTGGCGACCAAAATTTATGGTGCTGCTGATGTCAGTGCTTCGGCCAAAGTGAAGCAGCAACTCAAAACATGGGAAGAGGCGGGTTATGGCAGCTATCCTATTTGTGTTGCCAAGACACAGTCATCGTTTAGTGCAGACGCTACGGTGCGGGGTGCACCGAGTGGTCATATTGTGAATGTGCGCGAAGTCAAACTAGCTGCGGGTGCACAATTTATTGTGATGATCTGTGGCGATATTATGACGATGCCGGGCTTACCCAAAGTACCTAGCGCAGAAAAGATTGATGTCGATGATAATGGCAAGATCATTGGCTTGTTCTGAGCGATGTTTTTCCTTTCACCATTTTTTATTCAATATCTACCAGGAGCGAATATGAATCTACGTAAACTAAGCTTGTTTGTATTTAGTACGTGCTTTGCAGGTGCTGCGTTTGCGCAATCAGTCGATTTTATTGAGCCTAAAAATGGTGCTACGGTAGCTGCAACGTTCAAGGTGAAGTTTGCGGTCGAAGGTATGTCAGTGGCACCTGCGGGTGAACTCAAGCCAGGTACGGGCCATCATCATCTATTGATCGATACACCTGACATTGAAGAAAATGTATCGATACCGATGGATGATAAACATCGGCATTTTGGTAAAGGTCAGACTGAAACTGAAATCACGCTCGCACCCGGCAAACACAAATTGACTATGCAATTTGCCGATGGAGCGCATCGTTCGTATGGCGCTAAATTTCGTAAGACGATAGAAATTGAAGTGAAGTAAAGAAAATATCTAAGGCGATAATTCAGTCTGACATTCGATATCGTCGGACTGAATTAAGCCTTGTAATTGATAGTGCCACCGAGATTATTAAAGCCCGAATCGATTTGTTTGTTTTTAAGACTGGTCGCGGGCGAGTAAACCTCTACGCGAGTAGTGGCAACGGATACTTTCTCAATCATTTTCTGCTGAGAGGCATCTGAGGCTTGTTTTATTTGATCCTCGGGTAGCGGTGGAGTTGCTTCTTTTGGTTTGTCTGCGACAGAACCTGCGCTGCGGTTCGCATTCTGAGGGCCTATGCTGCGGTTAGCGATACGCTGGCCATCGGGTGAATACGAATAAATAGTGGCGTATGAGTTGATCTTGTCCATGCCATTCCCCTGTGTAGGTGCCGCTTAAGTGGTTAGCGGCTATAGCTTGTACCTAATTTTAAGCTACTTTCTTTAAAATTCCATTTTGCAGCCGATTAATCGTTTAGCCTTCTTGCCTCTGAACGATGAAAAAATTCCTCTTACTGATGCTGATAGTAATAACGAGCCCGGTGTATGCCGAGTGGAAGCTATTAATAGTCACGCTACCTGGGGATTCCTATTACGTTGATCCGGCCACCAAAACTACCGGAGACAAGCCTCGTGTAACTACAATGCTCAACGGTCGCAGTCAAGAAACGCGAACATCAAACAAAGTGGTGTGGGAAGCGGATTGCAAAAAAATACGAGTGCGAGCGCTATCGAGGATTCGTTATCAAAAACGATATTTTCAAGGTAAGGTCTTATTTAACGATCCCTATCCGGGCGATCCGGTATATCCCTTGCCGAATAGTCCGACTGAAAAATTATTTATTTATCTTTGCGGATTCAAGCCATCTCGCTCGCCGCGCTAAGTACCGACGGCGTGGCTAACGCGATGCTTAATTACTGACCTTCATACTGCTTCATACATTCTTCGTAGCGCTTATCTTTTGATTTAACCGAACCGAATCGAAGATTCTGATTTTTGAAAATCCAATCGATTTCTGCGTACCAGGATTCCAGCGTTGTCTTATCTAGCTGACGCTGATTGGCGATTTGCCGCGCATTGTCTTTCATTTGATTTTTGGTATAGCCCTTTCTTCGCTCGTCGACAAAGGCTTCGGTATTGGTAGAGATGGACTCGCACACGCGACGCGCATCCGCACGGGCTGGATGCAGGACGCAAAGCAGCACTAGGGCAATCAAGACTCTCATTCAAGGACCTCGTAGGGTTACGGCGGGATTTTAACTATTTTGGTTTAATCGACCGTAATGGCGCCGAGCTTTAGCGGGAGCTAAGGAATGTTCCGTGGGAGTAGAAATTCATCCGCTAATCAATCAAGCGGCTGAGCGAGCAACGATCCTGCTAAACTAACGCTATGCGCCGATTTGTTGCCTTTTTGCTGATATCACTAATTGGGTTCCAGACCTCCTGGGCCACGGTGACGAGCTACTGCCAGCATGAGCAGGGCGCTGCCGCCCGTCATGTAGGTCATCATGAGCACCAGCATCATCACAAATCACTGATCAACGCTGTTGAAGATTCTCAGCAAAACAGTCAGCAAAATTTAGCTAGCGCGGGTGTTGATTTCGATTGCAGCTTTTGTCATGCAGCTGGCATTGTGGCGCTGCTACTCGATTCGGATCCGGCTGTAACGATTCAAGCGACGCTTGATGTGAGTTATAGACTGATCTTGCATCCTCCCTCTGCGCCCCACGATCTCCCTGAACGACCTAATTGGTCGTAATCACTTTCTTATCTGGTCAGCCCTCGCGGGTGTTGGCTGGATTGTTCAAGCGCAAAGGCACATCATCGCGAGCGCCTTACGTTCATTCAGTTCAGTTCATTAAGCGAGTACACGGCAATGTGCCGAGTTGACTGTCGAATTTAGCGATTGGAGAGTTGGATGTCCATTCATCAAGCAATTAAAATTAGTTCAGCCAAACGTCAGCACAGCATGCGCTATTCAATTCTGTATTTACTTTTGAGTGCCTCATTGGCAGCGACGGCCCAAACGTCAGAGCCTTTAGTGCTTGATTCTTTAGTTAATCAAGCCGAGACAGCTGCGTTGGCCGAGCCCGCACAGGCATTAACGATGGAAGCGGCAATACGATTGGCATTAGAACGTAATCCTACGTTGGCAGCAGCGCGTCGTGAAATCGAAGCGGTTGATGCACAAATTTTGCAAGGCTCATTACGACCGAATCCAGAATTCGTTTATCTCGCTGAAGATACGCGCAGTGTTACGCGAACGAGTACAGCGCAATTGGATGTGCCCATTGAAATGGGTGGTAAACGTGGTGCGCGTGTGGATGCTGCGACTCGCAACAAAAATTCCGCGGTATCAGAGTTGATGGCGCGCCAGCTGCAGATACGGGCATCAACCATGGCGGCATTTTTTGAGGTGGTTGCAGCACAAGAGCAGACTGCGTTGGCGCGCGATACTTTGGTGTTGGCCATGCGAGCATCAGACATCGCTGGTAAGCGCGTGACTTCAGGGAAAATTTCACCCGTTGAAGAAGTTAAAGCGCGCGTAGCGGAAGCAGGAGTTCGGCTTTCACTTACCCAAGCAGAGAGTGAATTGCGGAATGCGCGGCGACGCTTAAGTAATTTTTGGGGTAACACATCACCGCGATTTACCGAGGTCGTCGGTGAGATTGATCGCATGCCTGATCTACCTACACGCGCTGTGGTGCAAAGCCGGCTGGCTATCTCACCCGTGCTTGAGCGTGCACAGCAAGAACTAGAGCGACGTAAATCATTAGTTACGGTCGAACAAACTAAAACCGTACCAGACATTACCTTTAGTTTAGGAATGAAGCGGCGCGAAGATGTCGCTCGTGATCAACTGATGGTTGGAGTATCCATACCACTACCAGTATTTAATCGCAATCAGGGTAATTTGCTCGAAGCTTTAAAACGTGAAGATAAAGCGCGTGATGAATTAGCTGCGACAAAACTTACCTTGTACGGAGATGCATTGCAAATATTAGAGCGTATTAGAGCACGTCGTGAAGAGTTAGAGCTGCTACAAAAAAGTTTACTGCCCGGAGCTAAGTGGGCCTATGAGGCCGCAACCATAGGTTTTGAGAATGGAAAATTTAGTTTTCTGGAGGTGCTTGATGCTCAACGCACTTACTTCAGTGCGAAATCTCAGTATCTGACAGCACTATCAGCTTTGTATATCGCCATTACCGATCTCGAAAGCCTGCTCGGAGGAGTCGAGGGGATCTCGACAACATCATCAGCGAAAGAATAAGTATGAATACTCAATTTAATAAATCGCAAAGTGGCATCAGTCGTGCGCAATGGTTGGTGATTGTTGCCGTGGTGATTGTGGGTGCTGCACTAGCATTTCTGATACTGACGACACGTAAACAAGTCGATGCAAATCCGTTTGACGATGATGGCCCGCGTCCAACTGCCACTACCACTGCAGCAGTACCGAAAGAAATGAACCAAGTTCTGATGGACGAAGCTCAGATCAAGGCTAGCGATATTCATGTTGCCAATGCAGGCCCATTAGCTATTTCGACGATATTGCAATTTCCAGGTGAAATACAAATCAATGACGACCGTACGGTGCATGTGGTGCCGCGGGTATCGGGTGTGGCTGAAGCAGTCTTGGTGAGTACGGGGCAAATCGTAAAAAAAGGGCAAACGCTCGCCGTTTTTTCAAGTCAAATGATTTCTGAGCAGCGTAGCGCATTGCAGACCGCGCAAAAACGTTTGAGCTTAGCCAACACGATTTATCAGCGTGAAAAAACATTGTGGGAACAAAAAATCACCGCTGAGCAGGATTATCTGCAAGCGTTGCAGAGTTTGCGTGAGGCAGAGATCGCCGTCGATAACGCGCAACAGAAATTATCTGCTTTAGGTGTGATCTTAAATAACAATGCGAATTCTGGCAGTCTTAATCGATTTGAATTACACGCACCTTATGATGGTTTGGTGGTTGAGCGAAATTTGAGCGTAGGCGAAGCGGTAAAAGAAGATACACCTATCTTTACAATTTCTGACCTCTCAACCGTGTGGGCTGAAGTCCATATACCCGCAAAAGATCTTCCGCATGTACGTATGGGCGACAAAGTGACTTTGCGTGCCACCGCCTTTGATGCACAAACTACGGGCACAGTCGCGTTCATTGGTGCATTAGTCGGTGAACTCACGCGTATGGCAAAGGCACGCATAGTGCTCGCTAACCCACAAGGTGCATGGCGTCCTGGTTTATTTGTAAGCGTAGAAGTTAAAGCTGCTGAGGTACGCGTGCCTATTGCGATTGAAACAGACGCTTTACAAACACTAGGAACGCAGCAAGTTGTTTTTGTGCGAACCGAGACTGGTTTTAAAGCCCACCCAGTAAAGATTGGTCTAAACGATGGCAAGCGTGTGGAAGTGCTGGAGGGATTAGCCGCTGGTGCCCGCTACGCTGCTAAGGGTAGTTACATTCTTAAATCGGAATTGTCGAAGCTGACAACCGAAGATGGCTATTAAGCGGGGCGACGCACATCATGTTTGAATCACTGATTCGTTTTTCTATTGCGCAGCGCATGCTGGTCCTGCTGCTGGCGGTAGGTGTCGCGATTGCGGGTATCTATAGCTATCAACGTCTGCCGATTGATGCCGTACCTGACATCACCAATGTACAAGTACAGATCAATACCATGGCGCCGGGTTATTCACCGCTAGAAGCAGAGCAGCGCGTGACGTATCCGCTAGAGACCGTGATGGCTGGTCTGCCTAACCTGCAACAGACGCGTTCATTATCGCGCTATGGCCTCTCGCAAGTTACCGTCATTTTTAAAGAAGACACCGATATATTTTTTGCTCGCCAGTTAGTGAATGAACGTATCACTCAAGCGCGCGACAAACTTCCGGCTGGCTTAACCCCTGAAATGGGTCCGATTGCAACCGGCCTGGGTGAAATTTATCTCTGGACCGTTGAGGCCAGCACCGATGCACGCAAGGCAGATGGAACGATCTATACCGATACCGATTTACGAGAGATTCAAGATTGGGTGATCAAGCCGCAGTTACGCAACGTGCCCGGTGTAACTGAAATTAACTCCATAGGTGGCTACGTCAAGGAATACCAAATTGCGCCCGACCCAGAGCGTTTAGCCTCACTCGGCGTATCGCTAGCTGATTTGGTGAGTGCGATTGATAGTAATAATCACAATAAAGGTGCCGGCTACATAGAAAAACGTGGTGAGCAGTATTTGGTGCGCGCACCTGGTCAGCTTCGCAATGTAGAAGACATACGCGATGTCATCATCAAAAATTCCGCTGGTGTACCTGTACGTGTTCGTGATGTGGCTGAAGTAGGTATTGGCCAGGAACTGCGAACCGGTGCAGCGACGGCAGATGGAAAAGAAGTCGTGCTAGGTACGGTGTTCATGCTGATGGGTCAAAACAGCGGTGTCGTATCTGAAGCCGTTGATCGCAAGATGACTGAGATTAATCGTAATCTTCCTAAAGGGGTTCGCATTATTACGGTCTACGACCGAACCAATTTGGTAGCGAAGGCAATTCGCACCGTGCGCAATAATTTACTTGAAGGCGCGATATTGGTGATTGTTGTGCTGTTTAGCTTTTTGGGAAATTTGCGCGCCGCCATTATTACCGCTGCGGTGATTCCTCTATCGATGCTATTCACCTTTACTGGCATGGTTCATTATCAAGTCAGTGCTAATTTAATGAGTTTGGGTGCACTCGATTTTGGCATCATCATCGATGGTGCCGTTGTTATTGTTGAAAATTGCATACGACGGCTTGCACATTCACAGCAGAGGCTAGGTCGACCATTAACTCAGGAAGAGCGCTTCACCGAAGTGTTTGAGGCATCCAAAGAATCACGTCGTCCACTCTTATTTGGTCAGCTCATCATTATGGTGGTGTATCTGCCTATCTTCGCTCTTAGTGGCGTAGAAGGGAAAATGTTTCACCCCATGGCATTTACTGTGGTTGCCGCTTTACTAGGAGCGATCGTTCTTTCTGTGACGTTTGTTCCTGCTGCGGTAGCGACCTTCGTAACCGGTCGAGTGCAAGAAAAAGAGAATATATTTATGGTAGTGGCACGTCGTTGGTACAACCCAATGTATGACTACGTGATGTCGATCAAACCGGTGGTACTCAGCATAGCGACCGTGGTGATTATTTTGAGTGGCTTACTCATGATGCGCATGGGTAGTGAATTTGTGCCTAACTTAAATGAAGGTGATTTCGCTTTCCAAACTATACGTGCGCCCGGTGTGAGCTTAACGCAAGCCGTTGAGATGCAAATGCATATTGAAAGTACGTTGAAGAAAAAATTCCCTGAGATAGACAGAGTATTTACGCGTATTGGAACGGCCGAGATCGCGACCGACCCGATGCCACCAAGTTTGTCAGACGGCTACATCATGTTGAAGCCCGTTGATGAGTGGCCCGATCCCACTAAATCTCGTGATCAGCTACGCGCTGAAATCAGCCAAACGGTGTGGAAAATCCCGGGAAATAACTACGATTTTTCACAACCCATTCAGTTACGATTTAATGAATTGATTTCTGGCGTGCGTAGTGACGTGGCGGTCAAAATTTTTGGTGATGATTTAGATACCTTACATAGACTTGCTGACGAGACAGCTGCCGTTTTGCAGCGAGTACCCGGCTCATCCGAAGTGAAAGTAGAGCAGACGACTGGTTTACCTGTGCTGACTGTACGTATTGATAGGCAAAAGGCTGCGCGCTATGGTTTAAACATGGTTGATGTGCAGGACGTCGTGGCTGGCGCAATCGGAGGAACCACCGCAGGCACTTTGTTTGAGGGTGACCGGCGCTTTGATATTGTGGTTCGACTACCCGAAAGCTTACGTACTGATTTAGAAGCCATGAAGCGCTTACCGATCGCTATGCCGGTACCCGATGCTCAAAATCGTCGACGCTTTATTCAACTCGCAGAGGTCGCCACATTAGAACTGGCACCGGGCCCGAATCAAATTAGTCGTGAGAATGGCAAGCGCCGCGTTGTTGTGACCTCGAACGTGCGTAATCGCGATGTCGGATCCTATGTTGTTGATGCAGAGCAGGCGTTGGAGAGAGTAACTCTGCCAACTGGCTACTGGAACACCTGGGGCGGTACCTTTGAGAATTTACAATCTGCCACTGAGCGTTTAAAACTCGTAGTACCCGCTGCATTATTTTTAGTTTTCCTGCTGCTGTATGCCATGTTTGGTAACGTGAAAGACGGCTTATTAGTATTTACCGGAATTCCGTTCGCATTGACAGGCGGTGTACTCGCTCTGTGGCTGCGTGACATACCGCTATCTATTTCGGCTTCAGTAGGATTTATTGCGCTCTCGGGTGTGGCGGTATTGAATGGATTGGTATTGATTTCATTCATACGCAATTTACAAGAGCAGGGCCTGCCCTTAGTTGATGCCGTTAGAGAAGGCACCATGACGCGCTTGCGACCTGTAGTGGTGACCGCCTTGGTGGCATCATTAGGATTTTTACCGATGGCGATCGCTACTGGAACAGGAGCTGAAGTTCAGCGACCATTGGCGACGGTAGTTATTGGCGGAATATTGTCGTCCACCTTACTCACGCTGTTGGTATTACCGATGCTGTATTTGTTAGCCCACCGTCGATCTGAAAAACAAGTTTAACTATCTTGTCCCAGCGAGTGCTGGGACAAGGTCGTAGTATGGACTCAGAACAAATAACGCACGTTGAGTGCGTAGATGGTGCTATTTTCATCTTGGCGGAAATATCCACCAATCGCGTAGAGATCACTGAATTTGTACTGTAGATTGATTACAGATGCAAATTTACCAGCGGCGATTACGGCAGAGGCGGTACCTTCAATAGTCTCGGTCAAACGTTTTTTTACGCCGACCGATACTGGATAAATATAACCATCAGTGCTGGCGCCGCTGTTTATACGTGTGGCCCCATTTACTACGCTAACGCTGGCAACCACATCGGTACCTGGCTGTATTGGGCGGCGATAGCCGGCACTCAATTGGTACTGACGAAAATCCACATCAATGTCCAGTCTATCACCCAAGAATTTAATTTGGTCGGTCGAGGTAGAGAAATAATTCCCAAAAATATAGAAATTTTCCGCAATGAGTTTACTGCCTTCAATACTTGATCCATGTAGGGAAGCGCGATAGGTGGTGTCGACCATGATGTTGGCATAGCCAATACCGACATGATTGTAGGTCAAGCCATTGGTCTTGCTCGATGAATCCTGTGCCCACGCCATAGTCGGCAACAGCAGGGCGGCGGCAATTATTGATCTATTGAATGTCATGATGTCTTTTGTTGTCTGGTGTTTAGTACAAGAGGGGTGGGTAAATCGGGCAGATAATGCCGCTGAATAATCACTGTAAACACTTCGGGTTAAGTTGCCTTAATTAACCCTTCATAACGATACTAGCATATTTAGTTATTTGAAAATTTACACTAGGAAAAGATAGATTACTACCTATTCGGAATTTACACCTTAAAAACTAAAGTTCGCTTCCCATTCTGTTTATCATGATGTCATATAAATTATTATCAGCTAGTCAATATCATTGGCGTGGCGGGTGAGGACACATTATGAAAGCAGCGCACACCTTAATTCTTCTCGGAAGCAGCGTTTTATTTAGCGCTTGTGCGACCGTTGAGCCACCACCACCTCCGCCGGCGGAACCCGTCGTTGTTACACCGCCCTCACCAGCCGTAGTCCTTGTGGAAGCTATCTACGTTCCACCGCCGCCGCCGCCTCCCGAAAACTATTCAGGTGACGTAAGAAATGGACTCAAGGATGGCGTGGGTGTGTATGATTTTCCCAGTGGTAGTCGGTATGAAGGGCAATTTTCCAATGATGTGAAAAATGGCCAAGGCAAACTGAGTTTTGTGAATGGTGAAACGTATGACGGTGAATTTACCAATGGGCACATTACTGGCTATGGTAAGCATAAATACCGCAACGGCGATGTCTATGTGGGCGAGTTTGCGGATAGTCGCAAAGAAGGTCAGGGCGAGTATCACTTTGCCACCGGCGAAAAATACGTCGGCCATTATGTCAAAGACAAAATCACAGGTAAGGGCATCTGGTCCTACCGGAATGGCGATCGTTACGAAGGTGAATTCAAAAATAGCGTTCGCCAGGGGAGTGGCACCTATTATTTCGCTAGCGGCAGTAAATACGAAGGAAGCTTTGAAAACAATTACTTCCACGGGCAGGGAAAGTATACCTTTGCTGATGGTCGTGAATATTCAGGTGATTTTTTTCACGACCACATCAAAGGTCGCGGAACGCTAACGTATCCCGATGGCGAAAAATACACCGGAAATTTTGTTAATGGCCGCTACCATGGTCATGGCATTCTTAGCTTTGCTATAGATCGAGTGCCACTTGAAGGTTTATGGAAGGATGGACGATTCGTGCGCTACGAAAAAACCAACTGGCATTATTGAAACCGATTATTGCTGGTCGATATCCTCTTTGATAGAGGCCAGTAATTCACGAAATTCATTTAGTACTCTCGTTTCAACCAGTGATAATTCTGCTAAAGGCGCATAGGTTCGCGCCTTAGATAAATACAGAATCAATTCATTGAATATCTCTGTAATGGTCAGTACATCGCGACTCTCGATGTAGGCATCGGTATTAATGTCTACCAGCGAATTAGAGAAGTTGATATATTCCGATAGAGATTTCGATGCCATCAGCAGCAGCATTCCAATCTCTTGCGCACTCATCTCTTGAGCGGGTTTTTTTAATCCCCGCAGACTTGTATTCAATGCTTTTGCAGTTCTCTCCAGGCTCACACATCCCCCTGTAATTCTTAGATTAATTAAATTGCAATTATGCTGCTGATTAGATAATTGTCTTTTTGGACATTATTAAAGCATGCCTCAATTTTTACCTTAATTATGAAAGGGTTATGACAAATATTTCGCGCAAAAACCACAGTCTTTAAATTAAAGTTACTTTCTAATCGGAAAGTGTAAAAAGTGTATAAATGTCAGTGTATTATTTTTCTACGGAATATATAGTTTTTACAACGCTCTGGTAAAAGCTACTAATTTGGTAAATAAATTAATAAAATAATAATCGTTTGGGCTGGCTATTGGTGAATTATTTCTTGCCCTCAAACTGCGGAGTAGAAAAATGAAAAAAATACATTTGGCATTATTTGCCTCATTAGTGGTGTCAGCGTCCCACGCAGCTAACGTAGAAGACAATGAAAAGCTGGCTCAGTTGGCTAATTTGGCGGGCCAATGGTCGCCGATTTCCCAATGTGCCCTGTTTCCTCAGGCCAGTTTGGCCTCCGTGCGTGATCATCATGAATTTCATTTGCCTCCTAAAGATGGTCCACTAGGCGAAGAAATTATTCGTCGCAAACGTAATAGTCGTGAAGAATTAGTACCTGCCGACACCGGCATAATGAGTATAGAAAAATTTGATGTCACATCGGTTAACGGTAAAAACTATTACGTTTTAAAGCAATTAATCAAAATCCCGCGCCCTGACGGCGAAGTGATTCCTGTGGCCAGTATTTCGTATCTGGACTACCAAGATAACTATATACAAAAGCTGTTTCAGGAAATCGATGGCCGTGTGGTGATCCAGTACGGCAAGCTGCTCGATTACAAAGCGAATGTGGGGCAAAAAGATCCGCAGAAACTGTACAAATGCGATCACCCAAAAACACGTGAAGCAGTCGCCGCATGGGAAGCAGACCAACAAAAAGACGCGGAAGAAAAACGTCTACGACTGGTAGCAGATTTCCGCAAACACGCGGCACAGTTTAATTCTCAGGGCGAAGCAGTTGCTGCTAATTCAAAATTCAAATACACACTGAAAACAGCTAGGGACGAACTCTCGAAAAAAGACATTCTTATTGTCGAGAATGAGACAGCGGTTGGCACGGGCAGCATTGTGACAGAGCTTTCCTGCGGCGCAGTTGATGGTAAAAAAGTTATTAAGGCACAGCTAACGTTTTATGACGTGAAGCTCCCTGTGCAAGTGAATGGCAAAGACGGCACACCCTTCAGTAAGACGCGTAAAAATGAGCACGTCATTGACAGTGGTATTGCGATCAATCAGAGCAGCTTCTTTAACAACGTACAAGTCGCCACTTTAGGTTTGGCTAAAGAAGGTTATTTGGTATGGCAAGCCGACCACAAAGAAATGAAAAATAATCGCCATACCGATGAACTCGATGTTGTTTACGACTTAGCGTTCAAGTTGACTACCGATTTGGGCGATTTTTACTTAGAAATTCCGCCCTATAACAAGAACATTCGCAAACTCATTGCCGCATGCAGTCAGTAGTACGCTGCATGTCTTTCATTTAGCGCAGGAGATCGAATGAATTCTAAACTGATCGTTGTAGCACTTGTTTTTGTCGTTTCGGGTTGCCAGGTATCCGTGCGTTTAGGAGCTGATGGTACGTTTGTGCCGCACACCCATGAACCCATTGCTGCGCCAGCGTCTGCGCCTGCGCCCATCACGGCTGAGGTGGTGACTAAACCTGAAACCACTAGCGCACAGGTCTGCCCAAGTGCTCCTGCAGTGGCTGAATGCCCTTCGGCACAGCCAGTGCCTGCATCAGAGACTCAGACAAGTGCGGCCCCAGCTAATCCACCTGAAGCAAATTCGGTAGCTGCTGAATCGCAGAATACGCAACCGCAAGAGGCGCAAGCGCAAAACACTCAGCCGCAAAAACAAAGTTCGGAGCAGCAGGTGCAATCAGAGCCACCTGCTAAGTCAGATGTTGCAGTTGATGAGAAAGCTAGCGTTCCTGCGGAAACCTTCGACATCGAAAAATATGTTGAACAGTCCGCTTCGTGTGTGCAGCAACGTCCTTGCATCCAGACTCAAGAAGAGCAGAGTTCACCAGCCCCCACTGTGGTCAACGAACCGAAGCAACCTGAACCAGCGAAGGTGACCGAACAAGCCAAACCAGCGGACTCTGTCATTGATCGTAAAGCAGTTAATGTTGAATCCGGCGGCATACAGCGAGTTGATCGCAAGCGTACAGCCCCGATTCGAGTTGAAGTTCCGCCAGATATGCCGCGTTAAATCGGTAGCGATGTTATTAAAATAAAAATAATCAAGCGCGGATAAGGCAGAACTTCTTAAACATGTATTTTTGATGCTGTTGCATGAGCCGGCATCGATGTTTATGCGGTAAAGTATCGTCCAATCGCCCATGCTTAATGGGCGTTTTTGCAATTAATGGGCACGGAGGAGTTTTATGGTGAACAATCCTAAAGGCGACTTGTACGTCGGCAGCGGAGTCAAAATGACCGGGAATGTTGTTGCACCCGGACTAGTAGAAATTGATGGTTCGTTTGATGGTGTTATCAAGGCACAATCAGTGAATGTTACATCGCACGGCATAGTGAATGGCACCACAGAAGCCAGCCATATTCGTGTTGAAGGCCAAGTCAATCAGACGCTAAAAGCGGATAGCACGCTACTCATTGAATCGACCGGAAAAGTAACGGGTGATGTGTCGTACGCCGATTTGGAGATTCGGCGCGGCGGTGACCTTCAGGGTTCGATCACTATTATTAAGTAGTCGTTTCTGCACAGGGTCCCTTCCTGGGGCCCTCCACTTTTTTATTCAGCGACCACTTAAGTTCACCTTACATTGGTTCGCTAGGATGAATTGATATCGTTGTTATCTGATCGCTCTGATCAACGTGATCGGTATGAAAAAAATATATTCCCTGCTGCTGTTTCTACTGCTTGGCTCTGCCCACGCTGAGCAATGGATTCCGTATTCTCAAACAAGCCAGGGTACGCAGTATTTCGATCTTCAAAGCGCAATTACGATGGGTGGAAGTGCAGCATTTATTTTGGATGTGCACGACATGAAATCCGAGGCCAATGATGCCGAGGGTAAGGCTTATCGTTCTATCATTTATGCCAGAGAGTTCAACTGTCGCAAAGAACTGAGCCGTATCCTAAGTTGGCAGCGCAAGTCTGAATCAATGGGAAACGGTGCAGTGGTCAGCGATCATTCGCAAGTTAGCGAATGGACCGATGTAAAAACGCCGAATGCTAAGCGTTTGATGATGGCTGCTTGTGAGCAGCGTTAAATAGGCTTCTGATCAGATTTGCTAGACCAGTTGCTTGAGTGCTTTATTGACCTTTTCGATCGCTTTTTCTTGTTCGTCCAAACGATCGTTAGTCGCTGCTGCTGCGCTAGATAAATTAGACATGCGCTCTTGCATGGCAGGTGGCATGGTCCACAGGCTTTCCGGGTCAATCTCGAAATGATACTCAGGCTCTACTGCTTCTATCGTCTCAGTGTCCTCGGCGTGCTCTTGCGCTGAATGATCGGACTCTGATTCAGCTAATGCTTCGGGTGTGGCTGCTTCAGCAGGCGCTGCGGTGGGAGCAGGGTCGGCTTTCGCAATAATGGTGTTTGCTTTGGGTTTAGCTTTTTTTACCCCCTCAGCATGTTGCGGGGGACGATCGCCATGAAAAATTTCGACTTCTTCTTCTTCTTCGGACATCCCTGAATCTCCCTTGGATTGGTAGTAGCTAGGTCTACATCTACGTTAATTTATCGGCTGATACCAGCAAATCATGAGCTGCAGCTTGACTTTGATGACTTATCTATCCGCTAACTTCATACCATTTGCCGGATATCACGCTGATCTTAGACCACCAGTCTTTTTCATTCTGTATGTTCAGTAAGATTTCATTTCTAAGCGTGTATTCATAATCGGACAAGGTCTTTTTCTTTGCGGCGTTTGAACTGGTTACGTTCTGCAGACTTTGGTAGCCCGAACTATTTGCTCCCAGCGTTTTTTCCATTTCGATGATGGCAAACATAAAGCTAGCCTCTAAGCCAGTAGCGGCCCAATCTCTCTCCAATAGGGTTAGCTGAGCTTTTATGACCTGGATTTCAGCCTCTTTGTGACCACGCCGCTGATTGATAAGGATGATTGCTAGTCCAGCTAGGCTGGCGAATACGAGCAGATAGGGGCTAGGGTTGGCACTACTAATCAAAAAGAAAAAAATCCCTGCAATCATTACACTCAAAGTCGCCCATGCGCCGATATTTAGCTGTTTAATTTTTTGCAGCTCATCATTGGCCTCGCTCAGCGCTTGCGCGTACGTGTTGGCGGCTTCTTTGGTGGATTTTAGTAACTGCAGACGACGATTGTATTCAACGCGTTCTGCTTCGTTGAGTCCGTCGATCCTCACTTTGAGATCATCAATGTGGCTCATGAGTGGTTATTTTTGCCTGAGCTATGTGGGCCGCAATGAGTGTTTGAAGAGACTTCTTAATACATAATCAGAGTATCGGTGCTTTTGGCTTTTCAAGGCAAGTGCTATGATGAATTGCGAAATAATTAATAGTTTGATCAGCAGCCAAGGATCGAGTCTACTCGCCTTACTATGTTGATACCTTTTTTTGAAATCTATATCGAGTTTGCAGTGATATTGCTGGCACCACTGGCTTTTCAGTATGTCTTGTGGCGTTCAAAGGAAGCACGGCAATCACGCATGTTTCGTCAGAATTTTGTTATCTTCGGGGTTCTTTATGCTGCGATTTTCGGTTTGGCTTTAATCAATTACATCCGACCCTTAAAATCTGGCTAAGACTCAAACCTACCCACCAGCATGAACGCCTTTTCGCCACGATGATCGCTGTAAAAACCACGCGACTTGCTATTACGTTTTCCATGCTGCTGCTCGCGTCATGCGGCGTTAAGCAGGACTTTAACTTCACGTTGGTTTGCAAGGGCAAAAATGATGTCATGTCCAAGCTGAAGGCTGATCCCGCTAAGACCGAAATCAAAGAAGAAACCCGTACTTACCCGTTCCAGTTAAGGGATTTGGACGGCTATCACTGCCATACCAAACGATCTGAAAAAATTGCGTGCATACGCTCGCTGGACGACGAAGAGACATTCCGTCACGAATCGATGGTCTTCACTCGTGCCACCATGAGCGTGACCCATACCTCGTCAACTGAAAAGAAAAAAACCGGGCTGGTGATTGAGGAAAGCTTTGAAGCTCAGTGCGTAGAGACCGGTCTTCCAAGTTGACCGATCATTTAGGGTCGCGGCAAAGATAATTGGTGACCCACAGCTCGGGTTTGCATTCAACGTTACAGTGATTAGTGACGTGGCCCATGGCACCTTTGGCTGATTTTATGCACGGAATGTAGCAGGCCCGAAAGAAGGCTTTACCTCTTTCGCAGCGTGGGTCATTCGTTTTGGACTCGATTTTTCTTTGTGGTGCAAACGCACTCGCGTCGTCCGCAAGGCAGCACCAGGCCACCAGCATAGCCATTAGGGATCGCACGATGATTTTGGCTGAGCGCATGCAAAACTCCGTAATTACTGCCAGCTTGGTCAAGGTCCATCTTGTTGGGTTTGCAGGCAGTAACCATTTATCGACAGTTACCGGAAATTCTATATGGTGCAAAGTTATTTTTTAAATAACTCGGAGTCGAATCGTCTGATTGTGGCTATATTGTAGCTAGCTTAGAACAGCTCGAGCCTGATTCATGATGCATTCCTAGGCCGTGCCGTTACTCGATACCTGAACGATTTTCTGTTATCTTTCACTATCAATTATTTGAGGAGAAATGAATGAAGTCTTTGCTGGCTGCGCTCTTGCTGTGTTCCGCATCTTTGGCCTTTGCACATTGCCCAAATGCGGTCGTGTGCGAAATGAAAGCGATTGATTCTTCGGTGGGTACGGTCAAGTTGGCTGATACGCAGCTTGAGAAGGTCAAGACACTGCGCGCTGAGGGTGAAAAACTTTATAACGATGGTCGTGAAGGCGAAGCACTTAAACTGCTGCGCGAGGCCAGAAAGATGATCAAAGACGCATCGACTTGATCACTGGTTGAATTAGCTTAGTTAAAACGTAAACGGGGTCTTAGGACCCCGTTTTGTTTTTACTGTTTTTACCTTGCAGCTTAAGGTTTATAGTCTTTGCAGACTTGGCTGAAGACTAGCTTATTAGCGGGGCTGGAGTTAACTGTTTTCCAGTCGCTGGGCGTTTCTACGTTACCCATCACTTCACCGGTGGCTTGAGGTCCGGTGTGTGCCACATACTTCCTGAAATGTCCCATCTCCTTCTTGCAGTCATATTCTTTGTATAGCCTGATGGAGTGCAAGCCTTCTTTTGTGGCATCTCGATAGCTTTCCATTTCCCACACGCGGCGCATATTTCCATGAGTTTCTATCGAGGTCGGGTCCATGTAATACGCGGTGCCATGGATATTTTGAAACATCCTTACCCATTCGGCCTGCGCTAAGGGGGTAATCAGCAAAAGAACGAGGGATGTTGCGAGGGTTCTTTTTGATGCCAATTGAATAAATGTTTTCATTCGTTTTTTCTCCTTGTTTTACTGGCCTTCACGGTCGCCTTACTTTTTGTATTGTAGCTGTATGACTAGTATAAAGACGCGGGGACCGTTAAATTCAGACTGAATTTTGCTAGTAAGAAGCAAGGCCTGCCATGTCCCCAGTCAAAATTTTCTGGGAAAACACTAGCCCCATTATTTTGCTGATTGATCGCCGTGCGGGGTGGGCTGTCGAAAACTGCGTGATGCGGATATTTGTGGTTTGTGTCCAGCTGGTCGAGTACTGAGATCGTAGTAATACAGAGTCTCGTTATCCGAATGAATTTCTGTCCATTCTGCATAGCAGGGGGCTGTGAATACAGACAGAAACAGTACGCAAAGTGATTTTTTTTTCAACATTGTTGAGGATTGTTGAAATCCAAGTGATCGGTTTCTATCGATTTGATCGGTTGGGGATGTTCACCATACCTTAACCAGTATGGAGAGACCTCACACATCTCGGCCAGTACGGCTAATTTATCCTCGGTCGGCATCGATTCGCCCATCAGCCATTTGTATACGGAGATAGACGTTACTTGTCCTACACCATATCGCTTATTGAATAAGGTGCAGAGCTCTCCCGCTTTGCGTGGATTAAAGCCCGCCTTCTCTAGCGAGCGTACGAGTCGAATTCTGAATTCTTCTCTTTTCTTAAAATCTACATGCTGTGGCATATCGGTGGGTAAGTGACGATAAGAAGCGGATTAAAAATAGTTTTTGAACTACGAATTTTTACTCAGAGCCCGTAATTAACCAGTTACTCGACACCCCTAAGAGGGTTGAAAGGGCGATCATTTTTTCTTCAGAGGGCATCGATCGCGCTTGCAACCAGTCGTGCAACATGGTTTCAGTAATTTGGCAGTGAGAAATACGTTTGTTAAAAACTTCCGAAAATTTTCTACAACTCATACCTGCGTAGTTAGAATTTTTCATAGAAAATTTTAACCGGAGTGCAAATAACTCAGCGGGTTGCATAAGCACTGTGGAGCTAGATGCGTTCATTTGGTTTGTGCACTCAGCTCAGAGGTGGAGATGTCTTCAGCAGTCAAGACCAGTTGCAGACCGGATTCTATGGAAGAAATCGCATCCGCAGCCATCGTCCTCAAATACCTATGAATGGCTGCATCCTGAGGGCTAGTATCCTGACATTGTTCGCTGTACGACACGAATCCGTTTAAGCTCATGAGTAGCCCGGCTAAGTGTCGCGGGCATTCGCAATACAAGCTGAAATCCAGAGCAGAAATAGTTTCCAGAGCTTCGACGCTGAATTTTTTTTCTGTCTTTCGCGTCGAACTGCCATTAACGTGAGCTTTTTCAACTAATGAATCCAGCAGCTGACGAACGTCGGCGCTACTAACGGGAGATTTCAGGCAGTGTATGCCTGCGGCTTCGAGAGTTTGTAGGGTGATTGAATTACTGTAGCTATAAATCACCATCGCACCCATGTGAGCCAGACCTTGGATTGATTGAATCAGTTGCTGTGCATGAGTAGATTGGAGGGCTGAGTAGTTAAAAAGTAAAACATCAAACTTTCCTAGCCATTGTTGGATTTCTTCGGGGGCGCTAAGGTGATTAACGACGTTAAGTTCAGACTGGCTATCATCTCGCAGGATTGATTTAAGCCCGGTGGAGTCACCCACAGTGAGCAGCCGAATTCCGTCTGACGCATGTCGTTGGGGCGATGCGGGTGGCTTAAGAAAATTAAGATGCTCAGCCAACTCCTCGATGCTCAACGAAGAAAGATTGCTAGGCTTGTGCCCAACATCGACCAAGGCTTTGATGAGTTTTAAGCGTTGAACTTCAGAGGGGGCGTAACGACGCGCGCCTCCGCCGGTTCTGTGTGGTTTAGGTAAACCGTAACGGTGCTCCCAGATTCGGAGTGTCGATGCGTTTATGCCCGTTGCCTTGGCCACAGCACCGATGGGTATTAGTGCTGTTTTCGCTTCACCAGTGCGGACGATCGTTTTAAATGTTGTCATTGCTTTTGTCTAGGATGAATCAGCGGGATAATCGCTGAATTTCTTTGTGTAACTATATTTCCACAAAGAATGGACAAAAACAATAGATATTTCTCGTTTTGAATGATATTGCTTATTTACTAGCCTTATACCTACTCAAAAGTTATACAAAATGTTCTTTTCTGTAATCAGTTAATTCCACAAAAAAAATTGACGACTTATTCAACTTGCCATTGTTTTTCACTTTTTGGTTAGCTTCACTTGCATTTTTTGGGTGATGGCTTCGAGGTCATCCATTTTTGTCTTGGTTTCTTTTTGTTCCGACTTCATTTTGGCAATCCGTTCTGACATATGAACTGAAAACGTATCCACGCGCTGAGTTGGTTCTGAAATTGAGCTGTTCTCAGCTTGGTGCCCCGAGCTTTGAAGATCTGTTTTGGAAATCGATGCTATCGGGTTAGTGATGGTTGGTAGTTTGACGATGCTGTTTTCCAAGACTCGTTTTATCACTGGGCCATTAGCATCACTCATCTGATGGTTAATGGTGGGACCATTGGCATCAGCAATCTCAGTTTTTTTGATGACAGGGCCAGCCCCATCACTCATCTGATGCGCAATGGTGGGTCCAGCCGCATCACTAATTTCAGCGTTTTTGATAATGGGACCATTAGCATCACTGATCTGATGCGCAATGGTGGGCCCAGCCGCATCACTAATTTCAGCGTTTTTGATAATGGGTCCAACGCCATCGCTCATCTGATGAGTCATGGTAGGACCATCAGCATCAGCAATTTCAGTTCTATTGATTGACGGGCCTTCACTGTCCATTATTCGGCGGTCAATCGATGGCCCTGAGGCATCCGTGGTCTGATGATGAATGGTGGGGCCACTCGCATCATGTATTTGGTGGTTGATTGAGGGACCAGTCCTTGTTTCGGTTTCAATCCTATGCTTTTTCGGAGCGGGCCTAGCAAAAAGCTCTGCCTCGCCCCCCGTTTTGAAAACGTCAAACATTTCCTCTCGACCGAGGGTTTTTCTAGCCTTGGGCTGATCTGTTTTTACTTCCTGGTTTTTTTTGTCGTCAGACATAATGGCTTGATTGGTTGAGGAAGGTGATTCTGGAAAAATGATTCATACGTTTTACAATGTAGTTTGAAAAGATGGGTCTGGATAGATAAATTTCATAAAAGTTAAATAATAAATAATAACGATTTAGTAAGGATTTCGAATGCCGATTGTTTCCGCCAGCTTTGATTTCAACACTGTCGAATGGCGACGTGTCAGAGATACGACCAATGAAGATTTTCTAGTGGATTTTGAATACAGCCTCCTGGGCTATGACTTACCTAGTGGTCGTCTCGACATGCTGTTGCGTTATGGCGAAGGCGGTCATTGCAGAAGACATAGGCATATCGCATCCACCGTGACCTTGGTGCTAGAGGGTGATCAACATTTAATTGAGAAGCTGCCCGATGGCACCAGGAAAGCGATACATCGTAAGAAAGGCGACTACGCACTGGCCGCCGCCGATGCCCATCCGCATGACGAACACGGTGGCGCGCACGGTGGAACAGTATTGTTGTCGATGACCGCAACAGATGGACGTTTGTTTGAATACTTTGACGAGCACATGAACAGTCTGGGCACGGTGTCGATCGCGGAGTATGTCGAAAGCTGGAATCGTGGCGTTGCCTATGGCAGTGCGGCTGTCGTTGCCAGTTAATATAGTTGTGTAATCAAAATGAAATCATTTTTTTGTCGATCTTGGGTGATTTCTAGCGATAGGTATGAATTACAGGACTGAGTTCGTGAGGTTCATGATAGATTCATCGTGGTTCGCGATTAAATGGTGGATTGTTTAGCTTGTTTAATGCAGTCATCCAGCGCGATTTTGAGTCGTAATTAAAAAAATTAAAACAATGAACCGTCGCGTTTGGGGCGCTGTCGGGATCGCGTTGCTGGCTCTGGAGTGTTTGTTTACGCAAGCACATGCGGGTTTACTTAACCGGCAGGACATAGAGAAGCAACTCGACGGCCAATATATGGTTGGTGAAGTTCAGGCGGGCATGCCTGTGTATCCCCTGTTTGCAAAAAATCCTGCATCTGCTGGCAAGCCTGATTTGAAGGGCTATGCATTCGAGTCTATTGATTTCAAACCTATACGCGGCTATAGCGGTAAACCAATCGATGTGCTGGTTGCGATGGATTTGACGGGTGGCTTCATGGATGTTCGCCTAGTCGATCACAAAGAACCATTTTTCAACAATCCTACGGGTACTACCCGACTCGGGAACTTTGCTGCTCAATACATTGATTTGTCGTTGCAGCATTCTATCCAGGTTCATGATCACACGACACCGACAGTCAGAGATGAACGGTCGGCCGATTTGCAAGGCGTGAATCATGGAACCGTTTCAGTAAAAGCCATCGATCAAAGTATTGTTGTTTCTGCCGCTATGGTGGCTATCGGTAAATTAGGTATGACTGATACTGGTAGCGCTTCAAGACGGCGCTCTTCTGGCGAACATTACAAACCACTCACATGGGCAGTGATGGTCTCGCGTGGCATGGTCAGTACAACGACGTTTACGCGAGGAGATTTTGCGCGTGCCTTTGCGAATACGCGATCTGCTGATGCCGATGTGCTCGCCACGAAGCAGCCCAACGATCCTGCCTTAATTTTTCACACAGCATTAATCAGTTTGCCGTCGATAGGTCGCAATTTACTCGATAGCGAAGGGTGGCGTTATCTGAGTAGTAGCCGTCGACAAGCGCATGCTTTGCTGGTGACAGAAAGTGGCCCATTTGCCGGAGTCAATGAATTGGCCCTGAGAGTGGCAGATGATCTGCCATTTATCGTCAAACAAAATGGCAAAATTTTAAAAACCACTATTCTGCCGTATGACAAAGGCTTGAAAGTTCCTGGTTATGCTGCTAAACCTCCTGTAGCAACTCCATCAGAAAATTCTGACCAATCCATTCTGTTAAATTGCGCATCAGCCACGGGTGATCCACGATGTTTGAATCGTAAAATTGACAGCCCACAAACGAATACACCACAAAAGATGAAGGCGTATTTTTTGGTCGTTGATAAATCTACACCGCTCGATCCCACCATACCATTTGAATTAAGCTTCAAACTAGGTCGACAGTATGGAACCAATCTTATACTGACTCGTGTGGAGAGAAGAGAATTTCCACTACCGTATGATTTTAATGGCTGGCCTGCGAAGTATTATGATTTTATCGATACCGATTGGCTAGCTTTAGATTGGATGAAAATCTGGCAAAAGCGTTGGGCAGAAATTGCTGCTTTAGCCGTAGGCTTACTGCTGCTGACTGCGGGTCTCATAGCGCAGAAGCGCGTTAGCGCTACGAGTCGACGATTAAAACTACTACGCACCAGCTATCTTATTTTTACATTAGGGTTTATTGGTTGGTTTGCTCAAGGGCAGCTCACCATTATTAATGTGACCGCGGCAGTGGAATCGCTTACGGGTGGCGGAGATTTGAGTTTTCTGCTGAACGATCCCATGACAGTCATTCTATGGATTTTCACGCTGGGTACTTTATTAGTCTGGGGACGCAGCACATTTTGTGGTTGGTTGTGTCCATTCGGCGCATTGCAAGAATTAATCAGCATGATTGCCAATGCCGTTGGCATACAACAGCGACGCTTGCATACGGCACTAGACGCTAAACTCAAATGGATAAAATACGCTGTGCTTGCAACGATTATCGGTTCCATTTTTGCTGCGCCATCGTTTGCTGAACTGGCGGTAAAAATCGAGCCCTTTGAAACAGCGATTAGTTTTTACTTTATGCGCGAATGGCCCTATATTCTCTGGGCTGCTGCGTGCCTGGTCTTGGGCGTTGTGGTGTATCGTGGCTATTGCCGTTACATCTGCCCACTTGGAGCAGCGCTGGCAGCCGTGAATATATTACAGCGCTGGTCGTGGATACCGCGGCGTGAGGAATGCGGAACACCTTGCCAGTCATGTCGTCATCGCTGTGAGTATCAAGCGATTACTCCAGCAGGCTCGATTACGTATAGTGAGTGTTTTCAATGTTTGGATTGTGTGGCAATTTATCAGGATGATCAGCGTTGCTTGCCTTTGATTCAAGAGCGCAAATCAGACTCACGAATAATTACAATTACAGAGGTAGGTAGAACATGATGCAGCGACGTCAGGTATTACGGTGGGGTTGGGGACTGTTGGCCGCGGCAGCAGCGGGTAATCTGTTAGCTAAAGAGGCGCATTCAACGTTCGTGAGCAAGTCAGACAAGTTGATTTGGCGTGAGCGTTCGCTGATTGGATTTGGAACAACCTTGTGGATTAAAGCAGCCCATGACAATGCTGATCAGTTAGAGCAGGCGTTAGCGGCTGCAGTGCAAGTGATTCGTAGTATTGAGCGCCAAATGAGTTTGTTTGATCCCGAAAGTGATGTAAGCCGTTTGAATCACTTAGGTTCGTTGAAAAAACCAGAGGCTGATTTATTATCTGTTTTAAAAATTGCTGAACATATAGCGCGACAAAGTCAGGGTGCCTTTGATGCCAGCATGCAGCCGTTGTGGGACATCTGGTCTAAGGCCGCATTACAAAAAAGTCAGCCATCGGCACTTGAAATTCAACGTGCGCGTAAGCTGGTGAATTGGCGCGCGGTGCATGTCACGCCCGATACAGTAAATTTGCAAATAGCCGGTATGGGCTTATCGTTAAATGGTATTGCGCAAGGCTATGCGGCCGATAGAGTGCGTGCAACCTTACAGGCGCACGGTATTCAGCATGCCATGATTGACGCCGGCGAAACGGCATTGTTAGGTAATGCGCCGAATGATAAGCCTTGGAGTCTGAGTATAGAAAGTGCAGCTACGCTTAAAAATTCGGATGCAAAAAATACCTTGCAGGCGGCAGTAAATCAGCAGGGTGCTAGCGCTCCGATTATCATTAGCGATGGCCGTGCCATGGCAACATCATCAGATGCACACACCACCTTTAGCCATGATCATCGCTACCACCATATTCTGAATCCTCACACTGGCTACTCTCCATCACAGTGGTCTTCTGTAACAGTACTAGCATCGAGTTGCGTTGTTGCAGATGCCTTAACCAAAGTATTTTTTATGACACCTAAAGATAAAGTTATCGCTAGGGCGCATCAGTGGGGTGTGGATGTGGTCATGCAAGATAAAGCAGGTCAATGGTTGGCAAGTTCTGGCGCTCCTCTGCAGGGATCACTCGCCTAAGGCATCAAACCGCTGCCAAAATTCTTTCTTTAAACACCTATTACAATACGTGTTTTAGCTGTCGCATAGTTTGCGTCGGCGTTCTTTTTTTGTATAAAGGTTTTTGTTCATGCTCAGTACTGATCCGCACTTCGATATAACCTCACTTGGCTTAACGCTGTACAGCGACAAGATTCCGTCTGCAGTGGCTCAGGCTATGCATGCGCTCGCACGATCCAACGTGGTTTTGGTGCCTCTTCATAAAGAAGCTATCCTTGGGGCGGGTCGCCGAACAGATAGTCATCTCAATGTGAAACATCACATAGAGAAACATGGCGGCAGGCTGGTTAGTGGTTGGAGTTTGGATAGAAATAAAAAGCAGATTAATGATGGAATTTTTCGCTGGACCTTTCATTCGAATTGGCTCAGCCCGGAGAATCAATTGGTGAATGTAACGATTGATACTAAACAGAAGTTTTCGGAAAAACATACCTTTTGGCATGACGCTCTGCGTACGCCGGACGTTGTAGAGGGATATGCGTACAACGATCTTTTTATAACGACTAACCGAATCGCAGCAGAAAAATTTAAGGTTCAGGTTGGTAAGCTCTACTGGTTTGCCAGCGGTTTATTCAAGCCTGTCGAAGAAAACGATGGTAAATGCTACTGGCTGACCGATGACTATCGAGGTAATTTCGATCGCCTAGAAAAAGAACATGGTGTGCGTTTATTCAAAACTGAAAAAGGCTACATGCCCACTGAAAAAACTATTCCGGATCTTGAGAATGATGCTCGTACCGCTGATATGTTGTTCAGGTTTTACATGCAAACGAATTGATGCTGTGAACGATTTTTTCTGCGATCGCTAATGACGATGTCAGGCCTGGTGACTCTATGCCATATAGATTAATCAAACCCGATAGGCCATGTTGTTGTGGACCTTGAATATAAAAATCGGCATCAGGTTCGCCGGCACTCACTAATTTTGGGCGTATGCCTGAATACGCAGGTTGCAGTGCGCCGTCGTGTAGTTTCGGCCAGTAGCGTCGAATCTGATCGTAAAATTTTTCGCTTCGTGAAGCATCGACGTGATAATCGATCTTATCTATCCACTGCACATCGGGGCCAAAGCGACCTTGTCCACCCATGTCTATGGTGTAGTGCACACCTAAACCCCCAGGCTCTGGAATGGGATACACCAGCCGCGAGAATGGCGCTTTGCCGCTGAGCGAAAAATAATTTCCTTTTGCGTAGCGCACCGCTGGTACGTATTGTGGCGCTAGTCCATCAATACGTGCAGCTACTTTTGCAGCATGCAATCCCGCAGAATTAATGACTATGTCGGCACGTATTGAAGAAGGTGCGTCGCCACCTGTCTGCACATCGAAGTGATTGTCTTGGGCGACGATGCGTTCAACCGGAGTTCGCACGGCGAGAACCGCACCATGACGTTCTGCATCGCCGAGCAATGCGAGCATAAGAGCATGGCTGTCGATGATGCCGGTGGAGGGCGAAAATAAGGCTGCAGTACATTCGACCTCGGGCTCGAGTGCTTGTGCTTGCGCGCTGCTGATCAAAACTAAATCAGTAACGCCATTGCCTTCGGCTTTTTGTTTGATGGCATGTAGTTGTGCTTCTTGAGCCGCTGTTGTGGCGACAATCAGTTTTCCGCACTGGCGATGTTCAACGCCATAGTCTTTACAAAATTGATAAAGCAGCGTTCTGCCTTGAACACACAAAGTTGCTTTTAAAGAGCCGGGTGGGTAATAGATACCCGCGTGTATGACTTCGCTATTGCGAGCGCTGGTCTCTGTTCCGAAATCATCATGCTGTTCCAAAATAATGACTTCGATTCCTTCGCGCGCAAGCGCACGGGCACAAGCTAATCCAACGATGCCGGCTCCGATAATGACAGCGGTGTCTTTCATAGGTCTAGTGCAGTCGACCGGGTTCGCCGTGGCAGAGCTTAAATTTTTTCCCTGAGCCGCAAGGACATAAGCCAGCTGGATCTTGCGTATCGTTGTCTGTAGTCAGATCACGTTTACTAACAGTGCTAGGTCGTGCTTGTGAGATTTGCGATTCACGCAGCGCTTTAAGTCCTGCATAAATGTTTAAAACGTCAGTAGTTAATCGTTCCGACATTTCTATATGCTCTTCCAGCGGTATGTCTTTCGCGAGCAGCGTTTCCCAGCCTTTTTCGGTTCCATACAAAAAAATAGTGGATAGCCACTGCGGATTCGCTACAGCGATATCAGACCATCCTTCTTCATCCAGACTCATACCTTTAACAAAACCCATGCACCACTCATCGAGAATTGGGATGGGGTTGCCATTGTTGATGTTTTCTAAAAGCAGCGGCTCGTAGTATTCAGGCGCTTGGGAAAGCGTGCGCGTGATGTCGTTCATGTGTCTCATCAGCATGCTGAGAATACGTCCAGCTTCATCTTCAGAGCTGAAGTTGGGACTATCTTTGCCGTGTTCTGTATCCCACACCCAGCGCATCCATTCACTCGGCAAGATGAGTTTTGGGGCGCAAATGAGCGCCGTTAAAAATCCATCCAGCATGGATACATTCATCGATTCGTCGATACCCTCAGCGTCCAACAAAAAATCATCGAGCTCTTCGATTTCTTCATCGCTTAGTGGATCTTGAACCGGCAGATTACTCGCCATGACATGCCCCTAAATAGGTCTTCATTTAAAAAAATGGTAGTAACGTATTAGCCGATAAATTGGCCTGATTTCCACTGGCCCTGTCTTTTTGGTCGGCTATCGCCATAGGTTTCTATACCTTCGCCATGTTTGTCACCGCGTTTGAATGCGCCTTTATAGACATCCCCATTGCGGAAGGTGTAGGTGCCTTGGCCATCAGGACGTCCATCTTTGAAATGGCCTACGTACTTGTTGCCGCTTTTAAAAATGAGCGAGCCCTGACCATTGAATCGATCGTTTTTAAATTCACCTTCATACCGATCACCATTGGCGTAGACAAAAATACCTCGACCACTTTGTTTGTTGTCTTTGTACGTTCCTATGTAGTTATCACCATTCGCGAAGAGATAATTACCTTGCCCTTCGTATTGACCCTCTTGGAACTGCCCGTTATAGATATCGCCATTGGCGTATTTAAACGTTCCCTTGCCGTGATAGTGATTATTTAAGAACTCGCCCACGTACTCAGCGCCGTTAGCGAATTTATAGGTGCCGACCCCGTGGTAGCAGTCATCCTGCAGTTGGCCCACATAGTGGTCGCCGTTGTGATAATTCAGAGTGGCTACGCCAGATGGGGCATTCATGGAAGGACACCTAAGGTAAAACGGCATCATACCAACCCTTGGAAGGATAGGGCGGTTAGATCCATTGAGATGGCGCGGTGTTGTGGGTTGGTTGCAGTGCAAAGGATTTTACGACCGGAGGCGGTGAAATACTGGCGCTGATGTTCGATGAGCTACATGCCTAATTAATAAGTGTTTCTTGTGCTATATTTCAGCCCGATGAAACTTCACATATCCTCGTTGCGTTGGATCGCCAAATTTCTGCTAGCAGCCGTATTGCTGCAGGCACTGGTTCCTGCTTGGGCGGGCGTAAACACTAAGGCTACTACTGAGCCTTTACTTGAAGTTTGTACTACCGTTGGCACCCAATGGATCAAGCAGAGTACGCACCATAATGACCAGTCATCTCTTGATCACCATTCAGCGCATAAGCATTGCGTTTTTTGCGCATCCACGGGTGCAGCGGATACCTTTGATGCATCTAAATTACTTGTAAATCACTTTTCCTCTGAAGTTCCTTCACGCTTTACCTCGCTAGTTGTCCAGCTGTTTTCCGGACATAGCATTCTCTCCCGCGCACCTCCGCTTTAATTCTTCCTCGCTGCTCATTGCTGATGTCTTAGAAAAGACGTCACTCTCAGTTTTTCGATCTCATAACAATGTATTTGTTAGCCAGTGCGCAATCGCCGGAGATCGTCAATTGAGAAAAAATCATCGAATTAAAAAATTAAATGTAGAGAGGTTTAGTTATGAAATCGCCATTTCAATTGACCAAGCTATCGTTCGCGGTCCTGATAGCCATGGGGTATGTGTCAGCGGCAGCAGAAGAGCGTTTACCTGAAGTCGTCGTCACAGGTAAAGCAGACCCAATTTCAACTCAACGTGACATCACACGTGCAGCGCAAGCAATCAAGGAAATTCCAGGCGGTGCTTCGTTAGTCGATATGGACGTGGTCAAACAAGGTCGTGTATCAACCTGGGTCGATTCATTGGGTCTAGCTCCGGGTGTATTTGTGCAAGAGCGATTTGGGTCGGAAGAAGCACGTATATCCATACGCGGCTCAGCTCTTAGCCGCACCTATCATGGATTTGGTTTGAAAGTCATGCAAGACGGCATACCAGTTAATTATGCGGATGGATTTTTCGACATGCAAACAGTTGATCCTGCAGCAGCTCGGTATGTTGAAGTCTTGCGCGGAGCGAATGCCTCCGGCTACGCCAATAGCACCTTAGGTGGCGCGATTAATTTTGTTTCTCCCACCGGCTACGACAGCCCACGATTGATAGGCAGAGCAGAGGCGGGTAGTTTTGGTTATGCACGTTTGCAAGCGATTACTGGTGGCGTAGTTAAACCAAACAATGAAGGCGAAAATATTTGGGATTACAACCTCTCAGCTAACACGATGCAACAAAATGGATATCGCGATCATTCAGCGCAAGAAAGCCAAAAAGCTGTGGCGAATATCGGCGTCAAGTTAAGTAGTAGTTTGGAGTCTCGATTTTTTATGGCCGCTGTCAGAAGTCGTTCCCAATTGCCCGGGTACGTGACCAAGGCCCAACTGGATTCTGATCCTACGGTAGCGAATAACTCATTGTGGCCAGATCGCTTCCAGCGACGTGATGTTGATGCGCAGCGCTTAGCCAATAAAACCGTCTATACCAACGGTGACTATCAAGTCGAAGTCGCCACCTATGTTATGCGCCATGATTTGTGGCATCCCATTACGTTCGGCTTTATCGAGCAAGATACGACGACGTACGGTGGCCATATCAAGGTCTCCGATAAATCCAAATTATTTGGTGCAAATAATATTTTGACACTAGGCTACTTGCCAGATTTTGGTACAACCGATGGTCGCACGCGCGCGGTGAGTGCTGGATTTGTTGCTGGCGCGGTGAGTACTAAATATTCGCAAAAATCGGATAACCATCGGTTCTTAATCGAAGATAAATTTAGCCTCTCTGAAACAACAACCCTTATCGGTTCACTGCAATATCATCAGTCAAACCGTAAAAAAACTGATTCAGTGACACCATCGTCTAACTATGATGTTCAATATACTCAATGGATTCCCAGGCTAGGTATAGTTCATAACGTGTCGCCATCAGCTCAGGTGTTTGCGAACGTCAGCAATAATTTTGAGCCGCCTATCTTTGATGTCACTAGCACTATGCTCGCTACTAAAGCTCAAACCGGTGTGAGCTATGAAGTCGGCACTCGTGGGGAAGCGGTAATTAATAACGGTCGTGACCAACTGTCTTATGATTTGACTGTGTATCGCGCTAACTTACGTAACGAGTTTCAAACCGTATGTATCAATAGCAGCACAACCTGCACAGTTTTTGGTACCTCAGCTACAAGTAACGTACCCAAGACAATTCATCAAGGTATTGAATTAGGGTTGTCTGGATTTTTTGACCGTCAATGGGAAGCGCGTGGCGTTTTTCTCTATAGCGACTTCAGATTCGATAACAACACGCTGTACGGTAATAACCGCATGCCCGGTTTCCCACCGATTATGGTACGCGGCGAGACTTTGTATCGCTGGGGCGCTGACAAAGGTGTACGAGGTATGCCGGCTTCCTATGCAGGCCCAACGTTTGAATGGGTTCCAACGGCAGCTCCGATGGATAACACCAACAGCGTATCGAATGATTCGTATGCACTACTTGGATTTAAAGCAGGTGGCCCTGTCGATCAAACATGGTCATGGTTTTTAGATGCACGAAATTTAGCGGATAAAAAATATGCGGCCACCACGAATATCGGCGCTGGCTATGGTGGAAGCGTAGGCGCAGCGTACTACCCAGGGAATGGACGATCGGCCTATATTGGTCTTGAAGGGAAATGGTAATTTTTATGAACAAAACTTTGTTTAATCTATCAGTTGCCGCATGCCTGCTTTTTTCACAGCAGGCATGGGGGCATGCCACAGTAACGCCTAAGCAGTCGACTCAGGATAGCTATCAACGGCTATCGTTTGGTGTTTCCCATGGGTGTGAAGGTTCGCCGACAATAGAAGTGATCATCGAACTACCCGAATCAGTCATGGGTGCTAAGCCGATGCCAAAACCGGGTTGGAGTGTCGAGACCGAAGTTCGACCATTAAGCGTGCCTTACACCTTGCATGGCAAAGAAATCAAGCAAGATGTGCGAGTTATACGCTGGCGTGGAAAGCTCATTGATGCGCATTACGATGAGTTTGTGGTTATGTCTAAGCTGTGGAACAAGACCGGTCCGATTTATATTCCAGTAACTCAGTTATGTGAAAAAGGTCGTATGGATTGGAATCAGCTTCCTGATGGATCGGGTGCACGCTTGAATTTTCCAGCGCCTGCTCTAGATGTGATGCCGGGTGAGCATAAGCACTAAAAAGGGAGCATGCATGAAACGTCGAGCTAAGTTGGTCGGTTTTTTTATACTCTCCATGTGGGCAGGGATTACTTTCGCTGTGGAGGGTGAAGTGGAGTCGGCGAAGGTGAGTAAGGTTCTTACTCAGCTTTTCGATCGACCGAACTCTCGCTTGACGGTGGATGCCGTAGCTGTGGCCAGTGACCATAGCCTTGCTTCTTGGTCGCAGGCAGGGCGTGGTGGTCGTGCACTGCTTAAGCGCGTGAGTGGAAAATGGCAAATTGTACTTTGTGGCGGTAAGGAATTGATGCATGTTGATGCGTTAAAGAAGGCGGGTGTGCCGGCTGCAGATGCTCGGACTATTGGCCAACATTTGACATCCTTAGAACTAAAACTACCTGCAGCAAAGCGTCTGGCCTTCGACAGTTTCGTGATGGAGCAAGGAAAGAGTCACGCTTCGGAGCATTGATTTAACTGGTCCTGCTGTGATGTGTTCTGACCGTTTCAGCTTCTGTTTGGTATTCTGTTGTTTGCGCGCGCAGAATTAAGCTAGCGTGCGAGCCTGGTAGTCCCTCAGTATATGCTGAGCGTTGTGCGTGATTGCTGGATTCATAACATGCCATGATGCGGCATGATTTTCTTACGACATGGATGATAATTATGCGTAAACCGCTCGTGATAATAGTGGGGCTAGTGCTCTTGATAGGTATGATTTTTTCAGCCTATGTTTGGGTAGCGCTGTCATGGTCGTACTCCACCGGCGAGCGAGCTGGTTTGATGCAAAAGGTTTCTCGCAAAGGTTGGTTGTGTAAAACGTGGGAAGGTGAATTGCTATTAACTAGCATGCCAGGTGCAATTCCAGAGAAATTTAAATTTTCTGTTCGTGATGATGAGCTAGCAAATCAATTGATGGAACATACAGGTCAAAAACTTGTGTTGACCTATGCTCAACATAAAGGCATTCCCACCACGTGTTTTGGTGACACAGAATATTTTGTAGAAAAAATGGCGATTTTTAAAGAAATTAAGACTGATTAGAGGACTTACATTGGAACGATTTACTATTTCTCTTGATGATGAGCTGGCCCATGATTTCGATCATTTGATCGAAGAGATTGGTTACGAAAACCGTTCTGAGGCTGTTCGGGATTTGATCCGGCAAGCCCTAGAAAAGTCACGTAATAACAGTGATCAGTCAAAGCATTGCGTCGCTGTAGTCAGCTATGTCTACAACCATCACGAAAAAACAATGGCTGATAGGCTAATTTCAACTCATCACGATCATCACAGCATAGTTATGTCAACGATGCATGCCCACTTAGATCATGACAATTGTATGGAAGCTGTTTTTTTAAAAGGTAAAACTCAGGAGGTACGCCATTTTGCTGGGCACCTTACAGCAATGTCGGGTGTTCGGCATGGTTCGCTTAATTTGATTTCTGCCGATGTGGAAACTTCCAAGCATAGTCATGGTCATTCAGGCCATCACACACACGCACATGTGAAACCTAAAAACTAATAGTTAAAAAAATACAAACATTCTACTTGCCGTTAGTTTGTATGAAATAATTTTTTATGGTATGATCGTGTAAGACAAATTGCAAATTATTCACATGATAATAAGAAAAAAAAATAACGGCCTTGGTTTAGATAAACCCATCCGTAAAACCTACCTCTCGCAGCTGATAGCATCTCTTTTAATGATCAGCGCTGGCCCAGTATCAGCAGACGATATTCGTTCTTTACCGCCAGTAGAAGTGGTGTCGCGCTACAGCCTGCTAGGTGCTGCTGATTCGGCTAATGAAGGGGCAGTTGGTCAGGCTCAGATTGATAATCGCGTGGTTGCCCGAACCGGTGAAGTATTAGAAGTGATCCCCGGGTTAATCGTTAGTCAGCACAGTGGTGAAGGCAAAGCGAATCAATATTTTCTGCGAGGCTTTAATCTTGATCACGGTCTTGATTTTAAAATCACGTTGGATGGCATGCCGATTAATCAGCGCAGCCATGCACATGGACAGGGTTGGGCAGATCTCAACCCCTTAATTCCTGAATTGATTTCAGCGATTAATTATCGTAAAGGCCCGTACTACTCCGTTGACGGTGATTTTGCTAACGCTGGTACAGCGAATATTTACTATACCGATACGGTTGATCGCGGAATTGCTAGTGTGGGTTTAGGTCAGAATGGTTTCTATCGGACCTTACTTTCAAATTCACCTAAATTTCATAATGGTCGTGTGCTCTACGCCTTAGAGTTGTCGCACTACGATGGTCCTTGGGATAACCCAGACAACTATCGAAAATATAACGGGATATTGCGCTACTCCGAAGGAAATTCCGCGAATGGTTTTAACCTGACGGCGATGTCCTATTCAGGTAAGTGGAATTCTACCGATCAGATTCCCTATAACGATTACAAAAACGGTTTGATTTCTCGCTGGGGTGCTATGGATAAATCGTCCGGAGCCACAGCTAATCGAAATAGCATCTCCGGTGAATGGCGGCAATCGGATGCCAGTGGCACGGTTCTTTTTCAAGCCTACGTAATTCAAAATTATTTGGATCTGTACTCAAATTTTGAATACGCAGCAGATAGCCAGTTTAATCAGCGCGATAGTCGAGTTACTTCAGGCTTTAATTTGGCTCGCACATGGAATATCGACGGTCTAGGTAAAGAAGCAACCAATACGCTGGGCTTGCAAGCTCAAAACGACACCATTAATAACTCACTAAACAGTACAACAGCACGAGTGCGTAATGCTACTTGTCAGAGCGTGATAGAGCAGTGCCGCAGTGATCGTATTACTCAGAGCAGTATGGGTTTATATGCAGAAAATCACGTGCATTGGAACGATTGGTTTCGTACCGTAGCTGGGGCGCGTGGGGATTACTTTAGATTTGCGAATCGAGGCTTTACTAGTTCAACGGGTGATAACAACACTGATACGGTAACTGACTTCATTACTAGTCCTAAACTCAATGTGGTCTTTGGGCCATGGGCTAAAACAGAGTATTACTACAGTGTTGGCAATGGCTACCATTCCAACGATGCACGTGGGGTAACGATAGGATCGGGAACTCGATCGCAAGGTCTTGTTAAAACCTTTGGTCAGGAAGTAGGTATTCGAACCGAAATCATAGAAGGTTTACAAACCACGCTGGCGCTTTTTCAACTCGATAATGCGTCAGAGATTGTGTATGTGGGCGATGCAGGTTTGACAGAAGATTCTGGTCGCCGAACCCGCCGTACAGGCGTTGAGTTTAATAACTACTTCAAAGCCACGAAATGGCTGACCTTAGACGCTGATTTTGCTTATGCTAAAGCACGATTCAGAGATGCTGGCGGCGGCAAGTATATTGAAGGTGCGGTTGAGGGTGTGGCATCTGTCGCAGCAATCATTGATAACCAAGGCCCCTACAGCGGCTCGTTGCAGCTGCGCTATTTTGGACCACGTCCGCTAACTGAAGATAATTCTATGCGTTCGGATTCGACTACAACCCTCAATGGCAAGGTAGGATATCGAGTCAACAAAGATACAAAAATCGAGTTTATTGGTTTTAATTTACTTAATACCCAAAACTCGGCGATTGATTATGCCGTTGACTCTTACACTGGTGTTGGTGGAACTTCGAACATCAATGGCCCATATCGCGTATTTCACCCCATAGAATCACGAACATTTAGAGTCATGCTGATTACGCGTTATTGATTCAACGCAGTTCTATTTTCAACGGAAAGTATACGACCATGCCGCGCTGCTCCAAGTAGCGCGGCATGTTTTACTTTAGACTCGTGCTTCTTTTGCAGGCGGCGTACCTTCTGGGTCATCCGTTGGTGGGCGTTTGAGTCCACTCAATGTGGGGTCAACCTGGATAGTTTGATTATTTATGCTCTCGACCCATCGCGATAATTTTTCTTGATCGTGCTCTGGCACTATACGCTGCGCAAATTCCTCCTGAATACAGTTTTCCATCTGAGGGGCGAGTGCTATGGCTAACAATTTATCGAGTTCGACTGAATTTTTCCATTGCCGTGATTGTCTGACCAAGGTAATCGTTGTAGACCATGCGGTGCTGATGGCCTGACAGGTTGAGATATGAAGGCCGAGTTCTATTTGTAATGAATTAGCTAGCTCGTCGACAAGAACCGCTCGCAGATTACTGCGATTCTCGAATTTCCTTAACCAAGCGACAGGATTTTTGCAAAAAGTGCTTAATGGATTTGCCGTATTACTTAATTCGTCAACGATTAAAGCAATGCAGTAACTGTCTAAGCTCGCTTCAGTTACTTCATTTGTGTCAGATGAAGTAAATTTTTTATGGAATAAATTTTTGGCAAGATGAGTGAGAAACCGATTCGCCTCACTGAGTGAATAAGGAGCTACATGCCACTCAACACACCACTGAGCGGCTTGACTCCAGATTGTGGCGATAGATTCGCTAATGTGAAAAGGGATGCCGATATCGGCAATTAATTTATTCACCATGAAATTTTTTAGGCTATGTTTTATTGGACATAGATTGTTGCATTCAATAAAAAATTTCAGGGTAAGCGAATGCCTAAGCTGAGTAAACTTTTCATTACTAAAACGAATGGTTTCCTTTAACAGCTCAGCTTTTTGTTCGTGTTGTTTTTCATGAGTCAGTTTTATCCACTGGCGATCAGGTTCTGTATGTTCAAAGTTTTCTGTCACTATAAAAGTATGATTGGATAGTTTCTTAAGATGGCTAGATAAGACAAAGGCAGTCAATAACTGTTTTTCCATCTTGGCTAGTGACAATTCATTCGTATGTAAACTCTGCAGCTCATCGCGCGACGATTCGACGACCGACGGATAAAAACCTAGAGTAGCTAGTGGTATTGGGTTTTCGCAATTTTCAAAAAAATTAATTAAGAAGTTTTCTTTTGAATAGTCTGCCGATGAAAAATTGCACAAGGGGCAAGTTGTTACGAGTAAGTCGAGTAACTCCCATGGTTTTTTTTCATAAATTAAAGCATCATCCCAAAGCGTATTTTCTGTGGCATTATATTTTTCTATGGGTGAGCCACTGGCCAATAACAGCGCGACATTCGATGCTTGTTTAGTTTTTATAGCTAAGCCCAAAGGGGAATTGATTGTTCCATCGTCGCGGTCAAAACAGTGATAAGGAGTGATCAACCTCAGGCATTCCAGACTGACTCCGTTTTCTAAAGCGATTGCAAGAATCGCATACTCATCATTATTCGAAAATTTTAAATGGGTTTGATGTGCTAATAGCAGCTTAATTGTTGGGGCGTCCCCTTTTGTGCAAGCGAGCGAGAGAGGAAGGCATTCGCCATGATTTGGATCGGCGCCGCCGGCTAACAATATGGATGCAATTTCATGATTGCCTGCAGCCGCTGCAAGCATGAGCGGCGTGATCATTGCACCGGTCAACTGATGATTATCACCAAATACCGAGCACAGCTCACTATCATCCATTTTTGTGGTGTTTACATTTGGTTTGGCGCCATACTCTAAAAGTATGCCAATAATTTTTGCTGATCCACCGATGACTGCATGATGCAATGCCGTTTTTCCGTCGGCGTCGCACGAAAATACATCAATCTCTGCGAGCTTGATAAGCGGATCTATTAGATCTTCACTTCCTGCTGCTGCGGCTATCATTAGCATATCAATGCCATTTTTTGGAACGTCTGGTATTCCAATTCCGCGCGCCAGTAAGATAGGTATAGCATGCGCCTGCCTCTTACGAACAGCAATAACTAGCAAGTGGTTTTCGTACGAATCGTAAAAATTTATTTTTGCCCCTTCACTGATGGCACGATCGACCAGCATAGCCATTTCATTGGCATTCGCATAGGCCACAGCATTGATTAGATGGTTAGTCGCATTTTTAAATTGCGTTACTTGTGAAGTAGTCGACAGGAAATCTAGCGGCAATCGCTGGAAAGCAAAATTGAATTTGGGGATCATGGGGGAACAGAAAAAAATTAAAAGGGCCAATGAAGGATGAATAGCCCCAGCTGAGTGGCACCCAGCGATATTCTGTTCCGAAGAGTTTTACTTTATTTTATTCAGTGCCTAATTGCTCAATTTCTTCGTTTAATTGTAGCCACTCCGATTCAAAGTGTTCTAATTTTCGTTTGCTGCTAACTTGTGTGTCTAGTAATAATTTCAACTCATCTTTTCGCGAAGCATCGTAAATTGTTGTATCAGCCATTGAGTTTTCAATCCGTTCTAATTCTTTATTGATGGAACCCATTTCTTTTTCAAGCTTGGCTAGCTTTACGACTAGAGGTTTTTTAAGCGTGGCTAGCCTTTGTCGTTCGTGTGGGCTTAGTTTTTTCTGGTCGCTGCGTTCAACTTTAGTCGGTGTAATTGCTATCGGCGCTGTTGCCGGTGTTGATGTATTCCGTGCAGTATTCTGTGCAGTATTCTGTGCAGCCAGCTTAGATTTCATCATCCAGTCGCGGTAATCATCCAGATCACCATCGAAGGGAGTCATTTTTCCATCGGCAACAATCACAAATTCATCTGAAGTGGCGCGTAACAGGTGGCGATCATGGGAGACTAGCAACATCGTGCCTTCGAATTGTGCCAAGGCCTCGGTAAGTGCTTCACGCGTTTCAAGATCCAGATGATTGGTTGGTTCATCAAGTAGCAATAAGTTAGGACGCTGCCAAACAATCAAAGCCAACGCGAGTCGTGATTTTTCACCGCCAGAAAAAGGCGCTATTGGGCTCCTCACCATCTCGCCAGGGAAATTGAATCGCCCTAAAAAATTACGTAATTCCTGTTCGCGTACATCTGGCGCTATGCGTGCTAGATGCATCAGGGGTGAATCATCGGGACGCAGCATTTCTAGTTGGTGCTGTGCAAAGTAACCAATGACGAGCCCTTTGCCGAATCTTGCTACACCATGCAAAGGCTCGATATCACCGGCGATTGTTTTGATAAATGTCGATTTACCTGCGCCATTCACACCCAATAATCCTATGCGCTGGCCTGGCGTTAAAGAAAAATTAATGCCTGCGACTATACATTTTTCTTCACCGCCACTACTGCGATAGCCTGCATCTACATCTTCCAGCACCAGCAAGGGATTAGGTGCTCGCTCAGGCTCACGAAACTCAAAAGAAAATTCAGCTGCAGCACGTAAGGGCGCTAGCTCTTCCATGCGCGCTAAGGCTTTTACACGGCTCTGTGCTTGTTTGGCTTTCGAGGCTTTCGCTTTGAATCGTTCAATGAAGGAGGTCAGGTGAGCTCGCTTACGCTGCTGCTTATCTAATGCCGCTTCCATTAATTCGAGATGCGCCGCGCGTTGGCGCTCAAAGGCACTGTAATTGCCGCTATAGCGTTTAAGCTTGCGATCATCCACATGCACAGTCACGTTCGAAACGCCGTCAAGAAAATCTCTATCGTGCGAAATTATGAGTAATGTTCCGGGATAGCGTTTTAGCCATTCTTCCATCCAAAGAATGGCATCTAAATCAAGGTGATTGGTCGGTTCATCGAGCAGTAAAAGATCAGAAGGGCAAATCAGCGCCTGAGCTAAATTTAATCGCATGCGCCAGCCACCGGAAAAACTCGCTACCGGCATGTCCATTTGCGCTAATGAAAAACCTAATCCATTCAATAATTGCTCAGCGCGTGAACGTATGGTGTAAGCATCGGCATCCGCTAATTTGCTATGGAGCTCACCAATATGATTGCCGTCAGCGGCATCACCTTGTTGTTCGAGTAACTCGAGTTCATGTTCAAGCGCGCGTAAACCAACATCGCCATCAATCGCATATTCGATGGCAGGTCTATCCAGTGCGGGTGTTTCTTGAGCGACGTGAGATACACGCCAGCTTCGCGGAAAATCAATACTTCCCAAATCCGGATGCAGTTCATCGCGCAGCATGGCAAACAAGGTAGATTTACCTGAGCCATTGGCGCCGATGAGGCCAATTTTTTCGCCGGGATTAAGCGTAAGATCGACGGCCTCAAACAGAGACTTGGTGCCACGCATGAGAGACAATTGCTGAAGACGAATCATGTGAAACTAAGCAGACTAAAAGCCGCGGTGAGAGAGTGAATAAAGATCACAGCTGATCAGCTGTGAGTAAAAAGACCGAGGCATCGCCCGCGCTAGTGGACAACCAAGTCAGGCCCAGATCATGAAAGGCAGTTTCGGCGTGGGCAAATTCATTACCGATTTCCACAATCAACATGCCCTTAGCGGTGAGTCTATGCTTTGCTTCCTTTACTATGCGACGCACTAAATCCATACCATCTCTGCCACCAGCTAATGCCATGTTTGGTTCGTGACGATATTCTGCGGGCAAAGACGCCATCGCGGTGCTGTTCACATACGGTGGGTTTGAAATAATCAAATCATATTTTTTAGCCAGTACCTTTTCATACAGATCCGAGTGAATCAGATGTACACGCTTTTCTAACTGATAGTCTTCAACATTGCGCTTGGCAACCTCGAGTGCATCGGTTGATAGATCAACCGCATCAACCTGAGCGTTGGGAAAGGCATCAGCCAGCATGATGGCCAAACAGCCCGAGCCTGTGCACAGCTCCAGTACGTTATGAACATTCCATGCATCGCCTATCCAGGGCTGAAAATGCTCCGGTATGAGTTCAGCAATGTAGGATCGCGGAACAATCACGCGTTGGTCAACATAAAACCGATAGTCTGTGAGCCAAGCTTCATTCGTTAGATAAGCCGCAGGCAGTCGTTCTGAAGTGCGGCGATCGATGATAGCTAAAACGGCGGTGATTTCCTCGGGCAGCAGTCTGGCATCCAAAAAAGGATCCAGTTTGTCGAGTGGTAGTTTGAGCGTATGCAGAATCAGATACGCCGCTTCATCATAGGCGCTGCTGCTACCGTGCCCGAAAAACAGACCTTCGGTCATAAAGCGAGTAACGGCATGGCGCAGTAAATCGCGCAGGGTGTGGTAAGGATGGGTCATTACGGCGCCCGCTTACGCGGGAATAGAAAGCAATCAATCCGTAAGGATACCGGAATTGCCGTACTGTTATGACAATTACGGTATTTTTCACTGCAAAGACTGTATCAGCCGTGATTATTTGCTTTGGTCATTAGCGCCGTCAATGCTTGTTGACCCGCTTCGGTCTTGGTTTGTTCAAGCATGTGCGAGGTGATTTTGTAATCCAGACCTTTTAATTTTTTGGCTAATCCTTGGGGGTCAATGTCGGCCAGCTGAGCGATTAAACCGGGGCGGTCAGCTATAACTTGTAGGTCAAAGCCTGCGGCTATTAATTTTTCTATCCACGTTAGACTGCCGGCATCTACAGCCCAGAGAAACATCTCATGTCCGACGTCCTTCCCCTGCCTGAGTCCCTCGAGTAACATAGGACTCCAAATGGAACGTTCTGCGGCAAACTCAAATGCCATTTTATTTCGTTTGCGGCCTGATGATTTTAAGATCTCATCTAACGTCGACTCTTTTAGTTCGCAATCGAGCAGACTTAATACAAATTCCTTATGGTCATTCGATATGAATACAGCTTCTTTAATCAGAACATTCTTTTCGTCGTCTGATATAAATGGCCAAACACTTTTTACTGCACGAGCATAGTCGTCCCAGTGGCACGCTCATGTGAGCTCCTTTCAATGAAAAGTGAAAGAAGCTCGGTAACAAAAAGAGGTAACGTAGTTCCTAACAAAAAAACTGTAGCGCGACACAACTGCCGCGCTACTATGACAATTACTGTCGTATGTCTAATCAGCCTAGAAAAATGTTGATTTGTTCAGTGCTTTCTAAGCTCAACTATTATTTTTTGCTTTATTGATTAGAGCTGTCAATGCTTGTTTACCTGCCTCGGTACAAGCATGGTCTATCGTCAGCTGAGTGATTTTGTAGTTAAGCCCTTTTAATTTTTCTGATAAGCCTTGAGGGTCAAGGTCAGCCAGCATGCTCATATAAGTAGATGATTCAGCAATGGTTTTTTGTCGGTTAAGTCCTGCAGCTATTAATTTCTCCACCCACTTTAGGCTACCAACAGATAAAGCCATATGAAACATTCCATTGCCTTCGTCGATTCCAGCCCTCAGTGATTTAAGCACCTCACCCATCTCAAACGATCGACCCGCGGCAAATTCAAATGCCGTTTTTTTTCTAGTGGTGCTTGCATAATGCATCATCGTTTCTATTGTGGAAAGATATAGTGAGCAGTCGAGCAGACTAAAGACTAATTCCATTCGGTCGTCAGATTTTAATGCTGCATCTAAAAATAATTTATTTTTTTCATAGTCAGAAATAAATGGCCAAACATTTTTTACTATACGAGCGTAATCATTAAAATTAATTTCTTTTTGATAAAGTAAAAGCGCGTGATATTGCATCTCCATCAGAATTTTTTTCTGCGTTGATTTTAATGCGTGTTGCGGCTTTGGGAAATGATCTAAGTAGTGATCAAAATCTTTCGAAGTCCGACTAAGCAAAAAATGCTCTTCAATTTTCTTGTGAACTTCATGCTTTTTTATGTTGGACAATGCTGCGCTATTTATTTGTGAGAAAAAATCATTTAATTTGTAATAAGTAAGTATTGTCGCTTTCGATGCTGCTGCATACAGAGGAGATGACTCGGTGTCGTCAGATAACACTATAGAAATATCAAGACTTTTCAACCATTCAATTAAATCTTCATTACCATTCTTAAGCTTGGCATCTAATGATCCATCGATGATCGACCGATAGAAGTAGCTACTGCCAGATTTGTCTTTGCAGCAGAGTATAGGGCCTCTGAGAGCTTGAACCTGATCTGCCAGCCACAACACATCCTGTGAGGAATGAACTGATATCCACTGCTTTAGATAAAAAGGGTCTACGCCGAATTTGTCGTAAGGTGAAATGCTTTCTAGGTGTTCTAGCGTGGCGAGTAGCAAATCACGGAAAATTTCTTTGTTGGCATATTTTGCAGCTAAGAATAAAAGTGATTTTGGTTCGCCTTGTTCAGAAAACTTACAAGCCTGTAGCGGATCAGCGCCGGCTTTAAGGAGTCGCTGCATGTTGGCCTGATTTTGATTTTCTATAGCGACCCACAGCGGAGTGCGACCCATGGCATCCGGTAGATTCAAATATTGAGGTGCTTGCTTTGCCGCTAGCGTGATGACGTACTGCAGGACATCTGGCCGAGCGGGTTTTGACAAACATAAAGTCAACAGATTTGCCCCGTAAAAGATGCTGTTATCTTGGCCGGTTACGTGATTAATGTGTAGCGCCATTCGTAGTATGGCATCGTCACGTATGTTTTCATTCTTATTCAGTAGGTCAACGGTCCAAGTCGACGCATCTAAATCCGTACCGCCATTTTGGGGCTGCCGTTGTGATGCTGGCGGTAACCAAACCAAACCGAAATCATCTGGGCCGATAAGTTCTAACGCCAAATCCCAGTCGTCATTCACGATAGCTGCATGAACCTCGGGCAAACCACTTTTGACTAAGTATTTGTGGTGATCTGAGCGTTTATTCCAGTCGAAGCCAAATAATTTTGCATGCCATCCTGTAGGGCGAGTGCGCAGTGCAGGAGATGAAGTTTGATTTGAATTCGTTAGGTTAACTGCCGTTGTAGTTATGAGAGTGTTCGGTTGTTGAGCAGTTGTTACTGGTGGCAGGCTCATGTGAGCTCCTTTCAATAAACAGTGAAAGAAGCTCGGTAACAAACGTTGCAGTGGGGTTCCTGCCGGTTTGTTAAATGAAAGACTAACAAAAATTACAGCAGTAAATTTTCTAAGGTGCGTCGATAGATATTTTTCAGAGGGTCAATTTCTTTCACTGCGACATGTTCATCAATTTTATGAATGCTGGCATTGGTAGGTCCGCATTCAACGACTTGCGGACAGATTTGCGCAATGAAGCGACCGTCAGAGGTTCCGCCTGTGGTGGATAGCTCGGTATCGAGTCCGGTTTCACTTTTGATGGCGGCTGTAATAGCGTTACTTAGCTTTCCCACGGGTGTGAGGAAAGGCAATCCACCGACTGTCCATTTCAGATCGTATTCAAACCCATACTGATCGAGCAGGGCGTGTACGCGTTGCTGCAATCCTTCAGCAGTGCTTGCAGTAGAAAAACGAAAATTAAAATCAACAACACACTGACCAGGTATCACATTCGATGCGCCAGTACCGGCATGAATATTCGATATTTGCCACGACGTAGGTAAGTAATATTCATTGCCTGTATCCCATTGCACCGCCGCTAATTCAGCCAGTGCCGGCATAGCGAGATGAATAGGATTTTTAGCCATGTGTGGGTAAGCAATGTGACCTTGTATTCCCTTGATGATTAACTTGCCCGACATCGTTCCACGACGACCGTTTTTAATCATGTCACCGATGTGTTTCACCGAGGTGGGTTCGCCAACGATGCAGTAGTCGAGTTGTTCACCGCGTGCTTTAAGCAAGTTGCACACAATGACCGTGCCATCAATCGCGGGGCCTTCTTCATCACTGGTGATTAAAAAACCGATAGATCCTTGGTGATTCGGATGGCTGGCTACAAATTCTTCCACCGCGACTATCATCGCCGCGAGTGAGGTTTTCATATCGGCTGCTCCACGACCATAGAGCTTGCCATCGCGATGCGTTGGCGTGAATGGATCAGAAGACCATTGATCTAAGGGGCCAGTAGGTACCACATCGGTATGACCTGCAAAGACGAGTAAGGGTTGTGCCGTACCACGGCGTGCCCACAAATTAGTGACGTCACCGGAGGCAATGGTCTCGCACGTAAAGCCTAAGGGCGCAAGACGTTCAGCCATTTTTAACTGACAGCCACCATCGGCGGGAGTCACGGAATGCAGTGAAATAAGTTCTTCGGTGAGTGCGAGTGTCTTACTCATTAGCGTAGTTGTTCTTGGTAGGTGGATTCATCAAAACCGACTAGCACGGTTTTACCTTGGCACAGCACGGGGCGTTTGATGACACTGGGATTGTCCAACATTAATTGCGTTGCACTGGCGGCGGTGGTGATCGATGCTTTGGTTGCATCGGGTAAGCCGCGCCAAGTGGTTCCTTTTTTATTGACGAGTATTTCCCACGAAACGACTCTCAACCATGTAGCTATGATGTCTTTGCTGAGGCCGGCTTTTTTGAAATCGTGAAATTCGTAGGCGAGCCCCTGGCCATCAAGCCAAGCTCGTGCTTTTTGTACGCTGCCGCAGTTGGGGATGCCGTAGACGGTGATAGGCATGATCTAGTTATGAATTTTGGGTGGCGGTTACCCAACCACCCAGACCTCAATTTAGTCGCGAAGTAATTCGTTAATGCTGGTTTTTGCGCGGGTTTTTTCATCAACGCGTTTGACGATCACAGCGCAATACAAACTGTATTTGCCATCAGCGGATGGCAGATTGCCTGACACAACCACCGAGCCTTCAGGAATGCGGCCATAGGTAACTTCACCCGTGGCGCGATCATAAATTTTAGTCGATTGGCCGATGTAAACGCCCATAGAGATAACCGAGTTAGCTTCAACGATCACACCTTCAACGACTTCTGAGCGTGCACCAATAAAGCAGTTATCTTCAATGATGGTGGGGTTGGCTTGCATGGGCTCGAGTACGCCACCAATGCCTACACCACCGGAGAGGTGAACGTTTTTACCGATTTGTGCGCACGAACCGACGGTAGCCCAGGTGTCTACCATGGTGCCTTCATCGACATACGCACCGATGTTCACATACGAAGGCATGAGAACGACGTTTTTACCGATGAAGCTGCCACGACGCGCCACTGCAGGAGGTACGACGCGAAATCCACCTTTGGCAAAATCGTCGGAGGTGTAATTGGCAAACTTGGTCGGCGCTTTGTCATAGAACTGCATACCGCCGCCGCCCGGAATGGCGACGTTGTCTTCCAAACGGAAAGAAAGCAGCACTGCTTTTTTAACCCATTGATTAACCACCCACTGGCCGCTGTCTTTTTGCGCGACGCGTAGTGATCCAGCATTCAATTGTTCGAGGACATCGGCAACTGCCTCACGTACATCGGCGGGAGCCGATTTAGGTGAAAAATTGGTGCGCTCTTCCCATGCGTTGTCGATGAGGGTTTGTAGTTGTTGGCTCATGATTTTTATTTAATTAATCTAAGAAATTCAATTAGTAAGCTTGCGGGTAAATTCGACGATGCGCTGTGCTGCTTCAAGACACTCATCCACTTCAGCGACTAAGGCCATGCGAATGCGATTAGCACCGGGGTTAATGCCGTGCGCTTCGCGTGCGACATAGCTACCCGGTAAAACAGTCACATTATATTCGGCGTAAAGACGCTTCGCGAATTCGGTATCGCTGATTTTAGCGAGCTTGTCGACCTTGGCCCATAGGTAAAAACCTGCATCTGGCAACGCCACATCCAGTACTTCGGCCAGCATGGGTGTGACCTGATTAAATTTTTGTATGTACTTAGTGCGATTTTCTTCGACATGCGATTCATCACTCCAGGCCGCGATGGAGGCAGACTGTATCGATGGACTCATGGCGCTGCCGTGATAGGTTCGATACAACAAAAACTTTTGCAAAATACCTGCATCACCTGCTACAAAGCCTGAGCGCATTCCAGGTACGTTGGAGCGTTTTGACAAACTCGAGAAGGTAATCAGTCGGTCGTATTTACGACCCAGTTTGTGAGCGGCTTCTAGAGCACCTAAAGGACGCTCATTACCAAAATAAATCTCTGAATAGCATTCATCCGATGCGATCACAAAGCCATGTTTGTCTGATAGCGCGAACAAGGCTTTCCATTCGTCTAGCGAAAGAACGGCACCAGTAGGATTACCCGGCGTGCACACAAACAGTAACTGAACGCGCGGCCACACATCGGCTGGCACCGTAGAGAAATCAGGCGCAAAATTTTTCGTGGGATCCGAATTCGCAAAAAATGGCTCGGCACCGGCGAGATAGGCGGCGCCTTCATAAATTTGATAAAACGGATTCGGGCAGACCACCACGGCTTTTGCATAGGGATCAATTACGGCTTGCGCTAGCGCGAACAATCCTTCACGCGAGCCATTGACTGGCAATACTTCGCAAGATGGATCGAGTCGCGGCAGGCGATACCGTTGCTCTAACCAGCCGCAGATGGCCGCGCGTAGCGCGTCGGAACCAGCGGTAGTGGGATAGCTAGCTAAGCCAGCTAAGTTATCAGCGAGTGCCTTTTGTATAAATGCCGGCGTTGGGTGTTTGGGTTCTCCAATTCCCAGGCTGATCGGTCGACGCTCGCGATTAGGCGATACATCGGCGAATAAGCGCCGTAATTTTTCAAAAGGATACGGTTGTAGCTTTTCCAGTAAGGGATTCACGGCTGGCGCTTTGTGATGTTGATGTTGTGGCAGAGTGATGTCTCAGGCGTGCGGATTATACCGTCCTAACGATTACCGCCACTGGCAAAGGCTTAAAACGACAGAAGAAAGCTTTTTGCTAACAGCTTGCTCATAAGTCGTTGATTTGTATTGGCCCCGATCCTTATCCCGACGGAACACACCCAGACAGTGAAGCATTTTATTAAGCCAGAGGCCTGCATGACGATCGATTTGGGTTTTCATATAAGAACGTTGATGCCCGGTTTTGGTCTGTCGCGAGGGCTTCCAATGTTATGATTACCTTCTTGAAGAGATGACCGGGCATTCACTGTCCGGTTTCTGTTTTAAGAGCCGTTTTACTCTATGTGGTTTCGTGTATGAGCGGCCTGCCATCAACGTTCTTTGCTCTGGCTGAGTGCTAGACGAAGTAGGTTGTTCCCGAAAATATCTGATGTATTTACGCTAACAAGTCGATCACGTGCGGTTAACTTCTTTAAAACTCTCCGGATTCAAATCTTTTGTTGATCCGACTAACTTCCAAGTTCCCGGTCAGCTGGTGGGCGTGGTTGGGCCGAACGGTTGCGGTAAGTCCAACATCATTGACGCGGTTCGATGGGTGCTTGGTGAATCCAAGGCTTCAGAGCTGCGTGGTGAATCCATGCAGGACGTTATTTTCAATGGAACGACGAGTCGCAAGCCTGCGGGTCGTGCGTCGGTTGAGCTTTTATTTGATAACAGCTTGGGCAAGGCGGCAGGACAGTGGAGTACGTTTGCTGAAATATCGGTAAAACGCACACTGACACGTGACGGCACCTCGACCTATTACATCAATAATCAGGCAGTGCGTCGACGTGACGTGCAAGATATTTTCCTCGGTACCGGTTTAGGACCTCGCGCCTACGCCATCATTGGTCAGGGCATGATTTCGCGCATCATTGAGTCGCGTCCTGAAGAGCTGCGCATCTTCCTGGAAGAAGCTGCGGGTGTATCGAAATACAAAGAACGTCGTCGCGAAACTGAAAACCGTTTACAGGACACGCGCGAAAATCTCCAGCGTGTAGACGATATTCTGCGCGAATTAAATGCCAACCTCGAAAAACTACAGAGTCAGGCTGACGTTGCACAAAAATTTAATGTGCTGCAAGGCGAGCAAGAAGAAAAGCAAAAACTGCTTTGGCTGCTGAGAAAAAATGAAGCTCTGCAAGAGCAAGAAAAATTTACGCGCGATATAGAAAAAGCGCAAACCGATCTCGAAGGGCAAACAGCGAAATTACGCCACATCGAGACGGAGTTAGAGCATATGAGACAAGCGCACTATGCAGCGGGCGACCGTATGCATCAGGCGCAGGGCGCGTTGTATCAAACAAATTCTGAAATCGGTAGTCTTGAAGCACAAATTAAGTTTGTGATCGAATCGCGTTCGCGTCTGCAAACGCAAATGAATTCGCTTTCAGCGCAGCGCGATCAATGGCAGCGTCAAGGCACGCAATTTCAAGAAGAGCTGGCGCACTCTGAAGTTGAATTAGAAACGCATGCTGGCAATGTCGCGCAAGCGCAAGAGGCTGTGCAGCTTAAAGAAGCAGAGATGCCGGCGCTTGAAGAAGCCTGGCGTTCATCGCAATTGGCGACGACAGAATCGCGTTCGCGCATTATGCAAGTGCAACAGCGGATTGAATTGGAATCGGCACATCAACGCAATGCGTCGAGCATTCTTTCTGGTTTGACCTTGCGTCGCGAGCGACTGACTCAAGAAAAAAGTGGTTTGTCACAACCAGACACTAGCCACCTGCAAGAGCTTAAAGCGCAAGTGCAGGAAAAGCAGGATGTGCTTGAGCAAGCCAATACCGATTTGCAGGCAGCACGCATACGCCAACCCGAGCTTGAAAAAGGCCGCCGCGATGCGCAAGATCAGACGATTGCGCAAAACGCCAATCACGCGCAATTAGAGTCACGCTTAGCCACACTCAAGCAATTACAAGACAAATTGCAAACCGAAGGCAAGGTCGCGCCATGGTTGCAAAAACATGAGTTGGGCAAATTGCCACGTCTGTGGCAAAAACTAACTATTGAAGCAGGTTGGGAAACGTCACTTGAATCGGTGCTGCGAGAGCGCACGGGTGCGTTGGAAGTATCGAATTTAGATTGGGCCAAAGCCTTTTTTACTGATTCGCCGCCGGCTAAATTGTCGCTGTTCTCGCTGTCTGGAACGGCTAACAATACTGATACCTCACCCTCTGGGCTAAAGCCACTGATCTCGATGATGCAAATCAGCGATACCGGTTTGCGCGCGCTAATGCAAGATTGGTTACACGATGTGTATGTAGCTGACGATGCCGCTGCGGCATTAGTAGATCGTTCTAAGCTTCCTGCGGGTGGTTGTTTTGTGACCCGTCAGGGTCACGTGATTAGTAAACTTTCTGTGCGTTTTTATGCGGCCGACTCTGAGCAAGATGGTATGTTGGCGCGTCAGCAGGAGATTGATAATTTAGTTCGCCAAGTACGTGCTCAGCAGTTATTGGCTGATGAAGCACGTCAGCGTTCTGTGCAAGCTGATGCGGCGTATACACAGGGCACACTGCGTCTCGAACAACTCACGCGCGATGTCTCTGAATTAACCGATGCTCTACATAGCTTGCAGATGGATCTGTTACGCAGAAATGAAGTGTTGGAGCGCTTTAGTCAGCGCAGCACACAGATTGAAACAGATTTGTCGGAAATATCTGCACAAGAAGCTGAACAAAATCAAATCATGCAAGCTGCCGAACTGGCGCTTGAACAGCTCGATGGTGAGTTGGGTGAAGTGCAAGAAAAGCATGAAGATGGTCAGACGGTTTATCTCGAGCATGAAGCCCGTTTAAATCTTGCGCGTGAAACCTTGCGTGAGTTGGGCTTAGCGGCGCAACAGGCAGAGTTTGCGCTCAAATCGCACGAGAATCGCATACAAGAACTCAAACGCAGCATCGGTACCGCGCAAGAACAATCAGCACAGCTATATGCCAGCATGGAGCAAGGTCAGCTTGAGCTCGAGTCGCTGGATGATCAGGCGGCACAGGCTGGATTGCAGTCATTGCTAGAGCGTCGCAGTGAGCAGGAAGCAGTGCTCAGCAATGCACGTCATGAACTTGATCAACTAACTCAGCGTTTGCGTGGCCAAGATGAATCGAAGTTGGCAGCAGATCGCGAGTTGCAACCTATGCGTGATCGCATCGTTGAATTACAACTCAAAGAGCAGGCCGTTCGTTTGAGTCAGGAACAATATGCTCAGCAGCTAGCTGAAGCTCAAGTTGACGAAGTGGCATTGGCAGAGAAACTCACTCCGGACATGCGTCCGTCATACTTGCAAGGTGAGGTCACACGTCTAACTAACCAGATTAATGCTCTGGGCCCGGTCAACATGGCGGCACTGGATGAATTGGCACAAGCGTCTGAGCGTAAGAATTTCCTGGATGCGCAGAATGCTGACTTGACTGAAGCGATCACGACTTTGGAAGACGCTATTCACAAGATCGATAAAGAGACGCGCGATCTGTTGCAAGATACCTTTGATAAGGTCAATCATCACTTTGGTCAGTTGTTCCCCGAGTTGTTCGGTGGCGGCAATGCGAAGTTGGTGATGACGGGTGAAGAGATTTTGGATTCGGGCGTTCAAGTGATGGCTCAGCCACCTGGCAAGAAAAACGCGACGATTCATTTGCTCTCTGGCGGAGAAAAGGCATTGACGGCGACAGCACTGGTATTTTCCATATTCCAGCTCAATCCTGCTCCTTTCTGTTTGCTCGATGAGGTCGATGCACCGTTGGATGATGCGAACACCATTCGTTTTTGTACGATGGTTAAACGGATGGCGACTCAGACCCAGTTCTTGTTCATCTCACACAATAAACTGGCGATGGAGATGGCGAATCAGCTGATCGGCGTCACGATGCAAGAGCAGGGTGTGTCGCGAATTGTTGCGGTGGACATGGAATCGGCGGCTAATTTAGTCTCCGACGTTCAAGCAGCCTAATTAGTAGTTGGCTGACCAACCCAAACTTGCTACGTGCTTACGTGCTTTCGATTGGCGCAAAACTTTGGGTTGGTCTGTCATGTTTATTAGTCCCATAGCTGTGCAGAACGAGCCATTGCTGCGCGCTTCTGGTAGTAAGCTTCGTTTTCTTCGGCCTCTCGTGCACGTGCGTGCTCTACCGATGCGCAAATTAAGTAATGTTCCTCTGCTCGCCGTAACCACCAGTGACGCAGTCTGCGTACCAGGGGTCGTAGAGAAAGCATGGTCAATGTATGTAACTTGATGTCAGTGGTCTCGCGCATGATGTGGACTCCTTATGGGCTTGGTGACTGCCGGTTATCGTAATGACAATATTTTTTTGTGATCTTGATATCCGTCAATAGTGAGTTAGGGCAAGAGCACAGATACTGAAAGAGGGACGGCAATGAGTGGGGAATGTCGTTGTCTTGCAGAATGTTTGCAGACCGATGGCGGCCTTCTTTTACAATAACGTTTTGAGGTATTTCACTAAGGTTGAGACGCAATGCCGCCTTTTTTTCTATTGCAGCCGGAGAACATTCAATGACAGAGTTGCAGGGAAGCCTGATTGCCATCGGCGGAGCTATCGTGGTGGGCGTCGTGTCATACAACAAGTGGCAGGAATGGCGCGCAAAAAAATCCGTTGATAAGGCATTTTCTCCGCTTGAGGAGGATGTGCTGATGGGTGGTAGGCCACTGGCGGAACGCCAAGAGCCGGTTCTAGGTTCTTTGCAAAGTGGCGCCGATTCCGATGGTGACGATCACTATCCTCAATCATCGGCAGGACAAACGGAAGCCTTCATCGAAACGGTGAGTAAACCTTTTCCACTCGATACCTTCATTGACTGCATTATTCCGATCGCGCTTGAACATCCACTGCGCGGAGAAAAAATCACCGCTGCATTTCATCAACTGCGCTTGGTAGGTAACAAGCATGTTGAGGTGATCGGTGAAACCGAGAAAGGCGATTGGGAGAAGATCGCTGTGGGTGGCGGTTATCACAACCTGCAAGTGGGAGTGCAACTCGCGAATCGTCATGGCCCACTGTCGGAGCTTGAGTACTCCGAGCTTGTGACGGGTTTGGATTTGCTGTCAGATGATTTAAATGCGACGCCTGATTTACCCGATATGGCAGAAATCATGGGCTTGGCCAAGCGCTTGTCGCAGTTAATCCATGAATTTGATGTTCAGCTATCGATCAATGTGCGATCCAAAAACGAACCTTGGATGTTGTCGACATTGCGCCCTGCGCTACAGCGTCAAGGCCTTGAGCTGCGCCCAGATGGTCGATTCATTATGGCAGATGGCGATGGCGGTATTTTGTTTGCGGCGCTGATGAACGCGAATCCAGCCGATGACACCAGCACCTTAATCACTTTGTTATTACCCGTTGCAACCGTCGCTCCTGAGCGCGAAGCGTTTAAATCCATGAGTGCGTTTGCAAAATCACTGGCGACGCGACTTTCCGGTGTGGTGGTGGATGATGCGGGCGAGCCGCTTGCCGATGCATCACTGGAAGCGATTGAGCAGCAAATCCGTTCATTCTATGAGGCCATGGAGCAAACGGGTATTTCGCCCGGCTCAGTCAGGGCGCAACGTCTGTTTGCCTAATGGGTCAGAATGATTTATTCGGCGCTGCGTCGGCATCGCCTGATGCTGGTGATGGACGAGCACGAGCCGAATGGTTACGTGATGAGCTCAATCGTCATTCGCATGCCTACTACGTTCTTGATAATCCCTCTATCCCCGATGCGGAATACGACCAGCTGTTTCGCGAGCTACAACATCTCGAGGAACAACATCCTGATCTGATTTTTCCTGATTCGCCCACTCAAAGAGTTGGTGGCGAGCCCCTACCTGAATTTAATCAGGTGCAGCATGACGTCCCTATGCTGTCGATCAATAATGGATTTTCTGATGAAGACGTTCACAATTTTGATCGGCGTATCCACGAAGGTCTTGAAAATAATCGTGCTGTTGACTATGCCTGCGAATTAAAGTTTGATGGACTAGCGATCAATTTGCGCTATGAAAATGGCGTATTGGTTTTAGCATCTACGCGTGGCGATGGTTTCACTGGCGAGGACGTCACGGTCAACATCCGTACTATCCGATCGATACCGTTAAAACTACAAACCAGCAATCCACCGGCATTAATTGAAGTGCGCGGAGAAGTACTGATGTTTAAAGCTGATTTTGCCAAACTCAATCAGCGTCAGCGTGAAGCCAATCAAAAAGAATTTGCTAATCCGCGCAATGCAGCTGCAGGTAGTTTGCGCCAATTGGATTCGCGTATCACAGCGCAGCGTAGTTTACGATTCTTTGCCTACGGCATTGGTAGTCTTGAGGGCGCCGCTATGCCGACACGACACTCAGCGCTGCTGGATTGGTACCAGTCCTTGGGTATTCCCGTTTGCGCAGAACGGACAGTGGTCAATGATGCTCAGGGCTTGCTGATATTTTTTAGCGATATTGGGCAGCGTCGTTCACAACTCCCCTATGACATTGATGGTGTCGTTTATAAAGTAGACGACATCGCACAACAAAAGCAGCTGGGCTTTGTTTCGCGAGCGCCGCGCTTTGCGATTGCGCATAAATTCCCCGCTGAAGAGGCCACTACCACCGTGTTGGATATTGAAATTCAAGTCGGACGCACAGGTGCATTGACACCGGTAGCTCGCTTGTCTCCGGTAGCTGTGGGTGGTGTTACGGTCACTAATGCGACTTTGCATAATGAAGATGAAGTGCGTCGCAAAGATATACGTATTGGCGATTGCGTAATCGTGCGGCGCGCTGGTGATGTGATTCCAGAGGTCGTTGCCAATGTGCCTGAGCGACGCCCTAGTGATGCGCAAGAATTTGTCATGCCCTCAGCTTGCCCTGTGTGTGGATCAGCGATTGTGCGCCTTGAGGAAGAAGCCGTCGCGCGTTGCTCAGGCGGTTGGTTAACCTGTGCTGCGCAACGTAAAGGCGGACTTTTGCATTTTGTCTCGCGTCGTGCCATGGATATAGAAGGCTTGGGTGAGCAATTGGTCGAACAGTTAGTTGACCGTGGATTGGTAACAACGCCGGCAGATTTTTACACCTTGAATTTAGAGACACTGGCCAATCTGGAGCGAATGGCAAAAAAATCAGCACAGAATGTACTCGACGCTTTAGAAAAATCCAAGACAACAAGTTTAGCGCGCTTTATTTATTCGTTAGGTATTCGTCATGTGGGTGAATCTACGGCCAAATCCTTAGCGAAGCATTTTGGTAGTCTAGATGCCTTGCTGGCCAGTGATGAAAATCACATAGTGAGTGTGAATGATATTGGGCCAGTCGTTGCACAATCGATCTTACGTTTTTTTGCCGATCCTTTAAATCGTCAGTTGATAGATCAACTGCGTGCTTCAGGTATCCATTGGGAAGAGAACGAGCCAGAGCAGAGCTCTGATCTGCTGGCAGGAAAAACATTTGTATTGACGGGTACCTTGCCCACTTTAAGTCGTGATGATGCGCGCGCAAAGATCGAAGCCGCCGGTGGAAAAATAGCCGGCTCGGTCTCGAAAAAAACAAGTTACGTCGTTGCTGGTGAAGAGGCTGGCAGCAAGTTAACGCGCGCTGAAGAATTAGGCGTTGCGATTCTGGATGAAGAACAATTATTAAAATTATTGGAGTCTGATTCATGAGCAAAATCACCAAAGCCGTGTTTCCTGTGGCCGGCTTGGGTAGCCGTTTTTTACCGGCGACCAAAGCGCAACCCAAAGAAATGCTCCCTATCGTTGATAAGCCGCTGATTCAATACGCGGTGGAAGAAGCGGTCGAAGCTGGCATTACTGACATGATCTTTATTACGGGTCGTAACAAACGTGCCATTGAGGATCACTTTGATAAAGCCTATGAATTAGAAGCTGAACTTGAGGCCGCCAACAAACAGCAATTACTACAACTGGTTCGTGAAGTTATACCGTCGTATGTCAATTGCATGTACATACGCCAGACTCAAGCATTGGGCTTAGGGCACGCCGTGTTGTGCGCACGACCTATCGTCGGTGAAGATCCCTTTGCGGTATTGTTGGCTGATGATTTTATGCAGGGCGAGGCAGGCGGTCCGGGTGTCATGGCGCAAATGACAGCGCAGTTTCAGCGTGAACAAGCTAGCCTGTTAGCCGTGCAGGATGTGCCGCGTGAAAATACCAAACAGTACGGCATCGTCAGCACCGAGAAATTTGCTGAACGCTTAGAAAAAGTGAAAGGCATTATCGAAAAGCCCGCACCAGAAAAAGCGCCGTCCACCTTGGCTGTTGTGGGGCGCTATGTGCTGACTAATCGAATTTTTACCTGCTTAGAAAAATTAGGCAAAGGCGCGGGTGGCGAGATACAACTCACCGATGGCATCGAAGCCTTGATGCAGTACGAGACCGTGCTTTCTTACCGCTACATGGGTCGCCGTTTTGATTGCGGATCGAAATTAGGTTATTTGCAGGCTTCGGTTGAAATGGGTTTGCAGCATCCTGAAACAGGAGCAGCCTTTTCTGAATGGCTGGCTCATCGCCACGATTAAGTTTTTTGGAGATCACGATGGCCGTGCATGACATTCTAAAAATGGGTGACCCACGCTTGCTTCGTCAGGCTGAACCTATCACTGACTTTGATACGCCCGAATTACACACCTTGATCGCGGATATGTTTGAAACCATGCACGCAGCGAATGGTGCTGGTTTAGCCGCACCTCAGATAGGCGTTAATCGTCAATTAGTTATTTTTGGCTTTAGTAATAACGAGCGCTATCCCGATGCTCCCGCTGTACCTGAAACAGTGCTGCTGAACCCAGTAATCACACCGTTGTCTGATGAAATGGAGGGCGGCTGGGAAGGGTGTTTGTCTGTGCCGGGTTTACGCGGTATGGTGTCGCGTCATACGCGGCTGCGGTATCAAGGCGTTGATCAATTTGGAAATGTGATTGACCGCGAGGTTGATGGTTTTCATGCGCGTGTAGTGCAGCACGAGTGTGATCATTTGATTGGTGTGCTGTACCCGATGCGCATTACGGATTTCAGTCAGTTTGGCTTTACTGAGGTGCTGTTTCCTGGGATGGATCCAGCTTCGGATGACTGAGCGGCGGTGATTGTTTAAAAGCTCTCACTATCGCTGAGATAACGCCACTGACCCACTGGTAAATCGCCAAGCTTGACTTGCCCTATGCGTACCCGTTTTAGTCCCAAAACTTTCAGTCCAACTAATTCACACATACGACGTATCTGACGTTTTTTCCCTTCTCGCAAAGTAAAGCTCAGCTGATCATCGTTTTGCCAGCGCACAATGGCGGGTAGCAGTGCTTTTCCATCGAGAGATAAACCGTGATTTAGTCGCTGCAAATCGTGATCGGGGAGATTGCCGGGTTTTGAATACTTAACTCGCACCAGATATTCTTTATCAATGTTCGTGTCTTCACCGATGAGCTGTTTAGCGATGCGACCATCTTGCGTTAAAACGAGTAGGCCGATTGAATCAATATCTAAACGACCAGCGGGTACCAAACTTTTTAGCTGACCACCAGAAAATTGGATAGGTAGTTTGTCTTCATCCCAACGATTTTCTGGTCGTACTAAAACGACGGCAGGTTTGTAACCATCTTCTGCCTGACCACTGACATAACCCATCGGCTTATTGATCAACACGGTTACGCGCCGAGCTTGCTCTACTCGCGCCTGTTTTTCTATGGTGATTTTTTGTTCAGGTAGTACTTTGCTGCCGAGTTCTGAGATCACTTTGCCGTCGACACGTACCCAGCCTTTGGCGATCCATTCGTCGGCTTCACGGCGTGAACATAATCCTAGTTCAGACATGCGTTTGGATAGACGGATGGGTTCACTCATAACCTACCTTAAGCGCGCAGGGCGTTAAGCAAATCAGATTCAAGTGCAATCTGGCTGCGTGCATTAGATAAAACAGGGCCATCGACTAAGAAAACGTCTTCGACACGTTCGCCCAATGTGGTGATTTTTGCAGTATGCAAATTGACTTTGTAGCGCGCAAGGACGCTGGCGATTGAATACAAAAGACCGGTGCGGTCACTCGCTGAAATCGAAAGCAGATGATACTGACCACGCTCATCAGGCTGCAGATGAACGGTGGGTGTAATTGGAAAAACGCGCGATAAGCGCGACAGTCTGGGCTTGGTTGGTGTGGGCAAGACTTTGCCGGATTCTAGCCATTTTTTTAATTCGTGTTCAATAAGAGTGATCAGCTCGCGATAACTATCGGCATAATTTGGTTCGCTGACTAAGAAAGAATCTAAGGCATAGCCTGTACGCGTAGTCTGAACTTTTGCGTCCAAAATACTAAAATTTTTATAATCAAAATAACTGCAAATTTGAGCGAACAAATCCGGGCGATCATGCAGATAAATCATCACATGTAAACCTTCACCCACCGGCCCTAACCGGCAACGGACTATGGGTGATGGCGAGTTAACGTGTTCGCACAACACTCGGGTTTGCCAGGCGATTTCGGCGGCATCGTGTCTTAGAAAATAACCTACATCGAGGGTTTTCCAAAGCGCTTCATGAGCGTTTTCTGGCAAGCCAAACAGACGCAAACTGGCGATCGCTTCTTTCTGACGGTTTCGTAGCTCACGATCTGGCGAAGGTGCTTCACCGCCCATCACCCGTAAACTCATTCGATACAGATCTTCGAGCAATTTACCTTTCCATGCATTCCATACTTTCGGGCTGGTGCCGCGAATATCGGCAACGGTCAGTAAATAGAGAGCTGTGAGATGACGTTCATCTTTAACCACGTTAACGAAGGCGCGAATAACATCGGGATCGGAAAGATCTTGTTTTTGTGCGACCTGTGACATGAGCAGGTGATGTTCCACCAAAAAAATCACCAGATGGGATTCCTCTTTAGACAGGCCATGTTCTCGACAAAAACGTCGCGCATCTTCTTTACCTAGATGGGAATGATCACCACCGCGACCTTTAGCAATATCATGAAATAGCGCAGCAACATATATAAGCCAGGGATGCGGGAAATTTGCCATCAGCTGGCTGCAGAATGGATATTCATGCGCATGTTCAGGAATCGCAAAACGCCGCACATTACGAAGCACCATTAAGATATGCTGATCAACGGTATAGACATGAAATAAATCATGTTGCATCTGACCGATGATGCGACGAAAAGCGGGCAAATACCGACCAAGTATCGATAGTTGATTCATATGCCGCAGCGCGTGCGTAACCCCTTTAGGTGACTGCAAAATTTGCAAAAAGAGATAACGATTAATAGGTGCGCGTCTAAATTGCGCATCGATCCGTGAACGTTCATGCCAAAGCGCACGCTGAGTACGAGCGGTCATACCTTTGAGTTCGCCGTGCTGCTCCAACAAAAGGAAAATTTCCAGCATTGATGACGGAACATCTTCGAATATTTTGTCGTGCGCGATGTCTATCATTCCGTTCACTTCGTTGAAGCGGACATTCACAGGACGCGAAACACTTGGTTGCGGAAACAGATACGCTTCAATATTTTGCAGCAAAAGACTGTTTAGCTGCGTGACTGCTTTCGCAGCCCAATAATAACGCTGCATCAAGACTTCACTGGCGCGTCGCGTTGCTGAGGTTGTAAAGCCGAAGGTTTCAGCGACAGAGCTTTGCACATCAAATACGAGCCTGTCTTCACGGCGTTGCGTATGCAAATGAAGTCGTATGCGTATGTCTTTGAAGGCGCGCTCTTTTTGTCCCAGTTGACGTGCTTCGGTAAGCGTGATCAGATCGTTAGCGGCGAGTTCACGCCATGATTGTCCCAAACCTGCGGCCTTAGCTACCCACAGAATCACTTGCAGGTCACGTAATCCACCGGGGCTTTCCTTGCAATTAGGTTCCAGGCTGTATGGGGTGTTTTCGTACTTGACGTGACGCTGCCTTAGCTCAAGTATTTTTGCTTGAAAATAAGCACGTGAATCCATCGCTTGTGCAAACCGTTCACGCAGTGTTTCAAATAGTGTTTTGTTACCGCATAAACGACGAGCCTCGAGCAGGCTGGTTTGTACGGTAATGTCAGCCGAAGACTCGGTCATGCATTCGTCTACAGTGCGTATGCTATGACCAATCTCTAAGCCTAGATCCCACAACATTTGCACCAGTCGCTCTAATTTTTCGCGCAGATTGCTATCCGGTGCTTGCGGCAAAAGAATCAACAGATCGACATCAGAATAAGGGAATAGTTCGCCGCGACCATAACCTCCCACAGCAATGAGCGTGGTGGAAGCTGGCATTGAAAAATTTTTCCAGGCGGCGATCAAAACCTTATCGGTCGCCAGTCGCATGGCTTTGAGCAGTCGCTCTGGCTTACGATCCTTTTCGTAAGCACTGACGATAAGTTGGCGCTCTTGCTTTAGCTGCTCGCGCAGTAAAGTCGCCAGAGCGGCGGTATCAGGCAAGGGCGGCAATGCTGCCGGCATGATGCTCTTTGATAAAGGAGGGTGGTGCTGGCATCTGGGGAGAGATGGTTAGCACTTCAAATCCAGTTTCAGTCACCAGTACAGTGTGCTCCCATTGAGCGGAGAGGCTGCGATCGCGAGTTTTAATTGTCCAGCCGTCACCCATTTCGCGGATTTCGCGACGACCTGCATTAATCATAGGCTCGACAGTAAAAATCATACCGGCTTTGAGTTCTGCCAAGGTGCCGGGGCGACCGTAGTGAAGTACCTGCGGCTCTTCATGAAAAACTTTACCGATGCCGTGTCCGCAAAATTCACGCACTACGGAAAACCCTGCAGCTTCCGCGTGCTGCTGAATTACATGGCCGATATCACCGAGATGGGCGCCGGGGCGAATTTTAGAAATGCCTAGCCACATGCATTCATAGGTGATGTCACCCAGCCGTTTGACAAGGATAGACGGCTCACCTACGTAAAACATGCGACTTGTATCGCCGTGATAACCATCTTTGATGACAGTGATGTCAAGGTTAACGGCATCACCGTTTTTTAATACCTTGTCGCCGGGAATGCCATGACAGACCACGTCATTGATCGATGTACAGATAGATTTTGGGTAAGGCGTGTAACCGGGCGGGCAGTAATTAAGGGGTGCGGGGATACATTGTTGAACGTCAACCATGTAGTCATGGCAGAGCTTGTCTAATTCTCCGGTGCTGATTCCGGCGCGTACGTGCGGTGCGATGAAATCGAGAACTTCAGCTGCAAGCTTGCCAGCGATGCGCATGCCCTCGATATCTTCAGCAGTTTTGATGGAAATGGAACCCATGAGATGGTGTCAGCTAGGGCGTGATGAGCGCCAAATGATTCATAGAAGACAAAATTATAGTCGAGCCAGGTGTTTGGCGGGCCTTGGCCCGCTATGTTGATAAAAATGACGGAACTCGTATACAATCACGGGTTAGCTTAGTTTGTAACGGTGTTATTGGCTGTTCAAACAAATTTCAGCTAAATACGTTATCTTTTTTATAAAACACGAGCCTGTATCGTCAAGGGTGCCCGCGGTAGTTACTAAGGGTTACTGATCAGGCTCCAGACCCAACCCTGGAGAGTCTTACATGTCAGTTACCATGCGTGAAATGCTGGAAGCCGGTGTCCATTTCGGTCACCAAACTCGCTTCTGGAACCCAAAGATGGCCCCGTTCATATTCGGTCATCGCAACAAAATTCATATCGTCAATCTGGAAAAGACCATGCTTCATTTCCAGGAGGCGACAAAATACATACGTCAGCTATCCGCCAACCGCGGAACCGTTCTCATGGTGGGCACCAAGCGCCAGGCACGCGACATTATCGCGGCTGAAGCTCAGCGCGCAGGTGTTCCTTTCGTTGACCAGCGCTGGCTGGGCGGCACGTTGACCAACTTCAAAACCATCAAAACATCAATCAAGCGCCTGAAAGAAATGGAAGCTGCGGTTGCTGATGGTTCAGTTGAAAAAATGGCGAAAAAAGAAGCGCTGTTATTTCATCGTGAATTAGAAAAGCTCAACAAAGCGATCGGCGGCATCAAAGACATGAACGGTGTGCCGGATGCGATTTTTGTAATTGACGTTGGTTATCACAAGGGTGCCATCACTGAAGCCGCTAAGTTAGGCATTCCAGTGATCGCTATCGTTGATACCAACCACTCGCCAGCCGGTGTGACGTATGTCATTCCAGGCAATGATGACTCATCCAAAGCGATTACTTTGTATGCGCGCGGCGTAGCCGATGCAATCCTTGAAGGCCGATCCAACGCTGTGAATGACATCGTTGAAGCCGTTAAGGGTGGTGCGGATGAATTTGTTGAGGTTAGCGGACAAGCTTAATAAGCCCGTCTGCCAGTCCTGAATTATCAGGACGGAGAAACTGGGGCAACGAAGGTTAGCCCCTTTTTTTCGGGAATTGAATAATGGATGGCTTGTATGCCGTCCTTGAACTAGGAGAGCAGAATGGCAGCAATTACGGCAGCAATGGTGGGCGAGCTTCGCGCCAAAACAGATGCCCCCATGATGGAATGCAAAAAAGCACTGACAGAAGCTGAAGGTGATATGGAGCGTGCAGAAGAAATTTTGCGCGTTAAATTAGGTAGCAAAGCATCGAAAGCAGCTTCACGTGTCACCGCTGAGGGAGTGGTGGCTTCGCACATTGAAGGTGGCGTCGGTGCTTTGGTCGAAATTAATTGTGAAACCGATTTCGTTTCCAAGAATGATGACTTCCTCAAATTCACCTCCGATATCGCTAAACTCGTGACTGAACATAGCCCTGCTGACGTGGCAGCGTTGTCAGCATTGGGTTTGTATGGCAAGACGGTTGAAGAAGTTCGCACAGAATTGATCGGTCGTATCGGTGAAAACCTGTCGATTCGTCGCTTTAAGCGTTTTCAAACATCGGGCAAACTAACGTCCTATCTTCACGGCACACGCATAGGCGTGATGGTTGAGTTTGAAGGCTCTGACGAACAAGTTGGTAAAGACGTAGCAATGCATATCGCTGCTATGAAGCCGGTCGCTTTGTCTTCAGACCAAGTGCCTGCAGAATTAATCGAGAAAGAGCGTTCAGTCGCCAAGCTCAAAGCAGAAGAGTCCGGCAAGCCAGCGGATATCGCTGCGAAAATGGTTGAAGGCTCCGTCCAAAAATATCTGAAAGAAGTCTCTTTGTTTGATCAGACATTCGTTAAGAATGACAAGCAAACTGTTCAGCAGATGCTGAAAGCGGCGAACACGTCCGTGAAGAGCTTTGTCATGTTTATCGTTGGTGAAGGCATCGAGAAGAAGCAAGATGACTTTGCTGCTGAGGTAGCGGCGCAAGTAGCCGCCGCCAAGCAAGCGTAATAATTAAAACGGGCCGCAAGGCCCGTTTTTTTAGGTTGCAGAAGTGCGTATAAGTGAATTCAAGATCAACAGTTAAAATACAGGCTGTTGTTCGGCGAGACTATGTAAAAACCGAATCACCAGGGAGCAATAACTATGATGTCACCCGCTTATAAGCGAGTCCTTCTTAAACTCTCCGGCGAAGCCCTGATGGGCGACGATGCCTACGGTATCAATCGGGCTACGATTGAACGTATGGTGGCCGATGTTTCTGAAATTGCCGCTATGGGTGTCGAGCTAGCGATTGTTATCGGCGGCGGAAATATTTTTCGTGGCGTTGCCCCCGGCGCGCAGGGGATGGATAGAGCGACTGCCGATTACATGGGTATGCTTGCTACTGTTATGAATTCTCTAGCATTAGCTGATGCAATGCGACAGGGTGGCATGACCGCTCGTGTGATGTCAGCGATTGGTATCGAACAAGTTGTTGAACCCTATGTGCGGCCCAAGGCACTCCAGTACCTTGAAGAAGGCAAGATTGTGATTTTCGCCGCCGGTACCGGTAACCCATTTTTTACTACCGACACAGCGGCGGCTTTAAGGGGTGCGGAAATTGGTGCTGAAGTCGTTCTTAAGGCCACTAAGGTCGACGGCGTGTACAGCTCTGATCCCAAAAAAGATGCAGCTGCAACTCGTTATACCGAAATTAGCTTTGACGAAGCGATTGCCAAGCGTTTACAAGTCATGGATGCGACAGCATTTGCGCTATGCCGCGACCAAAAGCTTCCTATCCGAGTATTCTCTATCACCAAAGCAGGTGCGCTCAAGCGCGTGATACTTGGAGAAGATGAAGGGACATTAGTTCACGTATAAAAGCGGTAGTAGGAGTTACATCAGCATTTGTAGAATAATTATTTGCTATTTGTTTCTAAGATTTTGAATAGCCATTGGTAAACTGGTTGAATTGTCAAATCATCGAAACGTTGAATGATTGAATTGAAGAATTACAGGAGAGCAGCATGAGCGTTGCCGACGTTAAAAAAAATACCGATCAAAAAATGCAAAAGTCGATCGAGACCCTCAAGAACGATCT
>JAIPCX010000002.1 GCA_021737945.1 Polynucleobacter sp.
CGTCAACGCATGCCTATTTGGAATTGCTCCGAGTGGAGGTTACCGCGTTTCACCCTTTGCAGCTTGCGCTGCAAAGACTCGTCTCTGTGGCCCTATTCCTCGTCTCACGACGGACGGTCGTTAACCGTCACCCTGCTCTATGGAGTCCGGACCTTCCTCTCGCTATCGCCATTACGCGACTGCCAGCGACTGTCTAGTCTGCTTCACAGCGCGATTCTAGCTGAGACTGAGAGCATCGCTAAGAAAGGTTTTTAAATAGATCACCCGAATCAAAATTTAATAAAAGAAAAGTAGACAGCTTCCCTGCATGTATCTACAATGTAGACACGAAAGTCAAAAGGAGGATGCACCATGCAAGCCATTATTAAAAAGTGGGGTAATAGCCCTGCGCTCAGATTAAGCGCCAGTTTAATGAAAGAAGCGCAGCTAACGATTGATCAAGAAGTTTCAGTCAAAGTGTCTAGGGGAAAAATCATCATCGAACCAGTAACTCGCAAAGAATACAAACTGGAAGAATTGGTGGCCGGCATTACCTCTGCTAATACTCATGCAGAATCAGATTTTGGTAAACCCGTCGGCAAGGAAATCTGTTAATGGTAAAGCGATATACGCCCGATTCAGGCGATATCGTTTGCCTGGAATTCGATCCTCAGGCAGGACATGAGCAGGCAGGTCATCGTCCAGCCTTAGTTCTAAGCCCAGCTTCTTATAATGGGAAGACTGGCTTAATGGTTTGCTGTCCGCTTAGCACCCAAGTCAAGGGGCATCCATTTGAGGTCGTGACAATCGTCGATGGCACGCGCTGCTCTGTACTGACTGATCATGTGAAATCGCTAGATTGGCGCGCACGCAAAGCCAAACACAAGGCAACCATCGGCGAGCAGGAATTGTGGGATGTTCGAGCAAAAATAAAAGCACTTCTGATGATTTGATTAATAAGCCAAGCAATAAGACGCAATAGCAAGGATCCACTATGCAATACGATACTCAGCTAAATAATCACGGGCTGAAATACAATCCTTTCAAAGCGCTGGTTACTCCCAGACCCATTGGCTGGATATCAACCGTAAGTAAATCTGGCGTACTTAATCTAGCTCCCTATAGTTTTTTTAATGCGGTCAGTGACAGACCACCGATGGTCATGTTTTCATCTATCGGTCGAAAAGATACGCTAAACAATATAGAAGAAACGGGCGAATTTGTTTGCTCAATGGTGAGTAGCGAACTTCGCGATGCTATGAATATGTCGTCTGCTGCAGTTAACCATGACATCGATGAATTCAAGTTAGCTGGTGTAACACCAGCAGATTCTTTTTATGTCAAACCACCTCGAGTCGCAGAAGCACCTGCAGCGCTCGAATGTCGTTACTGGAAGACGTTACCGCTCCCTGCTCCAGAAGGTCATCCCGAATTAGCTTATTGGCTTGTATTTGGTGAGGTGGTTGGCGTTTATATCGATGATAACTACATCAAAGACGGGATTGTTGATGTGGCCGCAGCACAGCCTTTAGCACGACTAGGCTATATGGATTATTCATTCGTTACTGCGGAAACCATGTTTACCTTAAACCGCCCTGAAGTAGAAAAAAATGGCACTACAGCAACGCTGATACCTGGCCCATGGGATGGAATTTTTCGCTGATATAGTTTTCTAGGCAATGAGATTTTTTATTAGACAATCGTCATTGATCGATAAATCAAATATGGATATCAAACCACTCTATTTGATTAATAATTACAGAATGGGGATAACTGACTTCCCAAGGCACGCTTGAAGATAGGCCGTAAAGCCGCATGCCGTGTAATTATGCACACTACTAATTAGGACATTTTATGCGATTCATCGTATCCGCAATGTTACTCGCAGTAGGCATCATTCATATCTTGCCGCTATCTGGAGTTCTGAGTGCAGCTCGCTTATTTGATCTTTACGGAATTTCATTTGAAGATCCGAATTTGGAAATTTTGATGCGCCACCGAGCAGTTTTATTTGGGTTACTAGGAATTTTTCTAATCTCCTCCGCCTTTTTACCCAACCTTCAGCTTGCCGCTTTAATCACGGGCTTTGTAAGCGTGGTTTCTTTTTTATATTTAGCTTACTCAGTAGGTGGATATAACGATCAAGTGAACCGTATTGTTACAGCTGATAAGGCAGCGTTGGTTTGTCTAATAGTCGGCTCAATTACCTATGCAATCAATTATTCAAACACAAAATGACTTAAATGGTTAACAAGCTGCCCTCAGTAGACTTTGTCATTCATAAGGAAAGTAGTATTCGAAAATTATCTATGCAATAACCGCACGCTTTACTTTAGCTTTTGATTACAGTCAGTCAAAGTTCATTGCTACGATAGATTTTCAAAAATACCTGCAGCTCCCATACCTGTACCCACGCACATGGTGACCATGCCATATTTAAGTTTGCGTTTACGCATGCCATGGATGACAGTGGCAGAACGAATGGCGCCTGTTGCACCGAGCGGATGACCCAAGGCTATCGCGCCACCTAAAGGATTCACTTTACTCATATCGAGACCCAAGTCATGACTAACGGCGAGTGCTTGCGCTGCAAAGGCTTCGTTTAGCTCTATCCAATCAAGATGATTTAACGTCAAGCCTGCGTAGGCCAATGCTGCTGGAATCGCTTCCTTCGGGCCGATACCCATAATTTCTGGTGGCACACCGCGCACTGCAAACGACACGAAGCGCGCTAATGGAACGAGGTTGAATTGCTTGAGAATTTTTTCACTAACAATAATCAGCACACCAGCACCATCCGATGTCTGTGAACTATTACCCGCCGTCACCGAACCTTTGGCTGCAAATACCGGCTTTAGTTTTGCTAAAGCTTCCAATGTAGTGTCAGGGCGAACACCTTCATCATCAGTAATCGTTTGAGTATGCGTATCGATCTGTCCGCTGCTCAGATTAGGTAAGCGCTGAATTACATCAATTGGAATAATTTCACCGACACGTTCACAACTTAATTGCGCTGCGTGTGCTCTACGATGAGATTCAAATGCGAATTCATCTTGAGCTTGACGTGAAATTTTCCATTGAGTTGCGACTTTCTCTGCAGTCAAACCCATGCCATACGCCATACCAATATTTTCATCGCTAAACACACCCATATTAATTGATGGGTGATAACCCATCATAGGTACCACGGACATCGACTCAACACCGGCAGCAATCATGACATCCGCCTCACCAACGCGTATGCGATCAGCTGCCATCGCTACGGCGGATAAACCGGAAGCGCAATAGCGATTAACGGTGACGCCACCGACAGTCTTAGGCAAACCGGCAAGCAGCACTGACATACGAGCAACATTCAACCCTTGTTCTGCTTCAGGGAATGCGCAACCTACAATCGCATCTTCAATCAGCTTAGGATCGAGCGTTGGTACCTGCGCTAAAGCAGCTTGCAAAGCATGTACCAGCAAGTCATCGGGACGCGTATAACGAAACACTCCACGCGGCGCTTTGCCTATGGGAGTTCGGACCGCGGAAACGATGTAGGCATCCTGAAGCTGTTTAATCATGATGAATCCCTGTGTAATGAATCAGCAATAGCTCTACTTTAATTTCGTACCGGCTTACCAGTCTGTAGCATGCCCATGATGCGCTCTTGTGTTTTTGGATGCGCTAGCAATGTCATAAAACCTTGGCGCTCTTTATCCAACAACCATTGCTCGCTAACGTGACTACCGGGATCCACATCCCCACCACATACGGTATCGGCAATCAGGGTTGCGATGTGTTCATCATGCGCAGAAATAAAACCACCATCACGCATGTTGATTAGTTGTGCCCGAATCGTGGCAATGCCATACCGACCTGTAACAGGAATCAGTGATGACAAGGGAGGGCGATAACCCGCTTGAGCTAATGCCACAGCTTGCGCTTTAGCGACATGCAGTAATTCATATGGGTTAAGAACAATCACGTCACCACGCGAGAGATAGCCCATTTTTTTCGCTTCAGGTGCCGATTTCGATACCGCTGCTGTTGCTACTGCTGTAAATCGATTTTTCAAAAATTGAAGAATGTCATTCCCTTTGGCTTCGCGTGCAGAGCGAAGCGCGATCTCTTTTAAGCCACCGCCGGCTGGCATTAAACCAACGCCCACTTCAACTAAACCAATATACGATTCCAATAATGCGACACGACGACTGGCATGCATTAACAATTCACAGCCGCCTCCCAAAGCAATACCACCGACTGCCGCCACCACAGGCACATTGGCATATTTAACGCGCATCATCGCGCGCTGAAAATTCGCTACGACCTGATCGATGGCTTTCAAACCACCTGACATAAATACGGGCAACATAGCTTGCAAGTCCGCACCTGCTGAGAAAGCGCCACCTTCAGCGGAATCGGCATGCCATATAACGAGTGAGCCAAAATGTTGTTCGGCTTCTGTGACGGCCCTCTCTATACCAGCGATGACTTCTGGGCCCATCACATGCAACTTGGTTTTAAACGACAACACCAACACATCATCGTTTTGATGCCACAACCGTACGGAAGCATCTTCATGAACAGTAATGCCAGCTGTCACACCGGTAGCTACTGATTCACCCACTAACGATGCGCGGAAAATTTGTCGTTGATAGACGGGTAATGCGGATCTGGCTAGGGTCGATTTCTTTTTAGGCGACCATGAACCCTGCTCTGTATGCACCGCGATGCGCCCATCAAATACCCAAGCGGGCAACGGCGCGTTCGACAACGCATGGCCTTCGTCAATATCCTGTTTTACCCACTGCGCTACTTGCTGCCAACCGGCTTGCTGCCACAATTCAAAGGGGCCCTGCTTCCAACCAAAACCCCAACGCAGCGCAAAATCGATATCACGCGCTGTCTCGGCGATGGACTCAAGATGAACGGCAATGTAATGAAATGAATCGCGGAATATGGCCCACAAAAATTGTGCTTGCGGATTAGTCGATTCGCGCAGTGACTTCAGGCGTTTAGCAGGATCTTTTTCTTTTAAAATTCGACCGATTAACTCATTAGATTTCGTCGCCGAAGGAACATAGTCTTGTTTAGCGGCATCGTAGCGCAAAATATCTTTGCCTACTTTTTTATAAAAGCCTGCACCACTTTTTTGCCCTAGATTTCCACCAGCGACGAGTCGCTCAAGAACGGCCGGTGTTGTGTAGACGGAGTGAAAAGGATCATCAGGCAATTTATCTTGCATAGTACGAATGACATGACCTAAGGTATCCAGACCCACCACATCGGCGGTACGGAATGTGCCTGATTTAGCACGACCTAATTTTGCGCCGGTTAAATCATCAACCACGTCATACGAGAGGCCAAATTTTTCTGCTTCGTGCATGATGGCGAGCATGCCAAACACACCCACGCGATTCGCAATAAAGTTGGGCGTGTCAATCGCACGCACTACGCCTTTGCCTAGAGTTGTGACGAGAAAGCTCTCTAATTGATCCAATATCGACGGCTGAGTGGCTACGGTAGGAATGAGTTCTACCAAATGCATGTAGCGCGGCGGGTTGAAAAAATGCACACCACAAAATCGCGAGCGCAAATCATCTGCCAATCCGGCCGCCAGATCAGTGATCGATAAGCCTGAGGTATTAGTTGCAAAAATTGTGTGTGGCGCTACATGCGCCGCAATCTTCTCGTACAGGGCATGCTTCCAATCTATGCGTTCGGCGATCGCCTCGATAATGAGATCGACGTATGCTAATTTTTCTAGATCATCGTCAAAGTTAGCTACCTCTATCAATTCGGCCTGCTGACTTTGCGCTAATGGAGCAGGATTAATTTTTTTCAGATGCTCAAGTGCTCGCTCAGCTAACGCATTACGAGCTTGATCAGCCTTACCCGGTAAGTCAAACAAAATGACGGGTACACGAGCATTAATACAGTGCGCCGCAATTTGCGCACCCATCACACCCGCACCAAGAATGGCGACTTTTTTAATCATGACCTTAGACATCGACACTTCCTTTTGGATTAATTCTGATTAAAATAAGTCAGCATCCAGCGCCATTAGATTATCTGAACCAGAACGCGCTTGTCGTATCAACATCGCTGTTTCAGGTAAGAGGCGCGCAAAATAAAATCGGGCTACCGCTAACTTCGCTTGATAAAAATCATCGCCACTATTTTGTTTTTCTAGCGCTAGCTTAGCCATACGCGCAAAGAACCAAGAAAATACTAAATGCCCAACAACGCGCATGTAAGGCACCGCCGCTGCCCCAACCTCATCGCGATTCATAAACGCTTTCATACCGATTTCCATGCTGAGCTTGGTGATTTTGTCGCCAATATCAGCGAGCGGCGTCACAAACTCTGACATCGCCTCGTCGGTACCGTTTTCTTCCACGAAGCTTTTAATTTTTTCACCAAACTTACGTAGTTTCTCACCGTTATCCATGAGCACTTTGCGACCTAGCAAATCGAGTGACTGTATCGTGTTCGTACCTTCATAAATCATATTGATGCGTGCATCACGCACGTATTGTTCCATTCCCCATTCAGCAATATAGCCATGGCCGCCATACACTTGCATAGCTTCCGAGGTCGCTATCCATGCGTTATCAGTCAGGAAGGCTTTCACTACGGGTGTGAGTAATGCCACTTCGTCGGCCGCCAGTTTTCGAACTTCTTCATCAGGATGATTGAGTTCACGATCAATCATTAAAGCAATGTACGAAGTAAATGCACGACCGCCTTCTGCATACGCACGCGCCGTCAATAACATACGGCGCACATCGGGATGAACAATAATCGGATCGGCAGCTTGTGATTCTGCTTTCGGCCCCGTCAGGCTACGCCCTTGCGCGCGATCGCGTGCATAGCTCACTGCATTTTGGTAAGCCACTTCAGTTAATCCTAATGACTGCATACCTACGCCGAGTCGCGCTGCATTCATCATCACAAACATTGCGTTCAATCCGCGATTGGGTTCGCCAATCAACCAACCCGTTGCATTGTCTAGATTGATTTGGCAGGTGGCATTGCCATGAATACCCATTTTGTGTTCGATAGCACCGCAAAAAATAGGATTACGCTCACCGGGATTACCACTCGCATCAGGTAAAAATTTAGGAACGATAAATAAAGAGATGCCTTTGGTTCCGGGTGGTGCATCGGGCAAACGAGCCAGCACTAAATGCACGATATTGGATGACAGATCATGTTCGCCAGCAGAGATAAAAATTTTGCTACCCGTGAGCTGATATCTACCCTCTGCCTGTGGCTGCGCGTGCGTTTTTAGCAACCCCAAATCGGTACCACAATGAGACTCCGTCAGGCACATGGTGCCGGTCCATTCGCCTGATACCAACTTTGGTAAGTACAATTTTTTTTGCTCTTCATTACCATGCGCATGCAAACACTCATACGCACCATGCGACAAACCGGGATACATGGTCCACGCCTGATTCGCTGAATTGAGCATCTCGTAAAAACCGTTGTTTAAAACAATCGGTAAGCCCTGCCCACCATACGTCGGATCGCACGATAGCGCAGGCCAACCCGCCACTACATACTGCTGATATGCCTGCTTGAATCCCGCTGGCGCAGTAACGGCGTGCGTAGCCGCATTGTAATGACAGCCTTCGCGGTCGCCTGAATGATTCAGAGGAAAAACAATATCGGAGGCAAATTTACCGCCCTCTTCCAACACTTGATTGATAGTGTCTGCATCCATATCAGCATGGGCAGGCAAGGAACGGAGCTCATGCTCAACGTTGAGTAATTCATGCAGCACAAAATGCATATCGCGCAGCGGCGCCTGATAATTTGGCATGGGGTTCTCCTAGTGTTTTATACGTGTTTCGGAATTCGACTAAATCGGGTTGATCAGCGTACTGACTTTACTCACAACAAAGGGGGTTTTCTGGCAGAGCGTTGTACAGGCGATGCGCTAACACTACGATTTTGCAGTTTGCACGCTGATAATGAGGCGCTCAAAACCTGCGTGAGCACGCTTTACGCTACCGGGACTTCGAATAAAGCGCGCATCATGGTGTAGCGCCAGCACCAATCCGTACATTTCAAAGACTAATTGCTTGGGGTCGGTATCGGATTTCAAATGATGCTCATCGATCGCTTGCTGAGCGGCCCTATGCAAGGCACGCTGCCAGCTATCAACCATGTCGACCAAGTGATCGCGAATCGGGCCTGGCCTGTCGTCATACTCAACAGCTCCGCTGATGTAAATACAACCCGAGGCAATTTCTAGACTAACTCTATCGACCCAACGCCTGAAAAGACTTTGTAAACGCGGCAAACCACGTGGCTCACGGATACTCGGGTAAAAAACTTCTTGCTCGAATTGATGGTTGTAGAGCCTGAGCACATCAATCTGTAAATCTTCGCGTGAACCAAAGTGCGCGAATACGCCGGACTTACTCATATCCATACGGTCTGCCAAGACGCCAATCGTGAGACCCTCCAAGCCTTCGCGGCTGGCCATTTCGAGCGCAGCGCCCAAGATCGCAGCGCGGGTCTGCTCCCCTTTTCGTAAGGGTTTTTGGATGGTTTCAGTCATGCGGACTCCCGGAGATAGGACTTTGCAGAAAATAGAACGGGCGTCCTATTATGCACTGATTATGAATTTCAGCGCTTACTTTGATCGATCGAGTAGTCGTCGGTCGCGCTTGGTCGGCCGACCGCGCAGGGCTTCTGCCGGCTCGATAAAAAATCGGCGCTGCTCGGCTTGCTGTTCACGTCGCAAAATACTTTGGGCGGTTTCTTCATACAGCTGCCGCGCAATCGTCGCTGACCCGCGCTGAGAAGATACGCCACGAACACGCACTTGCCATTCGGCGCTACCGTTATCAATGTCGATCAAATCATCCAGATGCACATGGCGAGAGGTCTTGCAGTGCTCTTCATTGATCTTTACCCGACCGCGATCAATCGCTTCAGCCGCCAGCGAGCGTGTTTTAAAAAACCGCGCCGCCCACAGCCATTTATCGATTCGTACCTGCTCACTCATAACTATCATTCACCTTAGTGATAGGCATCAGACGCGTAGGAATCCACATTATTTGGTATACCTACCCGCACTAACAATTTGAAAAATACTTTTATACATCAGATAAGCGAAGCGATTAAATACACGGCGAGTCCATGAATATTTTTTCACTTGATCGAGCAGCACAGGCACACCTTCATGCACACCTTGAATGATAGCGTCGTGCAAAATGCGAGCAAATTCTTCATCGCGCACAATGATGTTGGCTTCGTGATTTACAAACAAAGATAAGCCATCAAAATTACTTGATCCCACAGTAGACCAAAGCGCATCGATGACAGCCACTTTGGCATGTAGCTGCGTTTTACGATATTCAATGATTTGAATACCAGCATTCAATAGCCGCGGATAAAAGGACTGCGCGACAGCATCTTGAAGGCGAAACTGACCAACACCAATCAACAAAGTAATGGACACGCCACGCTCAGCCGCATGCATCAATGCCTTACGCAATTTACGACCCGGCGCAAAATAAGGTGTTACCAACCAAGCTTCATGATGTGCATGCCCTAGCGCTTGAAGAAATGCGCGCTGTATGGCATGTCGATTCCGAAGATTATCTCTGACGACTAAGGCCGCTTGTGCGACTTCCTGCAAGGGCTTTAAACGAGTCGCATACTGCTGCCTAAAATTTTGTAATCGACGTCGCAATCCTTGCGGTTGCTGCCGCGCCCATAGCGCTGCAACTTCAACATGCAAGCTATCCACTAAAGGTCCTGAAATACTGATCGCAAAATCCCAACGTGGCGAAGGTAGTGGTACATGATCATTGTCGTCCGACACTAAATCGTCGTTAATATTCAAACCGCCAAGAAAGGCTAAGCGTCTATCGATGACCACGATTTTTCTATGTAATCGCGCTAGTCCACGCTTAAACCACGGATTAAAACAAGCAAATCGAACACCGGCAGCTTCAAGATCTTCGCGTAGCTCTAGCGTAGCCATCTCACCAGTACCCAACCAATCAACTAGCACATGCACATTTACTCCGCGTGCAGCTGCACGCAGCAGCGCAGCTTTAACATGATGCCCAGTTGCATCGATTGAGAAGATGTAGGTCTCGAGATAAATTTCACTATGTGCACTGTCGATGGCCAAGACCAACGCTGGAAAAAATTCTTCTCCGCGATGCAGAAGTGATAGACGATTATTGTGACTGTAGCTAGTTGCTCGCATGTGAATTTTCGGCCGCATAATCTGCCGCTAGCTCACTCTCATCTGCTGTATTTAGTAAACGCAAATCAGCTATGATCGGTGCATGGTCAGAGAGTCTGGCCCAACTAGCTCCGTGCAAAACTTTGGCGGCCTCAACCGCAAAACCGCGCATATAAATTCGATCTAATTGCAGCACCGGCATCGCTGCTGGAAACGTTCTTGCAGGCGCCCTGCGTGGACCACGTCCAGACAAGCGCCGTAAATAGGCGCCAAAACTGCGCGCGGTGATTTGATGATCAAACACTTCGGTGACATGTAAACGTTTGCGCAAGCTGTCACTCAGGGCATTGGTCCAATCGTTGAAATCACCAGCAATCAACAAGGGCGCTTCAGGTGGTGCTGTACTAATGACCGCATCAATCAATGATTGCATCTGACGCAAGCGACTTCCGGCGAATAATCCCAGATGCACCACATAACAATGCACCTCTGTTTTTTCAATTTGCAACACACAATGCAAAATGCCGCGCGACTCGAATGCATGATCAGACACATCATGATTACGCGCGGAGGTAATTGGAAAACTCGATAGCAAGGCATTGCCGTGATGGCCATGGTCATACACCGCATTCATCCCATAGGCGCTGTGCTGGTGATCATCTGCCAAAAATTCATGCTGACTTTGATGCGGCCAATTAGCCGAATGACGTAAAGCCAGCAGATCATGGCGACCCTGCACTTCCTGCAAAAAAACCAAATCAGCAGACAAGCCGGTGAGCGCTTGCTTGATCGCGTGTATGCGCGGCCGCGCTCCTACGGTGCTCACACCTTTGTGAATGTTGTAGGTAACAATGCGAAGCTTCATGGCTGAGTGGCTGGCCCTGTATTCAGATACTGCGGCAATTGAAGAATCGCTTCCGCATTGGACGGAGAAAAACACTGGTCTGCTGCAGACCGCCAGGGTAACCACTGATACTGCAAATGTTCGCGCTCGGCCAGCGTGATCGTCATGTCGATCGGCACTTGTAAACCAAAGACATGCTCAGTGTTCCGAGTAACCCCTGGCGCATAGCGATGACGCCAAACGGGATAGATCTCATAAATATTGGAAAGGTTCCAGTCGATTAGTGACGACGGAGGTATGGCCGGACTACCGATCTGCAGACCGGTTTCTTCGAAGACTTCGCGAATCGCGGTCTCACGCAAGGGTTCATCAATCGAGTCTTTAGAGCCGGTAACCGATTGCCAGAAACCCAGCTTATCCGCCCGCTCTAGCAGCAGAACTTGAAGGTCGGACGAAAAAATAACAACCAATACCGATTCGGGAATTTTATAGTCAGGCATTTCAGTGTGCGCGCAAAGGTGACACAGCAATTATGCCCTGCTTAGCACCCGCAGTCTCGCAGACCGTAAAGCGTAGCACCCAACATGGTTGGGTGCCAGCCAACATTAGGCCTTGATCGCAGGCTCCACGCTGCGCAGACGAATATGCAATTCGCGCAATTGCTTTTCGTCGACTTCGCTCGGCGCTTGCGTTAACAAACACTGCGCACGCTGAGTCTTGGGGAAAGCAATCACATCGCGAATCGACTCCGCACCCGTCATCATGGTGACAATACGATCCAGACCAAAGGCCAGACCACCGTGCGGTGGCGCGCCATATTGCAAGGCATCGAGTAAGAAGCCAAACTTTTCTTGCGCTTCTTCTTCGCCAATATTAAGCGCGGTAAATACTTTGCTTTGAACATCGGCGCGATGAATACGCACCGAGCCACCACCTAACTCCCAGCCATTCAGCACCATATCATAGGCTTGCGCAATGGCTTTACCCGGAGCGGTACTGATGAAATCTTCATGACCTGCTTTCGGTGCAGTAAAGGGATGATGCAGAGCATTCCAGCGATTCGCGTCTTCATCAAACTCGAACATTGGGAAATCAACCACCCACAATGGACGCCAATCTTCATCGAACAAACCATTTTTACGGCCAAATTCGCTATGGCCAATTTTCACGCGCAACGCACCGATAGCATCGTTAACTACTTTAGCTTTATCAGCGCCAAAGAAAATCAGATCGCCGTTTTCAGCACCGGTGCGCTCAAGAATCTGCGCGAGTGCAGCATCGTGAATATTTTTAACAATCGGTGATTGCAGACCGTCGCGGCCTTTCGATTTGTCATTCACCTTAATGTAGGCAAGACCTTTGGCACCGTAAATCGCAACGAATTGGGTGTACGCATCGATTTCTGAACGTGGCATGCCACCCTGCTCATTCGCACCACCGGGTACACGCAGTCCGACCACGCGACCGCCATCCATCGTCGCTGCACCTGAGAACACTTTGAATTCAACATCTTTCATTACATCGGTCAATTCAGTGAATTCAAGTTTTACGCGCATGTCAGGCTTGTCCGAGCCATACATGGCCATTGCCGTGGCAAAATTCATGACTGGGAAAGGATTCGGCAATTCCACATTCAAGGTATTTTTAAATACCTTACGAATCATGCCCTCAAACAGATCACGGATTTCTTGCTCTGTCATGAACGATGTTTCGCAATCGATCTGGGTAAATTCTGGCTGACGATCCGCACGCAAATCTTCATCACGGAAGCATTTGGTGATTTGATAGTAGCGATCAAAGTTGGCTACCATCAGCAGCTGCTTGAATAACTGCGGCGATTGGGGCAACGCAAAGAAATGACCTGCATTCACTCGCGACGGCACCAAATAATCGCGCGCGCCTTCAGGTGTTGATTTAGTCAGCATCGGTGTTTCAATATCGATGAAGCCATTCTCATCTAAAAATTTTCGCACTTCCATCGAGACTTTGTAGCGCAACATGAGGTTGTGTTGCATTTGTGGTCGGCGCAAATCCAATACACGATGGGTTAAACGTGTGGTCTCTGAAAGATTGTCATCATCAAGCTGGAACGGTGGCGTCACCGATGGATTCAGCACTTCAAGCTCGTGACACAAGACTTCAATTTTTCCAGATGTCAGGCCGGTATTTTCTGTGCCGGCAGGACGCGCACGCACCAAACCCGTTATACGCAAACAGAATTCATTACGAACTGATTCAGCACTTTTAAACATCTCAGCACGGTCAGGATCACACACCACTTGCACCAAACCTTCGCGGTCGCGCAAATCGATAAAAATCACTCCACCATGATCGCGTCGACGGTGTACCCAGCCACACAGGCTTACCGTTTGACCCATTTGCGCCTCAGTCGTTAGGCCGCAGTAATTTGTACGCATTGACATAGTGTTCAGTCTCAGTTTCGTTGTAACTAGAATTAATGAATCTCGCGACAGATCAGTGATCGGAGAGCTTAGCGGGTGTAATTGTTTGATCCGGCTTTTTAGTCGCGCCGGGAGAGACAACGCCCATAGACACAATGTATTTCAGTGCCTCATCCACGCTCATAGCAAGCTCGATCGAGTCTTCGCGCTTAAGCATGAGAAAGAATCCCGAGGTAGGGTTAGGTGTGGTGGGTACATACACGCTGATGTAATCTCCGATAAGGTGATTCTTCACATCACCACCCGGCACACCCGTCTGAAATGCAATCGTCCAAGAACCTTCACGAGGATATTGAATCAATACCGCTTTGCGAAACGCATTCCCAGACGATGAAAGCAAGGTATCTGATACTTGCTTAACGCTAGAGTAAATAGAATTAACCACAGGTATGCGTTGCAGCAGCCATTCCCACAATTTCAGTAATCGGGTACCAATGAAATTTTGTGTCACCAAACCCGTAATAAAAATAATCACCAGCGTCAAAATCGTACCGATACCCGGCAAATTAAAACCAAATAATGATTCGGGCCTGAGCGAAGGTGGCAACAACAGCAGCGATTGATCGAGCGTGCCTATGATGAGGTTTAGCACCCACAGCGTAATGGCCAAAGGCACCAGCACCAACAAGCCGGTAATAAAGTATTTACGCATGAGTGCAATCATCAGGAAGCCGTTGGTGTTGAAGGTTTGGAGTCGGGACTTGTCGAAGTCGAAGTTGATGCGGATGCAGGTGCTGAGTCAGTCTTAGCGCCACCCGAAGTCGTCGTAGATTCTGTATTGGTTGTAGCCCCACCTTCAGACTTCTCAGACTTTGCCTTGCCATCACCCGGACCATTGCGGAAATCGGTTACATACCAACCGCTACCTTTGAGCTGAAAACCCGCCGCGGTCAGTTGTTTTTTAAATTCAGGCTTTCCACACGATTCGCACTCCGTAAGCGGAGCATCCGAGATTTTTTGCAGTACATCCCGAGCGTATCCGCAGGCTTCACATCGATAAGCATAGATAGGCATCGTGACTCTCTTAAAGCGAAAATTTTGAAAACCTTGAATTATAAAGGGTTTTCTAATAAATCCTGCAGCCAATCCGCCCGACCGAGGGCGCGTCATTCGTTAGGGGAGAGTCGCCCCGCCTGAGGCAGCAGCGATCCAGCGATCATGCCTAAAAATGCGGCCAATAAACCCACGAATTGGGGCGGCCAAATCGAATCGGCGCCAACCACTTCCATTAGTAGCCAACATGCTAACCCGCCAACAACTGAGGTTAGCGCACCCTGGCTGGTGGCGCGCTTCCAGTACAAGCCCATTACTAGCGGAATGAAAGCCCCGACCAACGGCACTTTGTAAGAATTGCCGACCATTTCATAAATCGGCATGCCTTGCGAAAGTAAGGCAAACGTTGTTACAACGATAGTGAAACACACGACCACAATGCGCGTGGTTAGCAGTAGCTGCTGATCATTCATTGGAAACATCTCGCGAATAATGTTTTCCGTCAGCGTGATGCTAGGTGCAAGCAAAGTGCCACTGGCGGTCGACATGATCGCGGATAAAAGCGCACCAAAAAATAGTACTTGCGCAAAAATCGGCGTGTGGTCCAGTATCAAGCGCGGCAAAATCAGCTGAGAGTCTTCACCAATCAGCGCAGTGAACATGGCCGGATCAACAATCTGAGCTGCGTACACCAGAAACATCGGTATAAACGCCAGAAAAAAATACAATGAACCGCCGATGACGGCACCGGCCACCGATGTATTTTCAGAGCGCGCCGACATCACACGCTGAAAGACATCTTGCTGGGGAATAGAACCAAACATAATGGTGACGCCCATACCCACAAATCCTAACCAAGCGGCTAATGTCGGTTCTGGGAAAAAACGCAATTTGCCGGCATCGCTTGCATGTTGAATCACCACCTGCGCGCCACCTGCATCACCCGCAATCACCCATGCGATATAAACCATACCGATGATAATTAAAGACATCTGAAATGCGTCGGTAAACGCCACCGACCACATACCACCGAATAGCGTATATACCAACACAATTGCTGAACCAGCGATCATGCCGGTGGACATTGAGATGGCACCGTTCGTCAACACGCTAAACACCAATCCCAACGCAGTAATTTGCGCGGATACCCAGCCCAAATATGAAATCACTATGCACAATGATGCAATGACTTCGACGGGTCGGTTATAGCGTTGCTTGAAATAGTCGCCAATAGTTAAGAGATTAAGTCTATACAGTTTGCGAGCAAAAAATAAACCCACAAAAATTAAACATAGCGACGCGCCGAACGGGTCTTCTACTGTGCCACTCAATCCTTGCTCCGCAAATCGTGCCGGTATACCGAGCACCGTTTCCGAACCAAACCAGGTCGCAAATACCATAGCAATCACCACCGGCAAAGGCAATGACCGACCTGCATTCGCGTAATCAGACGAGTTGTTTACTCGGGTGGCAGCGTATAAACCTAGGCTTATCGATACGAGCAAATACAGTCCGACAGAAATCAGCAAAATATTCATGGGAATTCATCACTACGAGTCGATGCGTGAAAGCAGAATTGGGACCGAAATACTTTCAACTAGAATGTTGATAGCAGTAAGAAGTTAACTAAATTAAAACTAAATTTTAGCAAAATTAAAAACCACCATGCCAGCGCAGAAAAATTTGTACAACGATGATGCCCGCTATTAGGCCGCCGCTAAAGTACATAGCCAAACTTAAGAAATGATTAGTACGTCTTTGCTCTGCTATGAGACCTTGTAGCAAGCGATGTGTATCGCTCTCTTGGGGCTCCGCCTTCGCTAGCAAAGCTTGCTGCAATAAACGAGGTAGCTGTGGAAAGATTTGTGCGTAATGCGGCGCCTCTACCTTGAGTCTATCTATCAATCCACGCCAACCTACTTGCTCGTTAATCCATTTTTCTAATGCAGGCTTGGCGGTAGACCAGAGATCAAGTTCGGGATCAAGCTGCCGGCCCAAACCTTCGATATTTAGCAGGGTTTTTTGTAGTAGCACGAGTTGAGGCTGCACTTCAATATTGAAGCGACGTGAAGTTTGAAATAACCGCAACAGCACTTGGCCAAACGAGATTTCTGCTAACGGCCGATCAAAGATAGGTTCGCAGCAAGCACGTACAGCGGCTTCCAGTTCATCAACTCGCGTGTCTTTAGGCGCCCAACCAGATTCAATATGCGCTTGAGCGACACGCTTGTAATCGCGACGGAAAAAGGCGATGAAATTTTGCGATAAATAGTCTTTGTCGAAATCAGTCAAGGTACCAACGATACCAAAATCGAGAGCGATATAGCGGCCAAAAGTTTCAGGCGCAATCGACACTAAAATATTTCCGGGATGCATATCCGCATGGAAGAACCCATCGCGAAATACTTGAGTGAAAAAAATCTCCACGCCTTCACGCGAAAGCTTTTTTAAATCGACACCTGCATCAATGAGTTTTTGTGTTTGTGAAATCGGTATGCCATGCATGCGCTCCATCACAATCACTGATTGAGAGCAATAGTCCCAATGCATTTCCGGCACAAGCAAAAGGCTAGCGTTAGCAAAATTTCTGCGTAGCTGACTGCCATTCGCAGCCTCACGCATGAGATCTAACTCATCGTGCAGATGCTTATCGAATTCAGTCACTACTTCGCGCGGCTTCAGTCGACGCCCATCTACCGACCAACGCTCTACCCAACCGGCGACGATGTGCATTAAGGCGATGTCATTTTCAATCGCTTTATGCACACCCGGTCGCAACACCTTGACGGCCACTTCAGTGCCATTTTTTAAGGTGGCAAAATGCACTTGCGCCACTGAAGCAGATGCTACTGGTTCGCGGGTGAAACTGGCAAATAATTCATCCGGATGTTGACCAAGCGAACGGATAATTTCATCAATCGCCAGATCAGAAGAAAACGGCGGCACCCGATCCTGCAAGAGTGCCAACTGATCGGCAATATCGGCGGGCATAAGATCACGCCGCGTTGATAACACTTGGCCGAATTTTACAAAGATAGGGCCCAATTCTTCGAGCGCTCGACGCAAGCGCTCACCACGTGGAGCGCTGATATCGCGCAAAAAAAATAGCGCCGACAAAAATCGCCAGTGCGGCGGAATCTTCGCACCTACCAGTATGATTTCATCTAAGCCGTAGCGTAGCGCGACTTGAACAATCTTAAACACGCGTGACAGACGATTCATGCTTGACCACCTACACTGTGCTTCTCTAGCGAGGCAATACGTTTAGCGAGTCGTTCTACATCATCACGAATAATCACGACATCTGCAGCAAATTTTTCACCTGCTTGGCGATACAGCAATGTTGGGTTTTCTTCCAGCAGATATTCAGCCATATTTTCAAAAAATTTGCGGCCGCCTGTCTTAGCTTGCGAGAGCGTGTTGCGCGCTGCTTGCGTCATACGCACAGCAGCAATATCACCAAAAAAAGGAGCCAGATCTTCTTCGGGCTCCCAATGCAATTCATTGGCTAACTCAGAAATGGTGCGCGCAAAATCCGCATCGCCGCTGATAGTGACATACGAAAATGCTTTTTCCATATTCATCATCATCTGCGGCAAATCCGCTGGCTTGATGCGTATCGTGACATTCGGTTCAGCATTTTCAGCAAGCTGAAATAAACCATCACCTGCCACTGCCAGTTTCAATGGAATAGCACCTACCTCAAAACAAGCCACTCCACCTGCGTGTGCACGCAGCTTATCGCACAACATAGGCTGGCGTGACAGCAGATGATTAATTAGGGCAATGATGGGACGTTCCAGGCTTGTCATGAAAATGCTTATTCTCGTTGGGGTCTAACGCATAGTTGCGCTAAACACTATGCACACAGCACGGACTTTTAAAGTTTCACACCTACGTGAAGCGCTGCGACACCCGCAGTTAAATTGAAATAGTCGACCTGATCGAAACCGACTTCTTGCATCATGCCTTTTAATGTTTCCTGATCAGGATGCATGCGTATCGATTCTGCCAGATAGCGATAACTGTCTGCGTCATTCGCTATTTTTTGACCCAACCACGGCGGCACCTTAAACGAATACACGTCATACGGCTTTTGCAGTGGTGAAGCGACTTTAGAAAATTCGAGCACCAGTAATTTGCCACCCGGCTTCAGTACTCGGCGCATCTCAGATAAAGCTTGGTCTTTGTGCGTCATGTTGCGTAATCCAAAGGCGACAGACACGCGATCAAAATAATTATCTGGAAATGGAAGTTTTTCAGCATCGCAAATAAGCGTAGGTAGTACCAGACCTTCATTAATCAGCCGGTCGCGACCAACACGCAGCATGGATTCATTGATATCGGTATGCCACACCTGGCCTGTGGTGCCCGCACGCTTAGCGAAGGCGCGCGCTAAGTCGCCCGTGCCCGCCGCAATGTCTAACACCTTAAACCCCGGCCGAATACCTGCCTGAGTAATCGTGAACGCCTTCCACAACCTGTGCAGCCCGGCTGACATCAGGTCATTCATTACATCGTATTTAGCTGCTACGGAATGAAAAACCTCGGCCACCTTGTGCGCCTTGTGTTCTTCAGGGACTTGCTGATAGCCAAAATGGGTCTGGGACATGACGAAAATCCATAGCTTTAATGAGACTAATTATACAAGTCTATCTAAGACCCTCATCAGCCCAATCCAGAGTGAACTTTTTCAGCATTGCGACCACAGATATGGCCACTGAGCCAGTGCCCTCTATCTACACTCAAAAACAACATTTTTATGAAACCGAATCCCAATCTCCCCTCATCTCCTCAATACACCGGAGACGATGCAAATACTGAGGCCACTCTAATCACTGGCGATAGCCCCGCCCGTTCTAAGTCAAAATCACCTGAAGATCGCACTTCACCGCCGCGCATGTACTCGCCCGAGGCCTACGACATGGAAATCGGCGGCATGGAGGTCGGCGGTGGCAGCGACGAAGAGCAAAGCACCGAAGAGCAAAGGAACGAAGAGCAAAGGAACGAAGAGCAAAGCACCAAAGAACAAAACACCAAAGAACAGCGTCACGGAACCAAACGTGCTCGGCCGAAAGAAGAATCACTCGGCGATCAGAAGGCCCCATTAAGTTCTAGTGAGCCTCTCTCCAAAAAACGTCGCACTCAAGAATCGCCAAGTCAAGCAGGCGAATCTTCAATCAATGAATCATTACAAGCAGGCGCACATTCAGGTGTGCGGCTGTTGGTTAAATGGACCTGCGAACATCTGCTAACTATGAACAAGGGCAGAACTTACCAAATGGGAGATACGTTTAGTCCAAATACATTCGCTCAATTTAGTAACGCCCTTGAGCAAGCCGTCAAAGCGAATGCGCCCGATCTAATACTAAAGCTACTCGAAACAGGTATGCAAAACTGCATGCCGGAGGCCTTGGATAACGCATTGATCCTGGCTTCTAGCGTGGGCGCCCACGATGTCATTCCGCGGCTAAGTACAAACTCATCTTCATCTTCATCTTCAACAACTACGCTTCCGAATGTCTGCGCACCAGAGCAAGGCTGGCAAAAAAAAATTAATTCTGATTGGAAAAACATACCTTTAAAGGAAATTATTGAGGCTGTGAATGATCAGACAAATTCTACCAATGCGTGCGAATTACTGTTTGGTGAGAAAACTGACAACTGGCCCAAAGGAGAATTTCGTGCAGAAACTTTTGACGAATTAGACGACGTTATAAAAAATATATTTGATGAGTGTGGCGCTGTGAGCTTAATAGACAGTGAAAATAATTTAGTGTTATTCAGCTCTGATTTTGATTGGGGTAAATTTCGGCAAAGATTACTCGACATACAGCACCAAGAACAAACCGCATTACAGAATCGGGAAGTCGACGCAGATAATTTACCCTCGACGACCCCACTGATGATTGCCGCTCAATTGGGCGACCTTCCGACAGTACAACTACTTTTGGAAAATGGCGCCAATCCTGTTGCTGTTGACATCAATGGCACAAACCCGCTGATGTTCGCTTCGTCAAAAGGTCATTCCGACATTGTAAGTTTATTGCTGACGTATCCCATTAATATCAATGCAAAGAATGAATATGGTTATACCGCGCTAAGCTTTGCTAACAAAACAGGATCTTTTCCTGTTTGTCAGCTGCTCTTTAATCACGGCGCGGTGCTGCATAATGAGGAGATCAACCCACTGTATTTCGCCGCTTCGCATGGCGACGTAAAAATCATTAACCTATTGACTGAAAAGGGCGCTGACGTTAATGAAAAATTCGATAAAGAAGCGACGCCTTTAAGTGCAGCTGCCGACGCAGGACATTTGGATGCCTGCAAGCTACTGGTGTCAAAAGGGGCCGACATTAATCACATTAACTCAAGCGGTGATTCGATTTTAGCTTTGGCTATAAGTAGCCGCAACCCCAAACTAGTGGAATATCTGTTAGCCGAAGGAGTTGCACTTAATAATGCAGACGAAAGTCACCCCCCGCTCATCCGGGCCGCATGTTTTAAAAGTATCGACATAGTAAAAATTCTTCTTGCCCAAGGGGCAGACGTTAACCGGCCTGACAGGCTCGGGAATACAGCTTTATTTTATTCTTGCAAGGATTCACTGGAAATAATTACTAAGCTGCTTCTACAAGCCGGTGCAGATTTAAATATAGAAAATTCCGATAAAGAAACAGCGCTGGTCTATGCCGCATGGGGTGGATCTATTGAGATAGTCAAACTACTGATTAGCTATGGTGCTAAATTATTTACAGATCGGCATTACGGATTCCAAGCATTATCTAAGGCAGTCAGGGGTGGGCATATAGACATTGCAACTCATCTGCTACAAATGAATGTACCGACTAACAATATCGCCGTCGCGGTGTATCAGAGCAGCTTAATCATCCAGTCTTTTTTTTCTATAAACGATGAGAATGCTCACATTGCCATGCTGCAGCTACTACTGAGCTATGGCGCTTCTTTACGTGAATGCGATTTTTATGGCAATGATGCGCTCATGCTTGCCTTGGAGCGCAAGAAAACGAAGGTAATATTTTTCCTCCTACAACAGGGGATTAAGATAGGTCAATTGAATAATCTCCGTCAGAATGCCTTGCACATTGCCATGAACATTCTTGACGATTCGTTACCTAAATCAACATCAGAGAAAAAAATTGCTGCTCTGATTTTGGCGAGATTATTAGTCAATGCGCAAACTCAGTCCGACTGGCTTGCTTTGCGCAAAGAGGCAATTGAGCGAGAGCAACATTCAATTACGCGCGAGATAATTTTACTCAGCCATTTATGGCAGTTTGTGATTGCGAATTTACCTTATCCAGAGCAGCCAACAATAGGTTTTGATCTATTAACCTTCGAGAGGTTCATTCAATTCGCCATCACTGCATCGCCTGATATTTTAATTACCCAGAAAATAGATTACATGCTGAGTCTGGCGGGCCTATGTCCGGCGCTCATCGAATTCATCCACCCCTATATACTCGTATTACCTCAAATAAAATCTCACCTGTTCGGCAATTCATTAACTATCCATCCAGAAATTGGCCTATCTTTTGGGATGGGTATGCTAGCAACATTGGAAAAAATCCGTGTCGAACACGGTGATAACTGGAAGCCCTATGGTGATGAATCATTTTATTCTCCAATTTATAATGCTCTACACCAGCTAGCCAATATCGAACTCAGTTTTTTAATTAAGTTAGCTACCGATACCGAAGCCACAAAAACAGCATTAGTTTTTGAATCCCTATTTGAGACCTGCTTTAACTTTACAGTTCCCGCACCGTCTTTGCTCCCTGTCTTACCAACTTATACGGCAGAAGCAGGGGCGCTCGCTGATGCCTTAATGCGCCAGGGCGTGTATTTATCACTGGCGACAAAAATTGAAACGGCATGGCAAGCCGCTTGGTCTCAATTTATTGACAAACAAATAATTAGCGATTCTGGCAGCTCGAGTAGTGCTTCTAGCAGCAGCTCTAGCAGCTCTTCTGGTTCTCAGCCTTTATCAACTGCCATTCGTAAAAATGAAATAGATGACTTTTTCAGCGACGGAGAAATGGACAGCAAATGGATTGATGAATTACCTGAGCCACCACCCTTATCTTTCCTCGAGTCAGCGCAAGGGCAGGCTTTATTACAAACGTTCCGGGATGAGCTACGACTCGCTGTCGATCGAGTGGGAGGAAATATTCTTGACCTACCTAAGGGTGCGACAGAGGCATCAGCAGAAGCCGCGACGATTTATGGAGAACTCATGTTTAGACAGGTTCATATGTTGAAGCAGTTTATAGAAGCCGAGTAGTTGCTTGGCCAGATACAGCCGCGAGATCAGACACAGACGTAAGGCCCAGCTCGTTGGGTCGATGGCGAGACGGCGAAAGCCTAAAGCGTAGTTATAAATCCGAAGGTTTTAATGCGTAGGTTTTAATGGGGATTTTTTAATGCGAAGCGCAACCCGCGCCTTGCTTGACCATGGGTGTGTCGCGGCCTGTATCGTGTGTGAAACCTGCGGCCTCGAGTCGCTTTAGATAGGTTTGCCAGAGCTGCTCATGCTCAGAGCAGAGTGAGTGCAGAAAGTCCCAGGAATAAATACCGCTGTCATGACCATCTGAAAATACCGGACGAATGGCGTAATTACCGACAGGCTCTATGGCTGTGATTTCTATAGTACGCATACCTGTTTGAAGTATTTCTTGACCCTGCCCATGCCCACGCACTTCAGCGGAAGGCGAATGCACACGCAAAAATTCACATGACAAGCTGATACTTCCAAGGTCATCAAAACTAAGCTCTAGTGTACGAGAGGCTTTGTGCAAGGTTAGTGCAGTAGGAATGTGATCACTCATCGGGACAATTTTTTAGAGGTTATTGATACGCGCCGCATCATACAACAAGGTGTTTGGGTACAGTACAAAAATAATTACTGATACGCGGCTAAACGTTGTTGTATTTTTTTTCGCAACAAGGGGAGTTTTTCTTGGCGCACCGCCAATGACTCTGGCGAAGGAATACGTTTAGTCTCAGCCCATACGGGCGCAGGAAAGTGTGCATCATCGGTATAGCGGGGTATCACGTGCCAATGAAGATGCGGCACCATATTGCCCAAGCTAGCTAAGTTGATTTTTTCAGGCTGCATCACATCACGCACGACCTGCTCTACCTGCCACATCACATCCATCATTAGCATGCGATCAAGTTCATTCAGGTCGGTGATTTCTTTCACATGATCACGCCAAATAATCCGACAAAACCCGGGGTAATTCGCATCATCAACTAACACTACGCGAAATAATTCACCCTGATGTATTAGCTCACCGCCTGACATTTCGCATAACTCACATGCTGGAATCGATGCCGTCATCATCAAACCAATACGCGTTCTATACCGCCGCTATTGGCGCGCTCTACATAATCAGGCATCCAGTTTTCACCCAAAAGATGACGCGCTATTTCAACCACGATGTAATCGGCGGTCGTCGCTGAATCATCGTTGTAACGCGACAGCCCTTGTAAACAGGATGGGCAGGAGGTCAGTATTTTTACGTCACCTTCAAATCCATCGGCCCGTAATTTATCGGCGCCTTTGACCATTTCCGCTTCTTTACGAAAACGAATTTGCGTAGAGATATCCGGGCGTGTTAAGGCTAACGTGCCGGACTCACCGCAACACCGATCGTTCTTTTCTATTTTCTTGGCATCGATAGTGCTGATTAAGCTATTCACCGTTTTTAAAGGGTCTTGTAACTTCATCGGACTGTGGCATGGGTCGTGATACATGTAGCGAGTACCCGTCACTCCTTCGAGATGTACGCCCTTCTCCAACAAATATTCATGGATATCGACGATGCGGCATCCAGGGAAAATTTTATCGAACTCATAGCCTTGCAACTGGTCGTAGCAAGTACCACAAGAAACGACGACAGTTTTAATATCAAGATAATTGAGCGTGTTTGCCATGCGATGGAATAACACGCGATTATCGGTAATGATTTTTTCTGCTTTATCAAAATCACCGGAACCCCGTTGCGGATAACCACAGCACAAATACCCCGGTGGCAGCACAGTCTGTACGCCCACATGCCAGAGCATAGCTTGCGTGGCTAGACCGACTTGAGAGAACAAACGCTCTGATCCGCAACCCGGAAAATAAAACACGGCTTCGGTATCAGCATCGGTGGTTTTTGGATTGCGAATGATAGGAACAAACTTATCATCTTCAATATCAAGTAAAGCGCGCGCGGCCTTCTTGGGCAAATTACCGGGCATTTTTTTATTTATAAAATGTATGACCTGCTCGCGTACCGGAGGTTTGCCATGGGTGGACGATGGCGCTTTGGTTTGTTTCTTTGCAAATTTCTTCAGCAGGTCATGCGCTAGACGTTGAATCTTATAACCCCAACCCATCATCAATTGACGCGTGGCGTTAATCGTTGCGGGATCGGTAGCGTTTAGAAAAAACATGGCAGCACTTGTGCCAGGGTTAAACGATTTCTTACCCATCTTGCGTAACAGATTACGCATGTTCATCGACACATCGCCGAAATCAATATCAACGGGACACGGCGTGAGACATTTATGGCAAACGGTGCAATGATCTGCGACGTCTTCAAATTCTTCCCAATGACGTATCGATACACCACGACGGGTTTGTTCTTCGTAGAGAAAAGCCTCAACCAACAAAGAGGTCGCTAAAATTTTATTTCGCGGCGAATACAGCAGATTGGCACGCGGCACGTGCGTGGCACAAACAGGCTTACACTTACCGCAACGCAGACAATCTTTAACGCTATTAGTAATGGCGCCGATATCACTTTGCTGCATGATCAAGGATTCATGTCCCATCAAACCAAAGGACGGTGTGTAGGCATTTCGCAAGTCGGCGTGCAAGTCAGGCGCATTCAATAACTTACCCTTATTGAAGCGGCCTTCGGGGTCGATGCGCTGCTTATAATCGCGGAATTCGCCGATCTCTGCCTCAGTCAAAAATTCAAGCTTGGTAATGCCAATACCATGCTCACCCGAAATTACACCATCTAACGAACGTGCCAGCGCCATAATGCGTGCTACTGCCGCATGAGCTGTTTGTAGCATTTGATAGTCATCGGAATTGACGGGAATGTTGGTGTGCACATTACCATCACCGGCGTGCATATGCAGAGCCACAAAAACACGGCCACGCAAGACGCGTTTATGAATGGCCGAGGTTTCATCAATAATGGGCTTGAATGCAGCGCCGCCAAAAATCTGGCGCAACTGAGCCCGCACTTCGGCTTTCCAAGAGATACGCAAAGTTCGATCTTGCAGCAAATCGAAGATCGTGACATCAGGCTGTACAGCGATGCGAGCATCGAATTCTGAGAGGCGTGTTTGATAGCCTAATTCTGCCAGTGTCGACTTAGCATTCACCAACGATTGAGCGAAATTAGCCAACAACCAAGACCAGCGTGTTTGCACAGAGTTCAGTAAAACATTCGCCTGGGTGACGCGATCTTCTAGTAATTCAGCGGAGGGGATTTCAAATCCCTCGCCATCATCATGCTTACCCAACGGCAGATTACCGCGCTGAAAAAAGGTTGATAACTCTCCCAGAAGAGCTAACTTATTCGCCAAGGAAAGTTCAATGTTGATGCGCTCTATGCCATCGGTGTATTCACCCATGCGGTCGAGCGGGATGACCACATCTTCATTAATTTTAAATGCATTGGTGTGACGCGCAATCGCGGCAGTGCGCGCACGATCTAACCAGAATTTTTTGCGCGCTTCGGGGCTAACTGCCACAAAACCTTCACCCACACGACTATTCGCAATGCGTATGACTTCGGAGGTTGCACGAGCTACCGCATCTTCATCATGACCAACGATGTCACCAAACAAGGCCATTTTAGGCAGCACACCACGTTTCGATTTAGTGGCATAGCCTACAGCCCGCAGATAACGCTCATCTAAGTGCTCAAGTCCCGCCAGTATGGCGCCGCCTTTTTTGGTTTCAGCGTCGAGATAATTTTTAATTTCGACGATGGAAGGAATCGCTTCGCGCGCCTGACCAAAAAACTCTAAACACACGGTGCGCGCATAACGCGGCATTGTGTGCAAAATCCAGCGTGCCGATGTGATCAACCCATCGCAGCCTTCTTTTTGTACGCCAGGCAAACCTGAAAGAAATTTATCAGTAACGTCTTTGCCTAAACCTGCTTTGCGAAATTTGCCGCCATCAATGACCAAGATCTCTGTCTTGAATGGCGCGTTACTGTTGCGACGAGCGCGCTCGGAAGGATGCGTCCATTCCAATTTAAAACGGGCGGTTTTTACGTCATGAATTTTTCCCAGATTGTGATCGAGTCGCGTAACTTCTAACCAATCACCGTTAGGATCAACCATGCGCCAGCTAGCTAAATTGTCGAGTGCAGTTCCCCACAACACGGCTTTCTTACCGCCTGCATTCATGGCGATGTTGCCACCGATGCAGGAGGCTTCAGCTGAGGTTGGATCAACAGCAAAAACAAAGCCTGCCTTCTCGGCAGCATCGGCCACACGTTTAGTAACGACACCGGCGCCTGAATAGATGGTGGCGCATTCACGCTCTGCACCGGGCAAGAGACGCACATCAACTTCACCTAAATCTTCGAGCTTTTCGGTGTTGATGACTGCTGACAAAGGCGTGAGTGGAATCGCACCGCCGGTATAGCCGGTGCCACCTCCACGCGGAATAATGGTGAGGCCTAGCTCTATGCAGGCTTTCACCAAGCCGGCCATTTCTTCTTCTGAATCGGGCGTGAGAACAACAAAGGGATATTCAACACGCCAATCAGTTGCATCTGTCACATGCGAGACGCGCGACAGGCCGTCAAATTTAATATTATCTTTGAGTGTGTAACGACCGAGCACGCGTTGTGAGCGCCGACGCAAATCCTGCATCTGACGGAACTCAACGGCAAATTCTTTAACCGCTTTACGCGCTGCGGTTAATAAGGTTTGTACTTGCAAGCTGCGTTGAATGGACTCTGCATCATGACCACTGTCGATACTTACCGGTTCGCGGCGTTTTTCAACTTCGCCTAGACGATGATAAAGAGCATCAATTAATGATTCACGACGTTTTGGATTGTCTAGCAAATCATCTTGCAGATAGGGATTGCGACGCACGACCCAAATATCACCCAACACTTCATACAGCATGCGCGCCGAACGACCGGTCTGACGAGAAGCACGCAAGCTAGCTAATAATTCCCAGGCGGATTCGCCTAGCAAGCGAATAACGATTTCTCGATCAGAAAAAGACGTGTAGTTGTAGGGGATTTCACGCAAACGCGCACTGGGATTACCTTGCGGCGCGTTATTCAGTAAAGCAGATATGTGCGCTGGGGCATTCATTTAGAGAGCTTATAGACGATGTGTCAAAGATGCATTCTAACGTATTGCATTGCACAAAGCGTGGCGTTAAACCCTTGCTTTTGCAAAGCTTTAGCTAGTTTTAGGGTGATTCACACCCATTGACCCAAGCGTTGCCAAATGCCGTCCGGAACGCTCAACAACAGACCGGTAAAAGTGAGGTAGCGCAGCAATTTTCCTATCGCCATGTAAAACAGACTTTGAAGGAAAGACATTTTTAGCCAACCCGCGAGTACGCACAGAGGGTCGCCGATCACTGGCAACCAAGACAGCAGCAAGGTTTTGGGGCCAAATCGCTGCAACCAGCCAAACCAGCGGGTCTGTTTTTCCTCTGCAAAGGCGCGCTTAGCACCGTAGCCCATCGTGTAACTGATAGCGCCGCCGACGGTATTGCCGGCCGTAGCTACCAACACAGCGGGCCAAAAAAGGTCGGGGTTCATCTTCACTACCGCAAATACCGCGGGTTCTGAGCCCATAGGCAACAGCGTGGCCGAGAGCAAACTGATGATGAACAGGGCGGGCAATCCAACTGAGGGCAATGACAACACACTCAGAACCGAAGCAATCAAGGAGGCGAGCATGTCAGAGCCAAAGTGAAGAATCAGCAAACTATCCCGCGCCTAAGGACAATCTGCAAAGGGAGCCTGAGAAGGCGAATCGGTCAATTATAATGACGCACTATGAGCATTGACTACTTAAAGAAGATTCTGACCTCGCGAGTCTATGACTTGGCAGTCGAAACACCGCTGGAGTTTGCACCGGGTTTGTCCGAGCGCATGGGTAATCGAATTTATTTCAAGCGCGAGGATATGCAGAGCGTTTTTAGTTTCAAGCTGCGCGGTGCGTATAACAAGATGGCGCAGCTCTCAAGCGCGCAGCTAAAACGCGGCGTGATCTGTGCATCTGCGGGAAATCATGCGCAAGGAGTGGCGCTGTCAGCAAGCCACTTGGGATGTCGAGCACTGATAGTTATGCCGGTGACTACGCCAGCGGTAAAAATCGATGCTGTGCGTGCACGCGGCGGTGAAGTAGTTATGCATGGCGAATCGTATTCAGATGCCTATCAACATGCGCTGACATTAGAAAAAAAACTTAAACTCACTTTCGTACATCCGTTTGATGATCCTGACGTCATCGCGGGTCAAGGCACGATAGGTATGGAGATACTGCGCCAGCATCCGGGGTCGGTACATGCAGTGTTTGTGGCAGTCGGCGGTGGTGGCCTCATAGGTGGTGTTGGCGCTTACATAAAACTCGTACGCCCTGATATAAAAATCATCGGCGTGCAAACAACTGATTCAGATGCGATGACACGCTCGCTTCATTCTGGGCGGCGAGTCACGCTGACTGATGTGGGCCTGTTCTCCGATGGAACCGCGGTCAAGCAAGTTGGCGAAGAAACCTTCCGACTCGCAAAAAAATATGTCGACGAAATGATTTTGGTAGATACCGATGCGGTATGTGCTGCGATTAAAGATGTGTTTACCGAAACGCGCAGCATTTTAGAACCCGCAGGCGCACTCGCTGTGGCTGGTGCTAAAGCGTACGTTGAACGCATGTCGACTCAGAAAATGCCTTTGCGCGATGAAACTCTAGTAGCCATTGCCTGCGGCGCCAACATGAATTTTGATCGACTACGCTTTGTCGCAGAACGTGCTGAAGTGGGCGAAGCGCGTGAGGCTGTTTTCGCCGTCACGATTCCTGAAGAGCGCGGTAGTTTTCGGCGCTTTTGTCATTTAGTCGGCGCGCGCTCTATTACAGAATTCAATTACCGTATCAACGATGAAAAACTCGCTCATGTATTCGTTGGCTTACAAGTCGCGAACCGAGCTGAACCAGCAAAGATAGCTCGCCAATTCGACAAGCAAGGATTCAAAACCATTGACCTCAGCCATGATGAGTTGGCAAAACTTCACATACGACATTTAGTCGGTGGCAAAAGCGCGCTAGCTTCAGGTGAATTACTGTACCGCTTTGAATTCCCAGAACGTCCGGGTGCGTTAATGCGATTTTTAGATAGCCTGGCACCAAGCTGGAACATTAGCTTGTTTCATTATCGTAGTCAGGGTGGTGATGTGGGGCGTGTGTTGGTGGGTCTTCAAGTACCCAAGGCAGAGATGAAGGCCTTTCGTGATTTCCTAGCCAACATTGGCTTTCGGTCATGGGACGAGAGCCAGAATCCCGCATACCAACTATTCCTGTAAGCTGCTCGCTACTTTTTACTGCTGCTGACACACTCATGGATCATTCTGCGCCGGCCTCCGGTTCACCCCTAGGCAAAAGTACCGCCTATGTGAACGAGTACAACCCGCATTTGTTGTTTTCTATACCGCGCGCTGAAAAGCGCGCCGAGCTGGGCATCACTGACTCACCGCCTTTTTTCGGCATGGATGTGTGGACTGCTTACGAAATCTCTTGGCTGAATCTACGCGGCAAACCACAGGTAGCGATTGCCACCTTACTCGTGCCCGCCGATTCGCCAAATATCGTCGAATCTAAATCGCTCAAGCTCTACCTAAACTCGTTCAATCAATCTCGTATTGCCGGACAAGAAGCCTTACAAGAACTGCTGAGTACCGACCTTTCATCCGCCTTTGGTGCCCCGATACAAATTAAGCTCACGCTAAGTGGCGATTTCGCACAGCTCAAAATGGCTGAGCTTGATGGTCACCTCATCGATCGTCTGGATATTGAAGTTGATACTTACTCTCCCGACAAAAGCTTGCTTCGGTCAGATAAAGCCTCACCCCCTGTCGATGAAAAGCTGGTGTCACACTTACTCAAATCGAATTGCCCTGTCACGAATCAACCGGATTGGGCCAGTATTCAAGTTCAGTATGTTGGGCCTGCCATCGATCAAGAGGGTTTATTAAAATACCTGATCGGATTTCGCTTACATCAAGGCTTTCATGAGCACTGCGTAGAACAAATTTTTATGGACTTGCTGAAAGAATGCAGCCCGTCGAAACTATTGGTGCTGGCTCGTTACACACGGCGCGGTGGGATCGATATCAACCCGTGGCGCAGTAATTTTTCACTTTCAAAAATGCCATCTAATGCCCGAAATGCAAGGCAATAGCGGGGGTTTTAAAAAAAATGTTTTTTTACGATTGCCATACGGCCCAAGCAGGTATAAATTTATTGGCCCGAGACAAGAACACAACTAGGTTTACCGCCTCAAGAACCATGAAAAACACGCAGGCCTCGAACATCGCCATCTTTGCCCTAGTACCATGACCCAACTTAGCCAAATTCTTTCAGAAAAAAATATCGTTCTCGATCTCGAGTGTTCGAGTAAAAAAAGAGCCTTCGAACAAGCCGGACTGATTTTTGAAAACAATTGTGGAATAGCCCGTTCTACTGTCTCCGACAATTTGTTTGCTCGCGAACGCTTAGGCTCCACCGGACTCGGGCACGGCGTTGCAGTACCTCACGGAAGAATCCGCGGATTAAAAGCCCCACTCGCTGCATTTGTTCGTTTATCTGAGCCTATTCCTTTTGAGTCGCCTGATGGTGAGCCCGTTAAGCTACTGATCTTCTTGCTGATTCCCGATAATGTGACGCAACAGCATCTGGAAATTTTGTCGGAAATTGCAGAAATGTTTTCCGATAAGGGTTTCAGGTCAGAGTTAACTGAGGATAGCGACGCACAATCGCTTTACACAAAACTAGTCAACTGGCATCCCGCCGAGCGAAATGTGGTTTGATTGAGGCCGTGGATGCTGCTTCAATAGCGCCCTCGCTTCCACCAAATTAATCGCACCTGAACTGAATACCGGCGCCGCTGACCTATGCCTCTGACTAATCCGCTATCGATACAAGAACTCTTCGATGACAATCTTGAGGCATTAAAACTCAGCTGGCTAGGCGGTCAGGCCGGCGCGAATGGCGTGATCGTGGGCGACGCGGTATCGGCAGCAGATCAAATCGGTCACTTGAATCTGATTCACCCCGGACGCATTCAGGTTTTTGGCCATGAAGAAGTCTCTTATCTCGCACATATTTCAGAACACTCGCGCCTCGCACAAACACGCGAACTAGTCGCAGGTAAACCGCCTGCGCTGATCATGGCGCAATCACTGCAAGCACCGCCTTTCATCATCTCGGTATGCAATGAGCATGGCATTCCTTTGATTGCTACACCCTTGCCTTCGGCACAGGTGATTGATTACCTACGCGTCTATCTGTCGAAAAAACTCGCGACACGCGTCACCATGCACGGCGTTTTCATGGATGTACTGGGTGTTGGCGTATTGATTACCGGCGAATCAGGTTTGGGTAAAAGTGAATTAGGGTTGGAGCTGATATCGCGCAATCATGGGCTGGTGGCCGATGATGCTGTGGAGTTTGCGCGCATTGCACCGAACATGATCGAGGGTCGCTGCCCACCGCTATTACAAAATCTTTTAGAAGTCCGTGGTTTGGGCTTGTTAGATATTCGTGCGATCTTTGGTGAAACAGCGGTACGCCGAAAAATGCGTCTGAAATTAATTGTTCATCTTGTGCGCCGTAAAACACTGGAAGAAAATTACGAACGCCTACCGCTGGATCAACAGAACGAAGAAGTGCTTGGATTACCGATACGCAAAGTAGTGATTCCGGTTGAAGCAGGTCGAAATATCGCTGTATTGCTTGAAGCCGCTGTCCGCAACACCATACTGCAGCTGCGCGGTATCGATACCCTGGCTAATTTTATGGAGCGCCAACAGCGCGCCATGGGCGAGGAATAGATGCGCATCATTCTCCTCACAGGCATTTCCGGTTCGGGTAAATCCGTTGGCTTGAACGCACTGGAAGATGCAGGTTATTTTTGCGTTGATAATCTGCCGCCTTCTTTGCTGCGCGCGCTAGTAGAAACTCGCCTCAGCGAAGGCCCAGAAAATCTTGCGGTGGCTGTGGATGCACGCAGCGCCACATCGCTGAGTGAATTGCCCGTCGACATTAGCTGGCTGCGCGATCAAGGGCATCATGTTGAAGTAATTTTTCTCACGGCCAAAACTGAATCATTAATCAATCGTTTTTCAGAAACTCGTCGCAGTCACCCGCTTTCACACCGCATCGCGCCTGATGCACAACCCTCTGACATTCCAACCTTAGTGGAATGCATTTGGCAAGAGCGCGAAATGCTCTCAGCGATTGAGGGTCTGGGGCATTTGATCGACACCTCGGGTCTGTCAGCTAATCAACTGCGCGCTTGGATTAAAGAACTGGTACAAAAAGATAGTCAGCAACTATCCCTCTTGTTTGAGTCATTTGCCTTTAAGTTTGGTGTGCCACTCGATGCAGATTTGGTCTTTGATGTGCGCGTCGTTCCAAATCCTTTTTATGACAAAACGCTGCGTCCCATGAACGGCAAAGATCAGCCAGTGGTTGATTTTCTTAAAGCACAGCCAGACGCAGTCAATCTACTCTCGGATATTCGACACTTTATTGAACGCTGGTTGCCGGCGTATCAGCGCGATAACCGCAGCTATCTGACTGTGGCTATCGGCTGCACTGGCGGTCAACATCGATCAGTGTTTATGGTTGAACAATTGGCTCAACATTTTAAAAATCAAGCGCGTGTTTTGATTCGTCACCGCGAACTGTCACACGATAATGAACGCAACTGACTGGCTACCGCTCTTCCCACTGCGCACCGTACTTTTCCCCGGTGGCGTACTACCTTTGCGCGTATTCGAAACGCGTTATGTGGATATGGTGCGTGAACGAATGAAAGCTGACGCTCCATTCGGCGTGGTCGCCATTCGGTCTGGTGCTGAAGTTGGCAAAGCGGCTGAGCCATGCGTTGTAGGTACCTTAGCTCATATCGTGGAATGGGATATGCCCGAGCTGGGCGTGCTGCTGCTAGAGACCCGCGGCGGAGAACGTTTTAAAGTGCTAGAGATGCGCGTGCAAGCGAATCAACTCACAGAAGCAAAAATTGAGATGCTCACCAGTAGTACCGACATTCCCTACGAAGATGCACTACCAGTTTGTGGCGATGTACTGGAAACAGTCATCAATGATTTTATGGATCAATCACGCGAGCAGGCTAATCAAAATTTCGTCAACCCTTTTCCAGAGCCGCATCAATTAAATTCACCTAGCTGGGTCGCCAATCGATGGAGCGAAATGCTACCGATTACGATTGAAGAAAAACAGGCCCTGCTTGAAATTCAAGATGATGGCGCGCGCCTATTAAAAATTGAACAGTACCTGCGCGAAAACAGAATCATTTGAATAGTGATTAGCCGCACAGCATCAATCAACTAATAATTTTTTGATGGGCGCTGGCAGTGCTGCTTCCTTTAGCTTAGCTGCAGGTAGCCACTGATAATTGGCTTGCGCTGCGATCATACATACACGTCTCATCTTGACTCGCAGTGGAACAACCTTGAGCTTGTAATGCGAAAACGCATGCGTGAATTCAGGCATCACGCTGATCGCTTCTACTTCACCAAACTCAGCCAACTCGGCATGTAAGTCTTCTTTACTGATTGGCCGTTCACTCGGCGTCAGCAACCGACTCACCTCAGGTAAGGAAAGCAAACCTCCCCATATACCAGTCGGTGGACGCTGCTCGAGCAAAATATTTTGATCATGCTCAATGACGAGCATGACAGTGAATTTTTCAGGAATGGCTTTCTTGGGTTTGCGCATCGGCAGCTCATTAACGCGTTGCGTTATACGCGCCATGCAGCGTGATGCGAACGGACATTCATGACAACGAGGTCGGCTGCGTGTACACAGCGTCGCACCCAAATCCATCAGGCCTTGGGTGTAGGCTTCAATGGATTGTTCAGGTAATAGCGCGAGTGCTAATTCCCACAATTGTTTTTCTACGGATGACGAACTGGGAAAACCTTCTACACCAAATATTCGACAAAACACGCGCTTGACATTGCCATCCAAAATGGCAGCGCGCGTACCATAAGCAAATGCTGAAATAGCAGCAGCGGTTGATGGCCCTATGCCGGGTAAGTCGCTTAACAACTCCACATCAGCGGGAAATTGACCCAAATAGTCTGCAACTACACGCTGCGCGCAACGATGTAAATTACGCGCACGCGTGTAATAACCCAAGCCACTCCAATGCGCCATCACATCCTCAACGGGTGATTCAGCCAAAGAGAAAATCGTTGGAAATCGTTGCAGAAATTTCTGGTAATACTGAATAACTGTAGCCACCTGTGTTTGCTGCAGCATGATTTCAGATAACCAGATGCGATAGGCATCACGCGTCTGCTGCCACGGTAATTGATTGCGGCCATGCTGCTGTTGCCACTCTATAAGAGTGGCAGAAAACGATAGATCGATAGTGATATCGAGTTGATCGGTAATGATGCGCCTCATCGCTGACAACGCCCACAGTAAAACGTAGAGCGCTGACCTTGAATGCTACGCTTGATCGGCGTTTTGCATACTCTGCAAGGCTCACCCTCGCGGTCATACGTAAAATAAGTTTGCTGAAAATAGCCTGATTGACCATCGGCACCGATGAAATCGCGCAAGCTGCTTCCACCTTGTTCAATCGCCGCTGATAACACGCGTTGAATTTCAATCGCCAGCGCCTGATAACGTGAGGCAGAAATTCGTCGCGCTGCCGTATTCGGATGTATACGGGCATGGAACAAACTCTCGCACGCGTAAATATTTCCCACCCCAACGACTATGTCTCCCGCTAACAAAACCTGCTTGATCGCTGCGCTGCGCTGACGACTTTCACGGTGCAGCCTCTGTCCTAAATCCTCGCACGTTAAAGGCTCGACCCCCAAATGACGTAACAGGGAATGCTGTTCGATGTCACCCTCTTCGTTGGAGTGCCACAGTACGGCACCGAAACGACGAGGGTCGGTTAAGCGCAATCGCGTATTACCCAACACTACATCTACATGATCGTGCTTTTGCGGCGGATGCGATCCGGACAACACGCGCAAATGTCCCGACATACCTAAATGAATAATCAGGGTGCCATGTTCAAAATTTAACAAAAGATATTTTCCGCGCCGGCCCGTGGACAGAACGCGCCGTTGCTGCAAAAGCTCTGATAAACCGGTGGGAAAAGGCCAGCGCAAGCCTTCGCGCCGAAGAATCACCTCGGTCACCTGACGATCTTCGACATGCGGAGCAATACCACGACGAGTGACTTCAACTTCAGGCAGTTCAGGCATCGGAAACGGTGAGGGGGTAGTTTTTCAAGTGGGGGCCTGCGATCATTCCGGCTTTCGTCGTAAAATCATCCGCGGCCAAAACAACGCGTAATCCATGCGTCGGCTTATTCATGCTTCACGACAGGATAATCTTTTGAAACATTTTCCAGCCATTCTAACGCTCTCGGCATTGCTTGCGATGGCCTCCCCATTATTCGCAGCTGATAGCACGGCCATCGACGAGCCTGTGGATGTCTTGCCATCTGTGGGAAGGACCGAAGAGCTGATTTTCCGCTACTTGTCGGCCGAAATTAGCTATCAACGTGGTAACGCGTTTGCTGGTTACGCGAATATGTTGGCTATCGCACGCAGCACGAGCGATGCGCGGCTGGCACGGCGCGCCACGGAAATGGCCATCGCGGGAGCATTGCCGGCTGAAGCGATGAAAGCCGCACGTATTTGGCATGAGCTCGCACCCACTGCGGACGATGCCGCACAAGTGCTGTTAGGGCTTCAGGTTTCTAACAATCGCTCGGAGGAAGCCAAAGCTTCGCTAGCTAAACAGCTCGCCAGTAGCTCAGCCGCAATGCTGCCTATGGCTATCGGTAACGTGCAACGGTTGCTAGCGCGTATGCCTGACCGTGTTCGTGCCAGCGCAATGATGAAAGAATTACTGGAGCCGTATCGCGACTTAATCGAAGCGCGCATTGCGCTGATTCAAATGGCTATTGTGAGCGGCGATCGTGCAGCTGCGATGAAAGAATCGCGTGAAGCGATTAGTAAATTTCCAAATTCTGACATTGCTGTGTTGATGCATGCTCAGCTACTTGAGAACAAAACCGACGGACTAAAACTGCTGGCCGACTTTTTGAAAAAAAATTCTAAGTCGCGCGAAGTACGCCTGACCTATGCTCGCATGCTGTTTGAGCAGTCCAAAGTGGCTGAAGCCAAAAAAGAATTTCGAACACTGCTACAACAATCGCCTAACGATCAAACCTCGCTTTATGCGCTTGGCTTGTTGTTGGCGCAAACCAATGAGATCGCGGAAGCTGAAAAATATCTATCGACCTATATTCAAAACCTGAAAGGTCAACCCGATCGCGAACGCGATGCCAGCCAGGCGCTGATGATACTGGCGCAAATCGCGGAAGATCGTAACGACACGGCCGCCGCTATGGCATGGCTGGATATGGTTGCAACCACAGCACAAAATGGCGCAACGATTGCAGCGTTAAAGCGTGCGCAACTTCTGTCTAAAAGTGGCAAGCTTGATGAGGCTCGCGCTTTACTCAATCAAACCGATGTTGAAAATGACGATGATCGAGTCAGGCTCATCATTGGCGAAGCGCAGCTGCTGCGTGACGCAAACAAGTTAACTGATGCCATTCGCTTGATACAAGATGCGCTTGAGGCCTATCCAGATCAATTGGATTTGCTGTATGAATTAGGCATGCTTGCTGAAAAAAATCAGCAGTTTGATGTCATGGAAACTGCGCTGCGTAAAGTCATGAAGCTGATGCCGGATGGTCAACATGCATTTAATGCGCTAGGTTATTCGCTAGCCGATCGCAATATTCGTTTGCCCGAAGCGTATGACTTAATTAAAACTGCTTTATCGATCGCGCCGGATGATGCCTACATCATGGACAGCATGGGGTGGGTAGAATTTCGTATGGGTCGATTTGAGAAAGCTGAAGAAATTTTACGCAAGGCGTTTTCTATCAAGCCTGACCCTGAAATCGCAGCGCATCTGGGTGAAGTTCTGTGGGTACGCGGCCGCGAGGAAGAAGCAAAAAAACTTTGGCGCAATGCTGGCGGCAAAGATACTAAAAACGATACGCTAAAGAGTACGCTGCAGAGACTGCAGATAAAGCTCTAAACCATTGCTCGCATGCGCTGGATGATACGTCTGCTAGCTTGGCTTTTTGCGCTATCGGGTATGGGTTTGATAGCCGGTTGCAGTAGCCTGCAGACCTTGCCATCGCTACCTCAGACTGATCGCAACTTCCAAGACAATATCCTGATTCAGGGACGCTTTTCAGTCGCTTATGAGCAAAATAACCGGCCGCAGTCAGTTCAAGGACGCTTCCAATGGCAGCAACAAGGTCAGCGTATCGATATCGATCTGATGTCGCCGTTAGGTCAAACGATGGCCAAAATGGCTATCACTCCTAACTTGGCCACCATTCAACAAACTGGCAAAGAAATAAAATCCGCTCCGAATATCGCAGAACTCACTGAACAAACCTTGGGTTGGTCATTACCCGTTGCGGGAATGCGCGGTTGGTTGCAAGGATTTAATCTCAATTCGACCAATCAACGACAAATAGCTAGACCGAATGAAAACGATCAATTCGATACCGAAGGTTGGCAGATTAGGTATGTTAGCTGGCAGCAAAATTCCGTCTCTGTTTATCCTAAACGCATAGACCTGACCCGCACCTCACCGCAACTGCATCAGTTAAGTTTGCGCATCATCATTGATCAGTGGGAGCCGCAATGACGCTAACTACCGCGACTCCTGCGCGTTATCTGCATGATTGCCCGGCGCCAGCCAAGCTCAATCTTTTTCTTCATGTGGTTGGCCGTCGCGACGATGGCTATCACTTGCTGCAATCGGTTTTTCAGTTAATCGATTTGCAGGACATATTACATTTTGATTTGCGCGATGACGAACGCATTGTTCGCGTAACCGATCTCGCTGATGTGCCCGAAGCGGATGATCTGGTGATACGAGCCGCCACGCTACTCAAAGTGGCCGCCAATTCACGCGGGCTGTCTGTCTGCGGCGTTGATATTGGCTTGGAAAAGCGCATACCTATGGGCGGCGGACTGGGTGGCGGCTCATCGGATGCAGCAACGGTCTTACTCGCTTTGAATCATCTTTGGCAACTTGGCATGTCTCGCGCCGATCTGATGGATTTGGGAGTTCAGCTGGGCGCGGACGTGCCGTTTTTCCTGCTCGGTCAAAACGCGTTCGCTGAAGGCATCGGAGAACAGCTGGTAGCGCTGACGCTTCCCTCGGCCTGGTATGTGGTGATTCACCCTGGCGTCGCTGTGCCGACGCCTCGCGTGTTCGGGGCTGCAGAATTGACACGGAACACCAAAGTCGTCAAAATGGCGGACTTTTCTGCAAGCCCCTTGGGCTTTGGGAAAAACGACTTGCAAGCAGTGGTGGTTAACGCTTTCCCAGCCGTAGCAGAAGCCCTAAAGTGGCTGTCGCAGCATGGTGAAGCACGTATGACTGGGTCGGGCGCCTGCGTATTCGCGCGCTTCGAGTCTAAGTCTGACGCAGAGGCCACACTCAGGCAGCTACCTGCCGAATGGCGAGGATGGACGGTCAGATCACTGAGTGACCATCCGCTGAAACTGCAGTCGTAAACATCGAATTCGTCTGAGCGGTACGCCGCCGGACAAACGGTTGTGTAGGGGAATCGCCAAGCTGGTTAAGGCACTGGATTTTGATTCCAGCATTCCAAGGTTCGAATCCTTGTTCCCCTGCCATTAGATTGTTTGCGTTCCGTGACTTTCGGGAATGCGACGATAAAAAAATGTAAATTCACTGATGAAGCCGCCATTGTGGGTATATCACCCGACTAGGTGGCTTTTCAAACTTTTAACACTCTGTGGTCAGGAAATCCATGGTTCACGAGAACCTGATGGTTTTTACCGGGAACGCTAATCCGGCACTCGCTGAAGGTGTTGCTGCACAGCTTGGCATCCCGCTTGGGAAAGCTGTCGTATCGAGCTTCTCAGATGGTGAAATCATGGTGGAGGTGAATGAAAACGTCCGTGGTAAGGATGTTTTTGTTTTGCAGTCGACATCGGCACCCACTAACGATCACTTGATGGAAGTGATGTTGATGGTTGATGCGCTTAAGCGTGCTTCTGCCGGACGCATTACCGCCGTGTTGCCCTACTTTGGTTATTCGCGACAAGACCGTCGCCCGCGCTCAGCGCGCGTTGCGATTTCAGCAAAAGTGGTTGCGAACATGCTGCAAGAAGCCGGTGTTGAACGTGTGCTGATCATGGATCTGCATGCGGATCAAATTCAAGGCTTCTTTGATATTCCGGTTGATAATATTTATGCCTCACCGATCTTGCTAACGGATTTGGTGAATAAGCATTACGAAGATTTGCTGGTGGTATCTCCTGATGTCGGTGGTGTAGTGCGCGCCAGGGCCTTGGCGAAACGTCTGAATTGCGACCTCGCGATTATCGACAAACGCCGCCCAAAAGCGAATGTATCGGAAGTGATGAATGTGATTGGCGAGGTCGAAGGACGCAACTGCGTGATCATGGATGACATGGTCGATACCGCCGGCACCTTGACTAAGGCCGCTGAAGTGCTCAAGTCGCGTGGCGCGAAAAAAGTCATCGCCTACTGTACGCACCCTGTTCTATCGGGTTCAGCAGTGGAACGCATTGCTAAATCGCCTCTTGATGAGCTCGTCGTCACTGACACTATTCCGCTCAGTAAAGAAGCTAAAGCGCTGTCTAAGATACGGCAACTATCGTGTGCTTCTTTGCTGGCCGAAACCATACGTCGAATCAGTAAAGGCGACTCTGTTATGTCGCTGTTTGCTGAAGACGAAGCAAGCAGTCAAGATTAAAAAAGTATTCGAGGCCCTGTTTTGCAGGACCTCTTTTTAGATCCCCTGGTCGCGGGGGATTTCAACGAAGGGCGATAGCCCGATTTAGGAGTTCTCATGAAAGTTGTTGCATTCCCACGCACAGAGCAGGGGTCCGGAGCGAGCCGCCGCCTGCGCAATGCTGGTCAAACACCTGGTATCGTTTACGGTGGCACGGCTGCACCGTTGAACATCGCACTTGATCATAATGCGTTGTTTTACGCACTCAAAAAAGAGTCATTCCATTCATCTATTCTTGATATAGAAATTGAAGGCAAATCAGAAAAAGTACTGTTGCGTGATTTCCAGATGCATGCGTTCAAGCCACTGGTTTTACACATCGATTTTCAGCGCGTTGATGCGAATCAAAAGATTCACATGAAAGTGCCACTGCACTTCACTAACGCCGAGATCGCACCGGTCGTTAAATTGTCGGGTGGCGTTATCAGCCACGTGCTGAATGAACTCGATATCAGCTGCCTGCCAAAAGATCTGCCTGAATTTATCGAAGTTGATCTCTCAACCATGCAAGCCGGTGGCTCCTTGCACGTGTCCGATCTCAAATTGCCTGCTGGTGTGGTTGCTACTCACGCCAAAGAAAATCCAACGATCGCCACCGCAGCTATCCCTCGCGGAGCAAAAGGTGACGACGCCGCTGCAGCAGCACCAGCGGAAGATGCCAAGAAATAATGCATTACTAGTTTTACTAAGCCCGTCCTTGCGACGGGCTTTTTTTTCAATTGCCGCTTATTTCGCTGGATCATCCGCGCTTAGGTAATAATCACATCCAAATTTACTAACTGCTACGCGAATTGCTTGATGTCTATACGTCTTATTGTCGGCTTGGGTAATCCTGGTAATGAATACGAGCAAACGCGCCATAACGCGGGATTTTGGCTGGTCGACCATCTCGCTCGTGGTCAGCTGCGTCGCGAAACACGCTTTGCAGCTTTAGCCTGCAAAACCTCGCTTGCAAACCATGATGTGTGGTTGCTGGAACCTCAAACGTTTATGAATCGCTCGGGGCAATCCGTTGCTGCCCTGGCTAACTTCTACAAAATTACCCCGGAATCGATTTTGGTGGTTCATGACGAACTCGATCTACATCCTGGTGTCGCCAAACTCAAAAAAGGCGGATCTTCGGGTGGGCATAATGGATTAAAAGATATTGATAAGGCTTTAGGTACACGCGACTATTGGCGCCTGCGACTGGGTATAGGCCATCCCCGAACATTAGGTCTGCAACAACCCGTGGTCGATTTTGTTTTACATAGACCGCGTGCTGAAGAGCAGCCATTAATCGACGCTGCGCTGGAAAAAAGTCTGGCCGTCATTCCCCTGCTATGCGATGGCCGATTTGAACAGGCCATGCTGGAATTACACACTGAGGCCAATCCCGGCAAGGCTAGTAAATAAAGTCCTCAGCGCACAACCCTGAAGACCTTCCATTATCTTGCTGTAAGGCCTAAGCCCCGAATTAAACCGCTAATTTGAAAATACTCTCGAGTACGACTGCGTAATGATATTCAGGCAAATTAATCTAATCTCAGCTTATTTCGATAATTAGCAGTGTCAATAATCGATAAATTGTTCGAAATGCGGACACAGTATTTCCCTCAGAAAAAATTTCAATCCCGCGACCCTATGAAAACCAAAGGAAAAGGCCACCCTTTTTTAAAAGTTAAAAAATAAGTAATTATTGATTCTAATTTGATAATCTTTGTTTTATACTCCCAGCAAGGCAGTGGCGCATCTGCCCCCGAGTACTTAAACAAGAAATTATTTGATGGAGAAAATCATGAGCACTTATAAGGAACTTCAAGGCCAGATTGAAAAACTTCAAAAAGAAGCCGAACTAGCGCGCAAGAACGAGCTAACTAATGCGATAGCGGATATCCAAGCAAAAATGCGGGAATTTAGTATCTCGGCCGAAGACCTCGGACTCGGCATGCGCAAACGCACGATGAAGTCCTTGCGTAAGCCAGTAGCTCCGAAATACCGAAATAACGATACCGGCGAGACGTGGAGCGGTCGCGGCAAACCTCCAAAATGGATGGCCGGTCGAGACAAAATGCAATTCCGTATTCAGGCCTAAAAGGTATTTTTATCTTCAGCATTAGACTAGCGACACAAAGTCTTAATTTCCTTAACCACGCAAACTAAAATGCCATCTCGATGAGATGGCATTTTTATATGAGTTTATTTTGATGAGCTTATTTTGGTGCGCATATTTATGATCCGATTAGGCTGAAAAAGGTCGCAACAAAGAAAGCGCGAGGATGCGTAAATCCAGCCAAATCCCCTGCTGATTCACATAACTCTGAGCATATTCCAGACGTACAGGTAAAACTTTCTCAACGTAGGCTTCTTCTAATTCGTCGCCCGTTAAACCCGCCAATAACTGCGGCTCTTGTCGAAAACTCACCGTAGACAAATCAAATAAACCTGGCCTGATGGACAGTACTATTTTACGAACCTCGGTCGGATAACACCCCACATAACGCGGCAATTCTACGCGCGGCCCAACCAAAGAAAAATCACCTCGAATAACATTCAACAGTAATGGCCAACGTGAGATTCCCGATCGACGCAAAATAGCACCTACTCGAGTTACCTCTTCTCCATGGCATCCGCCGACGGTTTCCATCGCATCCGGTTCAGCCAGGGCGGTTCTGAACTCCCACACTTTCACCATGCGTCCATGTTTACCCACTCGATGAGAACGAGTGAGCACAGGCGCTGCTGATTCGATTCTCACTATCAGAATTATCAAAACACCGAAGGGCGCGAGCAAAACACAGGCCAACAAACTAAGAACCACATCCAGAAATCGTTTCATTATTTTTCAATTCAAAAGAAGTTTCAAACAACACTCACTCATAAAAATTGCCGCCACCATAGCATTATTCAGCGTATCACCTTGGACTCAATGCTAGACGTTAAAATACACCTCTCGCGGTCAACCCTTTTCGCTGGTTAGGGTATGTCTGGTCTGATTTCTTCCGGAGATAATGTTGAAAATAGCAATTGCTGGTTGCGGTTATGTCGGTTTATCAATGGCCGTTTTGCTCGCGCAGCATAACGAGGTGGTTGCCTATGACATTAGCACTAGCAAGGTCGATGATCTGAACCGCAAGATCTCTCCTATCAAAGATGCCGATATTGAGCATTATCTGAAAACAAAGCCACTCAAGTTGCGTGCCACCACTAGCAAAGACGATGCATTCGCCAATGCGAATTTCGTCATCATCGGCACACCCACCGATTACGACCCACAAACGAATTACTTCGACACGAGTTCAGTAGAGACCGTGATTGAAGAAGTTAAAGCCATCAACCCAGCAGCGCATATCGTCATCAAATCAACGATTCCTGTGGGCTTTACGGCGCGCATGATAGCCAAACACCAGTTCCCCAATATAATTTTTTCGCCAGAGTTTTTGCGTGAAGGTCAGGCGCTACATGACAATCTTCATCCTTCTCGTATTGTGATCGGCTCGCAGGATGAAGCCGGTCGCACTTTTGCGCAGCTCTTAAAGCAAGCCGCACTCAAAGAAGATGTGCCCGTACTCTTCATGGGCCCGACAGAGGCTGAAGCCGTCAAGCTTTTTTCCAATACCTTTCTTGCCATGCGCGTGGCATTTTTTAATGAGCTCGATACCTATGCAGCGAGTCATGGTTTGGATACGCGCCCCATCATTGATGGCGTCAGTCTCGATCCGCGCATCGGAAATTATTACAACAATCCGTCCTTTGGTTATGGTGGCTATTGCCTACCCAAAGACACTAAACAAATGCTGGCCAATTACAAAGACGTGCCACAAAACCTAATTCACGCCATTGTTGAATCTAACAGTACGCGCAAAGATTTTGTGGCCGAAAGCATTGTCCGTCGCAACCCAAAAACGGTCGGCGTCTACCGCCTGACGATGAAAGCGGGATCGGACAATTTCCGCTCTTCCAGCATTCAAGGCATTATGAAGCGCATCAAGGCTAAGGGTATAGAAGTCATCGTCTATGAACCCACCATTAGTGATGCCGAATTCTTTCGCTCGAAAGTCACCCACGACCTTGAGGCGTTCAAACGTCAAGCTGACGTAATTATTGCCAATCGAGTAACGGATGATCTGTCGGATGTACTCGATAAGGTCTATAGCCGAGATTTATTTGGTGGCGACTAAACAGGCCCAAGGCCTGTGGTCGATATAATTTTTGCTCTAAAGAGGCCGTATTTCAGCGGTTAATCAGTATTTCCTTTCAAAATCCCTACGGGCCGCGACTCCGCCGCCCCAACTCTCTACCTTAACCATTTCAAAAAAACAAACACTAGGGTAAAGCTTGCCGACCCCGGGTCGATTAAAACAAGGGGCAATGGCGAGACCTAGGGTCAGCTTTGTCAGCGCTCGTGTTCAGGCGCTTGGCAACATTTACACGCTAGCTCTCAGATAACCAAACCCATCTGGTGGATTGAATGAGCGTTTTTTCGGATTACACCGATGCACAGGTCGCAGCATTTGGCACGGCGCAAATTGCCGCGCTGTCGACCGCACAAATCGCCGCTTTGGGCACGGACCTGTCACGCCTGACGTCGTTGCAAACGGGGGCATTCAGCGCGACACAAATTCGCGCCATCGACGATCCTTCGCTGTTCACATCCAAGAATATTGTTGGCCTCTCGGCGAAACAGCTGGCCAGTTTGAGTACCACGCAGCTGGCTAAATTAGGCACCGTCCATATGGCCGTGCTAAGCGCGGATCAGCTGGCTGGTTTCTCGACCGCACAGATCAACAAATTGAGCACCCTACAACTGGGAGCAATCAAGGATGCCAACATCGTTGGTCTGACGCCGGCGCAAGTAGCCGCCATTACGTCTGACCAAATCAGCGGACTGACAACATCTCAGCTCGCCAAGCTAACCGCCTCGCAAATCGCCGCCATAAGCACTTCGGCCCTGACTAATCTGTCAGCTGCAACACAAGTCCCGGCATTAAAATCCGATCAACTGGCGGCCTTGAAATTAGCTCAGCTCGCGGCGATGACCACCGATCAGGTTGCTGCGATTGGTACCAGCGCAATCGTCGGGTTGACGAATACCCATATAGCCGCGTTAACGACAGGCACTACCGGCCAAGTTGCCGCACTCACGCCCACGCAAATCGCGAAGTTGGCCTCCGGCCAAATTGCCGCACTCACTGCTGCGCAAGTCAGTTCGATGACTACGGCTCAAGTAGCTGGTATTGAAGCAGCAGATTTGCCGGCCATGTCGGCCGCCGGCGTAGGGGCCTTATCAGCTACTCAGCTGACGGCGATGAAATCCCTGCTCAGCAAATTCAAGGCAGGTCAAATCCCTGGCCTGAAAGGGACTGAACTGGCCAAGCTTGATTCATCGCTATTCGCTGAACTCACCTCCGAACAACTAGCAGCACTGACACCGACTCAGCTAGCTAGGTTAACGTCGGACCAGCTCGCTGGCCTAAGTACCGGTGCAATTACTGGATTAACCGCCTCACAGATTGGTCAGCTAACCACCGATGCAACCGGCCAATTGCCTGGACTGACTGCGGCACAAATCGCCAAGTTAACCGCTCCGCAGCTAGTCGGGCTAAAGGCTAACCAACTAGCCAAACTATCGACCGATCAAATCAAAGGTCTGGATCCAACTGTGTTGGGCAAACTGAGTAATGCCCAAGTCAGCGCCCTCACAGTCGATCAAGTCGGCGCACTTACTACCGCTCAGGTCGCTGGGATCAGCACATCGCAAATCAAAGCATTGTCTGGCGATCAATTACGGGCTTTCACAGCTGATCAACTTAAAGCCATACCACCTGCCAATCTAGCTTCGTTGACGAATTCACAGATCAAAGCAATGTCTGAACTGAGTCCGGCTGAACTCAAGCAGTTAAGCGCTGATCAACTAAAAACCTATCTCGACAGTCACCCGATTAACGAAATCGATACCAACTCAATCAATGGATTCACACCCGATCAATTGACGGGACTCTCCACCCTTCAAATTGGGAAACTCAGTAATCCACAAATAGCGGCAATTAGTACTGAGAGTCTGGCTGCTCTGGATGATCAAAACTTAACCGCTAATTTAAGCGCACCACAAGTTCAAGCTCTAACGACTCAGCAGATAGGCGCACTATCCCAAAATGCACTGCAAGGATTAGGGAGCAAAATTGCTGGACTAACTGCTACAGACTTTAATGCATTAAGCGGTGATCAGCTCGCACAACTATCGGAGACTCAGGTAGCCTCGTTAGCCGCACGTCAAATCGCTAGTCTGACTCAGGAAAAACTAGAAAAAATAGCGATCGACAAAATGGGTGCCATGCAGATTAGCGCCATGAATGCGACACAGATAAAAAACTTATCCGCTGACGCGCTACAAAAAATTTCCGCCGCCGGCATACAAGGCTGGACACCCGCACAAATCAAATTACTCGATGCTACTCAGCTGGAAAAGCTATCAGCGAATCAAATTGGCGGCATACGCGCGACCAGTCTCTCGGGACTAACAACTGCTGCGATTGCTGAGCTAAATGCAACTCAGCTAGGTGGACTAACCACCTTGCAAATACCCAAACTCAGTGCGGCTCAAATTCAAGCCATGGGTCTGGATGCCACTAATTTATCGGCTGACCAAATCGGCGCCATGAATCAGGCGCAAATTTCTGGATTAACTGCCGATCAATTAGGCGGCCTGAGTGCAATCAAGATTGCGGCGATCAAACCTGCTGCAATAGCCGGCTTATCAGCCGCTCGTATTGGCAGCCTGAGTACAGAACAGGTCGGCGGCATGACCGGAGACCAACTCTCAAAACTCAATAAAGCGCAGATCCAAGCCATGGACGCCATCGATATCGCCAGCATATCGACTATCAGTGTCAGCGGCCTCGGCATGCAACAACTCGGCAATCTCACCGCAGTTCAGTTAGCTCAACTAACCACGGACCAAATTACAGCCTTGCTTCCGGCGCAAATGTCATCCTTCAGCGCCGCGCAACTGAGCGCCATGTCAAATGATCAGATAGACACTATCTCAACCATTCAAATCAAAGGTATCCGGGCTACGTCTATCCCCGGTCTGACCGAGAGTCAAATTACATCACTCGGCTTAGAAAAACTCGACGCCATGAACCAATCACAAGTTCAGGCGTTGACGGCAAAACAACTCGCTGCCATACCCAAAGATGATTTGCAAAATTGGTCTGCCGATGCAGTTTCCTTACTGACGAAAAATCAACTCAAAGTGTTCAATGCGGACCAAATGGGTGTAATCAACTATCAGCAGCTCGATGCCCTTGCCTATGCCAGAAAGCTAGGATTACTAAGCGCTACACAAGTGGCAGCGATTGATCCCACGACTATGGGTAGCGTAGATACATCGACGATTACAAAATTTTCAGCGGCACAAATAGGGGCGTTTGCGACAGCACAGGTGGCGGCGCTCGGAACAGCGCAATTGCAAGCAATTGATGCTACCGACATTCGCTCCATGTCTGCTGACCAGATTGCAGCATTATCGGCAACTCAAGCCGCTGCACTCACCACATCACAAATCGCCAACCTAGGCACGCGACTGATACGCGCGCTGAGCGTAACTGCGCTTACAAATATGTCAGTGACTCAGATCGCTAGCCTGAGTGCCGGCCAAGTCTCGCAATTAACGATGGAACAGGCCGATGCACTCACCGATGACCAAGTGCTCGCCTTGGGAAGTAAAGCATCCAGCCTTTATCTCAGTCCGCTGGTGCTTGATATGAATAACGATGGAAAATTTAGTGTGTCGGTGGACAATGGTGTGCGCTTTGATATGAAATCATCCGGATCGCTGCTTAAGACCGGATGGGTAAATGCTAATGATGGCTTACTCGCTCGCGATATCAATGGTGATGGCATTATCAACAACGGCGCTGAGCTGTTTGGCGACAGCACCAAACTTCCGAACGGAAAATTAGCTGCGGATGGTTTCGCTGCTCTCTCACCGCTGGACGGCAATCGTGACGGCGTGATCAACGCGAAGGATACAAGTTGGAAGGATTTAAAGATTTGGATAGATCGCAATAGCGATGGTCATACGGATACAGGTGAATTAGCCTCCATAAACAGCACAGGTATTGTTTCTCTGAAGCTTGGTCCGAAATCATCAACCGCCACTGAAAATGGCAACAAGATTGGCTTAGTTAGCAGCTATACCAATGCCGATGGCAGTAGTGGGACTATGGCCGATGTTTGGTTCCGAACCAAAAGCGCCAACGCGCCCGAAGTAAAAACTATCGGTACGCTCGATGACGGTACGCATCCCGATATTTCAGCGGGCGGCTAAGCTCTTCGCGCTGAAAATTCGCATCACCCACTCTTAAGCCCCACCGCATATCTCGAGTGACTTGCACGCCGAGCGCTATAATCTCGGTTCTTTATTTATTGCGCACTCAAGGAATCTCATGAGCCTCAAATGCGGCATCGTCGGCCTGCCCAACGTTGGTAAATCAACGCTATTTAATGCGCTTACTAAAGCAGGTATACCCGCTGAAAATTATCCTTTCTGCACCATCGAGCCGAATGTGGGCATCGTTGAAGTACCTGACTCCAGGCTTGAACAACTGGCCTCCATCGTCAAACCCGAACGCATACTTCCTGCCGCCGTTGAGTTTGTTGATATTGCTGGTTTGGTTGCTGGCGCATCGAAAGGTGAAGGTTTAGGCAATCAATTCCTCGCACACATACGTGAAACCGATGCGATTGTGAATGTTGTGCGCTGTTTTGAAGATCCGAACGTGATTCATGTTGCCGGTAAAGTCAGCCCACTGGATGACATCGCCGTGATTCAAACAGAACTCGCGCTGGCCGATCTGGCGACGGTAGAAAAAACCATACATCGCGAAACTAAAAAAGCGCGCTCTGGCGACAAAGAAGCCACCGCACTTGTTACTTTGCTCGAACGCGTACTGATACAACTTAATGACGCCAAGCCTGTGCGCGCGATGAACTTGGATAAAGAACAGGTGGCAATGTTAAAGCCGCTCTGTTTGATTACATCCAAGCCTGCAATGTACGTGGCCAATGTATCAGACTCGGGATTTACCAATAATCCTTTGCTGGATCAACTAAGCGAGTATGCAAAATCTCAGCATTCACCTATCGTCGCGATTTGTGCATCGATAGAATCCGAAATTGCCGATATGGATGACAGCGATAAGCTGGAATTTTTAAGTGACATGGGCATGGATGAACCGGGCCTAAATCGACTCATCCGCGCCGCCTTTGATTTACTCGGCCTGCAGACCTATTTCACCGCCGGCGTAAAAGAAGTGCGCGCCTGGACTATCCACAAGGGCGACACCGCGCCTCAAGCAGCGGGCGTCATTCATACGGACTTTGAGCGCGGCTTCATTCGCGCACAGACCATCGCATTTGATGATTTCATCAGCAACAAAGGTGAACAAGGTGCCAAAGAAGCCGGCAAGATGCGCGCCGAAGGCAAGGAATACGTGGTCAAAGACGGGGATGTGCTGAACTTCTTGTTCAACGTTTGATTAGGTTCGCGCTGCTGCCTGCAAGGCTTCGTACTTGATGAGTAATTGAGCTCGGGTTTCTTGCTTGTGAGGGTCTACTGGAATGCACGCAACGGGACATACTTGCTGGCATTGCGGTTCATCGAAATGACCGACGCATTCGGTGCATTTATCGGGGTTAATCTGATAAATCAGCGGCCCCATAAAGATCGCATCATTCGGACATTCCGGCTCACAAACATCACAGTTGATGCATTCGTCTGTGATCATCAGCGCCATAAAATAGAACTCCGAATTAACTTGGGCGATCGGCCAGCTTTTGAAGCAGCCATTTTTCTACCGAGGGGAAAACAAACTTTGAAACATCGCCGCCTAATAAGGCAATCTCTCGCACAATCGTGCCTGAGATGAATTGATACTGATCGGACGGTGTGAGAAAAAGTGTTTCAACATCGGGTAGCAGATAACGATTCATGCCCGCCATCTGAAATTCATATTCGAAGTCAGATACCGCACGCAAGCCACGCACAATCACACGAGCGTCATGACGGCGCACAAAATCTTTCAGCAGTCCTGAAAAACCTTCTACCACCACATTCGGATAATGCCCCAACACTTCGCGGGCGATATCGAGTCGTTCTTCCAATGAAAAAAACGGATGCTTGGCCTTACTGTCGGCGACGCCCACCACCAAACGATCAAACAGTCCCGATGCACGTCGCACCAAGTCTTCATGACCGCGCGTCAGTGGATCAAAGGTTCCCGGATATACCGCTACGACCATCTCATTTCTCCGCCTTGCGCCCAACAACTTAGTTTGTCGCTGGACTAAAAAGAACGCGAATTATGCCCTAATTAAGCGCGACCACACCCAAATTCACTATCCTTTTACACCGGGTATAAAAGCCAGAACAAGAACTACCGTTTTTGTTCCTAGTTGCTCATTCCTCGTAGTTATTCTTTGCTGATCAAAGCAAAATGAACAGCACCCGCCTTGTCAGAGCGCACTAGCTGCCAGCCTGACAGCCAATCGGGAAGTGAATTGGTCGCAAAGGGCTGGTCTGATTCTATATAGACCAAGCCGGCAGCAGTTAGTAATCGCTTACACGCCGGCAAGAACACTGGCAGCGACTGATCATCGTAAGGGGGGTCGAGAAACACGACATCAAACTCGGTATTCAATGCAGCTATGCGGGAGCTTGCATCGCCCTGATAAATATCAACCTGAACGGCACCTAATTTTTCTTTCGTAGCCTGCAAGGCTCTGCAAGCAGCGGTATTCGATTCCACCATCACGACTTTCGCCGCGCCTCGACTGGCCGCTTCAAAACCCAAAGCGCCGGTACCTGCAAACACATCGAGGCAGCGCCGCTTTTCCCACTGCCGTTGCTGTAAATGTTCTAGCCAGTTGAATACGGTTTCACGAACACGATCCGGTGTCGGACGCAAACCGTGCGCTTCAATCACTGGCAGCGGAGTGCGCTTCCATTCGCCCGCAATAATTCGAACCTGTCGTGGCAACGTAGATTTGCGATTCACTTCGCTTCTGCACCAACGACCACCGTAACCATGCGATCTAAGGATAATTTACGCGCAAATGCGCTGCGTATATCAGCGACGGTTACGCGACTCACTTGCGCGGTCCATGTATCCAGATAATCCAACGGCAACTGGTGATACCCAATCATGGAAAGGTTATCTAAAATCTTGCGATTATTATCGATACGCAGAGCGAAACCACCGATGAGATTATCTTTGGCTGCATTTAACTCCGCTTCGGTAGGGCCATCACGCAAAAATGTGGCGATGGTTTCTCTAATGACCTTTAATGCTTCATCGGTTTGATCTTTACGCGTCTGCAAACCTGCCATATACGGGCCGCTCTGAGTCATGGGATTAAAATAGCTATAGGTACTGTAGGCCAATCCTCGTTGCTCACGCACTTGACGATAAATACGCGATACAAATCCGCCACCGCCCAAAATGTAATTACCCACAGTAAGCGCAAAAAAATCTTTATCGCCGCGCGCTAATGCGGGCATTCCCACCAATAGGTGAGATTGTGATGCAGGATGAGAGAAACGTTGTTCGATGCCCGTCGATTCAGGGACTGCAGGAAGTTCTGCTAATGGCCCACCTTGCGGCAAGCGGCGCGTCAACTCAATGGCAATCGCATTCGCCTGCTCACGAGTGACATCACCAATCATCGCAATCACGGCACGATTTGCAACGTAATGTGTTTGATGAAACTGCAGCAAATCATCACGCGTAATAGCTTCCACACTTTCGACTGTCGTCTCATTGCCATACGGATGACCGTTGTAGGCCAAACGCCAAAAGGCTTTTTCGGCTATCGATCCCGCCTTGGTCAATGCCTCTTTTAGCGATGAGGTTGTGCGCGCTTTGTCGCGGTGAAAAAATTCATCGGGGATACTAGGATGAGCGAGCAACCGTGCTAACACACGAATGGATTGATCGCGCTCCGAGCTAGACGATAGCGTACGAATCGACATACCGGAGCGATCCGTACCCGGGCCACCGCTACGTTGCGCAGCAACGTCTGCTAGAGCATCCGAAATCTCCGATTCCGTCATACCCGACTCAAGCGTGCCGTCGGACAGAGTCGCAGAGCGAACCCCTCGTGCGAGCATGCCATTGGTTAGTGCTGCAATGCCAGACTTACCTGTCGGATCGCGGCGAGCGCCCGCATCGAAATCGACACTCACATCAAACACAGGAATAGCATGGCTCTCAACGAAATATACGCGGGCGCCATTTTCCAAAGTCCAGTGCTGTATGTTGAGCCCGGCATGAACGCTTTGAGTAACCAGCAAAAAACTAAAAAGACTCAGCGCCCATATTTTTTTCAGCATGAATGACTCCACTATCAGTCGACTTATGTGAGGGATAAATTCGTTGAAGAATAAATAAACTTAGCAATCAAAAATCAGTGCCGCAAGTCGGTTGCAGCAGGCTTACGCTCAGCCTGAGCAGATATCGGCAAAGGCTGTAAAGTCGCGACCGTCAATTGATCATCACCGAAATATTTTTGCGCCACCGCTTTTACTTGCTCTGGCGTTACTGCCGACACTTTTTCTATGATGCGATCTAGCTGGCGAAATGAAATACCAGCCATTTCCATGGTGCCGATTTCCATCGCTTGCCCAAACACTGAATCGCGTTTGTACACTTGGCTCGCAATCAGCTGCGCCTTCACACGCTTGAGTTCAGACGCCGACACTCCCTCGGTCGCAATACGTGCAATCTCCTTACGCAATGCTTGCTCAAGCTGGTCCACACTGACACCCTGCGCTGGCACACCAGATAAGGTGAACATCACTGGACCACGCGCGACGGGTTCAAAGCCAGCATCAACGGAATTAGCAATCCGTTCTGTTCTAACTAAACGGGCCGGCAGGCGCGCATTGTCATAACCATCGAGTACTGCGGCCATGACATCGAGCGCATGCACATCATCATCTTTTTCAACATCGAGCAGCTTAGGCATCTTGTAAGCCATCACTAAAAATGGATTCTCTGCTGGCGCTTTCACCACGATGCGCTTGATACCCGTTTGCACAGGCTCTTGTTGGGGCTTTGAATTGGGCAAGGTCTTGGCAGGAATCTTAGCGAAATATTTTTCAGCTAATTCACGCACTTGCTTTGCATCGACATCGCCGGCGATTACCATCGTTGCATTATTCGGCGCATACCAGCGCTCATACCAACCTAGAGCATCGGCCGCTGTCATGTTTTGCAAATCATTCATCCAACCCACCACAGGATTTTTGTAGGGATGGGCCACATACGCCGTCGCATTCAACGCTTCAAACAGCAACGACAAGGGTTGATCATCAGTACGCAAGCGACGCTCTTCCATGACTACACGAATTTCTTTGCTGAATTCTTCTTTAGACATCGTTAGGTTTTGCATGCGATCAGCTTCTAAAGCCATCACTTGCTCTAAACTAGATTTATCTACCTGTTGGTAGTAGCCGGTGTAATCCTTGCTGGTGAATGCATTTTGGCGACCACCGAGTGCTGCAACTTTGGCACTGAATTCGCCCGGCTTGAGCTTTTTCGTGCCCTTGAACATCATGTGTTCAAGCACATGCGCAACTCCAGTCGTGCCATTTTGCTCATCCATCGCTCCGACACGGTACCAAACCATGTTAACGACCGTGGGCGCGCGCCTGTCTTCCTGAACAATTAGACGCAAACCATTGCTAAGTCTGAATTCTTGCGCCGTCGTGGCAGCAAGTAATGGCATAGGAATCGATAGCATTAGCAACACACTGGCTAACACTTGATAGGCACGACAAATTTTCATAGTCTTTGCTCTGCTAGAATACGCATCAAATTTTGCGCAATCACCGATTGTAGCCGCTACTCCTTTTCCTCGCAGCGCACCCTCATTTTCGATGTTTAGTTTTTTCAAAAAGAAGTCATCCGACTCGCCAGCGACGGCTACCCAGGCCGCCAACGCAAACCCTGCGCCTGCTGAATCGCCCATCGTTGAAAAGAAAACGTGGATCGCTAAATTGCGGTCTGGCTTGTCGCGTACATCGTCGGGGATTTCTACTCTATTCACGGGGACGCGTATCGATGATGATTTATATGACGAACTCGAATCTGCATTACTGATGGCCGACGCCGGAGTCGATGCAACGCAAGAATTATTAGAGGCACTGAAAAAAAGAGTACGCACAGAATCAATCACTGAGGTACCGCAAGTAAAAGCAGTTTTGCGTGAATTGATGATTAGCTTGCTCTCACCACTAGAAAAATCCTTGGCGCTTGGTGTGCATCAACCTTTGGTTGTCATGATTGCGGGCGTAAATGGCGCAGGCAAAACCACCACGATAGGTAAACTCGCCAAACACTTGCAGTCCCATGATCAAAAAGTATTACTGGCAGCAGGCGATACCTTTAGAGCGGCAGCGCGTGAACAACTAACTGCTTGGGGTGAGCGCAATCAGGTTGCCGTCATTGCCCAAGAATCGGGCGACCCCGCTGCCGTTGCATTTGATGCCGTACAAGCGGGCCGTGCCCGTGGCATGGATGTGGTGATGATCGATACCGCAGGTCGACTGCCAACGCAACTCCATCTGATGGATGAACTAAAAAAAATCAAACGCGTGGTTACCAAAGGTATGGAAACTGCGCCGCATGAAATTTTATTAGTCATTGATGGCAACACGGGCCAAAATGCGCTGGCACAGGTCAAGGCCTTCGATGATGCATTAGGGCTCACTGGCTTAGTGGTTACCAAGCTCGATGGCACGGCCAAAGGCGGAGTGTTGGCAGCGATTGCCCGAGTTCGTCCCGTACCGGTATATTTTATTGGCGTGGGTGAAGCGATTGATGATTTGCAGCCCTTTGTGGCCAGCGAATTCGTTGATGCATTATTAGGCTAAATTCAGACACTTAAATGATCATAGATTGATGTCTATTATTTCTTTTTCTCACGTCTCAAAAAAATACGCCGGAGACGTGACTGCTTTGTCGGAAATTTCTCTCGATATCAACGAGGGTGAATTAGTATTTCTGACCGGCCCATCTGGCGCGGGCAAATCCACTTTACTGAAATTAATCGCGGGCATGGAAAAGCCTAGCGGCGGCATGCTGCAAGTCAGCGGTCAAGACATGCGCAAGCTCAATCGCACTACCTTACCTTTTTTGCGCCGTAAGCTAGGCCTCATCATGCAGCAACAACGTTTGCTGAATGATCGCAATGTGCTGGCGAATGTGATGCTGCCTTTGATTATTAGTGGCGCCACAACACAAGAAGCAAAAGAACGAGCGACGGTCGCCCTAGAACGCGTGGGCATGCTCGGTAAAGCGCAAGCACTCCCTAAAGCTCTCTCTGGCGGCGAACAACAGCGGGTATCGATTGCTCGCGCAGTCGTTCATAAGCCGCGCATTATTTTGGCCGATGAACCCACCGCGACTCTTGATAGAGAAAACGGCCGCATGGTGCTTGACATGATTGAGGCCTTCAATCGTGCTGGCGTCACCTGCGTTATTTCTACGCATGATGATCGTTTACTACAAGACGCTGATCGTATTGTTCAACTAACCCAAGGCAAACTGATAGGCATACGTACCCCTAACAGCGAGGTGGGTGCATGAACTGGTTACGTGAACAACAATTTGCCCTCAATGCAGCTTGGTCGCGACTCTGTAAAGCACCCGGCAGTTTCGCTTTTAATGTCTTGGTAATTGCCATGGCACTTGTGCTGCCACTGGCAGGAATGACCTTGCTTGAAAATCTGCGCCCTGTGTCACGCGAACTCGCCGTTGATCCTGAGATGACTGTTTTTCTTGCGACTGACTTTCCTCAAGATCAAGCTGTGGCTCTTTCTACTCAATTGGCAAATTCAGCAAAATCGGCGGGTGTCGACATCAAGCTAGAATTTATATCGCGCGAAAAAGCGTTGGCAACGCTAAAGGAGCGCGCGGGACTTAACGATATTGTCAGCACTCTCGGCAATAACCCGCTGCCGGATGCCTACGTGGTGCGTCTCGCAAAACCGCAGGACGCTAAGAGCGCCGGAAACATAGAAAAGCTGGCCGAATCATTCAAGCGCGTAGCTGGAGTCGAAGCCGTGCAGCTAGATGCCGCGTGGGTCAAGCGGCTAGCTGCCTTATTTCAGCTGGGTGCGGTGCTGTTGTGGCTTTTGGCTGCAACACTCGCTGGGGTAGTTCTATCGGTGGTCTTCAACACCATACGACTTCAAGTCATTAATCAGTCCGAAGAAATCAGTGTTTCGCGACTGCTAGGCGCCACCGATGCCTTCATATCACGACCCTTCTATTACGCCGGTGGCATGCTTGGCCTGGCTGCGGGTAGCCTCGCGCTTGCAGGGGTATTTGCTATATTGGCATTATTAAACACACCGATACGCGAACTAGCGACGCTATATGGCTCGGTATTCCAGCTTGAACCTTTGAATGTAACGACCAGTGCGTTACTACTTGTTACCTCCATGATGCTGGGAGTAATCGGGGCCATGCTCTCCGTCAGACGGGCCCTGCGCGAATCGGACTAAGTTGCTTACTCAGCCACGACCTTAGTCTTAGCCTTAACAGGCAAATCGCAAATTATCTTTCTATTTTCTCATCATAATCTTCTTGATGGCGCGCTTAGCACTCTATCCTCGAGAGTGCTAAAATTAGGGTCATATGGGTGAGGATGACCCTACAGACACCAAGCCCAATAGTCTAATCAAGGAGAATCCATGTCTGCTTTGTCCGCTTCGTCTGCACTTGTGCCGGCTGGTAGTCAGCCGCTGGCTTTAGGTTTTCCCGTCAACCTCGGGAATATTGAAGCCTATATTTCTGCGGTCAATCATCTGCCGCTGCTCACGCAAGAAGAAGAGCTATCGCTCGCTCGTCGCCTGCGTAACGAAAATGATCTGGCTGCTGCTCAAGCACTAATCGTGTCACATCTGCGACTCGTCGTATCGATTGCACGCGGCTATCTCGGCTACGGCTTACCTCACGCTGACCTCATACAAGAGGGTAATGTCGGCTTGATGAAAGCGGTGAAACGTTACGACCCTGAGCAAGGTGTGCGTCTGGTCTCGTATGCGATGCATTGGATCAAAGCAGAAATTCACGAATATATTTTACGTAACTGGCGCATGGTCAAACTGGCCACCACCAAAGCTCAGCGTAAATTATTTTTTAATCTGCGTAGTCACAAGCCTGGCTTGGATGCGATGACACCTGATCAGGTCGATGACTTGGCTGCTACGCTAAAGGTTAAACGTGAAGAAGTCATCGAAATGGAAATGCGCATGGCGGGCCGCGACGTGGCTCTAGAAGCGCCAACCGATGATGAAGACGATCACTTCGCACCGATTTCTTATTTATCGGCTGAGCATTCAGAACCACACAAAGTACTTGAAGCAAAACAATTTGATCATTTGCAGTCAGAAGGGTTGGAAGCTGCGCTGGCCAAACTAGATGCTCGTTCACGTCGTATTGTCGAAGCACGCTGGCTAGCAAATGATGATGGATCGGGCGCTACGCTACACGAGTTAGCCGCTGAATTTGGCGTATCTGCAGAACGTATTCGTCAAATTGAAACTGCTGCCATGAAGAAGATGAAAACCTCGTTGGCTGAGTATGCATAACGCAATAAAGACATACGCCCGCTAGTCGGGCGTTTTTTATTGTTGCTATTGGTGCGTACTTATCGCCGAATCCAATATGCTCAGGTGGCAGATCCTGCCAATAAGCGCTGCAAATCCTTCTGCAGGCCATCAACACCTTGGCCATGCCTAACAAACAAACGTATGTGACCCTGATCGTCAAACACGTAACTACCCGCGGTGTGATCGATGGTGTAGCTCTTGCTATCGTTGCTAGGAACTTTTTGCGCAAATACTTTGAAGTCTTTCGCCACCTTGTCGATCACTGCTTGCTCGCCCCACAGCCCTAAAAAACTAGAATCAAAGGCAGGTACAAAGCCAGCCATTAACTCTGGCGTGTCTCGCTGAGGATCTAAGGTAATGAAAATCACCTGCAAACGCTCTGCTTCAGAACCTAAAGCCTTCTTAATACCTGCTAATTCAGACAAGGTCGTTGGACACACATCTGGGCACTGGGTATAGCCAAAAAAAACGACGACGACTTTTCCTTTGAAATCAGCCAGCGTGCGAGGTTTCCCGTTGTGATCGGTCAGTGTGAAACCTTTCGCGTAATCCAAACCGGTGATATCGGTATTGGCGAAAGGTACTTTGGGAGACTGCGGCTTTTCACAGGCTGTTAAAGCCAGTACACAACACAACCACAAAAGAAAATGCCGCATAGAGAATATCAACCGTAGGATCAGTAAGGCAGGTAATGATCGATCAGCAAAGCAGCGAATAGCAAAGAAAGATAGATGATGGAATACGCAAAAGCTTTGCGCGCCAACAGATCATCATAGTGACGCCAGATTCGCCACGCGTACCACAGGAAAATCAATCCTAGTACAACAGCGCTGATCAGATACATCAGACCACTCATGCGAACCGCATAGGGTAGCAACGACGTAGCCACCAAAATGATCGTGTACAACCACACATGAAAACGCGTGAACTCCATGCCATGCGTGATCGGCAGCATAGGTAAACCAGATTTCGCGTAATCATCGCGACGATACAGCGCCAGCGCCCAAAAGTGCGGAGGGGTCCACACAAAAATAATCAATACCAATATCCACGCTTGCATCGTTACATCATTCGCAATAGCAGCCCAGCCTAAAGCGGGGGGCATCGCACCTGACAAGCCACCAATCACAATATTTTGTGGTGTCGCTGGTTTGAGAATGATGGTGTAGATGACTGCATAACCGACAAAGGTAGCGAATGTCAGCCACATTGTTAGCGGGTTAACCAAGTTATATAAAACCCACATGCCAGCGCCACCGATCACTCCTGAAAATGCGAGTGTCTGCAACACGGTTATTTCACCGCGTGCCATCGGCCGACGCGCAGTACGCGCCATGCGCGAATCAATTTCACGCTCAACCAAGCAATTAATGGCAAAGGCCGCACCAGCCAACAACCAAATACCCACCGTGGCCGCGATCAGTAAGCGCCAATCGGGTAATCCCGGAGTCGCTAAAAACATGCCAATCACGGCGCAAAAAACCGCCAGTTGAGTAACCCGCGGCTTGGTCAGCGCCCAGTATTGAGCGATGCGATTTTGCTGGATGATCAGGGTGGTCATGGAAGGAAACTTAGGCTGGAAAGGCGCTAACTGAATCAGACTCGTCGTTGGCGCTTTTCGTAGAAAAAACAATGAGATAGTTTAGCATGACGAGCAGGATTAACAGCGCTGCCGCACCCGCGTTATGCACCACAGCGAGCGCAAGTGGCCAATCCAACAAGACGGTTGATATACCGGTCGCTAGCTGAATCAAAATTGCCCAAGAAATTATTCTAGACACCGAACGCAGGCCCTCGATTTTGCGCGCTCTATGGCTCGTCCATGCAATCACGGCCACAACAATCACGGCGAAATTACGGTGCGCCCAATGAATCGCAACCAGCGCGCCAAACGGCAGATACTCACCCTCAGCCGTCATTCCGAGATGACGCCACAACGTAAAGCCTTGAGCCCAATCCATCTCGGGCATTAACGATCCCTGACATAAAGGGAAACCCGCACACGCCAACGCTGAATAATTCGTGCTGACCCAACCACCTAAAGCGATTTGCATAAACAAAATAACTAAGGACACCAACGCTGGCCAGCGCATAGTCGCTGCATCACGATGAACCGACGGCAAAGGATTTTGTCGCATAGCGTGCCACGTCAATAGCGAAAGCAAAGACATACCCAATAAGAGATGAATCGTCACAATCACCGGCTGCAGTTTTAGTGTGACTGTCCATGCGCCAAAGGCACCCTGAATACAAACAAATAGCAACAGCAGCGCGGGGAGGCGTGGCGAATAGCGACGATCGGTTAGTTGCCTTGATAAGCGTGATGCAATCAGCAGCGTTGCAATGATCAACACGCCCACACCCATCGCTAGGTAGCGATGGATCATTTCTATCCACGCTTTAAAAACCGTTACGGGACCGGTGGGTTGCAAGGTTTGCGCCGCAGTGATTTCTTCGTGAGCTAAAAAGGGATTGGCTTCACCATAGCAGCCCGGCCAATCTGGACAACCGAGTCCAGAATCAGTCAAACGAGTGAATGCACCAAAAACAATTAAATCAAACGTGAAAAAAACCATTACCCATGCCAGCTTACGATAGCGATCACTGCCGCGCGACAAATACACCAAGGTCGCAGGCACCAAAGCCACGAACAAACCTTTAAGGGCTAAGGCTATCCACATAGCATCAGCCTATGCTGGACGCCTTGAGCAGACGCGAAATATCTTTTTTGATTTTGTTAGCGTCGGGATCTTTAGGAAAACGCATCATCAAGTTACCCAGTGGATCAATCATGTAAAGATGATCACTGACTTTAGTGCCTTCCGCTACCGGCAGCCAAGCAGCCAATTTTTGCGCATCGACACGTAAAAACTGTGTGCCATCGTATTCTTTCATTTGCGCGATATCGAGCGGCGCATCATCGGTAATTAACCACACACGCTCGATGCGATCCATCCCTTTACCTTGCGTTAAACGCAACTGACGCATGTAATACAATTTTTGCGTACAAGCCTTCTGGCAATCTGCTGAATCTATCTGTAGCAATATCCACTTACCTTTAAATTGCTCTAAATTCGCAGGTTTGCCATCGAGTGATGCGCCGCCTAAATCAGGAATTGGGTAGTTGCGCGGATCAATTATTTCACCGTAGTTGGTGCGACCCTCTGGCTTAATCACGTAATACGTTAGATACGAAAAAATCATCGGCGCAGCGCAAATCGCCAAGACAAGAAAAAACATCTTGCGACCTCTGCTGGGCGCCTTAGTTTGAGTGACTTCAGTTGCTTGCACGTTTAAATCCCGTCAATAGAAAAAAAACAGCGGCAACCAGCGCCAAGCTATACCACTGGAATGCATAGCCTTTGTGTTTGTCGATACCGACCGATGGTATGGGCCAGTCGCGCACTAAACCATCCGCTGCGTCGTTAGTTTGCTCAATTATAAAAGTTTGTAACGATAGTTTGCTGGCGCGGGCAAACTCTTCGACATCGACATTCTGTGCCAAAGCTCCGGGCTGTAGAGCAGCCGCTTCGCCTAGCTGCATGAGCTTACCGGTTGAAGCCCGCACGCGCCCCTCAAGGCGAATCACACCCTCGGGCACAGGAATAGTTGGAATATGCTCGCGATTAATGGCATCTCTTGGAAACCACCCTCGCATAATCAGTATCGACTGCTCACTACCCACTAATTTAAACGGCATTAATAGATAGAACCCTGCCCTGCCTTGATAAGGACGATTATCTAAATAAACCGGCCACGCAGAAATAAATTCGCCTTCAGCTATGACACGACGAAATTCTTCTGGGGTCTGTTCTGGCGTCAGCGCATTCGAGTTAACCGGTGCGAATTCAGCGCGCATCAACATTTGCTCCTGTAGAGCCAGTTTTTGTTCTGCACGCCTAAGCTGCCAATTGCCGAGCGATATGCCAACGGCCACCACTAATGCAGCAGCCAAAAAAGGGACCCATCGGAAACGAAAGCTTAGTCGCATTAGAATGTAGGTAAAAGTAAGGTACTAATTATCTACTGAAGTTGACCTCTGCGCTGCGGCGCTATTCAATGCGCCTACCCATATGAAAATTCTTGTTGCTCTCGGCTTTATCTTAATCATCGCCAGTCTGGGATCTGCACTTTTTTTTCTGATGCGCGACAAGGGAAAAAGTAATCGCACCGTGTACGCCCTAGCTTTGCGAGTAGGATTTTCTATAGTGATGTTTTTACTATTACTGGTCGCTCATCGTTTAGGCTACATACAACCCACAGGCATCATGTATTAAAAGCAGGTCGCACCAGTAAAAAAGCCGCACCGAAGTGCGGCTTTTTTTATGCCTTGTTTCTTACAGCCAGTACACCACAACGTACAAGCCGAGCCAGACCACGTCAACGAAGTGCCAGTACCACGCAGCACCTTCAAACGCAAAATGATGGTCCGCTGTGAAGTGGCCTTTCATCACACGGTACAAAACTACCGACAACATAATCGCACCCATGGTCACGTGGAAGCCGTGAAAACCTGTCAGCATGAAAAAGGTTGATCCGTAAATACCCGATGTCAGTTTCAGATTGAGCTCAGTGTAGGCGTGGTGATATTCATAAGCCTGAAAGCCCATAAAAATCGCACCCAGCAATATCGTGGCTGCGAGCCAGATAGCCGTCTTACTGCGGTCACCCACGCGCAATGCATGATGAGAGATGGTTAATGTCACACCCGACGTCAGAAGTAATGCCGTGTTAATTGTTGGAACCAGAAACGGACCCATCGTTTCGAATTTTTCGATGGTGCCTGCAGGGCCCGTGTTACCCCAGTTAGCCGCAAAATCAGGCCATAAAAATTTATGATCAAGATCAGCTAGCCACGGCATCGAAATCGAACGCGCATAAAACAGGGCACCAAAAAACGCACCGAAGAACATGACTTCAGAAAAAATAAACCAACTCATGCTCCAGCGATACGACGTATCGATGCGCGTGTTGTACAGGCCGCCTTCAGATTCGGCAATGGCATCACCAAACCAAAAATACAGCACGGTCAGCGCCGCCAAAATACCAATTAGGTTCAAAGGCTTGCCAAAGCTATAGCCATTGACCCAGCCCGATGCGCCGGCCATCGTCACCAGCAGTGCGGTGCCCATCAGTACTGGCCATTTGGAAGGACCCGGTACGAAGTAATACGGCGCTTGGCCTTGTTGAGTGCTCATCGACTTCCCCTGATTACAGTGTTCAAAAAAATACTCTTGTTGCAGGAATGGCTTATTAATTTTTTAGCCTACTTTGCCACTACTATTTTTACTAAGGTTAGCAGCGCGAATACAAACAATATCGCTGCAATGACACCCGCAATGATGACGTGCAGCGGATTCAATTTTTGCGTGTCTTCTTCAAAACCACTTTTCTTGCGCACACCGAAGAATGACCACAGTACCGCTTTCACTGTCGCACCGAATGACATCTTGCGCTGCGTTGCTTGCTTCAAATCGTCCACTGCTATTGCCTCTCAGCTCGCCTTACCCTTGGCCCCAACCTCGAAGAAGGTATACGACAAAGTAATCGTCTTTACATTCTTCGGTAACGCGGGGTCAATATAAAAACTGACCGGCATTTGCCTCAGCTCATTCGGAGCTAACGTTTGCTGCTTAAAGCAAAAACATTCCAGCTTGCGAAAATGCGCTGCAGCTTCTTGCGGGGCATAGCTCGGGATTGCCTGCGCTTCCATCGCTCTGCTTTGCGTGTTTACAACTTCGTACACCACCTGAGCCATCTCACCGGGGTGTACCTGAATACTGCTCACCATAGGCTTAAACCGCCATGGTCCGGTGGTATTCGCATCGAATTCCACCGTGATTGTTCTACTAGTATCTACCTGCGTATTGGCAGGCTTCACATTCACAGTTTCCTGCACAGCGAGCACATTAATGCCTGTTAGCTCGCATATCTTTTTGTACAAAGGCACCAGCGAGTAACCAAAACCAAACATCAGTAGAACCACGACTGCCAGCTTGCCCAACATACGCACATTGCGTCGTTGACGACGCTGTCCAGGCGCCTCTTCAGTTGCCGTCATAAATCAACGCAGCAGCGAATGTTTGATAATCACGCCAATAAAAAAAACGACCGCTACGGATAACAGGATCAACGCTGTGCGCAAGTTGCGTGAATTACCTGAACTACTTGAATTACTCTGCTCAGACATATAAATCCTTGCGGCTAATACAACTCATAAGCGACACCGGCAGCACAGGCTGCCGGAATCGATAGTTACTTGAACGTCGGTGGTGTTTCGAACGTATGGAATGGTGCAGGACTAGGTACAGTCCACTCCAAACCTTCAGCGCCATCCCATGGCTTGTCCGCCGCTTTCTCACCACCACGAATCGATGGCAACACCACGAAGAACAAGAAGTACACCTGCGACAGACCAAATCCAAATGCGCCTATGGAAGCAATCATATTGAAGTCAGTGAACTGAGCAGCGTAATCAGCGTAACGACGTGGCATACCTGCTAAGCCCAGGAAGTGCATAGGGAAGAAGGTCACATTAAAGGTCGCCAACGACGCCCAGAAATGGATCTTGCCGCGCGTTTCGTTGTACATGAAACCTGTCCACTTTGGACCCCAGTAATAGAAACCGGCGAACAGTGCAAACAAGGAACCTGCAACCAACACATAGTGGAAGTGAGCCACGACGTAGTACGTATCTTGCAGCTGAATATCGACTGGAGTAATCGCGAGGATCAACCCTGTAAAACCGCCCATCGTGAAGACGAAAATAAAACCAACGGCCCACAGCATCGGCGTTTCAAAGGTCATTGAACCTTGCCACATAGTCGCGATCCAGTTAAACACTTTCACGCCTGTTGGCACAGCAATCAGCATAGTTGCGTACATAAAGAACAGCTGACTTGTCACTGGCATACCCGTTGCAAACATGTGGTGCGCCCACACGATGAACGACAAAATCGCGATTGAGGATGTAGCGTAAACCATCGATTCGTAACCAAACAGCGGCTTACGAGCGAACGCTGGAATGATCTGAGAAACGATGCCGAACGCCGGCAAAATCATGATGTACACCTCAGGGTGACCGAAGAACCAGAAAATATGCTGGTACATCACAGGGTCACCACCACCGGCGGCATTGAAGAACGAGGTACCGAAGTGACGATCTGTCAGCGTCATCGTGATCGCGCCAGCCAACACCGGCATTACCGCGATCAACAGATACGCAGTGATCAACCATGTCCACGCAAACATAGGCATCTTCATCAGCGTCATACCAGGAGCGCGCATATTCAAAATCGTCGTAACGATATTGATCGAACCCATGATAGAAGAAGCGCCCATGATGTGCATGGCGAAAATACCCATGTCCATGCCGATGCCCATCTGCGTGCTCAACGGCGCATACAGAGTCCAGCCCGCTGCCGTCGCGCCGCCTGGCACCAAGAAAGAAGTCACCAACAAAATAGCTGCAGGTGGCAACAGCCAGAACGAAAAATTATTCATCCGAGCAAAGGCCATATCAGCTGCGCCGATCTGGAGTGGAATCATCCAGTTAGCAAAGCCAACGAAAGCCGGCATGATCGCGCCAAACACCATGATCAGGCCGTGCATGGTGGTCAACTGATTGAAAAACTCAGGCTGAAACAACTGCAGACCTGGCATAAACAACTCAGCACGAATGCCGAGGGCCAGCACACCGCCTGTTAGCAGCATGGCGAAAGAAAACCATAAATACAGCGTACCGATATCTTTGTGATTGGTAGCGTACAACCAGCGACGCCATCCATGAGGATGATGATCGTCGTGCGCGTGATCGTCAGCGTGACCGTGGGCGTGATCCATTGTGCTCATCTGTTTCTCCTGATTTCTCGATTACTTACGCGCAGCTAGCACTTCGGCCGGCTGAACAATATTGTCGGATGCTTTGTTATTCCAGCTATTCCGTGTGTAGGTAATAACAGCCGCAATCTCAGTGTCGGACAAAGTGGCTTTCCATGCAGGCATAGCATTTTTTCCGTTCAACATAATCGCGATCTGTCCGTCTTGCATACCATTGACAACTTGTGATCCGTCCAGTGCCGGGAAGGCACCTGGCACACCTTTACCAGTGGCCTGATGGCACGCAACGCAATTCGCTGCGTACACTTTTTCACCGCGCGCGGCTAAATCAGCCACTGCCCAGGTCTTATTCGGATCGTCTGCGCTGGAAGCCATAGCTGTCTTTTGCTGAACTACCCATGTTGCATAGTCTTGCTCGCTTACCACCTTAACAACGATAGGCATGAATGCATGCTCTTTGCCACACAACTCATAGCAATTACCGCGATAGGTGCCGATTTTTTCTGCTTTAAACCAGGTGTCACGCACAAAACCAGGGATCGCATCTTGTTTCACGCCAAATGCCGGCACGCCCCAAGCGTGAATCACATCATTGGCAGTGGTGACTATACGGATTTTTTTGTTGACCGGAACAACTAGAGGATGATCGACTTCCAGCAAATAATTCTCGCCTTTGGCCACTTCACCGCGAACCTGCTCACGAGGAGTCGCAAGCGCAGAAAGAAATGCAACCCCTTCACCTTCACCTTTAAGGTAATCGTAGCCCCACTTCCACTGCATGCCAGTCGCTTTGATCGTGATGTCAGCGTTGGATGTGTCCTTCATTGCCACCACAGTTTTTGTCGCTGGCAAGGCCATCAAAATAACAATAATGAACGGCACCACTGTCCAAGCAATCTCTACCGTCGTACTTTCGTGGAAATTAGCCGCCTTGTGACCAACAGATTTGCGGTGCTTAAGAATGGAATAAAACATCACTCCAAACACAGCAACAAAAATCACTCCGCAAATAACCATCATCCAAACATGAAGCTCATAGATGTCGGCTGCAATAGCAGTGACCGGTGATTGGAAATTCAGCTGATGCACTGCCGGCCCACCAGTCATGTCGTTCACTGCCAACGAGGAACCAGACATCAAAAGTCCAGTAGCCATTAATAACGAGGAGAGTAGGTGCTTCGCGTGTTTCATAAGGTCCTCAAAAGCCTGATTGAAATTCTGTTTTGTAAATTAGTTCAAACTGCTGCGGTGGCGGATCGGTAATCCATCAACCCACTGCGTAATTCTTGTGCAAACTGATGTCGCTTGCGCTCGGTCAAAAATCGACCCACTTCAATCCGATCACCATTCGCTTCTAATGCAATCAAACGATGTCGCAGAGCCGGTATCTCGATTCGGGTTCGCCGCGGATCCATGCGAACTTGGTGAACGCGTTCCGCTTCAACCAATTCGACCACTAATCCATCATCACCGAGAACGACGGACTCTTTGTCTCCCGCATGACGGCCGAAATACACAAATGCACAACCCACCGCCAACATCTCCAGCACTGCAAACAACATAATTACCCAAGCGCCGTAGACCATAAAATACAACGCAACCAGAAATGATGCTGAACACAAGGCCAAATACGCTTTGAACAGCTGCTTCGGAGCAATCGAGCAATTTTTCTTAGAAATCCACTCTCGCGTAGGCATGTCAGTGCACCAGACCAGTAAATACTTGCAATAAGGGACAAATAAAGCCCGAGGAGTATAAGGCAAAAGCATAAATGCAGCCAAGTAATATACCCAGCATTTAAAGCCTCAACTCTTTAGTCTTCTTTCAAACTGTCGGTTTAAATCTTCCTATCTTTGAATTCAATGATGAACTCTCCGGCTCGAGTCTTTTTGGGCCTTGGTAAAAACGCATGGCCGTAAATCACTTCAACCGTAAGTGAAATTTGCTCATCTGAGCTCTTTTGCTGATTTAGCGCGTTACTCAAGGCATTCCAGCGCTGTCGCCCAAACAATCCATTTGGGCGCTCTGGCATTGGATTCCCGCCGAAAGCTCTCACATCGGAAAGTAATTTATCGGCTGATGAATAGGTGATATTCAGCTTTTCCATATCCATGACCGGATCTGCGAAGCCAGCCTCAACCAACATGTCGCCATAGTCATGCAAATCAACAAATGGCAACACCGGCGGGCGAATACTCAGGCTGGAATACGCCTCTTTCAGCTGCAAAAATGTATCTGGCCCGAAAGCACTGAACATCAGCAAACCGTCGACGCGCATCACGCGCGCCCATTCCCTAATGACTTTATGCGGCTGGGGATGCCAGTGCAACGCCAGATTCGACCACAACAAATTCGCGCTAGCCGCCGCCAAAGGTAGCTCACTGAATTCGGCGCAGGTCAAAGCGATGGGCGAGCGCTGAAAAGCATTTAATTTCCAGCGACTAAGTAACTTGCGCATCAGTGAATACGATTGCACGCTGCGATCACGCGCTGTCTGCAGCATGTTGGGTGAAATATCGATACCCAGCAGATCCGCCGCGGGGAAAGCCTGCGCCAGCGCCATCAAATCATCGCCTTCACCGCAGCCTGCATCGAGCACACGCTCGGGTTGAATTTTTATCAGCGATAGCCGCTCAAACATGCGGCCGGAAATTTCTCTGCGAAGAAATTGCGATGGCTCGCAACGCAGCGGCTGTGCAAAAAGCCGCTGCACGCGCGCCACAGAAATCGGTGCACTGAATTGATTGTCGCGAGATTTATCCGGCATGGAATGCATCAAAGTAAAAACATCAGATGCGAAAGAAGTAAGGTGCCAGTGTACCGCAGGGCCTATTTCTTCACAGACCCCATCGTCAACATCAATTATGCAAATGACTAAAGCTTCGCCGAACTCGATACTGCGCCTGCGACAACTCGCACTTCGAATGCTGGATGAACTTATGCCTAGCGCCTGCACTTTATGCGGCGGTAAAAGCCACGATGCAATTTGCCCTCGCTGCTGTAAGCAATACGCTAACAGCTACGCTGCACGCTGCACTTGTTGTGCGATTCGATTACCCGAATGTAGCCAATCTACGGAGTGCGGTAGCTGCTTAGCCCGCCCCCCGGCATTTGATTTAACCTTCGCAGCTAGCGACTATGCGCCACCGATAGATCAGTCACTGCAGGCTTTAAAATTCCACGCGAAATTACCACTGGCTAAAGCATTCGGTCGTCTCTTGAGCGAGCTACCTGTACCACGCCACACCGCTGATCTCATCATCGCCGTACCGCTTTCGCTAGACCGATTGGCTGAGCGTGGATTCAATCAGTCGCTTGAAATTGCACGCGCCTTAGCGCAGCACTGGAAACTGCCGCTGGCGACTAATGTTTGTCTGCGTGTTAAACATACTCAAACACAGGCCTCCCTACCTGTGCATCAAAGGCGGGTTAACATGCGCAACGCATTCGCAGTACAAAACAGTCAACTCATTGTCGGCAAGCGTATCCTGCTTGTTGATGATGTGATGACCACTGGTCATACACTAAATGAATTAGCTGATTGCCTCAAACGTCACGGCGCCGCACACGTGACGAATTTTGTCGTTGCACGAACACCCATACGTTGAGTTTTTTTAGCGGAGAACACTGTGTTTCATGTCGTATTAGTTGAACCGGAAATCCCTCCCAACACCGGCAACATCATTCGCTTGTGCGCCAACACAGGAACGGTACTACACCTAATCGAACCCTTAGGCTTTCCTTTGGACGATGCAAAAATGCGCCGCGCCGGTTTGGATTATCACGAGTACGCTGACATGCAAGTCCACGCAAATTGGTCCGCTTTTATGGCAGCCACCCAACCGGATCCCTTGCGCATTTTTATTCTGACTACCCACGGCTCAGCGCTCTTTTCTAGCACCCACTTTCAACCTGGTGATGTGTTTGTTTTTGGCTCTGAAACGCGCGGCCTGAATCCAGAATTACGCGACTCCTTCCCCTCTGCGCAACGCATACGATTACCCATGCGACCTGATAATCGCAGCCTTAATCTCTCCAATTCGGTTGCTATCACGGTCTATGAAGCGTGGCGCCAAAATGATTTCGCGGGTGGTGGCTGAATTAACCTCGAACCTAAATGCCAGCAGACTTATAATTTTGCTTTCCCAACGCTACTCACACTAGGAATTCACCATGCTTAAACACGTCGTTGTAGGATTTTTTTCTCTGCTGTTGATAGCCAGTACTCAAGCCCAAGTTGTCAAGGCAGGTGATCTCGTGATTGAACATGCGCATGCTCGCGCCACCAAGGGCAACATGCCCAACAGTGCGTCCTTTCTGCAGATCGCCAACAAAGGTAAAGCAGATGATGCTTTATTGTCGGCGAGTGCAGCGATCGCTGAGCGTGTTGAGCTTCATACGATGAGCATGGAAGGCGATGTGATGAAGATGCGTGCGGTCGACAGCGTCGATTTAAAAGCAGAAAACACGATTAGCATGAAACCTGGTCAAGGCCCTCACGTGATGCTATTTGGACTGAAAAAACCCTTAAAGGCGGGCGACAAATTTCCGCTGACGCTGAATTTTCGTAAAGCGGGTGCTGTTGAAGTGTCAGTCGACGTGATGGACATTGCCGCTCACGGCAAGCATGGCTCTGGCCATGGTCACGAAGAACACAAACACTAAGCAATTAGATCGCTGGGCTGGCTTGCGGTACCAGCCTAGCATTAGCCTCTTTTCGGTAGCGATTCAAATCCTGAACCGACTCAAACGAGCGCTCAAACAACAGTGACAGATTGTGCAGTATGCGATCGATCACTTTCTTTTCCCACTCGCCATCAAACTGTATTTGCTTATCAAGCCATCCCTCTAACCAATCAGGATCCGGCAATCGACTCTGTATCGTATCGTTAGGATACAGCGCTTGATTCACATGCAAATTCGTGGGATGCAGGGGCTTATCAGTACGACGCGCAGACGCCATCAATACGCCAATTTTAGAAAACGCCGCACGTGCGCTATCGCCTGATTCTTGCAGCGCTTTTTTCATGTAGCGCAGATAAGCGCCACCATGACGCGCCTCATCTTGGCTAATGATTTTGTAAATTTGTTTAATGACGGGCTCGGTGTGCCAATCCGCTGCGCAGCGATACCAGTGATTCAATCGCACTTCGCCACAAAAATGCAGCATCAGCGTCTCTAATGGGGGGGCTGGGTCAAATTCAAAACGCACGTTGTGTAATTCTTCTTCGGTCGGGACCAACTCAGGACGAAAACGTCGCAAGTACTCCATCAATACCAATGAATGTTTTTGCTCTTCGAAAAACCAAACGGACATGAACGCGGAAAAATCACTGTCATGTCGGTTATCGCGTAAAAACATTTCGGTAGCTGGCAAGGCCGCCCACTCGGTGATTGCATTCATCCGTATGGTTTGTGCCTGATCATCCGATAATTGACTGGCATCGAACTGATCCCATGGAATATCTTTTTCCATGTTCCAGCGTACTTGTTCCAGCGAGCGAAAGAGTTCGGGATACAGCATAGGTGATGGCCAGATTTGTTGAATGTAAGAATTTTACCAACAAAGAGTGACAGTACGATTGCGAATATGGCTTAAAAATATTGAGCAATCAAGTAAGCAAGCACTGACTTTGATGATAAATGACTATTTTGATAATGATCTTTGCGCAAAACAGCATGGGGCTACAAAGTATCGATCGTATCCAATATCTGCTGGGCATGCAGTTTCACCCGCTCTCGCTCCTTAGCATCTAACTTTTGTAAATTCTTCGTCATCAAGGCGGTACGTGGATTTGATGACAGGGTCGCTTCATGGTGATCAATAAAATTCCAGTACAGCGTGTTGTAAGGGCAGGCGTTTTCACCCGCACGCACCTTGGGATCATATTTACATGAGCCGCAGTAATTACTCTGGCGGCCAATGTAAGCGCCACTCGCTACATACGGCTTACTGGTAAATCGACTACCGCAGGCATGCAAAGCCATACCCGCCGTGTTGGGTAATTCAACCCATTCAATCGCATCGACATAAATCGCTAAAAACCAGTCGCCTACTTGTTGCGGCGATAGCTGAGCCAGTGTCGCAAAATTTCCAATCACCATCAGTCGTTGTATGTGATGGGCATAGCCCCACTCCAGCGTCTGTTGCAAACTGTCTCGCATACAGGCCATATCCGTTTCACCGGTCCAAAACCACGCCGGTAAATCGTGCTCTGCTTGGTAGTGATTCGCCTCTTTCATACGCGGCATATCTAACCAATACACACCATGAATAAATTCGCGCCAACCCAGCACCTGACGAATAAATCCCTCAGCACTTTCCAAACTCACCTTGCCCTGCTGATAGGCCTGCTCCACCGCCTCAATCACTTCTCGCGGATTCAGCAAATGCAGGTTCAATGCTGCCGATAGCAGTGAATGCCAACCCAGCGGCGTATTGGTCCACATCGCATCTTGATACTGACCAAACGAGGTCAACCGCGTATCGACAAATACGTCTAGCGCATGCAATGCCTGCTCACGAGTCACTGGCCAGGCGAAATTTTTAAGTTGACCTGGGTGATCAGGGAATATTTTTTCGACTAACTGAATCACTTCCTCGGTGACTGCATCAGGCTCGAACAACGCAGGTTCCGGTATCGCACCCGGCCCTGTGCGTTTTGGGTAAGCGCTGCGATTGTCTGCATCAAAATTCCATTGACCGCCGACGGGTTCATCGCCCGCCATCAAGACATTAAATCGCTTGCGCATCACGCGATAAAAAAACTCTAAGCGCAGCTCTTTTTTTCCCTTACCCCACTGAGCAAATTCGGTTCTACTGCAGAGAAAATGCGTGTCATCCAGCATGCGCAGTGTTACGCTTTCTGCACTACACACCGCCACTATCATTTCTTGCATTCGCCACTCACCTGGCTCAACCACACGAAGCGCTTGCGGTTGATGGCGCTGCAAAGCGATGGTCAATCGCTCCGCAAAACCGGGTGGGTGAGGATCATCTAATTGAATGTAATCAAACGGCCAGCCACGCGCGGCCACTTGATTGGCAAAATGACGCATAGCCGATAGGAACAGCGCAATACGCGCCTTGTGCGACCAGACATACTTAGCTTCACCCACCGCCTCTATTAACAGCAGACTATCCTGAGCCGGATCGAAATTTTCTAAAGCAGGACTATCGAAATTTAGCTGGTCGCCTAGGACCAAAATGAGGTTGCGCATGAATCTCTTAAATTAACTATTGCTGTTACACGAACTTTTAACCGTGACCGATGCCAAAAGCGCAGAAAATTTCAAAAATAAAAACGGTTGCTTGGCTTGCAGATGCCTTGCACCCAATCTTTAGGAATACGCTAGAATGACTCATCAGTTTAAGTTAAAACCTTCCCGTATAGATCAAACATGACTAAATTACTAGCGAAAGCGCAAGCTAAGATTATTCTCTTAATGCTGGCCGCTGCCTGCACACTGGCACCCACGGCCAATGCAGCGGAAGAGTGTCCGACACTGCTGAATCACAAATTCAATCGCTTGCAAGACGATTCCCCCCAAAACCTATGTCAGTACACTGGGAAAGTCACGCTTGTGGTAAACACAGCCAGCTATTGCGGCTTCACCTCGCAATACGAGGGTTTAGAAAAACTGTACGCGAATTACAAGGATAAAGGCTTGGTTGTGCTTGGCTTCCCATCGAACGATTTCAGCCAAGAACCAGGCAATAGTAAAGAAATTGCCGATTTTTGTTACAACACCTATGGTGTGAAATTCCCTATGTTCGCGAAGTCCTCCGTCAAAGGTAAAGAAGCGAATGCTTTGTTTGCTGCCTTGGTAAAAGCTGGCGCAAAGACACCTTCATGGAATTTCAATAAGTATTTAATTGATCGTGACGGCAAATTGGTCGGCAGTTACGGCAGCACCACGCGCCCCGATGAAAAAGCCTTTGTGATCGCACTGGAAAAGGCGCTGGCTAGCCAATAGTCTCGCAAAGCGCATTGCACACGATGCGCAAGTCATACCCCGTTTTAGCTGCGACGCCTCCCGATACGTTCGGTGGCCACGTGAGGGCGATCTTCCCCCATTTGTATTTCTCCCTGACTGGCGTCGCTGCTTTTTTATTTTCCGATAGACTCAAGCTAGGCACTGTGTGTTTGCATCCTTAGCAAAAACCAGTTCGAGTAGTCTTTTATCTCCCACCGTTTGGATTACGCATGAAAGTCGCCGTTATAGGTTCAGGTATTTCGGGGCTGTCAGCTGCATGGCGGCTATCGCGCGACGGCCATGAAGTTTCTTTATTTGAAGCAGGCTCTTATTTTGGTGGGCACACCAATACCGTAGACGTCACTCTCGATGGCATCACGCATGGTGTCGATACAGGTTTTTTAGTCTTTAATCAGCGCACCTATCCCAATTTGATTCGGCTATTTGATGAATTGAAGGTCGAGACCGCGGACAGTGACATGTCATTCGCGGTAAAAATTCCACTGCCCGATGGCAGCACGCTGGAGTGGGCCGGCGCAGATCTCGATACCGTCTTTGCTCAGCGGCGCAACTTGTTCAATCTGCCATTTTTGCGAATGCTGAAAGATATCGTTCGCTTCAATCGACAGACCACCGCGATGGCCAAGATCGACGGCAAGCTCGAGTCAATTTCCGTGGGTGAATTTCTTGATCGCCACCATTACAGTAATGAGTTTAGGCACTGGTACTTACTGCCCATGGCCGGTTGTATCTGGTCCTGCCCTACGGAACAAATGTTAGCTTTCCCTTTAGCTACCTTTGTGCGGTTTTGTAGCAATCATGGCTTAATACAAATTACCAATCGCCCGCAATGGCGCACCGTCACCGGCGGAGCAAAACACTACGTACAAAAAATACTGCCAACTATTGCACACACATTTTTAAATACGCCGGTTCGTTCAGTAACGCGGATTGGCGTGGGAACACCAGAAATACGAATAGAAACTGCCACCGGAACGAAAATATTTGAACACGTCGTTTTGGCAGCCCACAGCGACCAGACATTGTCGATACTTACTGATGCCAGCGCGGATGAAAAACGTATTCTTTCATCCGTCCGCTATCAAGCTAATCGCGCTATTTTGCACACCGATACACGCTGCCTGCCCACGCTTGAAAAAGCGTGGTCGGCATGGAATTATGAAACAGCAGGTACGCCCGAGCCTCGCGTTTGTGTACATTATTTGATCAACAAATTACAACCACTACCCTTTCAACAATCCGTTATCGTTACGCTTAATCCCGTATCGCGCATTGAGCCTGAAAAAATCATCGCAGAATTTAATTATGCGCATCCTATTTTCGATGGAGAGGCTATCGCAGCACAGCACGCATTACCCTCTATTCAAGGAAAGCGAAACACCTGGTTTGCGGGCGCGTGGACTGGCTATGGGTTTCATGAAGATGGTCATAAGTCAGGTCTGCAGGTAGCGCGCGCTATCTCCGAGCGCTCGCTCATTGCGTGATATGCAAATGCTGACTCATCAACCACTCATTAGCTCAGGTCTGGTCCGACACAGTCGCTTACGGCCAGCTGGCAACACGTTTAGTTATAGCGTGTTCACGCTGATGCTTCCCATCCGAACTTTGGGCAATACCACTTTTTCGAATGGCGTATGTTCTCGCAATCGCTTTAACTTGCTGTCATTTCATGATCGTGATCACGGCGATGGAGCGACACCATTGTTGACATGGATAGATCAGGTTTTGAAGTCAGAAAACATTCACGATGCGGATGGACAAATCTGGCTGCAGGCTTTTCCTCGTGTGCTCGGCTATGTATTTAATCCCGTCTCGTTCTGGTTTTGTCATCGCACTGACGGCGCATTGCGCGCGATTGTTTGCGAAGTGAACAATACGTTTGGCGAGCGCCACTTCTATCTGCTCGACACCGGATCCGTTATGCCGTGGGGCTTACAACTCACATCGAAAAAAGTCTTTCATGTGTCGCCCTTCTGCGCAGTCGAAGGCAGCTACCGCTTTCGCTTTATGCGCACCATGAAAAAAGTTAACAATATAGACAGGGAATGTGTCGTCGCGCGTATTGATTATCACGATGATCAAGGCCCGCTGCTACTGACTAGCATCTCAGGACGTTTAGAACCACTTACTACGCGCAGCGCGGCAAACGCTTTTTTTCGTCATCCATTGATGACTATAGGGGTAATTGCCCGGATTCACTGGCAAGCGCTTAAACTATTTACTAAACGCGTACCGTTTTTTCGCAAACCAGTTCCACCACCCACACCGCTGAGCCGATGAACAAGCCCTCCTCAACATCCTTCTCGCTCAAGGAAGCCAATTCAGAAAATCTTGCTATAAATAGCAAGGTGCCCGCGCAAGTTCAATTTTTGCTGCGTATGTTGTCGCGACTTGAGCATGGCAGCTTGAAGCTGGAATGCCCCGATGGAAAGCTACTGAAATTCGGTAATGAAGATCCAGCAGTTACTCTGTCGCTTAGTAGTTGGGAACCCTTTCTGGCCGCTATACGTTCTGGCGATATTGGATTTGCTGAAAGCTATTTGCAAGGCGAGTGGCAAACTGACAATCTCGCAAAATTGATTGAGCTGTTCATTCACAATCGCAACGCACTTGAATCAGCGATCTACGGCAGTTGGTGGGGTAGCCTGCTATATCGAATCAAACATCTTTTTAATCGCAATTCGCGTGCGGGCAGTCGTCGTAATATTCATGCGCATTACGATATCGGAAATAGCTTTTATACCTTGTGGCTTGATCCCTCCATGACGTATTCCAGCGCCTTATTCGCGCAACCCGAATTCACTCTGCAACAAGCACAGTACGCAAAGTATGAGCGCATATTTTCTGAAATTAATGGGGGTGCCGACAGTCGCATTCTTGAGATTGGTTGTGGCTGGGGTGGCTTTGCCGAACTCGCTGCCAAAAAAGGGGCGCGCATCACTGGGCTGACCCTATCCACCGAACAGCTAGACTTTGCACAAAAACGTTTAAACGATGCCGGTGTCAGTGAACGAACAGAATTACGACTGCAAGACTATCGCGACACCGACGGTGAATACGATGGTATCGCCTCGATTGAAATGTTTGAAGCGGTCGGTGAAGAATACTGGGATAGCTACTTTGCCTGCATCGCAAAAAATCTCAAAACAGGTGGTCGTGCCTGCATACAAACCATTACGATAGCCGATGATTTATTTGAGCGCTATCGCAAAGGAACAGATTTTATTCAGCAGTATATTTTCCCGGGCGGGATGTTGCCCTCACCATCCATTTTTAGAGCCCATGCGCAACGTCATGGCTTAAGCGTGGTGAATGAATTAGCCTTTGGCTTGGACTATGCCCGCACCTTACGTTTATGGGACCACGCATTTGAGGAAGCTTTACCCGCCGTTCAAGCGCAAGGGTTTGATGAGCGATTCATACGAACTTGGAAGTTCTATCTTGCCTACTGTGAAGCAGGTTTTCGTGCAGGCAGCATCGATCTGTTTCAATTCACTTTACAAAAAAATTAAGCATCCATATGACGCATGACACCCGCGTCAATCACACTCAGGCGCCTGACCTTTCAGGCAAAGCACTGGTGAGTTATGGCTTGTTTGGCCTACCCCTCGCCATGGTGGCTATGCCCGTGTACGTACAAGCACCGGCACTGTATGCGGGCAGCTTTGGTTTATCGCTCACCTTAGTCGGTACGATTTTATTAGTCGCGCGGTTGTTGGATGCATTTTCAGATCCGTTACTTGGATATTGGATGGACCGATCTTCTGCAACGCGCGGTTATGCCGGTTTTGTGCTGATGTCATTGCCCTTACTTGTCACGGGCTACCTTGCGCTATTTCATCCACCCGCTACTATCGCTAATGATATTGCTAGGTTGAGTGCGTGGTTTGCTGGCAGCTTGGGTTTGGTATATCTGGGATTTAGCTTAGCCACCATCGCTCACAATAGCTGGGGCGCAAGCCTGACTCAGCTGCGTGGCGAACGCGCGCGTCTGACTGCATTTCGCGAGGGCTTTGGTTTAGTGGGCGTAATGATCGCCGCTGCTGTACCTACGCTCGCGGGTATGAATGCGTTATCAATGACTTTTGTTATCGCACTCTCCATCACCGCCTGGGCACTCATTCGATACGCGCCACGCATGCACACAAGCTCAACGGTCAATGAGAATTGGCGCGCCCTTATTGTGCCGTTGCAAAGTACAAAATTTCGTTGGCTGCTTGGCGTGTTTGCGATTAGCGGCATTGCCGCTGCTATACCCGCAACCTTATTTTTATTTTTTGCGACTGACCGTCTGCTGCTCGCACAATATGCCGGCGTGTTTTTGGTTATTTATTTCGCTGCTGCCGCCCTCGCTCTACCTCTGTGGGCGATGTTAAGTAAACGCATAGGTGAAGCGCGCGCATGGCTAGTATCCATGCTGCTGTCGGTGATTGTCTTTGTATGGGCGTGGCAGCTTGCCGCAGGTGCCTTGTATTCGTTTGCAGTCATTTGTATTTTTTCCGGAGCAGCTTTGGGAGCGGACCTCGCTTTGCCACCGGCCTTGTTGGCGGGCGTGATTAATTCTGCCGGACATAGCGGACAGCGCGAAGGGGCCTATTTCGGTCTGTGGAACTGGATGACAAAAATGAATCTTGCGCTTGCTGCAGGTATCGCCTTGCCATTGCTTGATTATCTAGGCTATACACCGGGGCGCGCGACCGAGCCGGGCTTAACAGCACTTGGCATCACCTATGCATTACTGCCCTGCGCATTAAAATTGACTGCTGCCGCACTTTTATGGCGTGCACCATTAAGAGAAGTGTAATGAGTATGAAATACCACCTTGAGAGGATGAATGCGCATGATCAACCTTTGGATGCGAACAGTATTTCTCTGTATCGCGGCACTACTAACTAGTTGCGGAACCACTATGACGCCTTCGGAATACGCTTCAGAAAACCCTAAGCTTGATCTACAGACCTATTTCAATGGAACCGTTGATGCTTGGGGCATGTTTCAAGATCGATCGGGCAAAGTGATCAAACGTTTTAAGGTGGTGATTCATTGCAGTTGGCAAGGTGATACCGGCACATTGGATGAAGACTTCACTTATTCCGATGGCACAACCCAAAAACGCGTTTGGACTTTGAAGAAAATGGCCGATGGCAAATATATCGGCACCGCTGATGATGTGGTCGGTGAAGCCAATGGACAAGTAGGCGGCAATGCATTGAACTGGAAGTATGTTTTAGCGTTGCCAGTTGATGGAAAAGTTTACAACGTGAATTTTGATGACTGGATGTATTTGATGGATGATCAAGTCATGCTCAATCGTGCCGTGATGAGCAAATTTGGATTTCGCTTAGGTGAAGTGACCCTATCCTTTCACAAGAGGCCGCAGTAATGACGCAAAGAGCGCCGACCTCGCCCTTTGTTGATAGCGGCGGCGCGATGAATCCGCGCATACGTAGTTGGAAAGGTGTGCGCGTCTGGTTAATCGGCGCTTCTACGGGCATCGGTGCTGCAACAGCTAGCCTGCTACTTAGTAAAGGGGCGCAGCTTGCTTTATCGGCTCGCAATGCCTCGGCATTGCAAGCGCTGGCTGACAATAATTTACAATCACTGGTGCTGCCTTTAGATATTACCCAACATGCAGATGTACAAAAAGCCCATGACCATCTGCTCTCAGCATGGGGCAGTATAGATATCGTGCTCATCGTAGCTGGCGTCTACAATGAAATGCGGGCAGATTCTATCGACATGGCGGTTGTTAATCAGGTGCTAGACATCAATTTACGCGGCACATTTAATTGTATCGATGTCGTGCTTCCAACGCTGCTCAAACAAAATTACGGCGGCATCGGTATGGTTTCATCCGTCGCTGGATTTTCAGGTTTGCCGAAAGCACTGGTATACGGCCCCACCAAGGCGGCATTAATCAATCTTTGCGAGTCGCTGTATTTTGATTTGAATCGACGCGGTAATGCGGTCTATCTGATCAATCCTGGCTTTGTAAAAACACCCGCCACCGCGAATAACGACTTTGCTATGCCCGCTCTGATTAGCGCGGAAGAAGCGGCGAAAGAAATTCTGACAGGCATAGAACAAGGACAGTTTCATATTCACTTTCCTAAGCGCTTCACCAACTGGCTACGTTTCGCGCGCCTGCTGCCCTATCGCTGGTATTTTTATCTCATACACAAAGTGACTGGCTTATGAATCACCAAGCACACCTTAAGGCATTGATAGAATTTTTTGATCAGATCGCTCTTGAGCGCGTCCACCAGCTCGCTGAATTTTATACTGCCGATGCGTATTTCAAAGACCCATTTAACGAAGTTCATGGCATCGAAAAAATTACCCACATATTCACTCATATGTTCGCCCAGGTCGATGGGCCGCGATTTATAGTGACTGGAAGTGTGCTTCAGGATGAGCACGCATTTTTAACGTGGGATTTTTTGTTTCGCATGAAGCGATTTTCCGCTGAAGAACAATGCATACGGGGTGCTACCCACATACGATTTGCCAATGATGGACGGGTCGAATTTCATCGCGACTACTGGGATGCTGCAGAAGAGTTGTACGAAAAACTCCCCGTACTGGGCGCGCTCATGCGCGGCCTAAAGCGCATGGCACGCAACTAAAAATCCGACTTAATTCTTAGTCGGTGCTTTGCGCTTTCTGGGCGCAGTTTTTTTTGCGGCTGGAGTAGAGTTATCAGCAGTCTTTTGTTCGGGCGCCATCGCTTGATTCACTGCCTGAGAAAAATTTTGCTGGACTGTATTCCACCAAGCGGTGGGATTAGCCATATGAGCTGCAAAGTCAGACGAGCTAGGCATTTTATCGAAGGCCTCATTATTGCTCGCCGGTTCAGTTTTTGATGCAGGCTTGGCTGCATTAGGATCAGCCGCAGAAGGGCTGGTCGCTTTAGCAAAACTCTCACTCATAGACTGCAGCGCCGTCAGCGTAGCGCTTTGTACTTCCAGCGTTTGTATCGTGCCACGCAACATATTCATGTTCATCTGCAACCATGATTCGACTGCTTTGAGATCTGCGATCTGTTTATTCAAATCGTCGGGCGACATGGAGGGCATGGTCATGCCGGGAACTTTCATCGAACCCCAGAAATTCCGCACAAACTCCAAGGTATCATTCATCGTACCGGCGCCTGTTGTACCAAATTTATTGTCTGACATGAGCTCTCCCGACTTAATTGGTTATCAGCCTAACCAGACGAGTGGTCGGCTGCAGTATTCAGAGAGTAGCAGATTGGTGACTTCAGGCACCTCAAATTCTTCAGCGATAAGATGCACCTCAAAGACAAGCAGCGCGCACTGCATAATGTTTAAAAATGTTACCAATCCTAAGCGACTAGCCGTGATCGCATTACACTAGCGGGATGAGAATGCGCTCTGCACTGTTGGCACTCTGGCCACCCAATCGAAAACTCTGGCTGCCACTAGCGGTCATAGCGATGATTTTGATGGCCCATCTTTTACTTATACAGTGGGCACAAGATAGCTTGGAATTTATGCGGCTACTCGATGCGGATAATGAACCCGTAGAAATCGTACTGCGCGCTCCGACGCCATCCGTTCCTGCACAAACTAAGCCTGCAGCACCCAAAAAAATTCCTCCTGCCGACCCAACACCGGTTATTCCTGCCCCAGCAGCCGTGCAGGAAGTCAATCCCGCCCCGACTGCTCCGCGCGTCGATACCGCGAGCGAAACCAATAACGTTCCCAACAGCGAATCTACAGCTCAGATGCACGCGGAGGGAAATGCCTCATCCACAGCATCGGTGAGTCCCAATGTGTCGAATGACGTGCCAGAGAAAAAATCTGAACCTGAAGCAGCGACAGCACTCAAAGCCAATGCAGCACCCTTTTTATTTGAACACGTCAGCTTTCCGCCATCGGCCGAATTACGTTACAACGCCTTAGCTGCTCAGGGAGCTCGTAGCCTTTCAGGTAGTGGCAACATCGTATGGCAACACGATGGACAAAGTTACACCCTCAAAGGCGAAGCTAGTGCATTACTACTGTCGCTACTTAGCTACCAAAGTAGCGGACAACTGGGCAAAACTGGCATACTGCCCGACCTTTACTACGAAAAACGCATTGGTAAGTCGGCTACGCAAACGCATTTTGTACGAGAGCGTAAAACCATTAGTTTTTCTGCTTCGACAGCCACCTATGAAATACAAGGCGGCGAACAAGATCGTGGCAGCGTGATTTGGCAGCTGGTGGGAATCGCACGCGGCGATCCCACTAAACTGGAACCGGGTCTGATGTTTGAAACCGTGATTGCAGGCAGCAAGGCTGCCGATCGTTGGCGCGTACAAGTCAGCAGCAAAGAAAGCCTGACGCTGACGGATGGAGCTATCACTGCCTGGCATTTTTCATTAACACCCGCAGTCAGTAGCTTTGATTATCAAATCGATTTATGGCTCTCACCAGAAAAAGAATGGTACCCAGTCAAAATCATGTATGCCAATCGCGCCGGTGCGAATCTCACCATGACACTAGAAAAAATTCAACAGAAGTAGCGCTTACATGAAGAAAAAAATTTTACTATCCACCCTAGTGGGTTTCCTATTTTTTGGGTTCACCGCCCTCACTCATGCTCAAGAAAAAATTAACCCACCACCATCGGCTAAATTAGATTACCTTATTCGTGCCGACCTCCACGGTCTATCGCTTGAAGGTAATGGCACCATAGACTGGCAATTCAATTCGCCTAAATATCGACTCCAATTTGATACTCGCAGCCCATTGATTGGATTACTACTTTCAGAGCGAAGCGAGGGTAGCATTGAGCGCCGCAACTTACTTCCTACAAGTTTTTATTCCAAGCGCTTTCGCAAAGATCCAACGACGGTGAATTTCGATCGTCAGTCAGGCAGCATAATTTTTCCAGGTGATACGGCGGCGCTAAAGCTCGAAGGCGGAGAGCAAGATCGCATCAGCGTGCTTTGGCAGCTAATCTCCATGGTGAGAGCGGCGCCTGCGAAATTCAATGAAGGTTCACCTTGGAAATTTTTCGTCATTGGACATCGTGGCGGCGAAAACTGGACCTTTATCGTCGATGGCAAACAACGCTTAAGCACTGCGCTGGGCGAAGTCGATAGTCTTCATCTAGTACATTTACCTGCTGAGAATACCAACGCACCCAAAATTGACATCTGGCTGGCACAAAGTATGGATTGGCTGCCCGTTCGCATACGCTTCTCAGAAGCGAACGGCGATACGATAGAGCAGAATTTAGAAAGGATACAAAAAAAGTGAGTAACTCTGCGCTGGTACTTTTTTCAGGTGGACAAGACTCGACCACCTGCCTTGCGTGGGCGCTCTCGCATTATGAACATGTAGAAACCCTAGGTTTTAACTACGGACAACGACATCATGTCGAACTCGAACGCAGACCTATCCTTAGTAGCTCACTCAGGCAACTCAACCCTGACTGGGATGCTCGACTGAGGATGGATCACTTGCTCGATTTGAGTGTATTGAGCGAAATCTCCGATACAGCCTTAACCAGCGATACAAAAATCGCTATGCAAGACAATGGTTTGCCCAATACCTTTGTGCCTGGTCGAAATTTATTGTTTTTAACGGTGGCCGCCGCACTCGCTTATCGACGTGGCATCACCACATTGGTGGGCGGTATGTGCGAAACAGATTATTCGGGATACCCCGACTGTCGTAACGACACCTTACGTGCCCTTGAAAATGCTTTGCAACTGGGAATGCAGTCGACTATACGTCTCGAAACACCCTTGATGTGGCTTGATAAATCGGCCACCTGGTCACTCGCTGATAAATTAGGTGGCACAGACCTCATTGAATTAATACGCACAGAGACGCACACTTGCTATCTGGGCGAGCGCGGCACCTTGCATGCGTGGGGCTATGGCTGCGGAGACTGTCCTGCGTGTGAACTGCGCGCACGAGGGTATGAAAAATTTATGGCTGAATCACAATCCTGAATCACAATCTTGATTCTCGTTTTTGATTCACCCCCCTAAAGCTCAATAAAAAAGGGCGGATGTTCATCCGCCCTTTCGATTTCCAGATCACCAACATCAAATCACTGTATCGCGCGCATCTCGTATCGGTATGGTTGCGTACTTAACTGAGTTAGCGTCATTCCTGTAAATCAACGGTTTTTCTTGTGCGGCTGCAGTGCGCGCATGTAGCACGATTTTTTTCACATCATCATGATGCGGTGATTTGCCACAAACAGGATCAGCGGCTTCAGCATCACCCAATAACGCATAGGCCTGACAACGGCAGCCACCAAAATCTTTTTCTTTATCGGCGCAACTACGGCAAGGCTCTTTCATCCACTCAAAGCCACGATAACGATTAAATGCGTCGCTGCGGTACCAAATGTCTTCTAATTTTTCTTCAGCGACATTCGGAAATGTCAGGCCTGATAAAGTTTTTGCAGCATGACACGGCAAAGCCGAACCATCTGCCGCCACCGCTAAAAATACCGAGCCCCAGCCATTCATGCAGGCCTTAGGTTTATCTTCAAAATAATCGGGAACGACAAACAACAGGCGCAACTTATTACCCAATTTAGCGCGATATTCATTTACAACCGCTTCGGCACGCTCTAACTGTTCGCGCGATGGCATCAACTGATCGCGGTTAACATGCGCCCAAGCGTAATACTGAGTATTGGCTAACTCGAGATATTCCACGCCCATCTCTACCGCCATCTCGATGATGCGACCGATATGATCCAGATTGTATCGATGCAGAACAACGTTCAGCACCATAGGGTAATCGTATTTTTTAATGAGCTTAGCAACACGATTTTTCAGATCAAAGGTTTTTGTACTGGAGAGAAAATCATTCATCTCCTTGGTGGAATCTTGAAATGAAAGTTGAATATGATCTAATCCCAACGACTTCATTTTTGAAATACGTTCTTCAGTTAACCCCACACCTGATGTAATCAAATTAGTGTAGTAGCCCAGCTGATGTGCCTCACCGATCAACTCTTCTAGATCATCACGCACCAAAGGCTCGCCGCCAGAAAAACCTAATTGCGCCGCTCCCATTTTGCGGGCCTGACGCAGCACGTCTTTCCATTGATCCGTCGTGAGTTCTTTTTTATCTTCCGCATAGTTCAACGGGTTGTAGCAGAACACACAATGGAGTGGGCAACGATAGGTTATCTCCGCCAGCAACCATAAGGGCGGTGGTATTTGTTTAGTTTCAGATAAATCAGACAATCCAACCTCGCTCGGTAGCAATTTCAAGAAATCCAGTCACATCTTTTTCTAAACCTGTGGCATTGAATGACTGCTCAATATCAGCGATGATGGCGTGCACATCGCGCTCACCATCGCAACGCTTCAAAATTTCAGAGGCGCTTTGATTTAGTTTCACCATGCCTTCAGGATATAGCAGTACATATCCTTGCTGCGCTTCTTCGTACTGCATGCGAAACAGTCTTGCCAGTTTAGGTTTTGCGGTTAAATCAGTCATGTTTATTTTCTGGATAATTCAGGGGTAAGCTTTCTCAATCGCATCGGAGATTTGCCACAGCACGTCAAGCTTGAACTGCAAAATTTCCAACGCTCGCTCTTGCTGCTCACGCGTTGTGAAGTAATCCAGTGTCACTTGCAAACCATGTTCCACATCCCGCTCAGCAAGAATCACGCGACTACGAAAGTAAGCCAAGCCCTCTTCTTTAACCCAAGGGTAATGCGTAGGCCAATTCGCCAGACGATCTTTATGAATTTTTGGCGCAAACATCTCTGTTAACGAAGAACAGACCGCTTCTTGCCACGGCTTGCTACGCGCAAAATTAACATAAGCATCAACAGCAAATTTCACACCCGGCTGTACTTTTTTCAGTGACCATAATTCATCACGCGACAAACCGGTTGCTTCACCTAAGCGCGTCCATGCTTCAATGCCGCCCGGCTTATCGCCATAACCATCATGATCATGAATGCGATCTATCCATTTACGTCGCACTTCACGATCAGGACAATTCGAGACGATCGCTGCGTCTTTTATCGGAATCATCACTTGGTAGTAAAAACGATTAATCACCCAGCCGCGAAGCTGATCAGGCGTTAATGTGCCTTCATTCATACGTACATTGAAAGGGTGATTGATATGATAATTTTTACCTTTTGCACGCAGCTGAGCTTCAAACTCTTCGCGGCTCCAAGGCATATTTTCTTTCATCGTGACGGGTGCGTTCATAGCGTGATCTCCATACCATCGTAAGCGACTTCGATATTGTGATTCGCCAGCTGCGCGCGCTGTGGCGAGTCTTCATTCAAAATAGGGTTGGTATTGTTGATGTGGATAAGTATTTTTCTTCGAGTACCTACACCATCCAATACTTCTATCATGCCACCTGGCCCTGAAAGCTGCAGATGCCCCATATCAGCGGCAGTTTTTTGCGTCAGACCCAGAGTAATCATTTCATCACCGGTCCAGACTGTGCCATCCACTAAAACACAATCTGCTTTTTTCATCGCTTCAAGTACATGCGGCTCGATCTCTCCTAAACCTGGTGCATAGAATAAGGTTTTACCGGTCTCAGTATTTTCAATCAACAAACCATTGTTGTCGCCCGGTTGCGGATTAGCACGATGCGGCGAATACGGCGGCGCTTTACTTTTTAATGGCATGGGATGAAAACGAATTCCAGCTACTGCAGGTACCTCGATCGCATCAAAACGAGTTTTATCTGCCGACAAGCCTTTTATCTCGTGATGTTCAACACCACAGTAATGTGAAAGTACTTTCGCTAAAGGCAGGCCGTGATTCAGATCATCCCAAACTGAATATGTGCAATACAGATTCATTTTCTTCTTACCTTCGCGCAGCATCAGTAAGCCGGTGATGTGATCAATTTGTGCATCCATCACCATCACTGCAGCAATACCTGAATCGCGTATCGCTCGCGCTGGCTGCAGTGCTGGATTGGATCGCAGTTGATAAAGAATATCCGGCGAGGCGTTAATTAACACCCAGTCCGTACCGTTAGCGGACACGGCAATCGATGACTGAGTACGTGACTTTGCGTTGATCGTACCGTTACGTACACCCGCACAATTGGCGCAATTGCAATTCCATTGCGGGAAACCGCCGCCCGCCGCAGAACCAAGGACAAGAATTTTCATGATTTTCAGGAGGATTAAATAAAAACTTACTTACTCAGTAATGCAAAAACTCAGCATGAAGCGCGAGGGGAAATCGCGCCATCAACAAGCTTAAACGAATCGGTTATAGCCATAATGGCGGCACTAAATATACTGATGGAAGGCGTTGCAGGCATAATTGTCTCCTCTTGCTTGCTCTGAAAACGGTGAATTTCCGTCATTCAGCACTGTTTTTTAAGAGTTCAGGATGCTGTCACCACTGAGCTCTTATGTTTTTAATTGAAGCCATTCTAGCCTGAACACTGCACAAAAAAATATGCCGCCCAGCGCCTTCGATCAGCAGTATCTTCCCACCGGTGATGGCCACAGCCTCTACCTAGCGCAGTTTGGCAAACCCGATGCCCCCGCGGCAGTGGTGCTACATGGCGGCCCAGGTAGCGGCACACAACCGTCGGTGCTTGATTGGTTCGATCTTGATCATCAACGAGTCGTGCTATTTGATCAACGCGGCGCAGGGCGGTCGACACCCCACGGCGAACTCCAACATAACGATAGCCAACAACTCGTGGCTGATATTGAATTGATACGCACTCATCTGGGTATTGATCAATGGATGGTGGTCGGTGGTTCGTGGGGAGCGACCCTCGCTTTGTTATATGCAGGTGCGCATGCCTCACGCGTGCATTCACTCATAGTGCGCGGTAGTTTTTTAACCAGTCCGCGCGAGATGACGTGGTTTTTTCAATCGCTGTGCGCCATGGTGCCGCAAGCATGGGCCGATCTTACTCAGGGATGGACAGACAACGAGCAAAAAAATGTATTGGCAACGCTGTCGAAGAAATTACTTCATGAATCACAGCAAAGTGCTGACGATGCGGCAGCACGCTGGAGTCGTTATGAAGACGCGGTCATGCAAGCGATGTCCGGCAAACTTTCTTCCAAACCGAAAGATAACGATTCATCGCCCGTGCCTACCCGCACTTTGGCCAAGTACCGATTACAAGCTCACTACTTGTCGAATGGCTGTTTTACCAGCGAGGCCGAACTACTCACCCTCGCAAAAACACTGAGCAGTATTCCTACTGTGCTAATCCATGGAACGCATGATTTGATCTGCCCGCCAGAAAATGCCCTGCGTCTGGCAAAAGAAATGCCACATGCACAGCTGCGCTGGGTAGAGCGCGGCGGACATACGCCGGCTGATTCAGCGATTGCAAGCGCTTTAAAACAAGCAATAAGTGAATTACGTCAAAAACCATAAGCATCAAACCATAGCTATTTCAGCTCTAGCCCCACTTATAACGAGCAGTAAAAAAGGCTGCGTAACCGCAGCCTTTTTTGAATGAATCAACTCGTCTTACATTGATTAGAAGTGATATCGCAGGTTTGCTGACCACATACTCATTTTTAAATCTAAGTATTCACCGAAATAAACGTACTCAACTCCAGCTGACCATTCTTTAGTAAATTTGTAGCCCAGACCCGCACCAATGAGTGGACGAAGTTTAGTATGCTTGTCACCAGCATCATCGTAACGGTTCACAGTGGCGCCTAATTTGCCGTATGCCGAAACTGCCTCACTTACAGGATAGGTACCCACACCCGCCAAGTAAAAAGACTGTGCATCAAATTTGAATCCCGATGGCTTCACATTTCCGAAACGCACATAACCCACTTCATAGCCCACCATATCCGTCACTGACTGACCATAAGCAATACCAACACCCGTGGCGCTATCTTCGCCACTTGCATAATCGTACTTTGATTTCCCAGCACTGACCGATACATAACTACCTTCAGCTTGAGCAAACAGGGGAGTTGCCAACACACATCCCAGCAATGCAGTCAACAGTGATTTTTTCATGCTCAGTTCCTCTTTAAAAGTAAATCAAATCAATAAAGCTTGTGCAAAGATCGTTTTCAGAAATTCTCATTAGCAAAATCATTCATGCTTTTATGAAGCTCTCTAATTACTGGCGCGATTCTACGAAGGCATTGCACTAGAAATCAAATCAAGGTTGCTTAAATAAGACGTAATCCGCTTAACAATTTTGTTTTACTTAGATAGACAGATTGTGACGAAAGCAAATTCACAAAAAAGGCTAAGTGAAATAACTTTTAGAAGTTATAGAGCAATCCCGCCGAGAGCAGTGAAAGTTCTGATCCATCGACCACCGTACCAAAATAGGTGTATTCCACTACGCCAGAAATTTCTTTGGAGAACTGGAATTTGAAACCAGCACCCACCAAGGCTCTCGTTCTATTGACCGTTGTATTTTCGGTTAAGAATGGTGGAAAGCTAAAGTGGGTATTCGTGTGATGCATAACCATACCTAACTTACCCTGGAATGACACCAGCGATGAGAGCGGCACATCGCCGATACCTGCAACATAGATGGAACGTGTTTTGAGACTATCGGCGATGACTAGATCGCCACCAAATAGATTGAATTTCTTACTAGCAGCGCCGAAATCAATATAACCAATTTCGGCCGCAAAATTAGGGGCAATCGACCTGCCATAGGCGATGAAACCAGCCGTCGATGTTCTATTCGGATTAACAGGAAGGCCTGTCGTACTTGGGACGCCCGCATACGTAGCCTCGCCCACACCCACTTTCAAATACGAGCCTTCCGCATAACTAACTACTGGAAAAAGAAATGCACTACCCAGTAGTGCACTGACAAATACCTTACGCATGAAGCTCTCCTTGAAATAATGAAAGTAGTCGCCGAGCAGGTGATTTCATCCCTGTGTTCACACAACAGGAAATTTCATTAATTCTAAGTAGGAGTTATTAAAATATTTGTCGCTTTATGAGCAACATGAATGGGAATAATGTATGACTAATGTACTAGTACGCTTTTTCCCATGGAATAGATAAGCGAGTCGCACATTGAATCAGACCGACCATGCTGTAGGTTTGAGGAAAATTTCCCCACAGCTCGCTACCATCAATCGATACATCCTCTGACAGTAGTCCGAGATGATTTCGACAGCGCAGTATGTTTTCGAATAATTTTCGTGCGCGTGCTTTTTCACCCGTATTGGCGAGTGCCAGTATCCACCAAAACGTACACACGATAAAGGCTGAATCGGGTCGCCCAAAATCATCTTCTTCATCATATCGAAGTAAAAAATCACCACGCTGCAAATGTTTTTCAACGGCGCGCAAGGTACCAACAAAGCGAGGATCATCAGGTTCAACAAATTGAAGCTCGCTCATCAATAACAAACTCGCATCCAACCTGTCACCATCAAAAGTAGAAACAAAACTACCTAACTTTGAATTCCATGCATGCTGCATGATGACCTTGCGTATAGTCGCCGCTTCCTTACACCAGTACAGCGCTCGCTGTTTTAAATTGAGTCGCGTAGCAATCGCGGCCAATCGGTCACAGGCAGCCCAGCACATCAGTGATGAAAATGTATGAATACGTTGCGAGCCACGCAATTCCCATATACCCGCATCGACTTGCTGATAAACGCGTATCGCCTATTGACCCAGTCGCTCTAAATCAGCAAACATTTGTCGACCCGCCGGACGTTCAAGGCGCGAATCAAAAAAAGCATGTGTGCTAGCGAGTATGGCGGCACCGAACACATCGTTTTGTACCTGATGCCACGCTTGATTACCCACGCGTACCGGGCCCATATCTAAATAGCCCGGTAAGTTTTCAGCCAATGTTTCATCGAGTTGCGTTTCGCGCCGTATGCCGTACACAGGCTGCAAAGGCATGTCGCGCGAATCGGCAATTAAATTTAAGATGTACTCTAGGTAGCGCTGCATCGTGGCCGTCACACCCAGTTGGTTAAGCGCGTTCACCACGAAATAAGCATCACGCAGCCAACAATAGCGATAGTCCCAATTACGTCCACTGTTAGCTGACTCAGGAATCGATGTCGTCACAGCCGCGACAATCGCGCCCGTATCATCAAATGCATTCAGCTTTAAGGTGATGGCTGCGCGTATCACTACATCTTGCCATTCAAACGGAATCGCTAGATTACGTACCCAGCGCTGCCAGTAGGCCATCGTTGATTCGTAAAAACTGCGCCCGACTTCACTCGGCGTACCGTCTACCGTTTCATCCGGACCCATCAACAAGGTAACGCTGTCATGCAAAAAAAAGAGTTTTTCTTCCGTTAGCGCTGTCACTGCGGCATCGGTGGTCACGCGCATGGATTGCGCACCACCGTAATACGTCGTGTGATGCGCACCGCAACGCACTGCGGCACGGTCCGCTCCATAATTTAACGCGGGCCGCATACGCACACCAATGCGCGGCCTACCCGAAACACGTTTGATAATCCGTACTAACATCGCTGGCGCAAACATACGTCCATGCCGATAAAAACGCGGAGCGAAATCGATAATGTCGATTAGATTGCCTGCACTGTCTTCCATTCGTGTTTGTAGAATGGCTGAGTTGCGCTGATAGACCTGGCGCACGGTATGACTATCTGGAAATAATACGTCGGTAAAACCAAATGTTTCTGGAGCAGCATCACTGGGTACAGGCCGCAGCAAGCTACAACACATGGGATTGCTATCAAAGTGGGGATAGCACCACCAGACGATTCGTGCCTGTCGATCTATCAGTGCGCTGGTGCGCGAATTTCCGATCAGGCCCAAATCTAGTTTTTTCATTGCATATCAGCTTTTCAACTACTCCTGTTTTCGCTGATGTGGCAAATATTCGATCAGCAGATCCATTAATGGGATGATGGATTCATGATCGGCGATTTGATAAGTCGCAGCGCTATTCTCGCCAGCTCCAACCCTGATCGTAAACAAATCGGAGCGATTTAATTCAAACACATGCTCATCGGTGACATCATCGCCTGCATACAAAGCACACGATGCGCCAGTAAACGACATTAACTCGCTGACAGCCTTGCCTTTGTCATTCGCATTCGGTGGCAAAAGATTAAACACACTCTTTCCGGCAATGACTCTCGGTGCCGGGGACAAGGTAGCGAACATTTCGCGCAGCAAAATAGCGACGTCTATCGGATTAGCAACATGCATGTAATGCACTGACAATGAGTAGCGCTTGTACTCTATCCAAAGTTGTTTATCTATCGCGGCCAATTGCGTGCTGAGTTGGGCATGCCAATGCTCACACATTTCTTCAAAGGTGATGGCATGCGTCTCCCAACCCGGCAGACCTTCGATACCGTGATTACCTAATAAAAAATCAGGCTCAAACACCAGCATACGACGCATATCGCTTATACCGCGACCCGTGACTATTCCAACCCGCGCACGACTCTGCAGCAGGTGCAGCCGTTCGAGCACGACGTCTGGCACGTGAACTTTTTCCGGTGAGGCTTCCAAAGGTACTAAGGTGCCATCAAAATCAAACAGACAAAGCACATCTTCGCGCACAAAATCTTTTAAATCTTGACGGCCAGATGGAGTAAAAAGTTCTTTCAACATGTTTAACGCAATCCCTGATGACTATGTGAATCAATTTTTTCACTGACCCGCTGACGTCGCCGTAAGCGTGCCGCATCCAACAACATTAATCCTGCCCAGCGATACACATTAAAGTCTTTAACAACCTGGCGCATACTACGTATACGTTCACGCTGCTCAAGCTCGGGCATGGTAATCGCACGATATAAAGCAAGGGCACCCTGCTCGATATGATACGGGTTGATGATGAGCGCCTCATGTAATTCTCGCGCCGCACCCGTAAATTGAGAGAGTATCAGCACACCCAGCTCATCATCACGTGCTGCAATAAATTCTTTGGCGACCAAATTCATCCCATCATGCAGACTGGTCACCAAGCATATATCGCTGCTTCGATAGCATTGAGTTAACTGCTCGCCGTCATAATGCTCTATCCGCAAAATGATGGCAGGTGCCGCTATATTTTCGTAGCGCTGATTGATATCTAGCGCCAGTTTACGTACCCTTACTTCTAAATTTTGGTACTCATCTAGCGAAGATCGACTGGGTGCTGCAATCTGGAGCAGTGTAATTTTTCCTACTAATTCAGGATGCGTTTCCAGCAGCCTGTCCAAAGCTTGAAAACGCTCGATGATTCCTTTGGTGTAATCAAGTCTATCCACACCTAGTGCCAAGCAGTGCGCCTCTGGCAGATGTAACTCCTGTCTGAATAATTTTCTAGAGTGAATTACATCCGTCGTCGTATCGGGCTCTGGCCATGCGATAGAAATCGGATACGGCTCCACCTGCGTCAAATCACCGCCATGAGAAATAGTCGATGCTTCATACTCGATACGCGTTTCTAAATATCGATCCACCGTTTCCAAAAAATTTTTGCAATGGAAAGGAGTATGAAATCCTATTAAGGTATTTCCCAGCAACCCCTGTAAAAGTTCTTCACGCCAAGGACAAATGCCAAACGATTCTGGATTCGGCCAAGGAATGTGCCAAAACATGATGATGGTCGCCTTAGGTAATGTTTCTCTAATCATGCGTGGCAGTAGCGCAAAGTGATAATCCTGCACTAGCACGACAGGGTCATCGGTTCGAGCCTCAGCAATAACCACATCCGCAAAGCGCTGATTTACCGCGACATACTGTTCCCAATCAGAGGTGCGAAATACCGGACGCACATGCGCCATGTGACACAAAGGCCATAGCCCTTCATTCGAAAATCCATAGTAGTAACCCGCTTCTTCTTCCGATGACAACCACACTCTGCGCAAGGTGTATTCCGGCCGCTTGGGTGGAACTTGGAGATGATCATAACTATCAACGGTAGCGCGATCGGCCGACCCACTGCCATGCGCAATCCAGGTTCCTGAACACGCGCGCATCACGGGTTCAACTGCAGTCACCAAACCACTTGCTGGGCGGCGCAAGATAATGCTGTCGCCACTTTGCTCATGAATATAGGGTTCGCGATTTGATATCACCAACACTTCATCGCCGGTTAATTCATCATGTAAGAGTGAACGCAATTTCTCTGCAGTCCATGCTTGAGGCGATTGCTGCTGATCTTTTTGCTCACGATTCATTGTTCTTAAGTAGCAAAGCGGCTTTAGCTGATTCGCCCAACACCGCGGCCACCCACTGGATTGAGATTTCAAATCACGTTGTAAGCATTGCTGCTGCAAATCCTCTGGTTAGGTCAACAAACTCTCGGAAACTAAAAATTGCCCGCCCTATCCCCCTAGACTGTTGTCGATGACTGTCGCGGCTGGGTTGACGCCGAAGTTCAGGTCATAGTTTCAACAGACCGTCCTGGTAAAGGCATCGCTCAATGCAGTCAAGTCCATAAAAGAGTGTGAAAGAAATAATTTGGTGCGCCGCAGCATGAAAACTTGCGTGCTTTCCTCTAGAACTCGCATGAAAAACGGCCAAGCTCGGTATCATTAGCCAAAATTAGCGAGTGCAACTTGCCAAGTTGGTTAGTTAGCTCAGCAATCAGAATTCACAAGAAGGCAGGTTATGGTGGAGACCAACAAACAGGCCACGGATACTTTTCCGCGGCTACTGCAGCAGCATGCTCTCACGCGACCTACGCATCCCGCTTTTCGCGAGAAGCATTTAGGTATTTGGCAAACCACGTCTTGGGCCGATGTAGAAACCCATGTGCGCTTGTTAGCGTGCGGATTAGCGGCACTGGGTTTTAAGCGCGGAATGAATCTCGCTGTCGTCGGTGACAATCGACCGCGCCTCTACTGGGCAATGGCAGCAGCCCAATCTCTGGGCGGTGTTGCCGTACCCCTCTACCAAGATGCACCCGCTGCGGACATGGCCTATGTATTAGAGAATGCTGAAATTGATTTTGCTATCGTTGAAGATCAGGAACAAGTCGACAAATTATTAGAAATTCGCCAAACCGTTAAAGGGCTGACACACATTGTGTATGACGATGGTCGCGGCCTACGTAATTACACACAATCAGGCGTACATTCATTCGATAGCGTGCAAGCGTTGGGCAAAGTGCATGATCAAGATCACCCTGATTTTTTCCAACAGCAAATCGATCTGGGACAGACTAACGATATCGCCGTTATTTTGTATACCTCAGGAACAACGGGCAAACCTAAAGGCGTGTGTCATTCACATGCAGCGATGATTGCTACTGGTCATACGCTGATTGAATTTGACAAGGTCTCCGCAAACGATGAAGTGTTGTGTTACCTGCCGCTCGCTTGGGTGGGTGATTTTCTGTATTCGTTTGCAATGTCCCATATTGCCGGCTTTTGTCTGAACTGCCCGGAATCACCTGCTACGGTTGCTAGTGATTTACGCGAGATTGGCCCTACTTACTATTTCGGACCACCACGCATCTACGAAAATATTCTGACTCAAGTCATGATCCGCATTGAAGATGCCAGCGCCATCAAACGCTCGCTGTTTTATTACTTCATGCGCGTGGCCCGACGCGTCGGGCTCAAGCTACTCGATGGCAAAGAGTCTGTCAGTCTGATTGATCGCGTTTTATATTCCCTCGGTGATCTGCTGATTTATGGCCCACTAAAAAATGTATTGGGTATGTCACGCATTAAAGTCGCTTACACCGGCGGAGAAGCGATTGGCCCTGATTTATTTGATTTCTACCGCTCGATAGGTATCAACCTCAAGCAACTGTATGGCATGACTGAAACCTGCGTCACGGTCTGCATGCAACGTTCAGGCGATGTAAAACTCGACACCGTAGGTCGCCCCATGACAGGCGTAGAAGTAAAAATTGCCGACGGCGGAGAAGTGTTAGTGCGCTCACCTGGTCTGATGGTGGGTTACTACAAGAAGCCCGAAGATACGGCTGAAGCGATTGATGCTGAGGGATATTTTCATACCGGTGATGCTGGATTTTTTGATGCTGACGGTCATCTGAAAATTATCGATCGCGCTAAAGATGTCGGCAAGATGTCAGATGGCACACTGTTCGCGCCTAAATACATAGAAAATAAACTGAAATTTTTTCCTTTCATCAAAGAAGCGGTTGCCTTTGGTGATGGTCGTTCTAGTTGTAATGTTTTTATTAATATCGATATGGAAGCTGTCGGCAACTGGGCCGAGCGACGCAACCTAGCCTATAGCGGCTATAGCGATCTCGCCAGCCAAGCTACGGTGTATGAGTTGATTGCTGAATGCGTTGAAAAAGTGAATGCCGATTTAGCGCATGATGCATTACTCTCGGGCTCGCAAGTTCATCGCTTTCTCATACTTCACAAAGAACTCGATCCGGATGATGATGAGCTGACTCGTACCCGTAAAGTACGCCGCCGCTTCATCAGTGAAAAGTATGCGATTCTGATAGAGGCTTTGTACGACGGTCGCGAACGGCAGTTCATCGAAACCCAAGTCAAATTCGAAGATGGTCGTCAAGGCATCATCAGTGCCGATCTCGAAATTCGCAACACCAAAACGTTTGGTGCTACTCGCAAGGCTGCCTGATGAATAACTCGTCTTCTACTCGTCGTTCCGGCGATGTCATCCTCGATTTACGCGCCATTTCTTTATCGTTTGGTGGAGTTAAGGCGCTAACTGATATTTCTTTTGATGTTCGCGAACATGAAATACGCGCCATCATCGGACCGAACGGCGCGGGCAAAAGCTCGATGCTGAATGTGATCAATGGCGTATATCGTCCACAACAGGGCGAGATCATCTATCGCGGTCAGCACCTGCGCGATATGGATACGCATGCCGCAGCAGAAAGTGGTATCGCGCGTACCTTTCAAAACATCGCTTTGTTTAAGGGCATGACCGTCTTAGATAACATCATGACCGGTCGCAATTTGAAAATGCAATCGAATTTTCTGATGCAAGCCCTTTATATCGGACCTGCACGACGCGAAGAAAATGCCCACCGTATCAAAGTGGAAGAAGTGATTGATTTTTTAGAAATTCAACACATTCGAAAAACACCCGTTGGACGACTTCCGTATGGATTACAAAAGCGCGTTGAGTTAGGTCGTGCCTTAGCAGCCGAACCACAAATTTTGTTACTCGACGAGCCTATGGCAGGTATGAATGTCGAAGAAAAACAAGACATGTGCCGATTTATTCTCGATGTGAATGAACAATTCGGCACCACCATCGTATTGATTGAGCACGACATGGGCGTGGTGATGGATATCTCTGATCGCGTCGTCGTGCTGGATTATGGCAAAAAAATCGGCGACGGCACGCCCGATGAAATACGCAGCAATCAGGATGTTATTAATGCTTATCTGGGCGTTGCGCACTAAGCGCTTCGCAAATATATCAACGTCACGGGATTGAACGTAGACAAATGAATCTGAATTTTTTCTTCGAAGTGCTGATCGGTGGCTTGCTGTCAGGCGTGATGTATGCGCTGGTAGCACTGGGCTTTGTGCTAATTTACAAAGCCTCCGGTGTGTTCAACTTTGCGCAAGGGGCCATGGTGTTTTTTGCTGCACTCACCTGCGTATCACTCACCGAATTTGGCTGGCCATTGTGGGTAGCAATTGCGGCCACGATTGTCATCATGAGTCTGTTGGGACTGGCCGTGGAACGTATCGTACTTAGACCCTTGGTTAATCAACCCGAAATTTCCTTATTCATGGCGACCATAGGCCTATCGTTTTTTATCGAAGGCATGGCGCAGTTGATGTGGGGGTCTGACGTTAAGCGACTCGATCTGGGTATCGAAGACGTCCCCATGGAAAGTCTGATGCAAAGCTTAAACATCATCGTTTCAAAATTTGATGTGATCGCTGCAGGTATTTGCGCTTTGTTAGTAACAGGACTCGCTTTATTTTTCTCTCGTACTAAAGTCGGTCGCGCTCTGCGCGCCGTCGCCGATGATCATCAAGCAGCACTGGCAGTCGGCATCCCACTCCAACAAATCTGGGGCATAGTCTGGAGCGTTGCGGGATTTGTGGCACTGGTTGCAGGATTGCTGTGGGGTTCACGCAATGGCGTACAGTTCGCTTTAACTTTCGTTGCACTCAAAGCACTCCCTGTACTTATATTAGGTGGCTTTACCTCAGTACCAGGCGCCATTATTGGCGGCTTGATTATTGGCACCTCAGAAAAACTCGCCGAGGTGTATGTCGGTCCTTTCGTAGGTGGCGGAATCGAAGGTTGGTTCCCCTACGTGCTAGCACTACTGTTTTTGCTAGTACGACCCGAAGGATTGTTTGGCGAAAAAATTATACGAAGGATTTAAGCTCATGCTTTACCGTGAAGCCGGACAATTTAAATCGAGCTACGAAACTGATAGCCAGATTTTCCCGATACGACAAGACCGCATCGGCATAGCGCTATTAGTAGTCATCGCATTCGTCGGCGTTCCACTATTCGCATCGCCGTATTTTTTCTCGGCGATTTTAATTCCATTTCTAATTTTTTCTCTGGCAGCGCTCGGCTTAAATATTTTAACGGGCTATGCTGGTCAGCTCTCGCTGGGGTCTGCTGCCTTTATGGCGGTGGGTGCTTTCGGCGCCTACAACTTCATGCTGCGGATACCGGGCATACCACTGATAGCTGCATTCATTTTAGGTGGCTTGTGCGCAGCGGCGGTAGGTTTGTTATTTGGATTACCGTCTTTACGAGTGCGTGGTTTTTATCTAGCTGCTTCCACTCTGGCTACTCAGTTTTTCGTTGTGTGGGCACTCACCAAAGTTCGCTGGTTTACCAATTACAGCTCTTCCGGTGTGATCACTGCACAAAAAATGCAAATTCTGGGATTTGATTTTGATACGCCAGTTGCAAAGTATCTTCTCGTGCTGGTGATCGTCAGCACATTAGGACTATTAGCAAAGAATATGGTGCGATCTAATGTCGGTCGCTGCTGGATGGCGGTACGCGACATGGATGTAGCCGCTGAAGTGATCGGCATACCGCTGATGAAAACCAAATTACTCGCGTTTGCGGTGAGCTCATTTTATTGTGGCGTCGCTGGTGCGCTGTATGCATATGCTTATCTGGGCACAGTCGAGCCTGAAGCCTACAGCTTAGATTTGTCGTTCCGTATTTTGTTTATGGTGATTATTGGTGGCTTAGGCTCGGTGATGGGTTCATTTTTGGGTGCGGCATTCATCGTGCTGCTGCCTGTGATGTTAAATACCTTAGCGCACACCACTAATATCTCAACCGCTGTTGCATCGAACCTGGAATTGATGGTGTTCGGTGCGTTGATCATTTTCTTTTTGATTGTCGAGCCACATGGCCTGGCAAGGCTGTGGCAAATCGCCAAGGAAAAACTGCGGCTCTGGCCGTTCCCGCATTGAACCTGTTTTCAAGCAAGGAGGAGTTTATGAAATTAATCAAATCACTCGTACTAGGCGCCGCTCTATTGGCATCGTCTAGTTTCGTCTGGGCAGCTGATCAGTTTATTCCGCTGCTGTCGTACCGCGTTGGTCCTTATGGATCTAACGGCACCTCATTTTTCGGTGGCATGATTGACTACATGAACTTGGTCAATATAAATGGCGGTATCAACGGTGTGAAACTAATCTGGGAAGAATGCGAAACAGAATACAACCCATCACGGGGTGTTGAATGCTACGAACGGTTAAAAAGTAAAAATGGGGGTGCGACGATTGTTGAGCCAGTGTCCACCAGTATTGCCTATGGCATTTTGGATCGTGTCGCGACTGACAAAATACCGCTGACCACCCTAGGCTACGGACGTTCCGATGCTGCGAACGGAAAAGTATTCCCGTATGTTTTTCCTCTGCTAACTACGTATTGGAATCAGGCTGCTGCCATGGTGGTTTACTTAGGCGAAAAATCGGGCGGTATGGACAAGCTCAAGGGCAAAAAAATTGTTCATCTCTATCACGACTCGGCCTATGGCAAAGAACCTTTGCCTGTGCTCGAAGCCGAAGCGGCGAAGTATGGATTTGAATTGATCAAGATCCCCGTGGCCCCTCCAGGCAATGAACAACAATCACAATGGCTGCAAATTCGTCAGGCTAATCCTGATTACGTGATCATGTGGACATTTGGCGTCATGAGCGCGGTAGGTCTTAAAACTGCACAGCGTAATGGTTTCCCGCGCGAGAAAATTTTAGGCGTATGGTGGGCTGGCTCTGAAGAAGATACCGAACCCGCAGGCGAAGCCGCTAAAGGTTACTCGGCGATGAGCTTCAACACACCTGGCAACTTCCCACTCATCGATGAAATTCGTAACAAGGTTTACTCAGCCGGCAAAGGTAACCTTAAAGAACTCGATCGCGTGGGTAATGTAATGTACATGCGCGGCATCACCGCTGCCGTCATGATGGTGGAAGGTTTGCGCACAGCACAAAATAAATATGGCAAAGGTAAAACCGTCACTGGCGAACAAATGCGCTGGGGTTTGGAAAACCTAAACATAGATGCGGCTCGTCAAAAAGCCTTGGGTGTTTCGGATATGTTCCCAACGATCAAAACATCCTGCGATGATCACGAAGGCTCCGGTGCTGTGAAAGTTGTGCAGTGGGATGGTAAGCAGTGGGTAGCGGTATCCAAAAACTGGATTACGGGTGACAAAGCCTTAGTGCGCAAGCTGCTAGAAGAATCATCTGCCAGCTATGCCAAAGAAAAAGGCATTACGCCGGCGTGCATGAAATAAGGCTACGCTTAATATGTTCTAACGACTCAGTGAATGTGATGATCGTGGATAGTCTTTAATCCACGATCATCATCACCTTATCGTTTATTGGTTAATGCAACAGAAGAATAATTTACCCATGACTGCACCTTCTATCCTCAGCGTGAATAACATCGAAGTCATTTATGACCACGTGATCTTGGTACTCAAAGGCGTGTCCTTATCGGTACCGCGCGGGAAAATCGTGGCGCTGATGGGTGCGAATGGCGCGGGTAAATCAACCACGCTGAAATCCATTTCTACACTTTTACGTGGTGAACGTGGTGACGTCACTAAAGGTAGTATTGAATTTAATAGTGAACGAATTGATCAGCTCACACCGAATGAATTAGTCAAACGCGGCTTATCTCAAGTGATGGAAGGTCGCCATTGCTTTGGGCACCTAACCATTGAAGAAAATTTACTCACTGGCGCTTATACGCGCAAAATCAGTCGTACTGAACTTAAAAACGAACTCGAACGTGTCTATCACTACTTCCCTCGCTTAAAACAACGCCGCAGCTCGATGGCAGGTTATACCTCGGGTGGAGAACAGCAAATGTGTGCGATTGGTCGCGCCTTGATGGCTAAGCCATCGATGATTTTGCTGGATGAACCGTCGATGGGTCTTGCGCCTCAGATTGTGGAAGAAATTTTCGGCATCGTGCAAGACTTAAACCAAAACGAACAAGTGTCGTTTTTACTCGCCGAACAAAATACCACCATCGCACTCAAGTACGCTGACTTTGGCTACATTTTAGAAAATGGTCGCGTGGTGATGGAAGGTGCTGCATCTGAACTTGCTGCTAACGAAGATGTGAAAGAATTTTATCTGGGCATGTCTAGCGCTGGCCGCACCAGTTTTCGCGATATGAAATTTTATCGCCGCAGAAAGCGTTGGCTGGCCTGATAAACATGCATTATAAATATGCCTGCAATCCTCTAGCGCTCAGTCATTAATGATGCGGCATCACTAATTTTTTCTACCGAATTATTCTTTTTTCTTAGGTATTGCTATGGCTGATTTTTTTGATCCCCTTGAGTCGCGTGATCCTGCGGAACGAGAAAAAGAATTATTTTCTGCCTTGCCTGCGCTGATATCGCGCGCTCAACAAGCATCGGGCTGGGCGGCCATACTCAAGGGTGTCGATGCTCAGCAAATCACCTCACGCAAAGCGCTCTCGCAATTGCCTGTTACGCGCAAATCAGAACTCAAAGATTTACAAAAAGCGTCACTGCCTTTTGGCGGCCTAACCACTACAGCTACTTCTAAGCTCTCACGTATTTTTATGTCACCCGGCCCCTTGTTCGATCCTGAAGGACATGGCTCTGACTGGTGGCGCTATGCAAGACCACTACATGCATTGGGGGTGCGCAGTGGCGATCTGATTCAAAACTGCTTTGCGTATCATTTCACGCCAGCTGGTTTGATGGTGGAAGGTGGTGCCGCAAAGCTTGGCTGCCCAATTATCCCCGCCGGTATCGGTCAAACAGAAATGCAAGTGCAAGCCATGAGTTTGCTAAAGCCTAAAGCCTATGTCGGTACGCCTTCATTTTTAAAGATCATTATTGAAAAAGCGCTCGAGCTGGGTGACGACATCAGTAGTGTGAAATATGCTTTAGTCGGCGCTGAGGCACTCCCACCCTCTTTACGTGGATGGCTAAATGACCATGGCGTGCCACACGTATTGCAAACCTACGGCTCGGCAGATATTGGCAATATCGCTTACGAAACCATCAGCAATGGCCAAGTTAACCCCGGCATGGTTTTAGATGAAACGCTGATACTTGAAATCGTCCGTCCGGGTACAGGTGAGCCTGTCCCCGATGGTGAAGTCGGCGAAGTCGTTATTACCTCATTCAACTCCGACTATCCATTAATACGTTTTGCCAGCGGCGATTTGTCGGCGATTTTGACAGGTGCCTCACCATGCGGTCGCACCAATCTGCGCTTAAAGGGCTGGATGGGTAGGGCCGACCAAACAACCAAAATACGCGCGATGTTTGTTCACCCTTCTCAAGTGGCGGATATTCTTAAACGTCACCCGCAAATCCTAAAAGGTCGACTGGTCGTCTCCGGTGAAATGGGCAACGATCAAATGACTTTGCACTGCGAAGTTGCTGATCTCAACTCAGCCAGTAACGATGCAGAAGCAATCATTGCATCAATCCGCGATGTAACGAAATTACGTGGAGAAGTAAAGCTAGTAGCTGCTGGAAGCCTGCCTAATGACGGTAAGGTGATTGAAGATGCTCGCAGCTATCAGTAAGACTTAACACAGACTAATAGCGCAGGTTGGAACGACATGCACTGTAGTTTTGATTAAACCGAGTGATCTTCGGTCACCGGCATACGGTGCTTGGCTTGAAATAATGATTGAGCCAAATCACCTTCACTGCCTTTGTCGCGATAGCGTAGATTGGCTTTTTCTTGCAAGGCATTTAAAAAATACTGTTTACCGGTACTGTTGAGTCCATCAACCTGCTTAGCATGTTCAAACAGAAACATCAAATCATCACCCCATAGCTCGTTCTGATCATCCAGCCAATCACCGCGGGATGCTTTGGGATGCGTATCATCCGGCGCAGATACATATAGCTTGGCGAGGCAACGCAGCAGGAAAGTTTTATCTTTTGAAGCGCCACTGAGCATCATGCTGGCATGCTTGTAATAGGCGGCATGTTTATCGCCATTAATCTCGTCAAGAGAAATATTCCCTTCTAGAAGTACCTGATCCACTGCCTTTTGATCAACTTTCACCAAAGCCCTTGGTGCGCTATGTTGCTTCAAATTTTCTTGGGTGGATGACTGACCAGCGTTTACCTCAGTGCGTGTTTTGACCTCATGCGCCTTCATGCGCGGCCGCTCGGCTGCTTTATTGCCTTCCTTTAACTCAATTCCATTCTGACCCTGCAGATTAGGGGTTACCGGCGGGGTTGATCGGATGACGTTAGAGCTCATTGGGAACCTCGTGAAGTAAAGGCGAAAAATATATCAGCCAAGAAATTGATCGGGTGGTATTTGTCGGTGACAAAAACAACGAAATGGTTCGCATACCCATGAATTTTTTCAAAAAAAATTTAGTTTCGATATTCGCACCTTATGTCTGGAATAGTTGATACACCTCAGGCTCGCTTATTCCTCAATGCCAAACTTTGTCTTTGAAGCCGGTACTCATAAAAGCCTGTTTCTCCCGGCAAACCCTAGACGGCTTAAGGAAGCACTATGCGCGCACTCAGTACAAAGCTGTCGAAAAGAAACAATTATCAAATCCATTCAAAAGAAAAACTCAACCAGGCCAGACTATCCAGTGTGCCAATGATGAAATCACTATCTCGAGCACGTGATACCTGCATCGCCCCTTGGCGCCAACGCGCTAGTTACTACTATGACGCTAGCTGCCACACTGGAAAAACATTTCGGCAATTAGTTAAATCTCTAGCTACCACTCAAAATACGTCTAGCATCAACTTGGGCTCTTGTTCTAACTCTGAACTTTTAGTTGAGCAAACAAATTTTTTTTGAATTCGTTACGGCCATTTGTTAATAGCGCCATTGATAGTAAAGCGAAGTATTTGAAGTTACTGCACATGCACCTGTCAGACCTCACTAGGCCAGAGAAAGAGGCACTGTCTACTCATTTACGGCTGATCGGATATGCATGTCAAATTTCCGAATCCGCTATCGATGACAAAATGTATTTGGAGTATGGATTTTGCAATGGTCCACCGCATACGAAAAAAAATATCTTGTTAAGTACATCAGAACTTTTCGTGCTACTCGATCCTCAATATAGTGCCAGTGAATGTCAAAAATTAGATTTGACTGAAACACCGGAAGTAACGACTGCGCAGGCTCAAGCCATTCGTAATCAATTATCTGTCTGCGCCGGTGACTGGTTAGATTCCGACAAGACACCAAACAGTCTACTTAGAATCGCCAGACATCTCGAATGGACCGTCATAGGCTGTAACAGCATAGAAAATGTGTCCATCTTCGATGAGGAACCGGGTCCCAGCAAAGTAATTCAAAAAAGTGGAAAGCTGTTAGTCGATTTAGCCACCATACATGACCTGAGTCAGCACAATAACGAGTCACTATTCGCTGTGTTATTGCGCGATATGCTAGAAATTTTTCTGACGAAAAAAATAATCAGCTCAACGACTGAATCCAGTCAATTATCAGCAGTGCAAAGACGCCAAGTATGGACTTCCATTGAAACTATTCAATCACTCGCACCAATATCGTCGCTGCTCAGTCCTTTTTATACTCATGTAAAAACTTTACTCATGTCGCGCGAAGATTTTGGCAAAGTTCACATCATTCCTGCATCAGGCGTCGCACTCGGGCATGCGTGGATTGCTCCATCACTTTCAATTACTCCAGACCACCAAAAAATAGGTATTCCAGCAGGTTCATGCTATCTGCACTCAGGTGCACGATTACATGCGGCTGTCTCCGCCATTAATCAATGGCCTATTCAGTGGCTAACATCAACAGAGAGTGAAAATTTATATCCATCGCGACGAGCCTGGCATCTGTCTGTACCCGTGCCAGCAAAAGCACTGGAGCTCGCTGTGCTAAAGATGAGTGAAGAATGGAAGCGTAACGTAATAGCTTACCGTTTCGTGGCGGTAGCACCAGATAGCCCGGCGACAGGTTGCAGAATGAGAGTCTGGACTGCAGTAGAAAAAGGCATGGACGCAGACACCAAACTACTTTTTGCCCACTTCAATCGCGGTCTGGCTCTGCCTGACTCCACCATAGACCTTTGGCAAAGACTAAACGGATTCATGCAATGGCTGGAATTGATCGCAAGCGACCACAGACCCCAAGCTCTGTAATGCTAGCCACTATGGGCTTGACTTATAATCTCTAAAAATCCAACAACAATCCACATCCGGAGACCCACATGACCCTCCCTGCTGCACTGTCGAATTTACGCATCCCCGTGATTGGCTCACCCCTGTTTATCGCTAGCTGCCCTGAATTAGTGATCGAGCAATGCAAAGGAGGCATCGTTGGTTCGTTTCCCGCATTGAATGCACGTCCCGCTGAGATGCTCGATCAGTGGATACGTCAGATTAAAAAAGCATTGGAAGATCACAAAAAAGCCCATCCAAACGCCATCATCGGCCCGATCGCCGTCAACCAAATCGTGCATCAATCTAACGACCGTCTCGCACATGATGTTGAAGTCTGCGTAAAGCATCAGATACCTATCATCATCTCTTCGCTGCGTGCACCTCCCAAAGAAATGCTAGATGCGATTCACAGCTACGGCGGCATCGTCATGCACGACATTATCTCGATACGCCACGCACAAAAAGCACTTGAGGCAGGCGTTGATGGTTTGATTTTGGTCGCCTCCGGTGCAGGCGGTCATGCGGGTGGACTCTCGCCATTTGCTTTAGTGGGTGAGATACGCAAATTTTTTCAAGGACCCATAGCCTTGTCGGGATCGATTGCGAATGGTGACGGCATACTCGCGGCGCAATCTATGGGAGCTGATTTTGCTTATATAGGCTCGCGTTGGTTAGCAACGCAAGAAGCTAACACCAGCGAAGATTATCGTCAGGCGATTGTAGAATCGAATGCAGCAGATATTGTTTACACCAATCTGTTTACCGGTGTACATGGCAACTACTTGAAAAAATCGATCATTAAAGCCGGGCTTGATCCAGATAATTTGCCCGAGGCAGATAAAACCAGCATGAGCTTTGCAAGTAGCAATAACACCAAAGCCTGGCGTGATATCTGGGGTGCAGGTCAAGGTGTGGGTTTGATGACTGACGTTCCAACCACCGCCGAAGTCATTGATCGATTGAGCAAAGAATACGTCGCTGCCCGCGCACGCGTTATGGCAACCCCATATCCACGCTCGTAAAATTACTTACTGAAATAAACGCCGTCAGTTCGCAGGTTCGATATTAACTAATTCATCACCTTCGACTCTGGCGGCGCCAGCGCGCTTGAGTTGCGTCACCGTCCAATACGCTAAATGGATTTCTCCATAACTCAGGTGACGCCGATTCGCGACGCTAATTAACGGCACGCTGGCAAGTAGTTTGGGCACTTCAGACAATTTGACACGCTGTTTATCCATCAGCAAAAATTTCGTCAATACCTTAATGCCATTCTGCGCATTGCGTAGAGGATCGGCTTCAAGATAATTCAGCCGTGAATGGGCCGCCTCAATCGCTTCTTGTACTTGAGTAAATGGCCTGCCATGACCAGGAATCACTAAGCGCACATCCATTGCTTCTATCATATCCAAGGTATCGCGCGTTTCTTTAAACCCTGCCCAGCTATCCAGCGCCGGAAAAATCACCCCAAAGCCTTTTTCCCAAAGTGCATCAGCAGACAGCAAAATACCGTGCTGTTCGCAAAATAAAATATACGAGTACGGATGATGCCCCGGTGCGCAAAGTACTACCCAATCCATCCCTCCAAGTCGTATTTTTTGATTCGCTTTGACGCTCTCTTCAGCGCGAAATTTATCGCAACGCTGACCGGTCGCTTTGAAGGTGAGTAAACGTGTTTCCCAGTTTTCCACGCGCCGAAATTCTGCTTCAGGGACAGAGGTACGTACTTTAGGATAGGCCTCTTGCAAAATCCGATTACCGCCGCAATGATCAGAATGCAGATGCGTGTTGTAGATAGCATCGAGTGGTCGACCTGCCAATAACGCCTGCACTAGCTGCAAGGTTTGTTCTTCGTGGCTTTTATAACCCGTATCGACGATCGCTGTTCTTTCATCATCGATAAAAACAATATTGTTCGACGAGAGCCAACCTCTCTCGAGCACATGCATACCATCGGGAAGCTTCATGACTGTACCTTGCGATCAAGGGTTATGTGATCTGCGACTAAGAAAATGACTGCGCGCTGAAATCCGCTCGCGATAAGCATTGTGCATCGACTTCACATGGGGATGCAGCAGACTGGCTACGTTGAGCTACGTCTACGTTTGATTTCCTGCCAGATCGCGAATTTCTTTGATTCCGATGCAACGCTCCAGTCCATAATTTCTTCAATCGTGCGATGGCAACCTTTGCATAAACCTGATTTGCTATCCATGTGGCAAATACCTATGCACGGCGAAGGGAAAGGTCCCTCATGCTTAAGCGGATCAAAATGCTGTAAATCTTGCTGATTACTCACTGAATCACACTCCGGCGCGCTGTTTTTTTTCGGCTAGCTTGAGATGAAATTTATCTGCGATGATCACAGCACGCTCGTGCTCGCCTTCACTGATTTTATCCAAACCGTCCCATGCTTCGACTTTGAAACGTACCCGTCGTCCTTCGACGGCGATTACTTCACCACGTATAGTGAGTTGCATTCCGGGCGGAGTCGCTGCTAGATGCGAAAAGCTAACATGCACACCCAAGCTTTGTTCGCGCGGCCAATCCACATAAGGCATGATGCCTTGGGTACACGCCAACTCCATCAAACCCACCATATAGCCCGTGGCTAATACTGCCGGCATGTCGTTCGCAAAGGCCGTGTGATGACCAAACAATTGAGGAACTAAGCCTTTCTCAGGCACCGTGGTTTGCCATTCAAATGTCACACCGGGTTGTAATTCTGGACTCATCACTCGCCTCGTATCGTAATCATCGTGTCGCCGTTTTACGCAGCACGCTTACTTGCTATTGCCGTACCTGCACGACTGGATGACTTTCGGCCCAGATGCGTCGAAATAAATTCACCCGCTTCAACCACCGCATCGAGTGAAATACCGGTCTCAATACCTAAACCCTGCATCAAATACAACACGTCCTCGGTTGCCACATTACCCGTCGCGCCTTTGGCGTAAGGACAGCCACCCAAGCCAGCAACTGATGAGTGATAAATCGATACACCCACTTCGAGCGCAGCATAAATATTTGCTAAGGCCTGACCATACGTATCGTGAAAATGACCCGATAGCTGATCTAATGGAAATTCACGTGCGGCATGCTCGAATACACGCCTGACTTTTCCTGCAGTTGCTACACCAATGGTGTCAGCGATATCGATCTCATCGCAACCTAAATCACGCATACGTCGAACAACATCGCTGGCTGCTTCCGCAGTCACTTCGCCTTGATACGGGCAACCCAACGCGCAACTCACACTACCGCGCAAACGTAAGCCATGTTGTTTAGCGGCATTCGCCACTTCGCGAAAACGCTCTATCGATTCAGCAATGGAGCAGTTAATATTTTTTTGCGAGAAGGCTTCCGATGCTGCACCAAATATCACTACTTCATCTACGCGAGCTGCGAGCGCTGCTTCGAAGCCCTTCATGTTAGGCACCAACGCTGAATAAATCGTACCCGGCTTGCGGGTGATCGCATTCATCACATCGGTTGAGGTCGCCATTTGTGGCACCCACTTAGGAGAGACGAATGAGGCTGCTTCAATATTAGGAAACCCAGCGGCGGTCAGACGATTGACCAAATCGATTTTTATCTCAGCAGAGATTGTTTGCTTTTCATTTTGCAAGCCATCGCGCGGACCGACCTCAACAATTTTTACTGCCTTCGGTAATCCAGTGGTACTCATGCCTTCTCCTGATGAATAAATGTCAGTAACTGCGCACCTTCGGCGACCTGATCGCCAACAACATACAGTAACTCAGCAATGCTGCCTTTCGATGGCGCACTAATCGTGTGCTCCATTTTCATCGCTTCCATAATTAATAGCGGCGTACCTTGTTCGACCACTACGTCAGGCGCGACTAATACGCTCACAATCTTGCCGGGCATAGGTGCAGTTAACCGGCCTGCTTCAGCTTCGTGCTCACCCGCATGCGCAATCGGATCACGCCAAAGAAGCTGCCAGTGATGGCCTTCATAAAACACATGAAACAACTCATCCACACGAATCACATGCGCGCTTATTTTTTTTCCATTCGCGTTACAACGTAAATGTGCTCCGTCGCGCTGAATATCCGTCACAGCGTAATTGGCATTTGCCAAACTAAATACCAAGCTATCTTGTTGGTACGTTAGTGTCAGCGCATGCTCGCCCGATGCATCGCTAAATTGAACTGCGCGCGTTAATTCACTATTCATACGCCAACCCGTAGGTAGCGACCATGGGTCGGTAGATACCGCACGCTCATCTAAGGTCAGCATCACACCAGCCAAACTAAATGCCGTGAGTGTAGGTATAGGCGGCGCAGGAAATAATTCGTCGTGATGACGCTCGATCAATCCCGTATCGAGATCAGCCGTTGAAAAAGGCTGACTTGCAACCAAACGACCCAGAAATGCGATATTGGTCGACGGACCCACCACTTCAAATTCAGCCAGCGCCGCTGACATGCGAGTCAATGCCTGCGCTCTATCTTCGCCCCACACAATTAGCTTCGCGATCATGGGGTCGTAGTGTGGAGTAATCACGTCGCCCTCACTCACACCCGAATCAATCCGCACTGAAGATTCATTCGTAAATGCGCATGCTGCCGGTGTGCGCAGGTGAATCAACTGCCCTATCGATGGTAAAAATCCTTTTTCAGGATTTTCTGCATAGATGCGCGCTTCAATCGCATGACCATGCAATTGAAGCTCATGCTGCAATTTAGGTAGACGCTCACCATTCGCTACGCGACACTGCCATTCCACCAAATCGATACCCGTAATCATCTCTGTTACAGGATGCTCAACCTGAAGACGCGTATTCATTTCCATGAAATAAAAACTACCGTCTTGATTCGCAATGAACTCGACTGTGCCTGCACCCACATAACCTACGGCACGGGCAGCCTCAACTGCCGCTTTACCCATCGCTTCACGTCGCTCGATAGACATGCCAGGCGCGGGCGCTTCTTCCAAAACTTTTTGATGACGCCTTTGTACCGAACAATCACGCTCAAACAACGACACACAATTGCCCTGTGTATCGGCAAATATCTGAATCTCAATATGGCGCGGACGTATCAAATATTTTTCAATCAATACACGCTCATCGCCAAAGCTCGCTTTTGCTTCACGCTGACAGGAAGCTAAGGCTACAGAAAAATCCTCGCTGCGCTCAACAATACGCATGCCTTTACCTCCACCACCTGCACTCGCTTTAAGTAATACCGGATAGCCAATACCGTCAGCTTGCTTTTGCAAAAATGCAGCGTCTTGATTATCTCCGTGATAGCCCGGTACCAATGGCACACCGGCTTTTTCCATTAAGGTTTTAGCGGCCGATTTTGAACCCATGGCGTGTATCGCCGATGCAGGTGGGCCAATGAAAGTGATATTCGCTTGTGCACAGGCTTTTGCAAACGATTCATTCTCAGATAAAAATCCATAGCCTGGATGAATCGCTTGCGCACCGGTGGCTTTAGCTGCCGTAATGATGTGATCTATATTCAAATACGTATCAGCCGCTGTTGCACCGCCGAGAGCTACCGATTCATCACACATCGAAACATGCCGCGCATTAGCATCCGCTTCGGAATATACCGCTACCGTTTTAATACCTAAACGGCGTGCAGTCGTCGCCACCCGGCAAGCGATTTCTCCGCGATTAGCAATCAGTAGTTTGTTAAACATTCGTGGCGCTCCGGCTTCGATGATTCATTTTTTACGAGTCACTTTTTGAACTAATTCGCGACACTATCCAGCACTTGTAATGTTGTTTTACCTAACCAGTCCAACTCATCTGCACTGGCGATGTACGGCGGCATCCAGTACACCGTTTTTCCTATCGGTCGCAACAACAACTCATGCTCCAGCGCTTGAGTAAAAAAGCGCCGACTAAAGCCATCTGCAACCGCTGGCTCAACATCAAACGCAGCAATCATTCCCTGCTGACGCACGTGACGCACGCGGGGATGATGTGCAATCGGCACCAGCGCATCCGCTATCTGCTGCGTACGCTGCTGATTTTTTACAATCACGTCATCTTCATCAAAAATTGCCAACGTGGTCAGTGCTGCACGACAAGCCAGTGGATTGCCTGTATACGAATGCGAGTGCAAAAATCCACGAGCCGTATCGGGGTGATAAAAAGCCTGATAGATCACATCACGCGTCATAACGAGGGACAGCGGCAGATAACCACCGCTTATACCTTTAGAGAGGCACAAAAAATCTGGCCAGATCGCTGCCTGTTCACAGGCAAAGAAAGTGCCCGTGCGTCCGCAACCGACTGCGATTTCATCAGCAATTAAATGCACATTGAATTCATCACACAGAAGACGCAATTGCCGCAGATACTCCGCATCATGCATCGCCATACCCACCGCACACTGCACTAAGGGCTCAACGATAACCGCTGCGATTTGCTCAGCGCGCCGCACTAATAAAGTACGCATAGCAAGAATGGCTCGCTGCGCTACATCCCGTGCAGACTCACCGGGCTCTGCCTGCCGCGCATCTGGCGACATCACCACATGCGCTTGCTTAAACATGCCGCCATACGCTTCGGTAAACAGCGCAACATCGGTGACACCCAACGCACCGATAGTCTCGCCGTGATAGCTACCTGACAGACAAACGAATTCCTGTTTGCGCGCGTTGCCCGTATTACGCCAGTAATGAAAGCTCATCTTCAATGCGATCTCTACCGCAGACGCACCATCCGAGGCATAAAAACAATGACCTAATTGATGCTGTGTTTTCGCTGCCAACTGCTCTGATAATTGCACTACTGGCTCATGCGTAAAGCCTGCGAGCATGGCATGCTCTAGTTTATCGAGCTGATCTTTTAGCGCAGCATTAATCCGCGGATTCGCATGACCAAATAAATTCACCCACCACGAACTCACACCATCAAAGTAACGTTGCCCCTGATGATCAAACAACCATGCCTCCTTACCGTGACTAAGTGCCACCAAAGGAAGTTGTTCATGATGCTGCATTTGCGTGCAGGGATGCCAGACGCTCGCTAAACTACGCGCGACCCAGTCATTCGAAACAGCATTGGTAGTTGTGTTCACAGCGGTGTATTCATTGGCGTGAATTACATCCGGAACAGGCCAAAGCGCGTCTCGGGTATCGGCGCATTCAATGCCGCCGATATGCCCAGCGCTAATACTGTGCGCGTATCTGCAGGATCAATCACCCCATCGTCCCACAAGCGTGCGCTTGCATAATAGGGATGACCTTGTTCTTCATATTGAGCGCGTATCGGTTGCTTAAACGCTTCTTCCTCTTCCGCATTCCAACTACCACCTTTAGATTCGATACCGTCGCGCCTGACCGTTGCCAACACACTGGCAGCCTGTTCACCACCCATTACTGAGATACGTGCATTCGGCCACATCCACAACATGCGCGGCGAATAAGCACGGCCACACATGCCGTAATTACCCGCGCCAAAACTACCACCAATGATGACGGTGAATTTTGGTACGGCTGCCGTCGCTACGGCTGTCACCATCTTGGCGCCATGTCGTGCAATACCTTCGTTCTCGTATTTGCGACCCACCATGAAACCGGTAATATTTTGCAGAAAAACCAGTGGTATCTTGCGCTGACAGCAAAGCTCAATAAAGTGCGCGCCTTTAACCGCCGATTCAGAAAATAAAATACCGTTGTTCGCAATCAAACCCACCGGCATACCGTGGATATGAGCAAAACCACACACGAGCGTTGCGCCAAAGCGTGGTTTAAATTCATCGAGTTCACTACCGTCGACAATGCGCGCAATTACTTCACGTACATCAAACGGCTTGCGGGTATCGGTCGGTATAACGCCGTAAATTTCTTTCGCATCGTAGTGTGGCGCTACCGGTTCGCGCAGTACTAAGGAATGTATTTTTTGTTTATTTAAATTGGCAACCACATTGCGCGCCAGTGACAAAGCATGAAAATCATCGTGGGCCAGGTGATCGACTACACCCGACAAGCGCGTGTGCACATCGCCACCACCCAAATCTTCGGCACTAACAATTTCACCCGTGGCTGCTTTGACCAACGGTGGGCCGCCAAGAAAAATCGTGCCTTGATTTTTAACGATGATCGATTCATCACTCATCGCCGGCACATACGCACCACCCGCCGTGCAGGAACCCATTACTACCGCGATTTGCGGTATGCCTTTGGCTGACATCGTGGCTTGATTGAAAAAGATACGACCGAAGTGTTCACGATCAGGAAATACATCTTCTTGATTCGGTAGATTCGCACCACCGGAATCCACCAGATAAATACAGGGCAGATGATTTTGTTCGGCGATTTCTTGTGCACGCAAATGTTTTTTCACCGTCATAGGGTAGTACGTTCCCCCTTTAACAGTTGCATCATTACAGACGATGACGCACTCCAAACCTTTCACACGACCTATGCCGGTAATAATGCCAGCGCAGGGCGCAGCATTGTCGTACATATTTAAAGCCGCTAACTGGGAGAACTCAAGAAATGCAGTGCCTGGATCAAGCAATTGATTGATGCGTTCACGCGGCAGCAATTTACCGCGCCCGGTGTGTTTTTCGCGCGCTGCCTCGCCACCACCCAATGTTATTTTTTCGCAGTGTGTGCGTAAGTCATCAACCAGCGACTGCATAGCAGCGACATTGGCGACAAACTCTGGAGAACGTGGATTCAGTTTGCTGTCAATGACGGGCATAGGACGACTCAATAAATATTCAGGGAATTTTTACGGCTATTTCACTTCAGCCACACCAACAACTCAGGCCTTGAAATCACCATCAACATACAACCACCGACCATCGCGACGAACAAAGCGACTGGTCTCATGCAAGCGTCGGGCGCGACCACCCACCTTAGCGCGCGCAACAAATTCGACTATCCCCTCATCTCCCTCATGCTGAGCGGATCGCACTTCCAAACCTATCCATGAAATATTCGGCTCAACAAGTGGCTCAGGCGGACAGCTAGCAGGATCCCACGTCGCGCGAAGATAGGCCTCATCGCCTAGCGCATAGGCCGAGTAACGCGAGCTCATTAATTGTTCTGGCGTCTCGGGAATCGCATTCCCCGAAATAAAACGACCACAACAGACGTCTAAGGATTCACCGCCGCAAGGGCAAGGTTTTATGATTTGTATGCTCATGAGATGAATGCTCAGGCCAGTGCGCGCCCTATCAGAATTTTTTGTATGTCACTGGTACCTTCGTAGATTTGGCAAACGCGCACATCTCGATAAATGCGCTCGACTGGAAAATCTGCAAGATAACCATAACCGCCATGTATCTGTATCGCTTCGGTACAGATTTTTTCTGCCATTTCACTGGCAAATAATTTTGCCATTGCTGCTTCTTTTAGACACGGCACACCCGCATCTTTCATCGTTGCTGCATGCCACACTAGCTGACGCGCCGCTTCAATCTGCGTTGCCATCTCTGCTAAACGAAACTGTACTGCTTGATGCTCAAACAAAGGCTTATCAAAACTCTGCCTGTCTTTCGCATACAGCAGCGCTGCATCAAAGGCCGCCTGCGCCATACCGACCGATTGCGCTGCAATGCCGATGCGACCGCCTTCTAATCCAGATAAGGCGATTTTATAACCCATGCCTTCGTCAGCTATCAGATTCGCCGCCGGTATGCGGCAATCTTCAAATAAAATCTGTGCCGTATCCGATGAATGCTGTCCCAGCTTTTCTTCTACACGTGCAACGATATAACCCGGTGTGTTAGTGGGCACCCAGAAAGCGCTAATGCCACGCTTACCTGCGGCTTTGTCGGTTACCGCCATCACGATAGCAACATCGGCATGCTTGCCGCTCGTGATGAACTGCTTCACGCCATTTAAAACATAACTGTCACGATCACGTCGTGCTGTAGTGCGCAACGCCGAGGCATCACTACCAGCATGCGGCTCGGTTAAACAAAACGCACCTAGCATATCGCCTTTAGCCAGTGGCAATAGCCAGTCACGCTTTTGTGATTCATTTGCATACGACATGCCGATACTGCAGACAGGGCAATTATTCACCGAGATGATAGTCGAGACGCCGCCATCACCGGCAGCAATTTCTTCAATCACTAATGCCAGCGAAAGATAATCGAGTCCGGCACCGCCCTGCTCTTGCGGCACGGCTACCCCAAACGCACCCAATGCCGCCAGCTGCTTTAATGCATCGTGCGGAAATTCACGTTCACGATCCCATCGCGCTGCATTCGGCGCCAACTGCTGCTGCGAAAAATCTCGCAATGCATCGCGAATCATTTGGTGCTGTTCAGACAAAATCATTCTTGTTTTTTCCTTGTGTCACTCAGATCACACATCAAACTACCGCTACTTACAGAATGTTTAAACTTTACCAGCCCATCTTACGGCCGTCATAACTTTGAAAACTACCACTGTCTGAGGCCTTAGTTTTTTCAATCACACTCAACATGCCCGACACACTTTGTGCCACCGATGTTGGTGCCTGAGCACCACCCATGTCGGTCTTAACCCAACCTGGATTCATGGTGATTAAGGTCATATTCGGATAATCATTGCGCGCTGAGTGCACAGCCATGTTTAATGCCGCTTTGGAAGCGCGGTACACCCATCCCATACTCGATTCAGCATCACTAATGCTGCCCATACCGCTGGTAATAAAAACAAATTTACCTTTGGCAGATGCTACGCCAGGAGCTAGCAGCGGAATCGCCTGCATCGCACCCAATACATTCGCGTGCATAGTGGCATCAAACATGGCAGTGAGTGGCGGCTCGGTCGCACCATCATATGAACCAAAAACCCCAGCCACATACACTGCCAAATCCAAACGCTCGCCATCGAGTTGCCACGATAAACCCGCTAGTGATTCCGATATCGCGACATCAATCTTTAACGCATGCGCACCTTCGTCTTTGAGCGCTTGAAGCGAGGCCTCATCGCGCGCGGTCGCAAACACTTTCCATCCGGCCGATAACAATTGCCGAACGAATTCGCGACCTATGCCCCGCGAGGCTCCAATAATTAGTGCTGTGCGCATGCGTAACTCCCTTACATCATCTCAATGGCCATAGCGGTTGCTTCACCGCCACCGATACACAGCGCTGCCACACCGCGCTTGCCGCCGGTTTTTTTCAGTGCACCAAGCAGAGTCACAATAATACGTGCACCGGAAGCACCAATTGGATGACCCAAAGCACAAGCGCCACCATGAATATTGATTTTGTCGTGAGGGATGTGATGTTCTTTCATCGCAGCCATAGCCACAGCGGCAAAGGCTTCATTGACTTCAAACAGATCGACTTGATCGCTGCTCCAACCCGTTTTTTTGTACAGCTTTTCAATCGCGCCGACGGGAGCGGTAGTAAACCAGTTCGGCTCGTGCGAGTGGCGCTGATGCGCTACGATTTTTGCAATCGGCTTAACGCCGAGTTTTTTAGCGGTTGATTCGCGCATTAATACCAAGGCTGCAGCACCATCATTGATCGATGATGAGGAAGCTGCTGTGATCGTTCCATCTTTTTTGAATGCGGGCTTGAGTTGCGAAATTTTATCGATCTTGGCTTTCAGTGGGCCTTCATCTTTATCAATCACGATATCGCCAGCACGACCTTTAACGGTGACAGGTGCAATTTCCCAAGCGAACGAACCATCGGCAGTAGCCGCTTGCGCGCGTTTGACAGATTCAATCGCAAACGCATCTTGTTGTTCGCGCGTGAAGTTGTATTTGCTGGAGCAATCTTCCGCATAGGTACCCATAGCACGGCCTTTTTCATAGGCATCTTCTAAACCATCAAGCATCATGTGGTCGTACAACATGCCATGACCAATACGATAGCCGCCACGCGCTTTTGGTACCAAGTAAGGAGCATTGGTCATGGATTCCATACCCCCCGCAATCACCACATCGTTGGTACCGGCCATCAGCGAATCAAAACCATAAATCGTGGCTTGCATCGCCGAGCCGCACATTTTTGACAAGGTAACAGCACCCGCTGATACTGGAACACCGCCTTTAATCGATGCTTGACGAGCAGGCGCTTGTCCTTGTGCTGCCATCAGACAATTACCAAAAATAACGTCGTTGACTACGTCAGCCGAAATCCCTGCGCGCTCAATCGCAGCACGAATAGCCACCGCACCCAGATCATGCGCAGCCAGTGATGAAAAATCACCTTGAAATGCACCCATAGGGGTACGTGCGGCACCGACGATAACGATAGGGTCTTGCATGAGTCTCTCCAATAAAAAATTCGAATCGCTTACGCAATCGAACTGCCCGGTAATGCCGGGGCTTGGTTAACAAAACGTATCTCTTGTGGATAAGGAAAAACATCCTCAACCTGTCCATCTTGAATTCGATTTTTACGCTGTAGCCAGTAATCGGCGGTGAGCAAATCAGCGTGATATTTCATGAAGCATTCGCGAACGCGTGGATTACCTAGTAAAAAAACACCGAACTGCTCGGGAAACACATCATTCTTTGCCACGTGATACCACGGCTCGCTCGCCATTTCATCTTCTTCATTGCGTGGCGCAGGAATAGTACGGAAATTACAATCCGTGATGTATTCAATTTCATCGTAGTCATAAAACACGACGCGACCTTGACGCGTCACGCCGAAATTTTTGTACAACATATCGCCTGGAAAAATATTCGCCGCCACTAAATCTTTGATTGCATTACCGTACTCACGCACGCCATGCTCCAACTTTTCTTTATCGTCGGTAGCTTCCGCTTCAGTGAGCCAAATATTTAATGGCGTCATACGTCGCTCGATATACAGGTGACGCACGATCACTTGATCACCATCTTCTTCCACTAGCGAAGGTGCCACCTGCTTCAACTCTGCCAGCAAGTCATCCGAGAACCGGCTGCGTGGAAACGCCACATTTGAATATTCCAAGGTATCCGCCATACGACCCACGCGATCGTGATATTTCACCAGCAAATATTTTTCTTTAACCAATTCACGCGTGGTTTCTTTGGGCGGAGGAAAACTATCTTTGATCGCCTTAAACACATACGGGAACGACGGCAACGAAAACACCACCATCACCAAGCCACGTATACCCGGCGCAGCTTCGAAGTGATCAGACGAGTGCTCGAGGTGATGTAAAAAATCACGATAGAAAGCTGCCTTACCCTGTTTTTGCAAACCCAGAATGGTGTAAATCTCGCTGCGCGGCTTGTTGGGCAACATACTGCGCACAAATCTCACATACGCCGACGGCACTTCCATATCCACCATGAAGTAAGCGCGCGTAAACGAAAACAAAGTAGTAATCAATCCTACATCGGCCAATACGGCATCGAGCAACAATGCGCCTTTGCGCTTATGAAGAATCGGTATTACGAACGGATAATCGCGACTGCCATTAATCATCTTACCGACGATGTACGCGCCCTTGTTGCGATAGAAAAGACTAGACAAGACTTGAATTTGATAATTCGGCTCGAGTGGCATGCCGGCTAGCACCTTGGTTAGCCGTTCTTCCACTTGCGTGAGATCGCGATCGAGATCAGCAAATTCACCCGCCAACTGAAAATTCGTCACCATGCGGCGCAAGGCATGGCGCATACCATCACGCTGCGGGTAATACACGCGATAGGTGGGCGTGCCTTGAGCGGGTTCGATATATTCGGTCGACACTGCAGGCCGCACGAAAATAAAATCATTATTGAAGTAGGTGCGATGCAAAATCTTGCAACACACCGAATTAAAAAATGTCTCCGCTAATTCTGGCTGCCTATGATCCATTAGCAAACCAATATAGTGCAGCTTGACTTCGCGCCACACAGAATCTGTCAGCTCTGCTTCTTCGTATTCATCTTCGAGTAGCTGCACACATTCATCGACACGGCTATCGTAAAACGCAATCCGCTCACGCGCTTGAGCTTGCGCTTCCGTCCACGTCATGCGCTCAAAATGGTCGCGTGCGGCTTGGCTTGCCTGTCGAAACAAGCTGTAGTGCTTATCAAAACCGTCCAAAATCACACGCGCAATATCAAACGCGATTTGAGAAGATAAAAGTTTAGGGAAATGCTGCATGTAAAAAAATAGATTTAATTATTCTGAATTTTAGATCGTTATGGTAGGCCTTGCTAGTATTACCTCGTCTCAGTAAATAATTCGCGACCAATCAGCATGCGACGAATTTCACTGGTACCAGCGCCGATTTCATACAACTTAGCATCGCGCCACAAACGACCCACGGGATACTCATTGATGTAACCATTACCGCCCAAAGTCTGTATCGCCTCACCCGCCATCCAGGTCGCTTTTTCGGCAGAGTACAAAATCGCACCGGCGGCATCTTTGCGCAAGGCTCTCACTTCATCGGGGTTTTTAGCACGATCACACGCCTGACCTACTGCATACACATAGGCTTTACACGCAATCATGGTGGAATACATATCGGCTAATTTGCCTTGCATGAGCTGAAACTCACCAATCGGCTGACCAAACTGTTTACGCTCGTGCACATACGGTATCACCGCATCCATACACGCTTGCATAATGCCCAATGGGCCACCAGATAAAACAGCGCGTTCATAGTCGAGGCCTGACATCAGCACATTCACACCACGACCTAAACCACCGAGCACATTCTCTGCAGGTACTTCACAATTTTGAAAAACCAATTCGCCGGTATGCGAACCGCGCATGCCGAGCTTGTCGAGTTTTTGTGCGACTGAGAAACCAGGAAACTGTTTTTCGATTAAAAATGCAGTGATGCCGCGCGGACCGGCTTCGATGTCATTTTTTGCGTAGACCACCAACACATCTGCATCAGGACCATTGGTGATCCACATCTTGTTGCCATTCAAAATCCAGCGATCACCTTTGAAATCGGCACGCAACTTCATACTCACCACATCCGATCCCGCATTCGGTTCTGACATCGCTAGCGCGCCAACATGGTCACCCGAAATCAGTTTCGGCAAATAGTGTTTTTTCTGTTCTTCTGTGCCGTTACGCCGAATTTGATTCACGCATAGATTCGAGTGCGCGCCATACGACAATCCCACCGATGCGGATGCGCGCGAAATTTCTTCCATCGCGACGATATGCGCTAAATAACCCAGCCCACTGCCACCGAGCGCTTCATCCACCGTCACGCCAAGCAAACCCAGATCACCCATCTTGCGCCACAAATCCATGGGGAATTGATCGGTGCGATCTATCTCTGCAGCGCGCGGCGCAATTTCAGCCGCCGCAAAATCTCGAACCGCTTCTCGTAGTGCGGCAATGTCGTCACCGTGATCAAAACGCAGACCGGGCAGATCCATCATGACTTTCTCCAATTCTTTCTTTAATCGGCGGTGATTCAGGCAGCGCGACGTGCACGCGGTGCGGGAGCAGCGGGCTTGCGATCGGCAGCCGGTTCGGCCAGCATGCGTCTACATTTTTCTTCGTGCGCCGCGATTTCAGCCAGCGTTACTTCAATGTCTTCACGCTGCTGTTCGAGTGATTCACGATGCCGAGCTAATACCGCGATAAAACGCTCAAGCTGAGCCGCCGAATCTTGCGGTGACTCATACATATCCACTAAATCTTTAATTTCTGAAAGCGTCAATCCAAGACGCTTGCCGCGCAAGGTGAGCTTTAAACGCGTGCGATCACGCGGGCCATAAATTCGAACACGCCCGCCAGTGCCCTCACGACTGGGACTAATTAAGCCCTGATCTTCATAAAAGCGGATAGCCCGCGGCGTAATGTCGAATTCGCGTGCCAGCTCGGTGATGGTGTAAGTGGCCATAGGGAATGAGGATAGAATGCCGTTTACGTAAACGTCAATTAAACCCCTATTGTAAGGGCGACGCCAAGCAATTGGAAAGCCGCTCAGCGCAATTCAATCCAAACTTACTAATTCATGAATCCCCAGGAATCCGAGCTTTACTATCCCTTTGCCGATACCCTGCCTGAAACCGGCACCACCATGCAAGTCGCCCCTGGTGTGCGCTGGCTGCGCATGCCGCTGCCGTTTGCGCTGAATCACATCAATCTCTGGTTGCTAGAAGATCAACGGATGAAAGCCGATGGTTCGACTGAAAAAGGTTGGACGATTATTGATTGCGGCATTGCCACCGATGTGACGCGCGCAGCCTGGGAGCAAATCTTTGCGAATGAACTGAATGGCTTGCCAGTTTTCCGAGTCATCGTCACGCATTGCCATCCTGACCATGTGGGTTTATCGGCCTGGCTCTGTGAGCGCTGGCAAGCGCCGCTGATGATGACGGTGGGTGAATATGCGTTTGCGCGCATGATGTCCGCTGGATTGCCCGGTGCCGACGGCCCTGCGATGGTGCCGCATTTTAAGCAGCATGGCTTGACCGATAAGGACATGCTGGCGCAACTCGAAGCCCGCACAAACTATTACCCAAACTTAGTGCCGGACATACCGCACGAATTTTTACGGCTCGAAGAAAATCATCCAGTAACTATCGGCGGGCATGTATGGCGCATCATCATCGGGACCGGGCACTCGCCTGAACATGCGGCGCTGTATTGCGAGTCACTGAATGTCTTGATCTCAGGTGACATGGTGTTACCCCGTATTTCGACCAATACCTCGGTGTTTGCCATTGAACCCGAGTCCGATGCGGTTGGAAATTTTTTGGAATCGTTAGAAAAGTTTGTCCCACTACCTAGCGATACCTTAGTTTTACCCTCGCATGGCAAACCCTTCACCGGTTTACATAAACGCATACAACAATTAAACACTCACCACGCAGAACGCCTGGAAGAAGTGCGTCAGGCTTGTGTCAGGCCGCAATCCGCAGCCGATATCGTGCCGATTATGTTTACGCGCACACTGGACGCGCACCAACTCAGTTTTGCTATGGGTGAAGCGCTCGCGCATTTGCACCGTCTTTGGTATGCCGGTGAATTACAGCGCATTCAAGATTCGGACAGTGTGTTGCGCTTTGTCAGAAAATAAGTTGACGTCCGACTTAAACTCAATCCCCACAAAATAATCACTCAGTCGCGGAACAAAATTAACCGCAGTGTTATTGAATTTTTGTCTTCTCTTAAAAATTAAGGGGGACTTTGCGAGAATAAAAATATCAACATTCTACGAAAAGTAGTGCGCTAACCAACTGACTGTTACGTGAGTACATGCAATAGTTTCATACATGAACGCCCAAATCGAACGCTTGGAATTCAGCAAACGGCTGCAACAAGCGCTTCACAACGCCGAGCAATCTCCTAGCAGCCCGACTCAGCTAGCGCGCGAATTCAATGTGCGTTTCGCTGGTCAGTCGGTTACGGTTCACGCAGCGCGCAAATGGTTGCAGGGAGAATCTATTCCCACCCAAGAAAAATTGCGTGCTCTGGCCGAGTGGTTGGATGTGCCCACCGACTGGTTACGCTTTGGTAATATCGACAGCAACCTCAGCAAAGAACAATCAATCACACTTTCGTCGACCGACACCAAAGCGATCGCCACCATGCAACAACTGGATGAACATCACAAGATGTTGGCGCATGAATTCATACGCATGCTGAGTCGAATCTCAAAAAAGTAATAAGCCCATCCAGTGGGCTTATTACTTCTAGCATCACACCGCAACATAAGCGTGACTCGTTAATTAATCAATCACTCGCCAGTTCACGCAAGTAACGCAATCCCTGTATTGCTCGACTGCCGTACCAAGACAACATCTCGCCATTCACCAAACGTACCGGCTTACCGGTCTGACGCTCCAAGGCATCGACATGTTTCTGAGTGAACTGATAGGGTTCGGAGGAAAGCAGAATCTCGTCTATCACCGACAACATCTTCGCATCCCATGTAAATTCTGGATAACGCACTCCCGTATCCGCCAGCCACTGCTGCCAGCCAATTAACTCAAGCATGCGCGCAATGTAGGTATCGCGTGAGACGGTCATCCACGGGTCTTGCCAGATGCAATACAACACACGATTGGTAGAAAACGAGAGCCTAGCATTCGACGACATAGCTACAGCCAAGGCATCGTACTCACGCTCAAAACGCTCACATAAAACATTTGCTTCACGATCTTTACGAAAAATACCGCCCAACAGACGATATAGCTCGAGGTTATCGCGCGGCGCCATCGGGTGGGTAACGATCACGTTAGGCACCACATCAGCCAGCGCTTCTACCGTGGGCTTTTCGTTTTCATCAATATTCACAATCAAATGAGTTGGAGCCAGGCGGCGAATTTTTTCAAAATTCACATCCTTAGTACCACCCACTTTCGGAATAGCCGATACCGCTGATTGGGGATGTATGCAAAAACCGGTGCGCCCCACCACCCGACTCGCCAAACCTAAATCACATAAGAGTTCAGTAATCGAAGGCACCAGCGATACTATGCGCACGGCTTTACCCGGATCAACCGGTGCATGCTTCTTACCTAGTGCATCAACCAGCAGTGACATCGGAATGGGGGTGATCTTTGAGAGATGTTTTATGAGGAGCCTTGGCCATCACGCGGTCATACAACCAATTCGGTAACAAACGCAGCAACCACGACACACCGCGCATTTGCCAAGGAATAACCGCGTAGCTGCGCCCACTACGAATGACATCCGCTGCCAATCGTGCAAAACGAGGAGCCGGCATCAGAAACGGCATGGGATAACGATTCACCTTAGTCATGGGTGTGTCGATGTAACCCGGTGCAATCGTGACCACACGAATGCGATGCGGGTTCAATTCAACTCGCAATGATTCGCAATAGCTCATCACGGCCGCCTTGGATGCGCTGTACGCCTCAGCGCCTGGCAAGCCACGGATACCTGCAACACTACCAATACCGACCAGACGCAAGCCACGATCACCCGCGGCGGCTTGGATTTTCATCGCATCGATAAATGGTGCAAAGGTCGCAACTGTGGCCATTAAATTAGTTTGCAGTATGGATTCAAAAACAGCGAGGTCTTCGGGGCGCTCAGTCAACGTGCCATACGAAATGCCGGCATTCGCGATCACGATATCGATGCCATCGGCGCGGCGCATAAAGTTTTGTGCTGCAGCTCGTAAGGCGTCATGATCGTTAACATCGACCGGATAAACTAAATGACGCGAAGCATTCGGCAGCGAAGCTACCAAGGCATGCAACGCCGACTCGCGTCGCGCTAGCAAACCCAGTTGTGCACCACGTACTGCAAATTCACGCGCCAGTGCAGCACCGATGCCACTCGAGGCACCCGTAATGAAAACACGCAGCATTTAGTAACGAGCCATTATTTTTTCTTCGCGAGCAGCGCGTCCATCACTTGCAAGGTCGCCGCATTTAATGCCTGCTCTGACTGACCACGCACGACCGAACCAACGATAGAAGGCGATGTGATGTACTGCCCATCAATCACCACGGTCGGCACGCCATCGATGCGATACGCCTCCATGAGTTGGCGCACACGATTGACTTTGGATTGAATACTGAACGAATTAAACGTATCAATGAATTTCTTTTTATCGATACCCTGCTTCTCGATGAACTCGATAATCTGCTCTTCTTTATCGAGTTTTTGACGACCCACATGTACCGCATCAAACACCGCACGATGCACATCGAAACGATTCAACGCTTCCAGCGTGTAATACAACTTTTGCTGTGGAATAAATGATTCACGAAAACCGACAGGAACACGACGAAAAACAATCGTATCACCGCGTTTTTTTACCCACTCCGCTAGCGCAGGCTCAAACACAAAACAGTGCGGGCAGTTGTACCAAAAAAATTCCAGCACTTCGGTTTTTTTACCCGTATCGGTAGGCTGCGGTGTTTGCAAGCGTTGGTATTCCATACCTTCTACCGGCTCAGTCGGCGACGCCGCCACTGAAAATGCCATCAATCCAATACTAGCTACGGCCATCCATTGTTTTAATTGCTTCATCAGACGCATGATTTCCTCTGTGGTGATTGACATACTCGTGCCAGCAAATGACGTGGCATGTCTGATTTCATGAATAAGTTATTTAGGGACTTTTACGACCGCTGCATCCACGCCATTATCCGACAAGCGTAAACGCGCCCGATTCATCGCTTCGATTTCTGAGAAGGGCCCAACGCGCACACGATATAAAGTGCCCAGCTCGGACTTGCGCTCGGCTATCGTGGCCGCCACTCCCATCAAAGCGAGTTTAGCCTTCGTGGCTTCGGCGTCGTTAATCTCTCTAAACGCTCCGGCCTGCAGATAATAGGTAAAACCTTCCGGCTGCGGAGCGGCGGTTGTCGAAGGTGCTGCGGGCGGCGCTGTGGCTGGGGTTGATGCAGCCGTGGCCGCTGAGGTGGCTGGCGTCACAGCGTTGGTTGGATTCGTTGCAGGTGCCGAGGTGCTCGCTTGAGATGCCGCACTTGTAGAGGCAGGCGATTTTTCCAGACGTGATTTTTCTGTAGCGGGCGACGTAGCAGGAACGGCTGGTGCCGGAGCCATGTCCGCCTTCGCTGATTTTGCAGCGGCCGGCGGTGTTGGAGTCGCTGGTACGGGGCCTGGTAGTTTGGGCTCATCGTCGCTGATTCGTTCACGCCGCTCGCGGGCTCCGCCCGGCATAGTCTTATTTGGATCGCCTAACTCACCGGCCGGCTGTGTCTGCTTACTGATCTTGTCAACAAAGGGCAAAGGCGTTTTCAAAATCGTCATCGCCACCCACACCGCGACCGTCAGTCCAACAATCAATCCGACAATCACGCCCGTGACTGTACCGCCGCGTTGCCAGCGGCGCACTCGGGCGCTTGCATCTTTTGAGGTGAGGATCACATTCATTATTTACATTCGTGCAGGCGCAGACACGCCGATTAATTCCAACCCATTCTGTATAACCTGTCGAGTGGCTAACAACAAAGACAATCGCGCCAGCTTGAGCGATTCATCATCCACTAGCACTCGTTCGGCATTGTAGTAGCTATGCAGCTCGCCTGCGAGATCACGTAAATAAAACGCCACTTGATGCGGGCCGAGTTCGTCAGCCGCTTTTTTCAACATCTCAGGATATTCAGATAATTTCGCCATCAAGCTTGCTTCGCGCGGCGCGATCAAAGGGGCGCGATCGACTTTTTTCAATGCGTTTTCATCGCCACCCCATTGCGCCAGCACGGAACAAATACGGGCATGGGCATATTGAACGTAATACACCGGATTTTCATCTGACTGCGCCAACGCCAGATCGACATCAAATACAAATTCCGTATCCGCCTTGCGCGAGATAAGAAAAAATCGTACTGCATCGCGACCGCGCGTTAAATCACGCTGACCCTGTGCATCGACAGGCGCATCGCCGGCTGACCATTCAATCAAATCACGCAAGGTCACATACGATCCGGCACGCTTAGAAATTTTTACTTCTTCGCCATTCTTCATCACGGTTACCATCTTGTGCAGAACATACGATGGAAAGCCTGCAGCGATGCCGACACCCGCTGCTTGTAAGCCAGCGCGCACACGCGCAAACGTTCCGTGATGATCACTGCCCTGCACGTTAATCACTTGATGATAGCCACGCTGCCATTTAGTGATGTGATACGCGACATCGGGCACGAAATAAGTATAGGTGCCGTCGGATTTTTTCATGACGCGATCTTTGTCATCGCCATACTCCGTGCTGCGTAACCAGAGCGCGCCTTCCTGCTCATAGGTTTTATTTGCGGCGACCAAGGCAGCAACGGCAGCATCCACTTTGCCATCGCTATACAGCGACGACTCTAGATAGTAATTATCAAAGCGCACGCCAAAAGCTTGCAAATCTAAATCTTGTTCTCGGCGCAGATAGGTGACTGCAAAGCGACGTATCGATTCGATGTCGTTTACATCACCTGAGGCCGTAACAGGTTCACCATTCGCTGCTGATACAGTTTTTTTAGCTAAGAAATCCGTTGCAATATCGGCGATGTAATCACCGTTATAAGCGGACTCAGGCCAAGCGGCATCACCAGGCTTGTGACCCAACGCTCGCGCTTGCACCGAGCTAGCTAAGGTAGCGATCTGAACACCGGCATCGTTGTAATAAAACTCGCGCAGCACTTCATGCCCCTGGGCTTCGAGCAGTGCGCAAATTGCATCGCCCAACGCACCCTGACGACCATGACCTACATGCAGTGGACCAGTTGGGTTTGCCGATACAAACTCCACTAAGACCTTGCTGCGATTAGCCTCATTACTAAAGCCATAGCACTGCGCATCATTAAATATTTGCGTAACGATTTCCTGCTTCGCTGCGAGCGCAACACGCACATTAATAAAGCCCGGCCCCGCAATCTCGAGCGCATCGATTAAACCTGTGCGCGTTGGATTACTCATCACTGCATCGGTGATGGCCTGCGCGATTTCACGCGGATTTTTTTTCAGAGGCTTAGCGATCTGCATAGCAACGGTACACGCTAAGTCACCGTGACTAGGGTCGCGCGGGCGCTCAAGCGTAATTTCTGGGGTGGGCAACTCAGTGCCGGCGAGTAGCGATGCCACCGCTTGCTCAAAAATTGTCGCGATCTGCGCTTTGTGTCGGGATTGCATCGATGGGGATCCGGTTCGCGGCCACGGTTGGCACACGCAAAAGCGCGATTATACCGGCAGGGCAGCGCTCAGTTTCAGCCATGGCGACGGCACGACCAAGGATTGGCGAGGGTTTTGGCCGACTTCGGCTCAGACCGGCAGGCTTACGACCTAAAAAAAGGACGCCCGCAGGGCGAGCGTCCCAGAGAGGAGATAGTGCTGTTGCTTCACTGCTTTGTGCCGCAATGCGGCACACCGCAAGAATCTCGCATCCCTAGTACCATGTCAACTGTAAATTACATGCCAATAGTAAACATTAGTTGACATAGTCGGCACCCGCCTCTAGAGTACCTTGGTAAATGATGCGGGGAATCTACCCCGACCTCTGGACTGCTATGAAACTGCTGAATCAATACACCCGAAAATTGACATCCAAGATGACCTCGGAATGGATGCCTTTTGCCGATGTGGCAACAGTTGAATTGCCGCTTCCACGCTTGCTGCGCCTATCGATGTTCCAGCTTTCCATTGGTTTAGCCACGGCTTTGCTAGTTGGTACGCTGAACCGAGTAATGATTGTTGAGCTGGGCGTACCCGCTTGGTGGGTAGCGCTGTCGGTCGCGCTGCCTCTCGTGTTTGCACCGCTTAGAGCATTAATAGGTTTTAAATCTGATAAGCATCGCTCTGCCCTCGGTCTGCGCCGCCTGCCTTATTTGTGGATAGGCACGCTGCTGTTGTTTGGTGGTCTGGCCATCATGCCGTTTGCTTTGTTAGCGCTTACTACCGAACAGCCCGGCATGCTATGGGTTAGCCGTATCGGTGCGGCTTTGGCTTTCTTGTTAGTTGGCGCCGGTATGCAAGTCACGCAAACCGCCGGACTAGCGCTTGCCACCGATCTCGCCACACCTGAAACACGCCCGCGCGTGGTGGCACTGATGTACACCATGCTTTTACTGGGGTTGGTCGGCAGCGGCGCGCTGTTTGGCTGGTTGTTGACTGATTTCACACCACTCCGACTGATCCAAGTAGTACAAGGTTCGGCGGTCGCTGTGATCTGGTTGAATCTGAATGCCCTATGGAAGCAAGAAGCGCTGAATCGCCAACGCGCAAAAGAAAAAACAGGCGAGACCGATTTTTCTAGCCACTGGCGTGAGTATGTCAGCCGCCCTGGCGTAAAACGCTTTTTGTGGACCGTGGGCCTCGGTACCTGCGCGTTCAATATGCAAGACATCATCCTTGAGCCGTATGGCGCAGAAGTTTTGCATCTGGGTGTAGGTGCGACCAGCCTGCTGACCGCACTCACTGCATGCGGCTCCTTAATTGCCTTTGCAATTGCCGCCAAGCTGCTCACGCGCGGTGTTAATGCGGTACGACTGGCTGCCATAGGCGCGGTGGTCGGATTGCCTGCTTTTGCCTTGGTCATTTTTTCTGGAGCGCTGGATGCGTCGAACATGTTTCGCGCGGGTGCTTTTTTGATTGGTGTCGGCGGCGGACTATTTTCAGTTGGCACACTTAGCATGGCCATGAGCTTGCAGCATGGCGAGAACGCTGGCTTGGCACTCGGCGCTTGGGGCGCAGTGCAAGCGACTGCAGGCGGCGCTTCAGTCGCACTGGGTGGCGTCATCAAAGATGTGATGGGCGCACTCGCCACGTCTGGCTGGATGGGTGAAAGCTTGATGTCACCGGTGACTGGTTACAGCTTTGTGTATCACATCGAGATGTATTTGTTGTTTGGTGTATTGGTCGCTATCGGTCCGCTAGTGCGGAATGATTCGTTGCCAACACGCTCGCAGGGCCAGAAGTTCGGCTTAGCCGATCTACCTGGATAAACGAAATTCATCAGTACGTTACTTCGATCGCTACGCAGGCTTAGTTTTTGTGGCGACTGAAGCATCGAGCATTTCTTGCAACATGAATCACAAAAGACGTTTGCGGATTGGCTGCGTTCAAGCTATCCCCTAACAAAAGCACTAAGGAGACTCTTCATGCAAACAGGCGCTATTACTCAATACGTGGATGTAGCTCAGCTCGTCCTCTATATGTTCTGGATTTTCTTTTTCGGTTTGATTTATTACCTACTTCAGGAAAACCATCGCGATGGTTATCCGCTTGATCCAGGTACGGGTCGCGATACGAAGATGGACGGCTGGCCGCCCATCCCTTCACCCAAAACCTACAAACTCGCCAATGGCGACGAAGTCGTGATGCCTTATCCGCTGAAAGGACCTGAGTTCTTACAAGCTGAACCGCGTCATCGCTGGATAGGTTCACCGATCGAGCCAACCGGTAATCCCTTATTAGCCGGCATAGGCCCTGGCGCTTGGGCGAATCGTGCTGATGTGCCGGACCACACACCGGAGGGCGAAGCCAAAATCGTTCCTTTGCGCGTTAATCCGGAATACCACGTCGCCGAGCAAGATCACGATCCGCGCGGTCTGCCAGTCGTCGGCGCGGATGATGAAATTGCCGGCACAGTTAAAGAATTGTGGATGGATAAATCAGAAATGCTGTTCCGCTACATAGAAGTCAAATTAAACGATTCAGATAAAACTGTTTTGTTACCCGTACCGTTTGCTCGCATCACCGAACACGAAGTGAAAGTGCACGCAATTTTGGCGCATCAATTCGCAGATGTACCGGGCCTCCGCGAAGCAAATCAAGTGACGATGCTGGAAGAAGAAAAAATTTCGGCTTACTACGGTGCCGGCACTCTATATGCCACACCAGAACGTCAGGAACCACTCGTATGAAGCCGCATCATGAGCATGAGTTTGAAGCCGCGCCGGGCCTACCTGAGGCCCTGCCCGCCGGCGAACACATACTCTGGCAAGGTAGCCCCGATTGGAAACGACTGGCCGTTGATGCGTTTCACGTCAAACGCCTGAGCATTTATTTCGCAGCCATGCTGTTGCTACAAGTGGTGCTGTCATGGGATGCGAGTGCCTCACTACTTTTCAATTTAGGGGCACTTACGATTAGTGGTTCATTGGCACTGATTGCACTGGCATTACTCGCACTCACCGCCAAACTTTCTGCTAGCACCACCCTGTACACGATAACGAATAAACGTATCGTGATGCGCATCGGTATCGTACTGACCTTGTCATTCAACCTGCCTTTGCGTTGGATACAAGCAGCGCAAATCAAACCACAAACGGATGGCTTTGGTGATATCGCGCTGGAATTAAAAGGTGAAGATCGCATCGCGTATCTGCATCTGTGGCCACATGCACGTCCTTGGTATATCAATCAACCACAGCCGCTGTTGCGCAACATCGCTGACATTGAAAACGTGAGCCAACTGTTACACAAAGCCTGGCTCGAGCGTCAACACGAAATCGAAAATTCACCGGTAGCACGCGAAACACGCATCCCTGTTCGTATGCCTGCAACGGCGTTTGCCCAATGAAAAACAATCCATCCCTGAATTGGACGTACTCCATGCGCCGCGACTTGAATCCGGCCATCGTGATTGGTTTATTCGCTTTGATGTGTCTCACGTTAGTTGTATGGATGCGCAACTCAAATCTGAGTACTCATGAAGAACCTATCGTTGCAGCGCACGTACGTGTCTTGCGCTTTATCGATCAGGCTGATGGCTCGATTAATGTGATCGACACATCGAATGAACAATTCGTACAAAATTTTCAGGGTGAACAAGGCTTCCTGCGCGGCACACTGCGCGCGCTGGTGCGCGAGCGAAAACTACGCGGAGTTGATCCATCCACCGAACGCGCTTTCGAACTCATCGCTCATAACGGCGGACGGCTCACGCTGCGTGACCCGGCGACCGGTTCCACCATCGCGCTGGAATCCTTCGGCCCCACTAACACGGCCGTGTTTGCTGGCCTAATCAACTAGAAAGCCTCTGTGAAAAAACCGAAAGCCATTGTGATTGGCAGCGGCTTCGGCGGCTTGGCGGCGGCTATACGTCTCTCATGCAAAGGGTATGACGTCGAGGTATTTGAAAAACTTGACATGCCCGGCGGTCGCGCCTATGTGCACAAACAAGATGGCTTCACCTTTGATGCTGGCCCCACCATTATCACCGCTCCGCAATTATTAGAAGAGCTGTGGGCGCTGTGCGGAAAAAAAATGTCCGACGACATCACCCTCAAAGCGATGGAGCCTTTTTATCGCTTACGTTTTGATGATGGCAGCTGGTTTGATTACAGCGGCGACGAAGAAACCATGCGGCGCGAGATTGCGCGCTTTAATCCTGCCGACTTAGCGGGCTACGATCGTTTTGTAAAAGCGGCGGATCAAGCCTGTCAATTAGGATTTGAAGAATTAGGTGGCGTGGCTTTTAATAGCCTGAGCGATCTGCTCGCTGCCGTACCCAGCATGCTTCGTATGAAAGCCTGGGAAAGTTTATATACCTTAGTAGCGCGCCACATCAGCGATCCTAAGCTACGCATTGTGTTTAGCTTTCATCCATTACTAATTGGTGGCAATCCATTTTCTGTGACGCGCGTGTACAGCTTGATCAATACGCTCGAGCGCCGCTGGGGCGTGCACTGGTCTATGGGTGGCACGGGTCAATTAATTAAAGGCTTAGTCGGCTTGTTAAATGCACGCGGCGTTAACGTGCGCTGCAATGCGTCAGTAACGCGTATTAATGTTGAAAACGGTCGCGCCTGCGGTGTCACATTAGAAAATGGCGAACGTCATGACGCTGACATCGTGATCTCTAACGGCGACCCCGCCTGGACGTATAAAAATTTAGTCAGTCGCGAGCATCGCACGCATTGGACTGATAGAAAAATTGAAAAAAGTAAGTACTCGATGAGTTTATTTGTCTGGTACTTCGGCACCCGCAAACGCTACGAAGATGTACCGCACCATATGATCATGCTGGGTCCGCGCTATCGCGAACTGCTCGATGATATTTTCAAAAAACATCATCTGGCCGACGATTTCAGTTTGTATTTACATCGCCCCAGTGCGAGTGATCCTTCGGTGGCTCCTGAAGGACACGATGCATTTTACGTGCTGGCACCGGTGCCCCATTTGGGTAGCAACACCGACTGGAAAAGTCGGGCTGAGCCGTTTCGACAGTTAGTGCAGTCCTATTTAGAAAAAACTGTATTACCTAATTTGGGTCGAGAAATTGTCACCAGTAAGTTAATGACGCCGCAGGATTTTCATGATCGCCTTTGGTCTTATAAAGGCGCCGCATTCGGCCTCGAACCCATACTATTACAGAGTGCGTCGTTTCGATTTCACAACCGCAGCGAAGATGTCGACAGCTTGTACATGGTGGGTGCCGGCACCCACCCGGGCGCAGGTGTGCCGGGCGTGTTGATGTCTGCCAAAGCTATGTCAACGGTGGTGCCGAATGTCTGATCATCAAAACACACCCGCCATTGATCTTGCTCTGTGCGAAGAGTTGATGCGTGGCGGCTCGAAATCTTTTTTTGCTGCGAGTAGTCTGCTGCCACAGCGCATACGCATACCTGCGATTGCGCTGTATGCCTTTTGCCGTGTTGCCGATGATGCGATTGATGAGCACACCGATGATCCGCACGCTATGCAAAAACTACGCGCTCGTTTGGAAAATATTAATCGTGGCGAGCCCAGCAGCATTGTTGAAGATCGCGCGATGGCCATGGTCGTGCATCGTTATGGATTTCCACGCGAATTACCCGAAGCCTTACTCGAAGGTTTTGCGTGGGACGCCGAAGGCCGTGACTACGACACCATCGACGATTTGCATCACTACTGCGCACGAGTTGCTGGCAGTGTCGGCGCCATGATGGCCATGATTATGGGTGTGCGTGATCCGCATGCCATGGCGCGTGCCTGTGAATTAGGTAATGCGATGCAGCTTACCAATATCGCGCGTGATGTCGGTGAAGATGCGCGGCGTGGTCGTTTGTATTTGCCACGCCAGTGGATGCGTGAAGCGGGACTCGATCCCGATGCATGGTTGCAATCGCCGACATTTAATGAAGCGCTCGGTAGCGTGATTGGCCGTTTGCTACTGGAAGCCGATCGTTTGTATCAATTGGGCAGCAGCGGAATTGCCAACCTGCCACGCGATTGTCGTGGTGCGATTTTGGCGGCGGCGACTATTTATGGAGAGATCGGTCGCGTGATCTCTGATCGCGGTATGAACTCGGTCGATGATCGAGCCGTCGTTGGTAGCGCACGTAAACTCACCTTGCTGTGCTTAGCCAAAGCACGCGCGCAATTCCCGCATCGCTTAGATACGAGACCCGCCTTAGCCTCAATTGAATTTCTCACCACCGCCTGTCGCATTACTCCCGCAAAAACACCAGGCTCACTACCCCAACGTAATTTCGATGAGCGTTGCGAATGGGTGATTGATTTGTTTGAGCGACTGTCTACACCGGGGCGGCAGGCTTAATCCTGCCAGCAAGCTGCTGAGGCGCCTGAAACCGCTCTACCACAACACGCACAAATAAATTGCTTAAAAGTAAATTAAACAAGCCTTAAATATCCCCATATAACGCAAAAACGAACTAAATCACGCTTTTAGTTAAAGTATACTGGCATTAAAATACACTTTTAGTGCCAATGTCGCGTTATGAACGTCCCCAAAGAAGAAATCCTCAATGTGCTCGCGCAGTTCAACCCATGGTGGCGTGGGGAGCCTCTGACCGACCTACCCAACTGGGAGCGGGCGGCTTTTCATTTGTTCTATAACTGGGTGCAACAGCCGCCCGCACCGCGAGCAGTGCTGTTATCGGGTGCTCGCCAGGTCGGCAAGACCACACTCATGCTTCAGGCAATTAACAAATTACTGCAATCAGGCGTAGCGCCCGCCAACCTGCTATATGCGACGTTTGATCACCCTATCCTGAAACTAGCCGGTATGGATGCCGTGCTAAAAGCATGGCGAGAAAGAGAGCCGCGCGCGCCCGGCCCCGAATATCTCTTTTTAGACGAAGCACATTTCATTCGCGACTGGGGTACTTGGGTAAAACATCAAGTAGATTTCGTCAAAGACAGACGAATAGCATTTACCGGCTCAGCAATGCCTTTGGTAGAAGCGGGCCAAGAATCGGGAGTCGGCCGTTGGCACACGATACGACTTTCAACGCTCTCTTTTTACGAATACCTTCACATAAAAAATCTGCCTCTTAAAGAGCTGCCGCAACTACGTTCTTTACGCGAACTATTTTCCTGGACAAAATCAGACTTTCTGCGAGCCGCTGAAATCGGCGCACCCTATGTCGGGCATTTTCATGAATATTTGATGAGGGGTGGCTTCCCTCAAGGTGCGCAAGTAGAAAGCATCACACAGGCACAGCGCCTGCTACGCGAAGACATTATCGATAAAGTTCTCAAGCGTGACATGACGGCACTGTTTGGCGTGCGCAGAGTACTTGAACTGGAGCACACGTTTCTTTATTTGTGCTTGCACGATGGCGGCATTCTCGACATGACCGCCTTGTGCGCCAGTTTGCAAGTCAAGCGACAAACGGCACAAAATTTTATCGAACTACTAGAGGCTACTCATCTGATTTACCGATTAGCTCCGTTTGGCTATGGCAAAGAAATATTACGCGGACGTTTCAAAATTTATCTTGCTGATCCAGCTATTGCACCTTCGGTAATGCTTAAGGGAAAATCATTATTAGATGATCCAAGCGCATTAGGTGTCGCTACTGAAACGGCCGTGCTCAAACATTTATCTGCTCGCTACTACGCGCAAAATATTCAGTTCAGCTATTGGCAAGGGAAACGTCAACACGAAGTTGATCTGATAGCTCACATGGGTGATCAGATCATTCCCTTTGAAGTGAAATATCGCTCACAACAAACTGGGCTCAGAGATTTAAAAGGATTGATTGAGTTGTGTCAGCAGAAACGCATCGATCGCGGTTATGTCGTAACCAAATCACTCGATGATTTTGGGCCGTTACCTGCGTTACCGGATTCCGACAGCCAGATTATGCGCATCCCAGCACCGCTGATCTGTTACTGGATGGGTGAAGCCGAACTCGGAATAGGCGCCGGCAACCAGCACCACGAGCAGACTTAGAAGCACGCTGGTAAATAGCGATAAAACTACCCCAGCCTCGGCATTCTAAAAGGCAGCATACGCTGTACTACCGGCGACACTAAACGCGGCACGTTTAGCGTTTCATGCACGCTAATCACGTCTTGACCAAACAAGCGACTCTTTAGCACTGAACGTTCATAGAACGGTGTGTCTTCCAACATATCGATCACTTGCACGGGTGCATCACCCTCACTGCGCATACGACGCGGAATACGCCAACCGGTGAGTTCTAGATCTTGCCTCGGTGGCGGAATAAATTCTTCGATGGTCCCATCTTTGGCAAAACGCACTCCTATTAAACGATCGTCGCCTTGCTTTTTCTGTACGTCGTAAATCACTGCCGTTGAACCATCGGCAAGCGTAGCGCGTGACCAATCCCATTCTTTAAAGGGTTCACTGATAGGCTCATCACCTTCATTCGAATCAAGGTAGGCATGACCCTTCCAACGTTGATTTGGTTTTTCTAAATCGACTTCGACATGAGCGCACGGCGCTAACGGGCCCCAACGATGGCGTCCGTCGCTATCGAGCGCGGTACAAAATGTAGAAAGTGATTCGGGATAGACACGCACTTTTCCGCGCACTGAAAAAGGAATCGGCACACCAATTTCGCAGATATCAATCTCCAAATGATCACCATGCCAATGCAAACTGCTGGGGCCTATCGTGAAATTATGCGCATCACGCGAAATACTTCGACGGCCACGCTCGGTCATCGTCCAACGACGATTACGACCGTATAAGGCAACATTTAAAGAACAATAATTTTCCGGATCTGCCGGACCACGTTTTAATGCCGAGCGATAGTAAGGCGAGAAAACACTGCCCACAAACGCAATGATGCTTAATCCATAGTTGCCATCGTCGCTGAGCGCGTCGACATACCACCAGAGATAACCACCCGACGTGACTTGCTGGTCGAATCGAGGTGCCCCATTAACGTCGCGGCCGCCAACTGTCCCGACATGGCTGCCATCGGTACGCCCGGCCCCGGATGCACGCTGCCCCCCGCCAGATACAGTCCCGCTATCCGAGTGCTCGCTCCCGATCTGGCAAACGCCGACATCCATCCGTGCGTTGCCATCCCGTACAGCGCTCCCCCGCTGCCCGGAAACATCCGATGAAAATCGCTCGGGGTTGTTCGCAGCGAGTTGTGCTGCATGCGCTTGATAGTCAGACCGTAACGGGCCAGCAGGGAAAAAGAATGGTGCTCGCATGCGTCAATCTCCGATTCAGTCAAATGTCGTCCGCCCTCGGCCGGTGCATTCACCAGCACGAGTAAACGATCACGTTCAGGTGCAGCTTCATCTAAGCCACGATCCTGCGCACAGACATACACAGTGGGGGTTTGCGGCAAACGGCCGCGTGAAAAAATATCGCTAAATTCGCGCTGATAATCAGGCTGAAAAAATACGTTGTGCCTATCCAGAGGAAAGCCATCCGTTTCAGCATGCACACTCCATGTCACCGCTGAAAGAGAACGTTTGCTGGCGGCTAGCGCAGGCACAGCTCGCTTCACCTGTTGACCAAGTAGACCCTGCCCTAACGCCGATGCATCACCATTAAACACCACGCTATCGGCCGCAATGAATTCACCATCAGCTAACGTCACGCCTGAAACACGCTGACCTTCGGTTGCAATAGATGCGCAAGGTGATGAGTAACGAATCTTTACGCCTTTGGCTTCTGCCAAACGTGCGAGTGTTTTTGCGAGTGCATGCATGCCACCTTTTATCGCCCACACACCATCAAGCTCGACTTGCGTCACTAACATTAACGTCGCTGGTGCTTGCCATGGTGAAGAACCGCAATAGGTGGCGTAACGACCAAACAATTGCTGCAATCGAACGTCATGAAAATGCTGACGTAATGCATCCCATAAATTACTCATCGGGCCTAAGGCTGCTAACACCGCTAAACCACGCAACCCCAGATCGCCCGACATACTTGTTAAGGTTGGTGATTGCGAACGAATGAATGGCCCTTCAAGTGCGTCATATACAGCACGTGCTTGCTTACAAAATTCCATAAAGCGTTTAGCTTCAGCAGGACCAGCAAAGCGTGCGATTGCATCGCGCGACATAGTCGGATTGGCAAACAAATCCATGCGTTCGTTTTCACTCCACGCATGACGCGCTAGCACCGGCAATGCAGTGAGTTCTAATTCGTCTGATAAATTCGTGCCTGCTTGCGCAAATATTTGCTCGAATATCCAACGCATCGTAAACACTGTCGGGCCACTATCAATCGCAGCGCCATCAACCAAGGGTTGACGCATCTTGCCGCCGGGTGTGGCAGCGGCTTCAACTAAGGTCACTTGAAGATTACGTTGTGCCAGCTGTAAAGCTGCCACCAAGCCAGCGACACCCGCGCCGATTACCACCACGCGATGCTCATTCAAAGCGCTAGCCAAAATGCTTTCCCTTCCATTGGCCTTGCATGTGTATGGGAGCAAAACGCACGAACATGGATTCAGAAAAAAATTCGTGCTTCCAGGCCGCGCGTATCGCCTCCATATGCGCACCTGTGCGCGCATACGCATCCATCGCGGCGGCGTTTTTCCATAAACTAAATGTCGCTTGTCGAAACACGGGTGCTTCACCCAAACCAACCGCTAAATCGCAGCCGTCAGCGGTGGTTAAATCTTTTTGTGCATCGGGCGCATAGCGCCAAAATGCGGCAGCGGCAGGAGGTCTTATGGAGGCGCGTGTCAGCGTCGCCACCATGGCATCGCTCGGTATGGCATCGCTAGCTGTCAGCGATACGCCATCCCACGAACCACGCACACTAGAGGGTCGCAAGGTCGCCATAAATAATTCATCACTGCGTTGACGATAGGCAGCAATTAACGGCGCTTGCTCAACAAACTGGTTCGCTTCATCAACTGAATCAAAGACGCAAAACATGCCTTGATGTGATGGGCTAGGCGTCAAACCAAAACCTCCATCGACACCACTACCCAAGGTTTTCATGAATCGCAGTCCGGGAGCAGGCTCCATAAACCAACGACCAAAGGCAATACGATTCCAACCCCAGCTCCAATAGCGGGGACGAATTTTTGCAAGCAGGATAAGAACTGTTCCGTTAAAAACTTGAACGTTGCGACTACTCGCCTCATCAGTGTGTGCCACTGCCTGAGGGGCCCGGTCCTCTACGGAAGTCTTGCTCATAAGAGGGCCTGCTTCATCGTTTGCTCCGCCTTAAATGACGCGAGATAGCTAGAACAAAACGATCCCGGCATGCGCCGGGATCTCAATCACTTTGCTACTGACGTTTTACCAACGCCGCTACTTATTTCTTGCTCTCAGCAACCTGAGTTGGCTTGCCGACTAATTCCGGATGATCTTTAATCATAGGGAAGCCATACAAAGGTTTGTACGCACCTTGGTGACACGTAGCGCAACTCACTTTGGCGACATCGCCACCGGGACCTTTACGATCAATTGGGAAGGTATCCGTCAGCGGCACCATGTAGGCATTGTTCACATCACGCGCCATACGAATACCCTGATACGCAGTGATACGCTGTGGGGGGCTATTTTCCCAACTCTGGAATGAACGTGTGTTGTGACAGAACGTGCAATTCACGCCGAGCGAATTCGACATATGCGTCATCAGACCGTATGTCCACTCAGCCTGTTTTGTCGAACTACGATTACCCGAAGGAAGTGGTGTTGGGCCATTCACACGAATCGGTTTATCTTCCAGCAGATACGGTGTCAATGGATCGGTTGGCAGCGAGGATAAATTCACATGCTTACCGGGTACGTTTTGACCCGCATTGTCACCAATGAAATCAGCACCTTTGTTTTGTGGCAGTGGAGTGAACCACACTTGCTGAGGCACAGGATTACCACGATGGCAGGTATAGCAAGTCACGCCGGTGTTACTAACGTGCTGCTGCCAGTTACTGTTGATATGACGTGTCATCTCAATCATCTTGCGCGCAACGACTTTGGTGTACTTCGAATCGTCCGCGAGATTTTGCAAGTTGTGGCAATACGCACAACCCTCTTTCGGCGAAACCCAGGTCGTCATCGCTGTCATCAATCGTACGAAGTTACCGGCCGATAGATCACCCAGCACTTGCACGTTTTTGTAACTCGCTTTCGCAGTCGGCCCACCATCAGGCAAGGGTGGCGACGATGGCGGCGCCGTATTCAACGCGTCTTGACTAGCGACGATGCGCGGGTTGTAGACCTGAACCATACCAGTACCGCGATAACCCGTTTGCACACTGTCCATCATCGGACGTTCGATCGGCGCTTCCTTGCACGATGCTAGCAACAACAGTCCAAGCGCTAAGGCCGAAGCCAATTTAAGAGTTCTGAAAATCATGGCTTGGCTCCTTGCAGCGTAGCGGGATCAATCACTGGACCCCACACCTGCGGATAAGGTGGAGCAACGCCATGCTTGACGGCCCACAGATACCAGTTATCAACGACGGTGCCGGTCAACAAAATACCGATGCCGCCTGTCAGTGGGCACAACACAGCAAACCACCACGCCCAACGGTGAATCGATTCCATCGTAGCGTTAAAGCCCATGGTCCAACGCCAGAACAAGGCTGCACGTTCAGTCGCTGTACCGCGATCAATAATTTGTTCAATCTCGCGCTCACCACCGTAACGACCGACAGCAAGAATAGTCGCGCCGTGCATCGCAAATAAGAGCGCTGATCCATACAAGAATGCAATCGACAACGCATGGAACGGGTTGTAAAACAAATTGCCGTAACGAAGAGAAAATGCAGCCGTCCAATCTAAGTGCGGGAAGATACCGAACGGTACAGCTTCACCCCAGCTACCCATCAGCACAGGACGAAACAAACCCAATACTAAGAACAACCAAATCGCTGCAGCAAATGCCCACGCCACATGCGTACCCATTTTTAATGCTTTAGCGCGGCGATAGACATTCGCCCACCACAGCAAAACAGAAATCGTTAAAAACAAACCGGTGATCTGCCACCAGCCACCTTGATTCAAAGGCGCGAGTCCGAGACCGTTACCGGGTGCAGGTGGTTCCAGCGCCAACCAGAACAACAGGCGCACAAACTGCACCGGATCCCAATTGACCGAGGCCAGCATGTTAAAGCCGATGATGTTGAACGCGAGCGTTCCAAACATGAGCGACATGATGCCGAGTGGGCCGAGATAAATCGGACCTATCTGTGCATTACCAATGCGACCTGCTAGGTGCAGTAAGAAAGGTTTACCGGTGCGCTCAACGGTCGAGTCGTGTAACTCGGTACCGTGATGCACGGGACCGGCGACCTGCACAGCAGTAAATAAATTTTGATAATCAGCCATGGTGCTGTCTCCTGTGTCGCTCTATCGGTTCCAGATCGGCATGTTCAGCCACCAGCTCCACCATTCGGGCCAACCGCGGCTCCAAAATGGACCAGAAATTACGATGCAGAGTGCTGAGAACAACACCGCTGCTAATGCAAGAAATAATCCGAGACGATGAATACCTAGTGTGCCGACCGAGTAACCGATCAAGTCACGGAAATAGGTATCTTCATGCTCCGGTGTTTTTACAACCTCGCCAGGGCCTGGATTAGTGGATGACAACACCAGACCACCATGCATCGATAAAGCCAATGTCGTTGCGAAGAAGAAGCTAATCGCAATCATGTGCGCTGGGTTGTAGTGGAAGTGCAGGTATTGATAACCGACGTTCGACACCCAATCCAAGTGACTGAAAATCCCGTAAGGAAATCCGTGACCCCAAGCACCCATCAAAATGGGGCGAATCACGACTAAGGTCACATACGCAAGGATCGCAATAGAAAACGCAAACGGTACGTGATATCCCATACCTAACTTGCGACAAATTTCTACCTCACGCAGTGCCCACGAACCGAAGGCGCCAATCGCGCACACCGTGATCAGCTGCCATAGGCCGCCTTTCATCAACGGCGCAAAGCGCAAACCGTAAGAGAGATCGGGTGGCGCAATGCTGATCTGCCAGAGATTCCATGTCGGGCCTTGTGAAGCACTCCACAAAATCAATGCCGTACCGAGGAAGGCAAAAAACACAGTTGTGACCCCGAAGAAGCCGACATAAAACGGCCCGATCCAGAAATCAAACAGGTCACCCCCCACCAGGGTTCCTCCGCGTACGCGGTATTTTTTTTCAAATGTCAACATGCCCATGTCCGAGCCCTCCTGCAAAGAATGAACATCGTCATCCCCTGAATATTCTGTTTAAGGTAGATGCTGACAGCCAGAAGCCGCCCGCATCTACCCACCACTGTGAAAGTGGATTTATGTCGATGCTTTTGGCATCGGTGCGTTCTGTGCTGTCGCGGCAGGTTTTGCACCGTCCAGCCAGTTGAACTTGTTGGTTGACAGAAGGATGAGATGAATCATCGCTGCTAGTCCGAACAAAAAGATCCCTTGAACCACCATGGCTCTGAGGGGATCGTAAAGGCGCCATACTCTCCACATGGTTCCTACTCCCTAAAGTGTGTGTGACATGAACGAGTAGACCGCAGCCTGAACACCACCGAACAAGGACTTACAACTTTCTGCTCCAGGCAACCAGCTACGCCACGGCATTCCCGTCAGCGAACCGACGAGCGCAATGGTGAATACGACGGCGAAACCAAGAACGAAAACCATCCCGAAAGTCAGACTAGGTTCTTTCATGGATCTTTCCTCATTAAAGTGTGTGTGTGCCATGGTGTTACTCCTTTCGTTAGCGACGTGCCGTGATTAGACGAACCAGGGACGCCATGCCCATACCAGGATGTGCGCAATCACGGCAACTGCCGTAAATCCCACCATCCCCTGCATGTAATACGCATGGAATTCCTGAGCTTCTTCATCGGTCAGGCCGGAGATACTCTTCCTTTCAGCCATCAGAACGCTCCTTGAAATTGGCCTTACAGCCAGTGGTGCGCACAGCCCCGCAACCCTGGGCATCCGCAGCGAACTGCCACGACATTCTTTTTGTGATTGGCGTCATTACATTCACGCCATTTCACCGACACGCATCGCATCACGCGATCGTGTTACGCGCTCAACCGATACGCTGTCTTCGCCCGCACGACGTGCATCGCGCTCGGCGCGATCACGCAATTGCTTAGCAACAGAGATCTGTACCAGTACCGGTTCAGCGGCGACAAATTCATTTAACAAATCGCGCGCATCGTCATCCCACAAAGTCTGGGCTCGTGCGGGTGTGGGATCCATGCGATCCATTTCTGTACCGAGCGGCAAAATGTGAAACAGCGCATCGAATAAACAATTACAAAATTCTTGAATGAGATACGTAGCGCCGGCATAGCCCATAAATGGCGTACCGGTATGGCGGCGAATAATCGCGCCAGGAAATGACGCTGGAATAAATGACGCTTTCATCGGCGATGCAGCGCCACCTTCAGCCAGATACATACGTTCGTTGTAGCTGCCATACATCACCAGCGGCGGCTTCTCACGCACCATAGTGCGGATCGCTTCGCTATCGGTTTTTTCACCCGGCTTACGCGCCACAGCAAAATTACACGGCAAGCCCATCTCATCTTCTAAGAAATGACGCAGTCCGCGTGTATAGGTTTCATTCGCCACCACAGCAAAGGTTGCGGTCGCAAAAAAATCTTGTGTCACTGAGCGCCACAAATCCCACACGGGTTTGATGGTGGTATGTTTTTCGCGCTCAATGAAAGGCTCGGGATCGAGATTCAACAACTCGCCCAGCTTGCGTAAAAATTTTGTTGTGCTGTGTAAGCCTATCGGCGCTTGCAGATACGGACGCTCCAGCGCTTCGCATAACATGCGGCCAAATTCGCGATACATGCAAATGTTCACATCCGCTTCAACCAATCGCGCCACATCCGCTACGTGACTACCGAGCGGGAACACCATATTCACTTCAGCGCCTATGCCCTGCACTAAACGACGAATCTCAGCCAAGTCACTGGGCATGTTGAAAGTGCCGTAGCAAGGACCAATAATATTGACGCGCGGTTTTTCACCAGCAGGACGCTCAGCAAATGGTTTGCGTTCTGGCACATGACGCATGCCATATTCATTCCACAACCACAGCATCGCGCGGTTCGCACATTGCCATTGGTCTTCATCAATTGTGCGCGGTAAGAAGCGCAAAATATTCGTGCCTTCGGGTGTGACACCGCCACCAATCATTTCTGCAATCGAACCAGTCACAACCACCGCAGGCAAATCCGGATCGAGCGTGCCATGCGCACGTTTCATCGAACCTTCCGTACCTTCGCGACCTAATTGTTCTTCCGCTAAACCCGTCACCACGATCGGCAACTCATGCGGAGGTAAGGCATCGGTGTAATGCAACACCGAGGTCACTGGAAGATTTTCACAACCTACTGGGCCATCGATAATGACCTGCATGCCCTTGATGGCGGTGAAGACATACACCGCGCCCCAGTAGCCGCCTGCGCGATCGTGATCGATGACTTTCATATCATCTCCTCAGCTTTACGCTTCTTCGCCGCTTTTTCCATGCGACGACGCGTCTCAGCACGAAACTCTGGACGATCAACGGGTACACCTTCCCACACACCGGCACGATCACCTTCACCGGTATTACCGAAGAAGGCTTTCATCGTGTCCATACGTGGCTTGTTGGTTATCGCTGCATTGATCACCGTCGCTAACGAGCCCGCACCGGCCGGCCCCATCAAAGGACGAGCAGAAATCAAATTAGTGAAATACAGAGAAGGAATGGAGAGTTCTTTCGCTGCCTGCACAACAGGTGTCGTGCCAATGGCGATATCGGGTTTGAATTCGTTGACCGCCGCAATATCTTGTTCGAGCGATGCGCGATATTGCACATGCACGCCACGCGACTCTAGCCATTCGCGATCAAGATCGCTATACGGTGTTTTCGGACAGGCGGTGCCAACATAACGCAGATCTGCACCGCTTTCGACTAGTAAGCGTGCGACTAATAATTCCGAACCTTCATAACCCGACAACGTCATGCGACCCTTAATCGGCATCGCACTCAGCGCACCTTTGATGGCCGGCAGCATTTTATTTTTTGCTGCATCAATTTTTGCTTGCTCAACATTGCAGGCATTACCAATCGCTTGTAACCAAGCTTCGGTACCGTCATGACCCACAGGCGCAGAACCCACAGCGACACGACCAGCCGCATCAAATTCACGCAAGCTAGCGGTATAGAACGGATGAATCGCCGCCACCGCTGCGCAATCGAGCGCGGTATACAACTCACGCCACTCACGTGTAGGCACTACTGGGCCAGCTGCTAAATCCATTAGATTCAACATCATGCCGATGATCATTGGATCAGCCGGGAACATCTCACCTAACAGCGTGACGGTGGGCTTATCAGTAATACGATTCGCAGGTGCAGCAACTGGGCCTGCACCAATTTCATTACGCGCATAACGCAGCATCGCTGCGGCGAGTACGTCCTTCGCTTCAGCATGCGTAGGCACGCCAAAACCCGGTACATCAATACCGATGACACGTACGCCATTAATTTCTTTAGGAAGAATTTGTAATGGAACGCCACTCGCTGTCGGTACACACAAATTAATAATGACGATGGCGTCATAGCGCGCAGGGTCTGCTTCAGCATGCACTGCGTCGCGTATGTCTTCAAACAATTTACCGGTGACTAACGACTCCGAATCAAACGGCACATAACCCACGCTACGACGTGCGCCATAAAAATGCGACGTGAACGTCAAACCATATACGCAGCACGCTGAGCCAGAAAGAATAGTGGCGGTGCGCTTCATACGCAAACCTACGCGCAATGAACCAAACGCAGGACACATACTCTGCGGTTGATCATGCGGACCCTTAGGGTAATCCTGTGCGTATTGATCTAGCGTTTCACTTTTGCCGGCAGCACGCGCTGCTGCTGCTAACTGATCTTTACCTGAATGGCAGCCGACACCGTCGCCTTTTAAAGCGTCCGGATTAGCTACGATAGGAATCACAGGGCGAGTCATGATTTAGACCTCGTCGTAAACAACTTCGAGCGTGTGTTTAGTGACTTCAGCTTTACCCATCATATCGGTGATGGTGGCAGGCTCGAGCACGACATCGCGACCGACGGTGTCGGCGGAAAATAATCCGAGCAGTGCGTCTTGTGACATAGGCTTAGGACGCACAGGCGGTGCATCCGCAACGTTTTGCGCCAAGGTTGAGAACAACTCACCCCACTGACTTTCAGGACGGCCGATGATTTCGTAACTCGCGCTCTTGCGACGAATATCTTCATTCGCAGGGATTGCCGACAACACCGGTATGCCAGCGTGCTGTGCAAACGCTTGCGCTTCACCGGTACCATCATCTTTATTAATCACCATGCCTGCTACGCCGACATTGCCACCGAGCTTGCGGAAATATTCCACTGCTGAGCACACATTGTTGGCGACATATAGCGACTGCAAATCATTACTGGCTACCACGATCACTTTTTGGCACATGTCGCGCGCAATCGGCAAACCAAAACCGCCGCACACCACGTCGCCTAAGAAATCGAGCAAAACGTAATCAAAACCCCAATCGTGAAAGCCGAGTTTTTCGAGTAATTCAAAACCGTGAATGATGCCGCGACCGCCGCAACCACGACCCACTTCTGGGCCACCTAATTCCATCGCATAGACGCCATCACGTTTGAAGCAAACATCGCCAATCGATACGGGCTCGCCAGCGAGTTTTTTCTTTGAGGACGTTTCGATAATCGTTGGACAGGCTTTGCCGCCGAACAGTAACGATGTGGTGTCACTTTTTGGATCGCAACCAATCAACAAAACTTTTTTACCTTGCTGCGCCATCATGTAGGACAGGTTAGCGAGCGTAAAACTTTTACCGATGCCGCCTTTGCCATAGATCGCGATGATTTGCGTTTCTTTAGTGGGCTCTCCGGTATGCACTGGCGTAGGCTCTATCGCTGCTTCAGCGCGTAGACGCTCTTTCTGCATAAAATTAATCGGTGCTGCCTGTGGTTGATTAGGCGTACTCATTGTGCAGTTCTCCAGTCAAGAATCATCTTTAGACAGGTGGGATCGGTAAATGCCGTGCGATACGCATCATCAGCATTCGTTGGGTTACTGCGGTGTGTAATTAGTCCGTCGAGTGAAAGCTTTCCGGATTCGGCTAGCTCGCTCACTGAAATGAGGTCTTGCGGCTTCCATTGCGCAGCAACACGTATGCGCGCTTCACGTAAGAAAGCCGGTGCAAATGAAAACGACAATAGTTTGTCGTAAAAACCAGCCAATACGATTTCGCAACCGGGTGCGCCACGCGCAATTAATGAATCAATGATTTGTGGATCGCCACTGACATCGCAAATTGAGCGGTAATTCGAGCGTGTGTCATCTTTAGGATCCACCACGTCGTAACCTAATGCGCCTGATCGGCGAGCAGGATTGGTTTCCCACACAACGGGTTTGCCGCCTGCAATCACTGCCAAACGCGCAATCATGCGACCCAACACACCATGACCAATAATTAACTCGGGGGGCGTGGTACCCGGAGAAGAACCCGGCACCACATTCGCGTGATAAGCCGTCGCTGCTAACGCTAACAAGGTGCCGCGCTCGCCTAAATGATCGGAAACTCGAACCACTCGCAACGCGGGAATCACCACTCGCGAAGCAGCGCCACCAAACAAACCTTTGACGTCACCAAAGCAAGCTGCTCCCGGAACGAACACCAGCTCACCTTCTTTGTAATTAGTACTACGACCTGCTTGGGCTACACGACCGACCGACTCGTAACCCGGAACCAAGGGATAACCCATGCCAGGAAACATAGGCATACGACCTGACCACAGCAGCTTTTCCGTACCAGTAGAGATACCGCTCCAATGAATGTCGACCACCAGGTCGTTATCCGTCGGCTCTGACAAAACGAGCTCTCTGACATTCAGTTTGTGCGGCTCCTCGACCACGACGGCGTGCGCGTTCATGCCTTGCACTCCGTGCGATCCGCTTGCCTAGTTGTCTCGTAGTGCAGGTTGTTCATTGCGAACCTGTCGTATTTATCGTTTATGGCGGATAGCGCGTATCCGTTTCTGCAGGGGCGCCGAGTCCAGCACCCTTTACAGGTTGATGTGTCATTCTAAGCTGACGCTATTTGCTGTCAAGTATTATTTACATATTCCCCCTCGTTCAGAAAGGGCAGTTAATCCTGTCGATGCTTTTTTTATATCTTTATCGCTCAGGCTAAACCGCGTGTCAGCCGACTCAAACCGCTTCGGCCACCAACATGCGAACTTGCAAAGGAATACGGGTAGGCAGCAGGCGGATCTTTCCAAATCCAGCCTGCTTCAACAGATCACTTAGCTGCTCAGCGGTGCGCGCCTGACCGCGACCCATCGCTAATAGATAGAAGCCGAAATACGCATCGCCCATCGCCTCGGCGCCCGGCGTGCCTGACATAGGCTCAGCCAGCACCAGCGTTCCACCTGTTGGGAGCGCGCGACGGATAGCGCTCAATATCTTGCTTGCACGTTCGTCATCATGGTCGTGAATGACTCGCACGAGCGAGGCGATATCGGCGCCCGTCGGCAGCGTATCGGCCAGGAAGTTACCGCCGTGTGCTTGCGCTCGATTGCTGATGCCAGCGTTTTGAAAGCGCTGCTGCGCATTCGCTGCAACCGGTGGCAAATCGAACAAACTCATTTTTAAGTGGGGATGACGCTCAGCGACGCTGACTAAAAAACGTCCCTCGCCACCGCCCACATCCAGCAAATGACGATGCCCGCTAAATGAAAACGCATCCAGAATTTCAGCCGCTACCAAAGGCTGAGAGGCCGACATTAAACGTGAATAACTCGCGACTTTTTCAGGCGCGATTTCAGCCGCACCAGTCATTGCCGAGTCAGCGGTATAGGGGTAATACTCAGAGAGCGAAGGCGGTGGGCCGATGCCACGCAATAGCGACAATGGATCGGCCAAATCAGCATACAACACCGAATGGTGTTCAACCATCGCAATCACTGCTTCGTTGTCGACCAAGGGTGCGCCCAACATACCCAGGCCATAGCGCGGCTCACCTTGTGCATCATGGCCACGCTTTTCTACTAATCGAAGCGATTGCGCTGCGACGAGCAGACGTTCGGCCGCTTCACGCGTCATACCAAACTGATGCGCTAGCACCGACAAACTTTGCGGACCGCGAGACAGTGTTTTGAACAAATCCAGCTTTACGCAAGCCGCCAACACCTGCGAATAGACAAAGCCCGCGACCAAATCGAAGACCTCGCGCGCATGACGATGCGCGATCGGACGCGTGAGCGCAAATCCAGAGGCCGCCCGATGAAACGCGGGGCTAGAGAGCAATCGGTCACGCCAACCCAGCAACCAATCTGTAAACGAGAGCGTAGCGGCCGCCATGCATTTATGCCGAAACGCGCGTCACACTCGGTGCAACCCGACGTGTGAGCTCAACAGGAACTAAACGCTTGGACTCTAAGCGCACTAGCGTGCGCAACTGCGCCGAACCACGGCAACTAGGAATCGAAGCGCTGGCATACGAGATGAGTTGATCGAAATACTGAATCGCACCCGACAAACCGAGTTCAGCCGCTGAACTGGGGCGACCATGTGTAACGTCTTGACCTTGCGGTTTGCCTAGCGATTCCGCATCCAACGCGACATCGCGAATATCGTCAGCCACCTGATAAGCCTCACCCAACCATTCGCCTAAAGCACGCCAAGGACCCGCCGCTACACCGGCAGCCTGCGCACCTGAGACGGTGGCGGCGACAAACAAAGCACCCGTTTTTGCACGCTGATATTCAGAGAGTGCCACCCGCGGTTCGCACTCCCAGGCCTGACCCGCCACGATACCGCTCGGTGCTGCAACACCGGCTGAGAGCGTTGCCACCAATGGGCCCAAGCGTTCTGGCTTAGCACTAGCAGCGACTGCCAGGCTTTGATACGCCGAAACAATCAACGCATCACCCGCCAGTACCGCCAAGCGTTCGCCATAGGCAGCAAATACCGAAGGACGGCCACGTCGGGTCGCCGCATTATCGAAACAAGGTAAATCGTCGTGCACTAGCGAGGCGCAATGCATTAACTCAATCGCCGCACCCGCCGCCGCCGCGATAGTTAAATCGTCGGCGCCACAGGCTTGCGCCACCGCTAATGTCAGATGCGGGCGAATCCGCGCACCACCAGGAAACACCGAGTGACGAATCGCCGCCGCCAATCTGGGTGGACCGTCCGGCCCCTCTTGGGCAGCGACGGCTGCTTCGAGTGCCGCTTCTATGCGTTGAGTGTTATCCATGTTGTCTCCGTCTGGCGGTTTGCGACGATTGAGGACTCTACGTCCACGGTATCGGTGTAACTTAAAGCTGTCACATGTTTGTGTCAAGAAAATTAGACACAAAGTGAGCTCGGATTTTCCTGGGCTTGTCAATTCGTAAAGAGTGGTCAGCCAGCGGCCAAGCTTCCCAGAACGCTTGTGCGACCTCAAAAAGCCCGCTCGATGGATCACCTAAGGTCTCGTTTTTCCGGCTAATCAGGCCTAGGCCACCGGAGTGAACAAACCATTCAGGGAGTTGTCATGGGGAATATCGGTTCGTACCGCGGGGTACGCGCTTTGCCAGTACTAACTCTCACGCTGAGCATGCTGCTAGCGAGCTGCGGCGGTAGCAGCAGTGATTCAGGCCTAGCCACTGCGCAAAGTGCCGGCACTAGCGTGGGCTGCCCACAGGTAGGTATGCAATGCAGTGGCGACAGCATCATCCGCATCGATAACGGTATTGCAGTCACCACTTCCGGTGTGCAGACCTACGCGATTTCAACTAATGATTTGTTGCAGCCCAACCCTGCACCCGGCAGCGCCTATGGCTTGCAACCCGCCACCGGTGGTCTGGCTGATTTACGCGTTAAGCGCGATGCCACGGGCCAAACCGCAACGATCACGCTACTGATGTCACGACTCGGACTATCGTGGGATGGCATCAGCGAGCGCCCGTTGATCATCGAAACCTTTGAAAAAAATCAGGGTCGAGTCCAACTTAACAGCACAGGTATTGCCACGCTGTTTGCACTCCCACCACCCACCGATGTCAATTTTTATGACTACGCAAAAGTGTGTGCCGCCGCTACCCAAGCTAACTACGCCAACAATATTTATTTTCCACGTAACGAGCCGATACGCTGCCCTGCGAGTGCTCCGAATTGCCCTGCAAGCGAAACCGATGGCGTGCATACACAAGCAGGTAATTGGCGTACCGGTGGCAGCAATCCCGACGACGTGTGGGCCACACGACTGCATGCCGATGGGGCTGTACAAGCCGGTTACGGTGTCGATGCAAGTGGTCGATTGATTCTTTTACCGACTGCCGATGGCATCGGTGTGCCTTACCCTGGATTTAAGGGTTATCGCGATTATCACCAGTGGAGTTATGCCAGTGCCAACCTCGGTAGCTGGGTCACGCAAGACAGCGTGTTGATCACAGAATGGAATGGAAATAACGAACACAACAAAATGCGGCGCGGCTTTGTCGCGTTTGGCGATGCTACCGATGTCAGCACCCTACCCCGCTCCGGCGTCGTGCGTTACACAGGCAGTTTGCATGGCTGGTTTACTTATGACAAAAATTTGGAATCACAAGTCATTGTTGGGCAAGTTGAAGCTACTGTAGAATTTTCTACTCGTACCGTGATACTCACATTTAGTGGCACTCGCATTAATGACAGCAGCTTGACTGTCGTTCCTATATCGCTCACCAGCACACTCAATTTAGGCGCTGCAGAGTTTGCAAATTAATTCAGCGGTATCGCATCGAACACAAACGTCAGTGGTGGTGCCTCGGGTCGATTTTATGTTGCCGTGGGTGCAGGTAGTAGTGGTACTGGTCCGGCCGAAATCGCTGGAATTTTTCAATTACAAGGTGTCGGTATCGGACCCATTAGTATCGGCGGAGTGTTGTTAAAGCGCATGTGAAGAAGTATGGGAATGGGGTTGATACACACCAACCCAAACAATTAACTCCGCATCACTTCATCAATGAGCTTAACGCATTGTGTCGGGCTTTCTTCATGCGCAAGATGGCCCAGCATAGGCCACACAACCTGGCGCGCGTTAGCTAACAAACGCGCCACCTGTGTGGCTTGTGATGGCGGTACCGTCAAATCATTTTCTGCGGCGACTAACCACACTGGCAAAGTCAGTTGAGGTAATTCACGCTCTAATGAATCCAAATCCCAATTCGCCATCATCGCCAATGCTGCCGATACATGACCTGGATTACGCACTAGCTGCGCATACAACTTCATACCCAAAGGATCTAATACCGATCCGGTACCTCGCACTAGTTTTTCAACGACGCTGTAATCCGCCGCTTGCCAGGCAAAAAATCGTGCAGCAAATGAACCCGCAGACAGCAAGCGTGCAATCGGTGAAAACAATTGCCCCGCCAAACCACCAAAACCTATAAACGCACCATTCAAACTCACCATAGCAGCAGGTGCAAAGGCACCATCCAGCAGCATGCGTGCAGCGACTGCAGCACCGGCCGAGTGCCCCACCACCAGCGTTGGTGTAAACGACATCACACGTAATAACTCCGCTACTTTGCGCGCCATTCCATTCAGCGATTGTTCTTCTGAAGACGGCATAGACGTAAATCCATGACCAGGCATATCAAGCGCTAGTACGTGATAACGCAGCGCCAACAAAGGCGCCACATCACGCCATGTATGCGATGTCGATCCCGTGCCGTGCAGGAGTAAAATTTTTTTTGCGTTGAATTCATTTGAAGATTTCAATCCAAATTGCTGCACATGCCAAGTTAGGCCAGCGGCTTTGACGAAATGACTTTGTGCGCGATTGGGCCAATCACGACCATCCGTTTCCCAATCCAAACGCTGGCTCACTTCAACGCGCTCCATCCAATGCCGCAGCGCGTACGGCTAACGATACCGAGGCCGCTCCCGCGAAGGGTAATGGCAAGTAACGCGCACGCATTGCAGCGGCTAGATCAGCTGCCGGCTTTTGTGGTTGAGGTGATGTATCGATAAACAAAACAGAAATTTGCATCACGGCGAGTTGTCGCGCGGCTTCCATCGCTTCAGAATACGCTAACTCACGACCACCGCTACCGCTACGTGCCACATTCGCGCGCCCATCAGTGAGCAGCACAATCACCGGCGTTATTCCACGTCGTTGCAAACCTTCAGCGACCGACACAGCAGTATCAATCGCCGTAGCGAGTGGTGTACCACCACCTCCGGGCAAACCTGACAAACTACGCTTAGCGCGAACTAATGAACGTGTGGGCGGCAATAACAACTCCGCTTGCTTACCGCGAAAGGCAATCAGCGCTACTTGATCGCGCCGCACATAACAATCCGCCAGTAGTAATTCCACGGCGCCCTTCGCTTCGGCTAAACGATTCAATGCTGATGAACCGGAGGCATCCACGACAAATAAAGTAGTAGTCGCAGTTTTTTGTTTAATGCGTGCCACATGAAAATCTTCCGCACGCACTTGAATTTTTGCTTGCTGATTTTTTGCTGTGGCCTTACGAATTTTTTGCCACGGTGCGGCAGCGCGCAAGGTATCCATTAAATGCAAACGACTCCCATGCGCGGGTATCGCGCGACGCGAACCGGAAGGCCGACCACGCAAACCACCTTTAACCGCAGCACCTGATTTACCACCGCTAGCACGACGTTGCATACCACCTGCGAGTAATTGCGATAACAAACCCGCAGGTATCGCTGCTTTAGTCGCTTCGAGAATTTGGTCTTCGAGTGCTTGCGGATTTTGCTCAGTCGATGGATCAGGATCAGATTCAGGCGAATCGTTTTCTTCTGGTGGCGGCGGTTCTTGCTCTGGTTTGTGATCGGGCTCTTGCTGATTTTCTTGTTCTTGCTCTGGACTAGGTTCGGATTGCGATACCGGTGGCAAACGCGTGGCGCGCGGTGCCAGCACTAATTCAGCTGCTGCGCGCACATCATCGCCACCCACTTCAAGATCACTGTTCAATGCAGCGTTAGCACGCGCAGCATAGACCGTCATCAAGGTCGCTCGCGCTGAATCCACACCCAAAGCCATCGCAGTTCCACACAACGCATCGAGTAAGTCGTCATTGATAGTCACATCTGACAAACGAGCGCGCGCTGCGGCTATCTCCTCGGGTGAAATTAAATTAGCCGGATAGTCGCGCACCTCTTGCCACGATACTGAACGCAAATCTAAATCAAACGCCAAACGATCACGCAGGCCAGGCAATAACACTTCTTCTTCGGTCACACCTTCATCTAAAGCGATCACTGCAAAACGCGAATCACGGCGTTGATCAATACCATCTCGAACAATATGAATTTCACCACTATCCATCACTTGCGCCAACTTAGCGCCGGTGGCAGAAGGTAGGCGCTCAGCCATGGCGAGTATTAAGGTTCCACCATTCACATCGGCTAATACACCCTGCTGCAAGATCGGACGACCAGCAGATAAGGTGGCGGATAAATCTAAACCACCTAATAAGCGCTCATCCGTAATATTGACGGGCATGCGTTTCCACGCAGAGTCACCCATCAGCGTTTGCAGCAAACTCATCCATGCATCACGCACCGGACCCGCTCCGGCGTGTATGCGCGCACCCGCCAAACCTATCGGATCAATCGCTAACAACGCAGCCGCGTGAACCGCCAGCGACCATGTGCTGGGGGCTTCAGTATCGTGTTCTAGGGAGTCGTTGGAATCAGACATCACACGTTCAAACGTTAGGTGATTCAGTGCTACTTAGAATGAGCAGCAAACACTTCGTCCACTGCACGCGCAACACGTGTGCCTGAACCTGAATCATCAAGAGGATTACGACGCAGACGATGTCGCAAAGCTGGTGCGGCCATGCGTTTTAGATGATCGACTGTGACCACCGTATCACCTTCATACGCTGCTAGTGCACGTGCTGCGCGCATTAACGCGAGTTCGCCACGCAAGCCATCGGTACCTAAAGCCATACACAATTCAGCAGCGCGCTCGAGTACTGCATCAGGCACTTGTACTTCGTCGAGTCGCTTGCGACCTGCAACAATACGACGTCGAATTTTTTCATCTTCTTTGCGCCACTGCTCAACAAAAGCTTCAGGGCCACGTTCAAAGGTATCGCGTCGTTTAATCACTTCTATGCGCAGTTTGATATCCGTAGGCGTTGTTACATCGACGGCCAAACCAAAACGATCGAGTAATTGCGGACGCAGCTCACCTTCTTCAGGATTACCACTACCGACCAATACAAAACGTGCAGGATGGCGTATCGACAAACCTTCACGCTCGACCATGTTCTCGCCCGAAGCAGCGACATCAATCAGCAAATCCACTAAATGATCTTCAAGCAGATTAACTTCATCGATGTATAAAAAGCCGCGATTAGCGCGCGCTAATAATCCAGGTTCAAAGGCTTTCACTCCGTCCGATAATGCGCGCTCCAAATCTAGCGCACCAACAACACGATCTTCGGTTGCACCTAAAGGTAAATCCACGACCGGTACGTCGCGCAAGATTGTTTTGGGATTGCCTTTAGTTTTTAGTGGTGCACATTCTTTGCATGAAGGCGTGCCCGGCTCAGGATCACAGCCATATGGGCAGTTCGCCATAGCGCGCATTTTCGGGAGCATGGCAGCAAGCGCACGTACCGCGGTCGATTTACCGGTACCACGATCACCAAACACCAAGACACCACCCACACCGGGATCAACCGCGGCGACCAAAATCGCTTGCTTCATTTCTTCCTGCCCGACGATGGCAGAAAAAGGAAAACTCAAACGCATGAAAATCTTCTCCGAAAAAACTCAGCTCGATGAAACAGACCAACGCCGCTTGAGATCAGCCAAATGCACCAGACCAGCAGCAGAAAGAAGTGACGCAGTCACAAACCAGGGTAAGGACATCAGGACAGTGCGCACAGCCAGCATGAGTGCCAAGCCGGCTAGCAGCACCAAACGCAACTCGACCGGATTGAGCCCTTTGCCAGTGATGCGCCACCACATTTCTAGCGCCATCCATTCCAGCAGCGTGGCCGCTAACACCACATCGATCAGGCCGGTGCCCGCGAAGAATTTTTCCACCCCGTCCCCCATCACCCACTTCTGGGTCGAAAGCCTATCGAGCAGGTTATTTTTTTACTAACTACATCCCAACTGACGGCCACAGTGCTTACTGTACACCCCGAACTGTCAGGCTGACTAGACATTTTTCCCCGTCCCTTTTGTCTCTGTCGGCAGAGTTTATGCAGCTGATCTGCCCCAGCGCAGCCAGACCCTGCACAAGCCTTGAATCATCACAGCACCTTAGCTATTGGGCAGCGACATCATGACGTCCACCCCCACGTCTCTTATCCACGGAAACAACGATGACCGGAACACTAAATAAAGCGCTTTTGATTGGCCATCTCGGTCAGGATCCCGATATACGCACCATGAACAGTGGCGAGTTAGTCGCTCATTTATCGGTTGCTACCAGCGAATCATGGAAAAACAAATCCACCGGCGCCCGTCGTGATGCGACGGAATGGCATCGCGTGGTTTTGTATAAACGACTGGCCGAGCTGGCTGCACATCATTTAAAAAAAGGCGCATTAATTTACCTGGAAGGTCATCTGCAAACGCGCAAATGGGTAGGCAAAGACAGCATCGAGCGGCACACAACTGAAATCGTCGGCGATGAACTCCGCGTACTACACCGTGCCAACGAAAACAAATTACAGCTCACCGTGCACGATGATCCACCAGTAGAAAATATTTTTCGACACGAAAGTTCCTCGCGTCCGCACGCAGCGGATACGCACACACAGGGAACTCCAGCCGCGTGAAAGTCACACAGTGTTTCCGCCTCTTACTGAGTGCCTCAGTCTCGGAGCTAAAACCACATGCGCGCCATCAACAATTCATCCGGTATTTCTGCGTCGACCTCGAATCAAAACAAGGGTTCAACGGATACGACGCCAGCTTTGGTTTATTTATACGAGAAGGAAATTGATCCCAACTCCGTTAAATTTTGCAGGCGCATAGCGAAAATCAGCCACCTCCATACCCATGAGCTTGAATTCGAATCAGCGAAAGCCTCCATCAGCGCCGTTGGCGATCTACTTGGCAAACACAAGGAAAAATCTAACCACCTTTTATTGCATGTGCACGGCCATAGTGTGGGAATGAAAGGTCAGCGTAGTCACCGTTTTGCTTCAGATTTGGGCAAAGACTCAGAGCGCGTAAACCAGACTCGTGAGTGGCTGGAAAATCTGCTTCTACACAACCCAGCTCAATCACCATCCAGCTCAAACAAGGTGCGACCTTTTATTCATGTGTTGAGTTGCGAGGCCAAGGCATTAGCCGATGAAATCAAACCTGACACTCCACTGTGGCAGTCTGGCTGGTTTATTTTATATTCCAGTTCAAAAAAAACCTCACTCAATCATCTGGGTCTTTCATTAAAAGTAACCGCAAGCTATTTAGAGCTTTGCGAAGCTAATGAAATGACAGCCGATCCTTTGACTCTGTTTTATCTGGCGGGCATGGCTCGCGGCGATTGCATGACCCTACTCGGTGGCGATTTGCAGCAGCCACTCACGCTGCATGCCCCCAAATCGCTGCGAGACTTAGCGCATGCACGCTCAATTAAATTAGCCGATGGAAGCCCGCTAGACAAAGCCCGCATTCTTTTGGCCGGTATTGAACTCAGTCAAGAAGAGCGCTCGCTACTACCTGACGCCGATGATGAATACTTACTAAGTCAGTTACTGGCAACGCGCTTGGAACGCCAAGATAAAGACGCCATCAAAAAATTAATTAAACATAATTCTCAACGCTTAAGCCGACCTCAACTCGTTGGTACATTACCTTTAGCTAGCGTAGTTCAAAGTAACTCTCTATCCATGATTGCATGGATCTTAAAGCAAGGTGCAAACATCAATGCCACTGATAGTAATGGTAATTCCGTGATGTTTGATGCAATCTCGCTGGAAGATACGTTCATGCTGAAATTTCTACTCGAGCACAAAGCGGATCCTAACTGCGCCAACCATGAAGACGTAACACCGTTATTTATTGCAATTGAAAACAATAAAACGCAAGCCGCTGAATTACTCATACGATACGGTGCAGACATAATGACATCCGATGATGGCGATAGCCCACTAACACTGGCAGTGAGTAAAGGACAACTCAGCGTCGTAGCCTGTCTGTTGCAACACGGGGCAGATCACCGAACCGGCTTATCTACACAACTGGTGCAACAAGCCCGAACAGCCGGACGTGAAGACATCGCATTATTACTTGAGCAGGCATTGCAAAAAAAACCTGCCTGGAAAAATTAATTTAACCTGTTCAAGCCGTCATAAATCAAACCTGCCGCCACATCCATTACACTATCCGCACATAAATTCTTATAACAATCGCGGAGACCACGATGGACGTACTAATTACCGGCGGTGCAGGCTTTTTGGGTGTCAAGCTCGCAAAAAAATTACTCGAACGCGGAACACTCGCTGGACCAGACGGCAAACAACACACCCTGAGTCGCATCGTGCTGCTCGACCAAGTGGCCGCACAAGGCTTTACCGACCCACGCATAGTATCGATGACCGGTGATGTCGCGGATGCCGCCAGCGTGGCTCGTGCGCTTACTCCCTCAGTTCAAACCGTGTTTCATCTGGCAGCCGTGGTCAGCGGTGAAGCCGAAAGTGATTTTGATTTAGGTATGCGCATCAATCTTGATGCTACGCGCATCTTGCTCGAGCAAGCACGCCGCAATGGCAATAAGCCACGCTTTGTATTCACCAGTTCAGTGGCCGTGTTTGGTGGTGATCTGCCCGCCAAAGTACTCGACACCACACCCGCTACACCGCAAGGCTCCTACGGTGCACAAAAAGCGATGTGTGAACTGATGGTGACTGACTATGCACGCAAAGGTTTTGTGGATGGTCGTTCAGTGCGTCTGCCGACAGTATCGGTACGACCTGGCAAAGCTAACAAAGCGGCCTCGAGTTTTGCCAGCGGCATTATTCGTGAACCCTTAAACGGAGTCGCCTCAATTTGTCCAGTACCTGCTAACACTCGCATGTGGGTACTCTCACCACGCAGCACCGTTAACAATTTAATTCATGCGCATGAAGTAGCTGGCGCAGTCTTTGGCAGTGCAGGTGCGGTGAATCTACCTGGCCTGAGCATTACCGTGGGTGAGATGGTCGCGGCGATGGGTCGAGTCGCGGGTGAAGCCCCTGTCAAACTCATTCAGTGGCAAGAAGATGCGGCGATTATGAAACTCGTGCGCACATGGCCCGGTGATTTCATCACCTCGCGCGCAGAAAGTATGGGATTTGTTCGCGACACTAACTACGATGATGTAGTGCGTGCGTATATGGATGACGAATTAAGCAAACACTAATTAACTTCAAAGCTCGCGAGAGCCTGTGCTTCAGGCTTTTGCGCGCATACCCCACTTCCATAACCACGTGGTGGGTAGTGGCAAGATCATGAATATGTGTTCAACCACTGCCAAAGTCAACAGACCCGCCACCAAACATAAACTAGTCGCCGCAAAACCGTCAGCCGGTTGAACCGAGACGGCCATCCACAAAGGCACGAGCACAGTCACCGCTGCGGTCACTGAAATTGGCATCAGCCAATTCCATGAACGTCGTGTGAAATAACTTTGTAAATAGGAGAGATGCGCGGGCAGAAAATTTTCTGAAAGATTACGCACACCTAAAAATAAATTTAGCTTAGCTGACAAACGCATCGTCCACAAAACCAAATACGTCCACCAACCCGTTTGATTCGGTTTGTTCCAGCTCACCGCAAACACGAGTATCGCCAACACCACTAAAGCAAACTCATGATGCAAGATCGCTTCGGTGGCATGCCAAGCGCGCTTCCAGCCACGACTATCTTCCGGACATTCACTTCGACGCGTGCCCGTTACATAACCCAAAAGAAAAGCAATCTCTTGCCAGCCCCATATCAACAAGGCACACGTAAACGCACAGTACGCTGATGATACGGTCGCACTCGACGCGGAAATAGACAAACCCACTAATGCGAAACCCAACAGTAAAGTAGATTTCAACATTGTCCATTTGAATGTCCAGCTCGGCAATCGACCGAGGTACAAAATTACCCCCGTCGAAAACCACCAAACAAACAGCGTGAACGCTGCAGGAAGTAAATACTGGCTCATTACAAACGTAAAGCCTATTAATTGTTAATGAATGATGAGTGTATGCCCAAGCTAGGCATGCACCACTGTCATCCAAAATTTACCAGGCTGGCACCATACGTGCCGTGTCAGGCAATCGGTTGGAAATCACGGGGATAAAGAACATGCGCGCAAATATTGCCGCGCCCGCCACACTCCACAAAGCTTTGCGTGCATAACCCACCACACCACCTGCTGCCAATCCTTCATCGGCGCGCTGCGAACAGGCAAACAGCCGATCTAAATTAGCGCGGAAAGCAGGATGATCGATATCGAGCAAAACAGGAAAGACTTGTTTGGTAATTTCATTCGTGATGCGAAACACATCAAAATCGTATTCAGTAGGCTCTAGCCCCATCGCTTGCTTTAATTCAGGACGGGTATGGTCACGTACATACATCGTAGCGTATACAGCCAACAAGAAGAAACGTATCCACAGCACATTTGCACCGCGCAGCAAATTCGGGTTAGCACGCATGATCAATGCAAACGATTCACCATGACGGAACTCATCATTACACCAGCGCTGGAACCAGCGGAAAATAGGGTGAAAACGTTTCTCTGGATGTTTTTCTAATTGACGGAAAATACGAATGTAGCGCGCATAACCAATTTTCTCGGACAAGTACGTCGCATAGAAAATGTATTTAGGCTTAAAGAAGGTGTACTTTTTGGTGCGCTTTAAGTCGCCCAAATCAATACCCAAACCATAATCTTTCAACGACGAATTAAGAAAGCCTGCATGGCGAGACTCATCGCGTGCCATGTATTCCATCAATTGCTTAATATCCGGATTAGTTACGTTACGCTTGATTTCGTTGTACAGCACGCAGCCAGAAAATTCTGATGTTAATGAGCTGACCAGAAAATCTAAAAATTCTTGGCGCAGCTCAGGCGACATTTTCGACGCCAGGTCCCGCGCCTCATCCGCAAAAGTCGCGTCACGCTGAAAGTGATCATGATTGTTATCGCCTTCGTATTCAGCCATCATGGCATCCCACTCTGCGCGCACAGGCTCAATATTGAGCTTATCCATCGCTTCAAAATCAGTCGTATAAAAACGTGGCGAAAAAATTGTATTCGTCACTGCTTTACGATTAGCATCTGCGACTGAATTGATCTCAGTTGTTGTGTTATTCATGATCTCTCTCCTTGCGCTGCAATGATTTTTTCTGACACTCTGCAGTCATAAAAACAGCGCTAAAGCAATCCGGTAAAAAGGTCTTATGCCAGTACCAATTGCATCGCTTGCGATGTATAAAATCCACTAGAAATTTTTTCTGTATGACCCGTCTGCCAGCCAACTAATTTAGCGGCGATAGCAATTTCATCGCGCAGCGCTGATTCAGACACCGGCTCAATGAACGGTGCGCGATCAGCTCGCGGAAAAATACGGCCCACACGTATCATCGTCGCGAGAATCGGATTACTAGGAGCGAACGTAAACAAGATGGATTGCTTAGTGCGCTGAGCCAAGCCGCCCAAACCTTGGACCATGTCATGCTTTTCGTAATGGATCATCGAGTCCATCGCCACCACATGATCAAAGCGACCATAACTAGTTGACAGCATATCGCCGGCGATGAATTCCAATTTACCTTTGCCCAGATCTTTTGGCATACGCTCACGCGCCAGTTGCACTAAGGTCGGCGACAAATCAATCGCAACGACTTCGGCACCGCGCTTCACCAGCTCCACCGCTAACGCGCCAGTACCGCAACCCGCGTCTAAAATACGTCGGCCATGCAAATCATCTGGCAGCCAGCTGAGCAAAGTTTCGCGCATGCGATCGCGACCCGCACGCACGGTCTTACGTATGCCCGATACTGGCGCATCCGAAGTGAGCTTGGCCCATTGATCTGCAGCTGTGCGATCAAAGTATTCCTCTAACCGGTCACGCTTTTCCTGATACGTAGTGTTGTCCATCATGTCCCCTTTCTGGGGTTCTTAATCGGTTAGTGGTAATTATTTAAAACAAGCAAATCAATCAAATCCCAGTAAATCAAAAATATCTCTGTCTTTCATAGGCTGGCAGATCAATGGATCTGTACCGGCCCAAAGACGTGCTGCTAATTGCATGTATTCGTTTTGCACCATACGTACATCCGGTGAATCATCCATTTCAAACAAGGTCGCTTTTTTCAAACGACTTTGGCGAATGATGTCTAAGGATGGAATACGCGCCATGGTTTGCAACCCAATTTGCGAATTGTATTTATCGATTTGGTCTGTGGCATCCGAACGATTGGCAATCACACCACCTAAACGTACGTTGTAATTTTTTGCTTTGGCGCCAATCGCTTGCACAATACGATTCATCGCAAAGATGGAATCAAAATCATTGGCCGTCACAATCAGCGCGCGGTCTGCATGCTGCAATGGCGCTGCAAAACCACCGCACACCACATCACCGAGCACATCAAAAATCACCACATCGGTGTCGTCTAACAAATGATGTTCTTTCAGCAGCTTGACTGTTTGTCCCACCACATAACCACCACAACCCGTACCTGCAGGCGGGCCGCCAGCCTCAACGCACATCACACCGTTGTAGCCTTCGAACACAAAATCTTCCACGCGTAGCTCTTCACTATGAAAATCAACCGACTCCAATACATCAATCACAGTCGGCATTAATTTTTTAGTCAGCGTAAAGGTCGAGTCATGCTTAGGATCGCAGCCAATCTGAAGCACGCGCTTACCTAACTTAGAAAACGCTACCGATAAATTCGACGATGTCGTACTTTTACCGATGCCACCTTTACCGTAAATAGCAAAGACCTTGGCATTACCTATCTTCATGCTGGGATCGAGCTGCACTTGCACACTGCCCTCACCATCGGCACGACGATCACGTTTGATTTCACTTACAGGTACGGTCGCTATATTCATTGCTTGACTCCTCGGTAGTGCTTTCCTGTCGGCAGGACAGTTCTTTTTTATTCATTACTTCCGTGCTGCTCTTCGCCTTAGTGCATCAACGTCCGTAGTGCGCTTTAGCGTCGTACAACGTTTCTATCGTGATGTGCATCACACCCGCATCTTTGGCATAGCGTTCGGTATTGCGACGCGCTTTACCACGTACAAAAAACGGAATTTTTTGTAATTCTTTTTGAGCGTCGGCGGTCCACCTAAGCTCTTCGGTCTCTTCGGTCTCTGCACCCGCAGAAGCTGCAATCGCCTCGGGCAACACAATCGGTTCCGCACTATCCGTAGCTACACGCGGTGCGCCTGCTTTGCCTAAATGCGACGGCGCGGCACCTTCGTGAAATTCAAAATCGTCTTTGAACATGCCCAACAAGTGTTCTTCCAGACCCATCATCAATGGATGAACCCAGGTGTCGAACAACACATTTGCACCTTCAAAACCCATTTGCGGTGAATAACGCGCTGGAAAATCTTGTACATGTACAGGCGCTGAAATCACGGCGCATGGCAATCCAAGACGCTTAGCGATGTGACGCTCCATTTGTGTACCCAGTACTAACTCCGGAGATAGCTCCGCGCATCGGGCTTCTACCTCGAGATAGTCATCGGTGATCAGCGCTTCAATGCCGTATTTTTTTGCAGCCTCGCGAACTTCGCGCGCAAATTCGCGGCTATACGTTCCCAGCCCCACCACTTCAAAACCTAATTCTTCTGAAGCGACGCGCGCTGCGGCAATCGTATGCGTAGCATCACCAAAAATAAACACACGTTTACTGGTGAGATAGGTTGAATCGACTGACTTGGCATACCACGGCGCGCGTGATGCCGCATCTTCTAGTGCAGGGTTAAGCTCAATCCCTGCAAGCTCTGCTACCTCAGCCATAAATTCACGCGTAGCCTGTGCGCCAATCGGTATGGTTTTAGTAAACGGCATCTTCAAATTTTTTTGCAGCCAGAGTGCGGCTTGCATGCCTACTTCGGGGTACAGCACCACATTGAAATCGGCTTCGGCCAAGCGCGCCAAATCAGCGGGTGTTGCGCCTAAAGGTGCAACCACATTGACTTGTATGCCCATGCGCTCTAGCAAACCGGTGATTTCACGTAAATCATCGCGATGTCTAAAACCCAGTGCACTTGGACCCAAGATATTGCAGGAGGGTTTTTCGGCGACATAATCTTCAGGACGCGGTTTAGCGAGTGCTCGCACTAACTGATAAAACGTTTCAGCAGCGCCCCAATTTTCTTTTTTCTGATACGAAGGCAGCTCAAGCGGCACTACAGGTATTGGCAGGTTTAATGCCTTAGCCAAACCACCTGGATCATCTTGAATTAATTCAGCGGTACATGACGAACCCACCAACATCGCGTGCGGTGCAAAACGCTCATAGGCATCGCGTGCGGCGTTTTTGAAAAGTTCGGCCGTATCCGATCCTAAATCGCGCGCTTGAAACGTGGTGTAAGTTACTGGCGGACGCTTAGGTAAACGCTCAATCATCGTAAACAGCAAATCCGCATAGGTGTCGCCTTGCGGTGCATGCAATACGTAGTGCACGTTTTCCATTGCCGTAGCGACTCTCATAGCGCCAACGTGCGGTGGTCCTTCATAGGTCCAGAGGGTTAATTGCATGCGGCCTCCGACGCGAGATCTTTTGCTGGTATCGATCGCTGCTTATCCAAACCTAATTTGTCTTTGCGCACAAATGTACGCACGAACAATTCGGCTAAATCGGCACTTTGCTCGTAACCATGCACAGGCGTGAACACTAATTCAATCGCCCACTTGGTATTGATGCCTTCCGCTTCTAGCGGATTTGCTAATCCCAATCCACACACCACGATGTCGGGCTGAATAGCACGGCAACGATCGAGTTGTTTTTCTACGTCTTGACCTTCAGACAGTGACGTTCCGGCAGGCAGCATTGCTAATTCATATTTCAAATGCTCGCGGTGCAGGTAGGGAGTACCTACTTCCGTCAATTTCATTCCTAATTCACGCGCCAAGAATCGTGCTAGTGGAATTTCAAGCTGAGAATCTGGGAAAAAGAAAATGCTCTTGCCCTGTAATTTTTCTTTATGCCTTTCAAGTGCACGTGTTGCGCGATCACGCGAAGGCTGAGTAACTTTGTCAAACAACTCTGCGCTTACACCAAACATAGTCGCTGCGACTCGCAGCCATTCGGTGGTGCCTTCCACTCCAAACGGAAATGGCGCGGGTAAATATTTAGCACCACGACCTTCTAAGGCTCGTGCCGTATCAGTTAAAAATGGCTGCGCTAATAAATAACGTGTGTTTTCACCGATGGCTGGCATATTTTTCGATGACCGTGGCGGGAAAAACTGCACGTTCTTCACACCCATCGCTTTTAAATGACGCGCAAACTGATCTTCCACTACATCGGGCAAACAACCGACGATCATTAAGGATGTCGGTGCGTTTTTTTCAACGGCAGGTAATTGCGGCACCAGTGACGCGAGACAGGCATCTTCACCTTGTGTGAAGGTCGTCTCAATACCGCTGCCTGAATAATTCAGTATGCGTACCTTGTTAACGAATTCTTGCGACAAGCGGCTCGCTGCACGCGACAGATCAAGCTTAATCACTTCCGATGGGCATGAACCCACCAGAAAAAGCATCTTGATATCCGGCCTACGCTCAAGTAAACGACGCACTACGCGATCAAGCTCTTCATTCGCATCGGCGATACCCGCCAGATCGCGCTCATCAATAATGGCGGTAGCAAAACGAGGTTCAGCAAAAATCATCACGCCTGCAGCGGATTGAATTAAGTGCGCACAGGTACGCGAACCCACGACTAAAAAGAAGGCATCTTGTATTTTGCGATGCATCCAAATAATTCCGGTCAATCCGCAAAAGACTTCGCGCTGACCGCGTTCGCGCAATACCGGCGCATCGGCGCAACCGATATCGGCTTGAATTGGGATCACGGCATTCATGCGTGTGCTCCTTGGCTAATTGCGTGCACAGCGGATTGTTGATTCGTCTTTGCGTGCTGCAGTCGTGCTGCGCGCAGCTTTAATAGAAATTGACCCGCGTTGATGGTGTATGTGAAATACGCCACTAAGGCCAGCACCATTTGGTCATGCACTGGTAGGTTGCCCGTAAAAAGCGCAACCAAATAGGTGGTGTGCAAAGCCAGCACCATCATGCTGAACATGTCTTCCCAGAAGAAACTAGGAGCGAATAGGTAACAACCAAAGACCACCTTCTCCCAGATGCAGCCGGTAATCATGATGGCGTACAGCAGCATGGTCTTAACCACGATTGAGATCGTGGCGGCAGTTTCGCCCTCGCCCGTCTGCAGAAAACGCACCACCAAAATCACACTCACTATAAGAGCAAGGAATTGCACAGGCGCAAGCACCCCCTGGACTACCGTCCAACGCGTAGCGTCACGCCGTACCCGCTCTTCTGGCGTGTACAAAGGTCTGGGTGTTACCGAACTGGCGATGTTTTCGTACATTACGTAGATTCTTGCCTTAGGGACTGATTTCTGGACTGTAGGAGTGACTGATGAGTATGTCAACTAAAGATTACGTAATGTTCAGTTGACACATCTAAAGCCCTCAGGCATCGTCCGGTAATTCTTCGAAAACTCACTTTACGGAGCCGTCTGTTAGTCAGGAACACGACGGAGCTGACACCCATGGGCAAAACTACCAAGGCCAAGAATACGTTCAACCTCACTACTGATCCATTGATCAGAATAGCCAATCAAGACAGTGAGCACTCCCTTTTAACACTTGTTCAGGCTGAAATCATCCCGCGGCTGATGTCGGCCCATCGCGATTCGCGCCAGACATCACTGAGTGCGAACAACATTTCTCGCAATGAGATCATCGCCTTTACTCAGGCACTGCTGGCCCAAGACGTTGCCGCCGCCAATGTCATAGTCGCCGAGTTACGCGAAGATGGTTGCACGATAGATGCCATTTACCTGCAATTGCTAGCACCTTCGGCACGCTATCTGGGTGAGTTATGGGAGGCAGATACCTGTAATTTCTCAGAAGTCACCCTCTGCTTATGGCGCATACAGACCATGCTGTACGACCTCAGCCCCGCATTTCAATCCGACGCAGCGCAGCGTGCGGCGGCACCGATTGAGCGACGCATACTGATTGCCAACCTGCCCGGCCATCAGCACACCCTGGGCGTATCCATGCTGTCGGAATTTTTCCGGCGCGAAGGCTGGGTCACGCTGACCATCCCATCCCCTCAGCCCAGAGAAATACAAGACTCGCTCTCTACCGACTGGTTTGATGTCTTAGCTCTGTCAGCTGGCACCGACAGAGAAATTGATGACCTTCAAAAAACCGTGCAGGCCGCCCGCAAAACCTCCCGCAACCCACGCCTAGCCATCATGGTCGGCGGCGCTCTTTTGCTGCGCCGCCCTGAATTAGTAAGCATCGTGGGTGCTGATGGCACCGCCAATGATGCCAATTCGGCACTAACTATGGCAACAAACCTTGTCCAACATCAAAGGGAAGTCAGATTAAACTGACGCTTGCAAGTGACAATTTAGCTTGAATATCCTTATAATTGCGGTCACAATCCACTCGCCTGTATAAGAAAATACTTTGCGGTCGCTTTTTAAATTGACCGTCCCGCAACAGCTTTACGACCAACTATTGGTTCCCCCAATTGACACAATTTGAAACCCCTAATGAATCGTTATCTGGACTAAGTCCAGAAGCGAATGCTGCGCTGCTTTCAGCAGCGGCAGATGTCGTGCTCGTCGTTGACGGCCGGGGGGTGGTGCAAGACGTCTCTAGCAGCCATGCAGCGCTGCCCGTCTTAGGTGGTCAGCGCAGTTGGATAGGTAAGTCGTGGATAGACACGGTCACCATTGAGACGCGCCCAAAAATTTCTAAGCTCTTGAACGATGCCGACGCTGATGGACGAACCATCTGGCGACAAGTGAATGTCAAAGCCACTTCAGGCCCCGATGTGCCGCTATCTTTTTGTGCTATTCGTGTCGGCCCCAACGGTCGCATGATTGCGTTGGGTCGCGATCTGCGTGCTCAATCGATACTGCAGCAACAATTAGTCGATGCCCAGCAAGCGATGGAGCGCGATTATTTACGTCTGCGTCATCTCGAATCGCGTTACCGAATTTTGTTTGACCTCACCTCCGAAGGCGTGATGGTCGTTGAGGGCAAAACCTTAAAAATTGTAGAAGCCAATCCCGCAGCCGCCTCAGCATTGGGCGAAAGTGTGCGGCGTTTAGTCGGCCGAAATATCCTTGATTGTTTCGATGCGAAGGCCGGCACTACGCTTTCAAAGCTTCTTGAAATCGTTCGTGCCAGCGGCAAACCTGATCAAATAATTATTCCTGCTGCTAAAGGCCAGTTAAACTTAGCCGCCTCAGTCATACAGGAAGAAAGCGGCGAATTACTACTCGTACGCATCGTTAGCGAACACCAGACTAGCGCCGCCGTTAGCAGTAGCGCAGCACAAGGTGAATTGGTATTGCGCGTACTTGAGCAAACACCCGACGCCTTTGTCGTCACCGATAACGATGGCGAAATTCTCGCTGCTAATCGCGCTTTCAGCGAGTTAGTGCAACTCAATCGCAACGATCAGGTCATCGGTCAATCCATGGATCGTTGGTTAGGTCGCGCCGGTATTGATTTAAATGTGTTGTTAGCGAATTTACGTCAGCGTGGATCAGTCAAATTATTTGCGACTAACCTGCGCAATGAAAACGGTGCATCCATACCGGTAGAAATTTCTGCCGTGTCAGTCCCACACGGCGAGGTAAGTGGACTTGGCTTCACCATCCGCGATATCGGTCGTCGTCTCGGCAGCGAAACACAACACGAAATCCCACGCTCAGTCGAACAACTCAGCGAACTCGTTGGCCGCGTTCCCATGCGCGAAATCGTCGGCGAAACCACCGAGTTGATCGAAAAACTCTGCATCGAAGCAGCGCTACAACTCACCCAAGACAATCGCGCCACCGCTGCCGAAATTCTTGGGCTTTCACGTCAAAGCCTGTACGTGAAACTACGCCAATACAAAATTGGCAATTTGGGTGGGGATAAGTAGCATTCGCTTGCCTCACCTGGCACTGACGATCTCCATCCTTCGCTAGTCGCACACCCTGCTTATCTGGGATAATCGCAGGTTAATTCAGTACACCTCCTCGAATGTAGAAATCCAATGGCCCAAACACCTAAAGTTGCACTTATCACCGGCATTACCGGACAAGATGGCGCGTATCTCGCCGAATTTTTGTTAAAAAAAGGCTATGTCGTTCACGGCATCAAGCGTCGTAGTTCGCTATTTAACACCGACCGTATTGACCATCTGTACAAAGACCCGCATGTCGACGGCAGAAAATTCATACTGCATTACGGTGATCTGACCGACAGCACCAACTTGATTCGCATCGTCCAAGATGTCAAACCCGATGAAATCTACAACCTCGCCGCTCAAAGTCATGTCGCGGTGAGTTTTGAAGAACCTGAATACACCGCCAATGCCGATGGTATAGGCGCACTGCGTTTACTCGAGGCGATACGTATTTGCGGTTTAGAGAAAAAAACGCGTTTTTACCAAGCATCCACCAGCGAGCTGTATGGTCTGGTACAAGAAATCCCACAAAAAGAAACCACGCCGTTTTACCCGCGCAGCCCGTATGCCGTCGCTAAACTGTATGCGTATTGGATCACCGTCAATTACCGTGAAGCCTATGGCATCTACGCATGTAATGGCATTCTGTTCAATCATGAAAGCCCGATCCGTGGCGAGACCTTTGTTACGCGAAAAATTACTCGCGCATTAGCGCGCATAGTGCTCGGCTTGCAAGATTGTCTTTACCTCGGCAACATGTCCGCACTACGCGATTGGGGTCATGCAAAAGACTACGTCGAAATGCAATGGCTCATGCTGCAGCAGGACGTTGCGGAAGATTTTGTGATTGCTACTGGCGTGCAATACAGCGTTCGTGAATTCGTGGATTTAGCCGCCAAAGAACTCGGCGTCACACTTGCCTTTGAAGGCGAAGGTGAAAATGAAATCGCACGTATTACCGCAGTGAACAATCCAGATGCAAAATGCAAAGTGGGCGACACCGTTGTGCGCGTTGATCCGCGCTACTTCCGCCCCACCGAAGTTGAAACCTTATTGGGCGATCCCACCAAAGCAAAACAAAAACTGGGGTGGACACCGGTCACCACACTGCAACAATTAGTCAGTGAAATGGCGCAGAGTGACTTCACCTCCGCCAAGCGTGACAGCCTGGTCAAACAGCATGGCTTCCAAGCGTTTGATCATCACGAATGATTTATCAGCATGAATAAGTCTGCAAAAATTTTTGTTGCTGGTCATCGCGGGATGGTGGGCAGCGCAATAGTTCGCTCTCTGCAAGCTAAAGGCTATACCAACGTCATCACTGCTACACGTGATGAACTAGATTTGCTTGATCAAAAAGCGGTTTATGCTTTTCTGGAAAATGAGCATCCTGAGTACATTTTTATCGCAGCCGCTAAAGTCGGTGGCATACATGCCAACAATACCTACCGCGCCGATTTTATTTTTCAAAACCTAAGTATTGAATCGAATCTAATTCATGGTGCCCATCTCGCCGGTATACAAAAATTAATGTTTTTAGGCAGTAGCTGTATTTACCCGCGCGAATGTCCACAGCCGATCAAAGAATCCTATTTGCTAACAGGCCCGCTCGAACCTACGAATGAAATGTATGCCGTCGCAAAAATTGCAGGCATCAAATTGTGTGATGCGCACAATCAGCAGTACGGTCGTCAGTATGTGAGTGTCATGCCGACAAATCTCTACGGCTTGAATGACAACTACGATCTAAACAACTCGCATGTGCTACCTGCGCTGATACATAAAGCACACAAGGCAAAACTCGCTGGAGAAAAGTCTTTTCAGGTCTGGGGCACTGGTACGCCCATGCGCGAATTTTTATTCGCCGATGATCTTGCCGATGCGTGTACTTTTTTGATGGAAAGCGATTACACCGGCTCATTGCTCAACATCGGCACCGGCGTCGATCAAACAATCCGCGAGCTCGCAGAAACAGTGCTTGAGGTCGTAGGTTTTCAGGGTGAATTGGAATTCGATAGCAGCAAGCCTGATGGCACTCCACGTAAGCTGCTCGATGTCTCAGCATTAATTGCGCTGGGTTGGAAAGCTCAAACCTCGCTTAAAGATGGCATCGCCGTGAGCTATAAAGATTTTCAGGCGCGATATCCCAATTAATGTTGTCCTTTATTGACTGACATGTTTTAAAAATTTTGTTTGTTATTTAAAGTGGTCAGTACCGTTGGGCACCGGGGGAACGACAAGATAGATTGGTCAGTTGTTGCATGTAACGAATTTTGGGGTTAATCTGTTTCATGTAACGTGAAAGGATCCCATGGCTACCCCAACAAATGATCGAGTACGCAAGCACCGCGAGGCATTGCGGATGGCGGGTTTGCGCCCAGTGCAGCTTTGGGTGCCAGACACCCGGCAAGCTTCTTTCGCAGCACTATGTCGCGAGCAATCGGCCAGATTGGCCAACGATCCTCAGGAAACGGAAATATTAGAGTGGATTGAGGACATTTCAGACCAAAAAGGCTGGCGTTAATGCGCGGTCATTTGGTAACCATCGCCTTTCAGGGTGATTTCGGTAAGCCGCGTCCTGCACTGGTGGTGCAGTCTGACTTTTTCGAAAACCACCCCTCAGTTACCGTTTTGCCAGTAACCAGCGATCTTCGGGATACACCTCTTTTTCGTGTGTTGGTAGAGCCCAGTCAAGAAAACGGTCTTCGCGTAACTTCACAAATAATGATCGACAAAGCGATGACGGTTTCCACTGAGCGGCTTGGTGAACCTATTGGCCGCCTAGATCCCAACGTGTTGCTGGAAGTTGATCGATGCTTGGCGGTCTTTCTTGGGATAGTCAAATAGAGGCCTTTGCACCCTTTTCCCGCTTCAGAAAATCCTCAATCACTCCTCCCACCTAAGCGCTCGCTCAGCCCCACCAGAAATCCCCCGCACAAAGTGTCAATTTTAATTGACGCTTAAAACTGTCACGGGCACAATCAGTAGCATGAGTCGCCCTTCCTTTCCTGCCGTTGCCGAATTGCTAAAGCCTATTACCTGGTTCCCGCCCATGTGGGCGTTCGCATGTGGCGCGATTTCATCTGGGGTGGCGGCTGAAGATCAGTGGCCGATCATCATCACCGGCATTGTGTTGGCCGGACCTATGGTGTGTGCTTCCAGCCAAGCGGTAAATGATTGGTTTGATCGACATGTGGATGCGATTAACGAACCGCAACGCCCGATACCCTCGGGGCGCATGCCGGGTTACTGGGGTTTGTATATCGCGATCCTCTGGACTGGCTTGTCGCTATTAGTTGCTACAACTTTAGGTACCTGGGGATTCATCGCAGCAGTGCTGGGACTGGTATTGGCATGGGCGTATAGCGCGCCGCCAATACGATTAAAAGAAAACGGTTGGTTAGGTAATGCCGCCTGCGGTTTGTCGTATGAAGGACTCGCTTGGGTAACAGGTGCCGCTGTAATGATGGGCGGTGCCATGCCCGATTCACGATCTTTACTGCTAGCATTGTTGTACAGCATCGCCGCGCACGGAATCATGACCTTAAATGATTTCAAAGCCGTTGAAGGCGACAGGCAAATGGGCGTGCGTTCGTTACCCGTGATGTTGGGTATCGATAGCGCAGCTCGTACCGCTTGCCGCGTGATGATCATTCCGCAATTGGTTGTGATCGCGATGCTGTTTAGTTGGAACAAAGTCGTACCGGCATTGGTCGTGATCATGCTGGTACTTGGGCAATTACAGTTGATGCAGTATTTCGTCGCCTCACCCACAGAGCGCGCAATAAAACTTTCAGCGTTTGGTGTGCCCTTGCTCGTGGCGGGAATGATGGTCTCCGCCTTTGCACT